>NZ_JBICWR010000011.1:132172-332975 GCF_043199855.1 Streptomyces sp. NPDC048521
GCCGGGGCCCCCCCCCCCCCCCAGCCCCCCCCCCCCCCCCCCCCCCGCGCGGGCGGGGCCCCCCCCCCCCCCCCCCCCCCCCCCCCCCCCCCTGATGCGTGAGGTTCAGCGGTGTTCCGCCCAGGCGCGGGTGACCGTCTGCCGGACGCTGTTGCCGGCCGAGTCCCGGGCGGTGACGCGCAGCGTCACATAGGCGGTGCCGCTTCGGTGGTGCGTACGGTCCACCGTGGCCCGGAACGTCTCATGGCCCCGGTCACGGACGGCCGTCGCACGCCAGGTGCGGCCGTCGTCGTAGGAGATCTCCACCCGCGCGCTCAGGCCGGCCGGGCGGGGCGCTCCGTCCTGGGCGCGGACCGTGACGTCCACGCCGTACGATCCTGCCCGGTTGACCGTGTTGTGCGCGTCGACCGGTACTACGTAGTCGAGTTGGAGCAGGGGCAGCGGCGTGGATTCGTCGGTGGAGCCGGAGCGGAAGGACCAGGACGTGCTGGTCGCGGTCGCGTAGTCCCAGTCGGGCGAGGTACGCGAAGTGGCCAGCTCCAAGCGGTAGTTAGCGGGTCCGCTCGGCACGCCCACGTTGGCCCAGGCGGTTTCCAGGTCGGTGAGTCTCGTCCCGTCGCGGTAGAGGGCGGCCGTCACCGTGTCCTTCGTGGCCTGCGCGCGGCCGGTGCCGATGCCGCCGCCGTCGGTCTGGAAGCGGGACCAGTGGCCGGACTGCGAGTCCGTGAACTCGGGTATGCGCAGGCGCAGTACGTCACCCTGCCGCACGGTCGGCTCGGGGGTGCCCGCGGGGATCGACGGCCGGACGACGGCGCCCTGCCAAGTCTCCGAGGTCCGGGCTCTGGGCCGGTAGGTCCGGGGGGTGTCGCGCATGCCGAGTGACAGGGGCAGGTCGGGGTCGTACACGGTGGTGTGGTGGACGAGGTGCTGCCAGATGGTGTCCCCGGCGCTGACGTACTCGGTGCGGGTGAAGCCGGTGGGGACGTAGCGGTTGTACTGGAGCCAGGCCGTCTCCTGGTAGGGGCGCCGGGCGAAGCGCTGCTCGGCGGCCCAGCCGCTGCCGCCGTTGTCCGTGTAGGTGGCGTGCACCACGGCGCTGTTTTGGGCGGACACCGTGTGGATGACGTGCCGGGGGATCTGTTCTCTGGCCACCTGCATGACGTCGTAGAGGTAGGGGCTGCGGGCCGTGCCGCGGAAGGTCACCTCCGTGGTGCGGCGGTGGATCCGCTTCAGGATCTCGGCTCCGGTGGTGGCCCCGACGCGGACGACCGGCAGGGGCGAGCGTTCGCCGTCCGGGGTCCAGCGGGTCCAGGGGTTGTCGTCGAAGTGGATGAGGAGGACGCCCCTGGCGCCCGCCGCCGCGGCCTGTTCCAGGGCCGGTTGCAGGCCGGTGCCCTGTGCGTCGGTGAGCACGGCGAGCCGGCCGCGTACGCCGGTGAGCGCCGGGGCGGCGGCGTCGCCCGCGTCGACCGCGCGCAGGGTGGTGCCGTGGTCGTCGAAGAGGGGTGAGGCCGGCATGTAGTAGGCGTCGAGCGTGCCGGGCAGGCCGGTGGTCCGTGCCTGGAGCAGCGGTGCGACGAGCTGCCAGCGGGAGGCGAACTCGAAGGTTCCCGTCCGCACCGGGGGAGTGGGGCTGACGTAGAGGCGCTTGGCGATGTCGAAGAACATCGTGCCCTGGATCAGGGCGCGGCCGTCGATCTCGCGGTAGGTCTGGTAGCTCAGCACCCCGCGCTGTTCGGCGGGCTTGGGGGTGCGGATCTGTACCGGAACGGTTCTGCGGGCGTCCACGGTGACCGTCGTGTCCCTGGTGACCCGCACCTCGGGCAGGACGACCTCATGCAGTTCCTGGCCGTCCCGCGCGGTGCTGAGGAAGGTGTGGCTCACCTGGTAGGTGCCCTCCTCCACCTCGGCGACGCCGTTGTCGGGGTCCGTGTAGCCCATGAATCCGCCGGGGCCCCAGATGAGCGGCTGAGCGGCGACGCGGTCGCCGTTCTCGTCGTACGTCCGCACGGTCAGCTTGTGCGTCGGGCCGTGCACGATCAGGCTCAGCGTGGTGTGCACGGAGGGGGTGGCACCGCCTTCCGGGGTGCCGGTGACGTAGCCGTAGTAGGTGCCCTGCCCGGCCTTGGCCGGATCGACGGTGAGGGGGACAACGACGGTTCCGTGGGCGGGGAGGCGTACGGAGGAGTGGGCGAGGCGGACGGCGTCCGCCGGGGCCGGGCGGCCGGCGGCGTCCGTGAGGCGGGGGTGCAGGGCCAGGGTGACGGCTTCGTCGGAGGTGTTGGTGTAGGTCAGGTCGAAGTCCCGGGCCTTGTCACCCGGTTGGAAGGGTCGGGGGGTGATGCTGCCCGTCGCGGTGACCGCGCCGAGGGCCGCGGCGGCCACGTCGATGCGGCCGCCGCCCTGGTCGGTGACCTTCTGGCCGGTGATCGTGCGGGCGGTGCTGACGAGGGCGTCCTTGATCTGGCTGCCGGTCCAGTCCGGGTGGCGCTGTGCGACGAGTGCCGCGGCGCCCGCGACATGGGGGGTGGCCATGGAAGTGCCGGAGAAGCCCACGTAGTACTGGTCCACCACGTCGCCCTGTGTGGTGCCCGAGGCGCGGGCCGCCACGATGCCGACGCCGGGAGCGGTCACGTCCGGCTTCGCGGCGCCGTCGCCGGAGCGGGGACCCCGGCTGGAGAAGGCGGCCAGCGCGTCGGCGCGGTCCACCGCGCCCACCGTGAGCGCCGAGTCGGCCGCGCCGGGTGAACCGATGGTGGAGGCCCCCTGCTCGCCGCTGTTCCCCGCGGCGGCCACGAACAACGTGGAACTGGTGCGCGAGAGTTCGTCGACGGCCTGGCTCATGACGTCGGTGCCGTCGCTCGGGGCGTCCGAGCCGAGGCTCATGTTGACGACCTTGGCGCCCTGGGCCACGGCCCATTCCATGCCGGCGATGATCTGGGACGCGGAACCGCTGCCGTCGTCGCCGAGCACCTTGCCGACGAGCAGGTCCGCCCCGGGAGCCACGCCCTTGCGGGCGCCGCCGGAGGCCGCGCCGCTGCCGCCCACGATGGACGCGACGTGGGTGCCGTGTCCGAAGGAGTCACCGGTGGTCGGACTGTCCGAGAAGTTGGCCGACTTGACGATCCGCCCGGCCAGGTCCGGATGGGTCTGGTCCACGCCCGTGTCGAGGACCGCCACCTTGACTCCTTGGCCGTGATCGCCCTGCTGCCACACGGGTGGGGCGCCGATCTGGGCGGTGCTGCGGTCGAGGTCGGCGCTGACCCGGACGTCGAGCCATACGCGGGGTACCTCGGCGCCCGTCGATGTCCTCGACCCGGCTGTCCGGGGCCGCAGTTCGGTCCACAGACGGCTCAGGTCGCCCTTGTCGACGTGCAGGGCCTCGGCGCCGATGCTGGTCAACTCGCGGGTGGGAGCGTCCTGTTCGGCGAGCGCGGTGACGCG
This sequence comes from Streptomyces sp. NPDC048521, assembly GCF_043199855.1. Classification (NCBI taxonomy): domain Bacteria; kingdom Bacillati; phylum Actinomycetota; class Actinomycetes; order Kitasatosporales; family Streptomycetaceae; genus Streptomyces; species Streptomyces sp. NPDC048521. The sequence goes on from NZ_JBICWR010000011.1 coordinate 135,617, forward strand.
ACGCGCGCTCCGGGCCGCCGCTCGGCCGGATGCGCCGACGATCAGGGGCAGCGTCGCGGTGTGGGCGTCGTCGTATCTCTGCGCGACGAGGGCCGTCACGTCGAACAGCGCCCGGTCCAGGCGGCCTTGGGAGACGAGGGGAGCGGCATCGGCGGGCAGGACCGTGAGGTGGCCGTCCTGTTCGAAGGTGTGGAAGACGACGCCGGAACGTCCCCGGCCGGGGTGTACGGCGGCCGTCTGCCGGCCGTCCGGGCCCTTGGCCACGGTCACGCTGTCGCCCGTGATCAGGTGGACGGTCGCCCGGCTGCCCGGTTCCCCGCTCACCTTCGCGGCGAGCGGTGGACCCGGTGGGTCCGCGAGCGACGGGGTGGCCGTCGCGGTGGCCAGTGCGACCCCTGCTGCGAAGGTCGCCAACAAACGGACGTGTCTCATCGGTTCCGTGCCCTCCCGGCGCGCTGCCTGCCGTTCATCTGCGCGACAGAATCCGACGGCCGTGAGGCAGGTGTCACTCGATCCCCGTGGCACAGCTGGGACATGTCACAACAGCGACAGCGGGGCGCGTGCAGCGTGACGAAGCCAGCCGCCGGGGGATAAGCCTCCGACGAGCCGCCGAAAGACATCAGTCACCGTCTTGACGGGTGACGCAAACGCCTGCCATGATTACGTCACCACCTCAACCGGTGACACGGAAAGTGTCCGGGCAGGAGGTGACCGAGAACCTTTCGATCCAGATGGGGAGCACCAGTCATGGCAGTCAGCTACACCGCGGTTGTCGACGTCGACGGAGAGGGCCGGAACGGCGGTCACGTCCGCTCCTCCGACGGTCTGCTGGAGACCAGCCTCGCCCTCCCCAAGGAGCTGGGAGGCGCGGGCACCGCGACCAACCCCGAGCAGTTCCTGGCCGCCGGCTGGGCCGCATGCTTCCTCGGCGCCCTCCGTCGTGCCGCCAGCACCCGCAAGATCCGGCTGACCAGCACCACCATCACCGCCGAGATCACACTCACCCACGGCGACGACGGCGAGTTCTCCCTCTCCGCGGTGCTCAGCCCCGTGCTCGGTGGCGTGGACCAGGCCACCGCCGAGGAACTCGCGCACGCCGCCCACCAGATCTGCCCGTACTCCAAGGCGACGCGCGACAACATCCCCGTCACCATCAACGCCAGCGCCGCCTGATCCCCCCCCCAGATCGCGGGTCCCGTGCCCCTTCCCCCGGCACGGGACCCGCTCCCCGGGCCACACCCGCACCGCCTACCCAAGAGCGAGGGCATGACATGGCCGCCATGACGTTCACACTCCGACGGACGGCCGGACACCGTCGTTTCGTCGACGACCGAGTCTCCGCCGTCGCCGACGAGCAAGTGCCCCGGCGCGCGGGAAGCCCCACGGAGCGGGCGTGGCCCGACGACAGGCAGGTGTGGAACTGGGCGGAGAGCGCGGTGCTGTCGGGATACGGCCCGGCGGCTTCCAGCCTTGCGTGACGACCCGGCGGGAGGGACGAGTGGCCCTTCCGGACTCCCGGCCGGGTCGGGGACCGCGCTACGACATGGAGGTCAGTGGCGCCCGGCGTGACGCGGAAGGGCCGCGTCGACGGCGTCGGCCATCGCGTTCTCACCCGTGGCATTGGGGTGCACCGGCGCCGCCGGAGTCTCGGGGGCGAAGGTCTCGATCCAGCGCTCGCCGGTCGGCTTGCAGAGGTCGTGCCCGACGGTCGGCGTGTACGTGTTCACGTACCGCGCCCCGCCGAGTCGCGCCTGGCGGGCCAGCATCGCGTTCAGCTCCTTCTCCTTGTCCCGGAGCCAGGCGAAGTCACCCGCGGCCAGCGGCACGCTCCTGCTGGTACAGCCGACGCCGTCCTCGGGGAAGAGGTCGGGGTAGCCGACCACCACGACCCGGGCGTGCGGCGCGCGGCGGTGGATGCCGCGCAGCACCTGCCCGACCTTCGGCGCGGTCCGGGCGATCGCGTCCGAGATCTCGTCCGCGCCGGTAGCCGTGTAGTGAGTCTGGCACGGGGCGCCCGCCGGGTCGCTGCCCAACAGCTGGACACAGGTGCCCAGCACGGTCGAGAAGCCGATGTCGTTGCCACCGATGGTGACCGTGACCAGGTCGGTGCCCCGGTCGAGCGCGTCGAACTGGGCCGGCACACCGTCGGCCTGCGGGGCCGTCATGGCGGCGGTGGTGGCCCCCGAACAGGTGACGTCCGTCAGCGTCGCACCGCGGGCCCCCGCCACCAGCGAGGGGTAGTTCCGGCTGGAGCGCAGGCAGGTCGTGTCGACCTGGGTGGGCACGAGCGGCGCGGAGGCGTACGAGTCACCGAGAGCGACGTAATCCAGCTTGTGCCGGCCCTCCGTGGCCGTGCTCGCCACAGCGGTACCGGCGGGAGCGAGGGCCGCCCCGGCGGAGAGCAGTGCGGCACCCACCGTGAGTGCGCGTCCCGCGCGGGAGGTGGGAAACAGTCTCCTCAAGATCTGTCCTTTCGTGTTCGGTCGGATGACGATCGGTCTTCGGACGCGGGCCGCGACACATCCCTGTGCGGCCACGGCATCCAACAGACACACGTATCCGGGGGCCGTCAGGTGCGGGCCGCGACGGTCACGAATTGATCACCGATGGTCGGTCGGCCGGAACGCGGCACACGTGACCGCCGTCGAGCCGGAGGAACCGGAACACCTAGGCCGCCCGGCCGGACAGCTTAAGGGCAGCAGGCCGCGGGCCGGCCAGGACACACCGTCAGGTGACTGATGCGGGACATGCCGCTCCCGGACGACAGTGAGGACGAACGCGGCGAGCACCGGCCTGGAGGTACGTGCTCGGCGCATCCGCTCTCGGGGACCGCCGACGGCTCGGTCCGGGACGGCGCACCACACACATCACCGCCCACACACCCACCACAACATCCGAACCGAAAGCGAGATCACCGCCATGGACATGAAGCTCGAAGTCGTCATACTTCCCGTCTCCGACGTGGACCGCGCCAAGGGCTTCTACGTGGAGCAGCTGGGCTGGCGTCTGGACGCCGACTTCCCGATCAACGACGGCTATCGGATCGTGCAGGTCACGCCGCCCGGTTCCGAGTGCTCGGTCATCTTCGGGGAGGGCCTCACCGAGCAGCCGGCGGGCACGCTCCACGGCCTCCAACTGACCGTCACGGACATCGTGAAGGCCCAGGAGGAGCTGACCGGCCGCGGTGTGGAGGTCTCCGGACCGTTCCGCGACGAGACCGGCGCCTTCCACCACGCGGGTGACTCCCACCGGGTCCCGGGCCTGCACCCGGAGCGGGCCAGCTACGGCACCTTCGCCGCCTTCAAGGACCTCGACGGCAACGAGTGGTTCCTCCAGGAGGTCACCCAGCGCGCGCCCGGCCGCTGAGCCCGGTCCCGGCGCGGCTGACTTCCCCGTCGCGCCGGGGCCGCCCATCTTCGGGCACCCACGACCCCCATCCGAGCGGCACGCATCCACCGGAGGACACATGCCGACCGAGAACATCCGGACCTACGACGTCATCGTGATCGGCGCGGGCCCGGTCGGCGAGAACGTCGCGGACCGCACCACCGCCGCCGGCCTGAGCACCGTGATCGTCGAGAGCGAACTGGCCGGTGGCGAGTGCTCGTACTGGGCCTGCGAGCCCAGCAAGGCACTGCTGCGCCCCGCCCTGCTCCGCGCGGACGCCATGCACGTGCCGGGGCTCGACCCCGCCGTGAAGAACCCGCTGGACGTCGAGGCCGTCCTGGCACACCGCAATCGCATGTCCGCCGACTGGAAGGACGACGGCCAGGTCGAATGGATCAAGTCGGCCGGCATCGACCTGCTGCGCGGCCACGGACGCCTGGAAGGGGTTCGTGAGGTGTCGGTGCAGACACCCGACGGCGACACCGTCCGGCTCCGGGCCCGGCACGCCGTCGCGGTGTGCACCGGAAGCCGTGCGGCCCTGCCCGACCTGCCCGGGATCGACACGTTGCGGCCCTGGACCAGCAGGGAGGCGACCAGCGCGCAGCGGCCGCCGGGGCACCTGGTGATCGTGGGCGCCGGTGTGGTGGGCGTCGAGATGGCCACCGCCTGGCAGGCCCTGGGCAGCCGGGTGACCCTGCTGGCCCGCGAGGACGGGCTGCTCCCGCGCATGGAGCCCTTCGCGGGCGAACTGGTCACCGAGCGTCTGCGGGAGGCCGGTGCGGACGTACGGTTCAAGGTCTCGGTCGTCGCCGCGCGGCGGCTGGCCGACGGCGAGGTGCGGATCACCCTGTCGGACGGCGATGAACTCACCGCCGACGAGATCCTCTTCGCCACGGGCCGCGCTCCGCGCTCCGAGGACATCGGGCTCGGCACCGTGGGGCTCACCCCCGGTGACTGGCTCCCCACCGACGACAGCCTGACCGTCACCGCCGTCCCCGGGAACTGGCTGTACGCCGTAGGTGACGTCAACCGCCGGGCACTCTTCACCCATCAGGGCAAGTACCAGGCCCGCATCGCCGGAGCCGTGATCGCCGCCCGTGCTCGGGGCGAGGAACCCGTCACCGGTCGCTGGGCCCCGCACAGCAGCACGGCCGACCTCGAGGCCGTCCCCGGCGTCGTCTTCACCGACCCCGAGGTCGCCTCCGTCGGTCTGACCGCTGTTCAGGCCGAGCGCGCCGGCCGCGCCGTCGACGTCATCGACTACGAGATCGGCCATCTCGCGGGCGCCCACCAGTACCGCCCCGACTACCGGGGCCGGGCCCGCGTCCTCATCGACCGTGACCGCCACGTCGTCGTCGGCGCCACCTTCGTCGGACCGGGCGTCGGCGAGCTGCTGCACTCGGCCACCGTCGCCATCACGGGGGAGGTGCCGGTCGAGCGCCTGTGGCATGCCGTACCCGCCTTCCCCACCATCAGCGAGGTGTGGCTGCGCCTCCTGGAGACCTGGAGGGACGCATGACCACCGCACGGGACCTCGCGCTCATCGCCCTGGGGCTGCCGTCCGACCAGCCCGTGGAGCAGGGCGACCTGTCCCTCGCGCTCGCGGGCGCCGAGGCGCTCGATCTGCTGGAGAGCGGGGCGCTGACTGTGGACGGCGACCGCATGGTCGCCGACGGGCCGGTGGCGACGGGTGACCGCCTGCTGGACCAGGCGGCCGCCTCGCTCGCCCGGCAGCGGCCGGACGAGACGGTCGAGGACTGGCTGTGGCGCCGCGGCCACGAGCTGGCCTCGGCCTACGTCGACGACCTGGAGCGGGCCGGACTCGTCAGCCACCCCCGGCACCATGGCTTCCACCTGTGGTCCGGGCGGGCCGTACTGGCGGATTCGCCGGAGCGTGCCCGCGCCGAGGAACGCCGGAGGTCCGGCGAGCCCGTCCTGGGCGCTCTGATGGCGGCCGCGGGAATCGGGGCCGAACCGTCGGAAGAGGGCGAGAGCCCGATCGGGGACGCGGTCGCGACGGTGCTGGCCGCCGTCGGCGAGGCGGTGACGCGACTGGAGGCGCTGCGGCTGCGCAGGGACGTCGAGAACGCCGCGTTCGACAACATATGGCGGGGCTGAGACCAACCGGCGGCCGGAGATGTGTGTCGCCGTGGAGAGGCGGTCACCACACACAGGAGCGAACGTGGACTGCGCCGCCGCGTTGACGCAGACGGCGCGGCGGCCGGTCCGGACCTCTCACGGCGCCCGCGTTCGCTGGTGGACCCGCCGACTTGGCCGGACGCGGAGACAGCTCCGCGTGAACCTTTCGGCCCCGTCCGTTCGTGGACATAGGGAGAACGGAGGGGATCCCGGGGCGGCTGCGCGCGTCGGCGCCGTCATGAGGAGAAAGATGCGCTTGTGAAGACCGGTGTCGAGCTTGCCGACGGGAACCGCGAGATGGGGCGTCGCGGCGGCGGTGGCATCCTTGCCGCACCGCCCGAAGGTGGCTCACCCGTCCCGCGTGGCGAAGCGCGCCGCACCGGACACGTACCGGTGTCCGGCGGCGGGACCACGGCCGGCGGGACGGGCGGACAGGTGTCAGCCGGCGGCGTCCGCCGCGGCCGGGGCCGGCTTCACCAGGGTGTACATGACGGAACGCTGCTGCTTGTGACGCCGGATGCGGCCCTTGGCGACCAGGGCTTCCAGGGTGTTGCGCACGACCTGCGGCGTGGGGTTGCGGTCCGGGTGCTTCTCGAGCAGCTCGTCCCGCAGCTCCTTGGCCAGGCGCGGCTCGTCGTGGCCGGCGAGCAGATCCGCCAGCAGGTCCCCGAGCAGAGGTCGGTGCGACTTCCCCTTCGCACCGGCCTTCGCCGTCCTGCCCTTCGCAGCGGTGCTGACCGACGCCGAACGCCGCGAAGCGGCTCCGGAGGCAGGCTTTGCCTTCGCGAGGACCGGCTCGTCCTGCAGCTGCTCGGGCAGACGTGACGGGTCCGCGAAGCCCTCGTACCGCTCGGCGAGGTTCAGGATGTCCGCCAGGAGGGCCTCCTCCTGCTTCAACACCCTGATCCTTTCCTCCAGCTCCTGCTGTCGCCGGCGGTTCTCCTCCAGGTCCGACGCGGCTTGTTCCACGTACCGCGACCGGAGCGTGGCGGCTGATTGGCTGGTCACAACCGTTCACTCCCTCGATATGGATGACGTTGCGCATGGTACCCACGCCGAGGGTCCCGTGCAGATAAGTGTCGACGCCAGACAGTTCGCCGGGCATGTTCACTCTTCACGATAAGCGCCATGTGCCCCGTGCATGTACCAAGTGCATCTTTTTGCCACGGCTGGCGGGGCGGGACCACCACCCGCACGAGGTTCCCCCCGGACAGACTGCCCGGTGAGTGTGTCCTCGAACCGTCCAACGCCCTTTTGGGGACAGATGGGTGTCCGGAGGACGTGGCGGATCAGGGGGACGGGGTGTCGCCTCGTCCCCCTGATCCGCGGGGTCACATCGCCGCGTGCTCGCGGGCGGTCAGGGCTGCTTCCTCGACCGAACCGTGGTGCACGGGTCCGTGGCCCGGCAGGATGGTGTCCGCGTCGATCCCCTCCAACGCCGCCAGGGAGTCGAGAGCCCTGGCGCGGTCGGTGTGGAACATGTCGGGCAGCAGTTGCGGACCGCTGATCCGTGACGTGGGGTGCGCGGTCACCAGAGCGTCACCGCTGATCAGGATGCCGCTGCCGGGCAGGTGGTAGGCGCAGTGCCCCTTGGTGTGCCCGGGTGTGTGCACGGGAGTGGGGGCGCCGGGCAGGTCCAGGGCTCCCGGCACGGGGAAGGCCTGCGGCTCGCGGACCGGAACATGGGTGGTTCCGCCCGCGCGGAGGGCGTGCACGGCCCACGGAAGCACGCCGGGCCGCCATGCCTGGGCGAGTACCTGTCCGATGGAGACCTGGTCGAGGAAGTCGCGGCGGGCGTGCGGCACCTCGTCCTGGTGCATGAGGACGGGTACGTCGTACGCGGCGCGCAGGTGTTCGGCCGCACCGATGTGGTCGTTGTGCGCGTGCGTGACCAGGACGGCGGCCACGGAACGCGGGTTCAGCCCGACCGCCTGCAGCGAGGCCAGCACGGCGTCGCGGTCGCCGGGGTAGCCGGTGTCGATCAGGGTGCAGCTGTCGCCGTCCTTGACGATCACCCAGTTGGTGTTGCTGCCGGACACCGCGTAGACGTTGTCCTGGACACGGACGATGTCGTCGTCGCGCAGAATTCTCGGCATGGCCGTATGGCTCCTCGATGGAAAAATAGGGGACAGCTGGGCGCGATCCGGCTCACGCACCTGCCTGAGCGCGGACGACGACCGGACAACGCCGTCGTGACGCCGCCCGTAGCGGGTCCCCGTCGTATCACTGACTGTTGCTCTGGAGGTCGGCCGGGGTGGCTTTCGGCGGGCCCAGCATGATGTCACCGGCCTCCTCGGTGATGCACGAAACCCTGGCGACACGATAGCAACGTATGCGCATGTTGTTCGGTATGTGGTCTATGGTCCTCGACCACCGACGCCCGCTGGCGGGGACGCGTTCTCACGAGTCGCACACGGCATCGCACACGGCTTCTCTCAGTGCCACGACGGCCTCGTGCAGCTCCGACGGCAAGGGAGTGTGCGGGGAGACGGACCGAGGACCGGGGCGGCCCCACAACGGCCTGGCATACGCGGAGTCGTGGACCGGGACGGGACCGGCCGTCAGTGCCCGGGCCTGACGGACCAGGCGGTGCCAGCACACGGCCGGTGCCTCGCGGAGCGCCTCGGGGCAGAGCGGATCGTCCTCGCTCGCGCCTTCCACGGCCACCGGCAGCCGGAGGTTCGCGGCCGTCAGTACGGCGGTGGCGCGGGCCGCGAACTCGGCGTGGGCCGTCGTCAGCGCCTCCAGGACGCTGTCACCCAGCTGGGGGGCGGCCAGCTCGCGAAACCGATTGCTCAGGAAGTGCACGCCCGCAGCGCGGCCGTCGGCGCCCACGGTGACCTCCACGAGGCCGTCCTTGGAACGCGCCGTCACCGACAGTGCCCTCATCTGCTCCCGGGCCCTGTTCAGCACACCGTACTGCTCGGCGAAGTCAGCAAGGGCCTTCTCCAGACGGCTCCCCGGTGGCTCGTCCATCGTCCTCCTTTGCCGGTGAAGCCACCCGCGGGCGGCATGACCTCGAAACGGCCGGGCGGCCGCGTTTGCCGCGGACACGTTCCGGGCGTCTGCTCGCGTCCCGGCCCGGCGATCTCCGAGGGTGGAACCGGGCCATGGGGCCTTCAGACACATGATGGACACGAGCCGACGGCGCACTTGGTTCACATGCGGGAGGAACCGGAAACGCTTTCACTGGTCCGCGGCCAGGTATGAAAACATCCCGTCACAGGTGCGCCAGGTTTCTTGTCGCGCCGGTCCGCGGCCCCACCTTGGAGGACTCTTGTTCAGCATCACCGTACGTGACCACATGATGATCGCCCACAGCTTCCGGGGTGAGGTCTTCGGGCCCGCCCAGCGGCTGCACGGTGCGACGTTCGTCGTGGACGCGACGTTCCGGCGCCCCGACCTGGACGACGACAACATCGTCGTGGACATCGGTCTCGCCACCGCGGAACTGGGCAAGGTGGTGGGCGCGCTCAACTACCGCAACCTCGATGACGAGGAGCAGTTCCAGCAAATCAACACCTCGACGGAGTACCTCGCCAAGGTGATCGCCGACCGCCTGGTCGAGCGGATCCACGCGGGGGCGCTGGGGGAGGGTGCCCGGGGGATCCGCGAGGTGGCCGTGACGTTGCACGAGTCGCACATCGCGTGGGCGTCCTACGAGCGGCGCGTGTGACCGACGGGTGAAGGCCCGCGCCGCCGAACGGCGTGTGACCGACATGGAAAGGCCCGCGCCGCCGCGTGGAGCGGCGGCGCGGGCTCAGGGTGGTCAGCCGCGCACCATGACCGGGGGAGTGTTGTACCCCTCGACCCGCAGCCTCGGCCGGCCCGAGGCCAGGGCGGCGGCCGGCCAGGACAGCGTGACCGTGCGCGTCTCACCGGGCAGCAGCCACAGGTAGTTGTCGTCGTAGAGCGTGGGCAGCACCCGGCCGCCGTCCTCGGCGTCCAGCAGGGAGAGCCGGACCATGGCGGCGACCATGGACCCCCGGTTGCGGACGGTGGCGGTCGCCTCGCGGCGGCCTCCGTGACGCGACACCTGCGAGAGCGAGGCCGACAGCCTGACCTGCTGGACCTGGTCCAGGCCGCGCAGGGCCTGCGGGGTGCGGCACCGCCAGTAGGTGTTGCGGGACAGCACCTGTCCCCGTTCGTCCGTGAGGGTCAGTCGCAGCAGGTGCAGGTCAGGCAGGTCGTCCGCGGGCGCAGCGGTGAAGGCCGCCGCGGACGTGGCGGGGTCCACGTCGACGCGGGCCTGCCGGGTGCTCGCGATCCGCCGGCCGGACAGGTCGTACGTCTCCGCGGTGACCGTCGCGCGCTTCAGCGCCTCGCGGGTGTGGTTGACCGCGATGACCTGCCACTTTACGGGGTCGGCCTGGACGTGCAGGGGCTCGCAGGCACGTTGGCAGCCGAAGTAGGCGCCGTTGACGTCGAAGTCGTAGTCGTAGGTCTGCCAGACCGTGCTGTGCCAGGCCGGGTGCGACATCCACAGCATCAGACCGCTGGCGTTGTCCCACAGGTTGGCGTTCCAGGCCTCGAACATGGCGCGGAAGTTCTCGTAGTTGACGAACTGCGCCTTGCGCGTGAAGTCGTCCAGGTCGCGGGCCGTGCCGAGGCGGGTCTCGACGGCGGCCCGGTAGTTCTGCGGCGCCTGGTTCCCGTGCTCGCTCCAGTCGTGGTAGTACCACGCGCCGCCGATCGGCCACTCCGGCCCGTCGTCGCCCACCATGGCGCGGGTGCTCGCGGCGGTGGAGACGACGGGCATGCCGATCTCCGTGTGGAAGCCGAAGTCCTTGCTGCCGTACGTCGACGGGTCGAAGTACCGCTCCGGCTCGACCCAGCCGTAGGGACCGCCGCCCGTGACGACGCCGCCGGCCGAGTTGTTCTGGTAGAGGATCCCCGGCGCCTGGCTCTCGACCGCCGCGCGCATGCCCTGGTCGATCGCGGCAGGCGGGTTGCCCTCGTTGGCACCGCACCACACCGCCACGCTCGGGTGGATGCGGTAGCGCAGCACGGTGTCGCGGGCCACGGAGACGAACGCCTCGTGGTCCGGCGGGTCCATGCTCCAGGCGTTGGGGAAGTCGTTCCACACCAGGATGCCGTGTGCGTCGCAGGCGGCGTAGAACTCCTCGCGGTTGCTGCTGCCGACCCAGTTGCGGATCATCGTGAAGTTCATGGCACGGTGCATCCGCACCGCCGCGTCCATCCGCTCGGCGGGCATACGGCGCAGCAGTTCGTCCCAGCCCCAGTTGCCGCCGCGCACCAGCACCCGGACGCCGTTGACGCTGATCTTCAGCGGGTCGGGGGTGTTGGAGACGGTCGTGACGTCGGTCCAGGCGTCGCCGTCGTCGGAGACCTGGATGGTGTACGTCTTCGGGTAGGCCTGCTCCCACAGGACGGCCACGCGGTCGAAGCGCCGGGCGGAGCCGAGGTCGACCTGGATCCACTGGTGGTCCTCGTAGGCGGAGGACCAGCGGGTGCCCGCGTTGCCGTCGGTTGCGTGCGCGGCGGGGTGGCCGTCCTCCTCGCTGGAGGCCGTGGCCTGCTGGTGCAGGGCCAGGTCGGTACCGGGCTTGGTGCTGTCGACGACCGCCAGGGACCACAGGGAGTTGCCCCAGCTGGTGTTGCGGATGCCGCAGGACAGGCGGACGTAACGGGCGGTGCGGGCCTCGAAGTCGGTCACCCGCAGGCTGGCGTCGCCGCTGTTGAAGGGCAGCGGGACGGCCGTGTTGTCCACGGACGCGGCGTCCGTCCACTGCTCGCCGTCCTCGGAGACCTGCACCACGAAGGTCTGCGCGTAGGCCTGCTCCCACACCAGGTCGACCCGGTCGAAGGACTGCACGGAGCCGAGGTCGACGCGGATCCACTGGTCGTCGGCGAAGTCGGAGGACCAGCGGGTGCCCGGGTCGCCGTCGGTGGCGTTGGCCGGCCCGTGGCCGTCCTCGTCGGTGCTGGAGGCCTCGGCCGGGGCGTGCAGGGCGAGGTCGACGCCCGGCCGGGCGCTGTCGAAGACGGACAGCGTCCACAGCGAACTGCCCCAGCCGGTGGCCCGGGTCAGACAGCGGACGCGGACGTGCCGGGCGCGCCGGGCCCCGAGCTGGACGGTCTGGGTGCAGGCGTCGGAGGAGGGCGTGAACTTCAGCGGGGTGTCGTACTCATAGCCGAACTGCCGTATGCCGAAACGGGTGGTGCGCCGGTCGCTCTCGGTGCCGCCGGTCCGGGCGACCAGGGTGAGGTCGTGCAGGGTGGGCTCGCCCATGCCGTTGGGCCACCACAGCTCGGGGTCCTGCACCCGCAGCGCGCCGAACGCGTCGGGCGCGAAGACGACGTCGACCGACTTGCCGGCCGGGACGGTGACCGTGCGGGAGACGCGTACGTCGCCGAAGGAGGCGGAGACGGTGGTCTCGTGGTCGGCCGAGTCGGCGTTGCGCACCGGGACGGTCACCGTCAGCTCGGCCACCGACAGGTCCGGCAGCGCGGGCAGCACGGTGTCCACGCGCGGGTCGCCGATGACGACGTGGCCGGTCGATCTCAGCCGTACGTGGTTCCAGATCCCGGCCCCGCGGTCACGGACGGCCGGCATCCAGTCCCAGCCCGAGGAGGCCAGGTACGTCGGCGAGTTGAGGTTCATCGTGTTGGCGCCCGCGTCCACCCACGCCTCGCCCTTGGGTCCCTTGTCGCCGGGGCTGCCGGGCACCGGCATGGGGGAGATCCGCACGGCGAGGGCGTTGCCGCCCTCGGCCGCCAGCAGGCCGGTGACGTCGTGGGCGGAGCGGGCGAAGGGGAACGTCACCTCGCCCACCGAGCGGCCGTTGAGCCAGATCTCGGCCTTGTGGTTGACGCCGTCGAACTCCAGCCAGACGTGCCGGTCCGCGCCGGTGCGCAGACCGCGGGGCAGGTCGAACTCCCGCCGGTACCACCAGGAGTGCCGGGACAGCGCCTCCGGCACACGCAGGTTGTTCAGCCCCGCGACCGGGTCGGGCAGCTTGCCCTGGTCGACGAGGGAGCCCAGCACGGTGCCGGGTACGGTCGCGGGCAGCCAGCGGCTCGTGTCCACGCCCGCCTTCGCCAGCGCCGCGCCGTCGCCGTCCGCCCAGTCGTCCATGGTGAGCGTCCAGCCCGACTCCAGCGGCACCGTGCCGTCGGCGGCCACGGTGAGCCCGGGAGCCTCGCCGTGGTGCGTACCCCAGTCGGTCCAGCCGGTGGCCTGCGGGCGGTGGGCCGGGGCGGTGCCGTACACCTCGAACCCGTTGAGGCCGAGGGGGTTGGGGCTGGAGCGCCTGCGGGACGTCATCCGCACCCAGCGCGCCGTGACGGGCTTCACCACCGGGATGTCCACCACGCCGCCGGTGCCGGCGGCGGTGCGGTGGACGCTGGTCCAGGAGTCGTGGTCGCGAGAGGTCTCGACCACGAACTCGGTCGCGTAGCTGGAGAGGATCTCCTTGCCGGTGGTCCCCTGCGCGGGGTTGCCGCTGGTCGGCGGCGTGAACACCGGGTCGCTCGCGTCGGCCTCGAAGGTCAGCCGGATCCGGTCGACCCGGCACTCCGCCTGGAGGTCGACCTCGATCCACTGCGGATCGCCCGCCTCGGCACGCCATCCGGTGCCACGCACGCCCTGCGAGCGGATCGCGTCCACCACGAAGCCGGCGGGGGTGGGCGCGTAGGCCTGCGAGGAGGCCCGGACCGGGCGGTAGGCGGCGATCTCCCCCGGCGCGGAGAGCCCGCCGGATGTCTCGGTCGCGGTCCCGGTGCGTACGGCGGCGCCGGCGGCCGACGGGAACACCGTGCCGAGGCTGAACCCGGCCAGCAGTGTCGAGCCGGTGGCGACGACGGCGCGCCGGGAGGGGCGTTGCGAGGGACTCGACTGATCGGCCATGAGTGAGCCGTCCTATCACAGGGGTGGGTCGGAAGCGGGCATGCGTGTTGCCGGGTACGGAGCGACTCCCGTGGTCTGACAACGTTGCCATAGGCTGTTGCGGGGAACACTTCCCTGTCAAGGCCTGTGACACCGATGAATGGTGGGGCGGGCTGGGCGGAGGCCGCGACAGGCCCGGTCCGGGGGCGCGTTGTGGGGACGGGCGGTGTGGCGCGGGGGCCGGGCGGTGGGGGCGCCTGGGCCTTGGCCACTGTGCTCCCCGCCGCCACACGTGTGACCATCGGACGCCGACCCGTGCCAGACAAAGGAACATGTGAACGGTGATGACTTCCCTCGATGACGGCGGCGAGCCGAGGGCTTCTTTCGATGACGGCGGCGGGCAGGTGACGCTGAACGTGCCGGCCTCGGACCCCGCGTTCGCCGCTCTGCTGCTCTCCAGCCATCTGCGGCTGGTGGGCGAGCCGCTGTGCCCGGTGCGGTGGGACACCGATCAGGAGGCCGCGCTGTGGCTGCACGACCGGGCGCCGTTCGGTCTGCTCGCGCACGACTCCTCCGCCGATCCGCGTTTCGTCTACGCCAACAGCACGGCGCAGGAGCGCTTCGGCTACTCCTGGGACGAGTTCGTCGGAATGCCGTCCAGGCTGTCCGCGCGCCCGGACGGCCAGCGGGACCGGGACGCCTTCGTGCGCGCCGTGCGGGCCGACCACTACGCCACCGGTTACCGGGGGATCCGTGTCGGCAAGGACGGCCGCCCCTTCTGGATCGAGGACGTGACCATGTGGGATCTGATGGACAGCCGTGGCAGGATCCACGGCCAGGCCGCGGTGTTCCGCTCCTGGTCGCCGGTCGGGTGACCCGTCCGTGGGCCTTCTCGCGCGGCGAGCCCGCCACGGATTGCTGCCGTGGCGGGCTCGCGCACAGGGGATCGCACCGGCCCGGGTGGCGCCGTGGGAGCCGCATAGCCCCGTGAGCCGCTTGAGCGGCTTGAGCCGCGTAAGCGAGTGGCCTACGCGGCCTGAGCCGCGTGAGCAGCGGAGGCGCCGGGGCCGCGGGTGCCGGGTCGGTCCGGGGCCTACTGGAAGTCGCAGCCCGGGTTGGGGGCGTCCTCCGACAGCGGGGCGCCGTGCGGCAGGACGTACAGCACGTCGAGGACGACGTCGGTGGTGCCGAGGTTGCGCCCGATGTGCACGTGCTCGGCGCCGGACGGCTCCGTGATGCTGCTCCCGGCCTTGTACACGCCGTCGGAGGCGCAGTCGGAGTCGAAGTGGCTCAGGGTGCCGTGCTGGACGAAACCGTAGACGGTTCCGTCGTGGTAGTGCCAGCCTGTGCTCTGGCCCGGGGGAATGGTGATCTGTCGCAGGACGTAGTCCTTCCCGCCGAACGTCGTCTGGGAGATGATCGTGCCCTTCACACCCGGACCGGCCGGTGTGGCGAAGGCGGTGCTCGCGCCGAGGGAGAGGCCGACGGCTGCGGCCATGGTCACTCCCAGGCGCAGCAGGTTCTTGCGCATGTGGGTCAAACCTTTCAGGTGGATCCACAGCGCGCCGGCAGGGGCCGGAGGGTCCGGGCGGGCCGGCGCACTGGCTCGTGGAACACGCGTTCATGACCGGCGCTGTCGGCACCGGTGGCCCTGCGGGTCCGCACCGTGCCGCGCGCTTCGCGTGTCGAGCAGACAGTGTCACACATGTGGCCGGACCGGGCGGGCCCCCACACTCTCCACCCGATTGCCCCACGACGATTACATGTGTTTACCTTTTGGCAACGCGCCGTTCGGCGGTCAAGGCGGCTCGACGTACGTGACATACAACTCACCGCTCGTAGATGTTTGGATCCTGTTAAGAGCGGGAAATACCGTGCGGAGCGGAAAACCGCCTGGTGAGAGGGCATACTCTGGCCCGTCCCGGACAGCGTCCGCTCACATGTTCCGGTTGGACGGGGACGCGGCACTGCGGCGACACAAATGCAGCAGTTTTCTGGCACTTGCCGGTGCCTACAGTGCGAATGCGGGGGTTACATCCGGCCCCCGGTCGCCGCACAACAGAGAACCAGGATGGTTCAGAACACTATGGCTATGCCCCTCACGGCTATGTCCCGGTCCGACCTGCTCGGCACGATCATGAGGGAACACCGGGACGGCCTTGTCTCGTACGCCGAGAAGATGCTGGGCGACCACGGACTGGCCGAGGACATCGTCCAGGAGACGATCATCCGGGCCTGGCGGAACATCGACCGCCTGGTCGGGATGGACGGATCGGTCCGCGGCTGGCTTTTCACCGTGACCCGGCATCTGGTCATCGACTGGGTGCGCAAGCCCCACGCCCGAAGGGAAGTCGTGGGAGACACCTACAACGACCCCGTATCGGGCACCGACGGCACCGAGGCGGTGCACGACGCCCTGGTGGTGAGGCCGCTGCTGCGCCGGTTGTCTCCCGAACACCGGGCCGTGCTGGTGCACATCTATCTGTGTGACCGCACCATCCAGGAAACCGCCGGCATCCTCGGCGTGCCGGCCGGCACGGTCAAGAGCCGCCAGCACAACGCGCTGCGCAAGCTGCGTGCCGTCGTGCGACCCGAGGCGGCTTAGACATCGTTGTCCAAACGCGCGCGGGCCACTGGCGGGCCGACTGGCGGTGAGCCCGGCGCGGTGGGTGGCCGTACCTGAGGATCTTCCCTCCCGCGTTTGACCGGACCCATGGGTCCGCTTAAGCTGGCCCGAGTATGTGGACTTCTGAGTCCATTTGGGGATCTCGGCAGGGAGAGTGGCACATGGAACACACGGCAGTACCCGGCGATGCTCACACCGGAACCACGGCGGCGGCGCCGACCACGGCGGTGGCAGACGCCGCGGTGGGGAGCACCGCGGCGGCGGCCGCCCGGCCGCACGGAAGTGCCCCGGCTCCGCTCTCGATCCTCGACCTCTCGGTGGTGGGAGAGGGCACCGGCGCCGCCGAGGCGCTTGCCCACACCACCGCGCTGGCGCAGGCGGCCGAGCGCTGGGGCTACCGCCGCTTCTGGGTCGCCGAGCACCACAGCTTCCCCGCGTCGGCGAGCCCGGCTCCCGCGGTGCTGCTCGCCCACCTCGCCGGCGTGACCAGTGGCATCAGGCTCGGCTCGGGCGGAGTCATGCTGACCAACCACGCGCCGCTTGTGGTGGCGGAGCAGTTCGGTGTGCTCAACGCCCTGCACCCCGGGCGCATCGACCTGGGGGTCGGCCGTAACCCGGGCGGTCTTCCCAGTGTCGCCCAGGCGCTGCGCCGCAGCGGTGAGGACCCCGGAGCGGACGCCTTCCGGGACCAACTGGACGAGGTCCTGGGCTTCTTGAGGACCGATTTCCCGGCGGACCACCCGTACACCCGAGATCACGTGCATGTGGTGCCCGGGGCGCCCGGCCTGCCGGTGTGGGTACTCGGATCGGGGACGACGGGGGCGATGGTGGCCGCACGGCTCGGGCTGCCCTTCGCCGCCGCCTACCACATCAACGCGGCCCAGGTTCCGAAGGCCGTCGAGACGTACCGCGACCAGTTCCGCCCCTCGAAGACGCTGGACGCGCCGTACCTGATGGTCTCCGCCAACGTCGTCTGTGCCGGATCCGAGCCGGAGGCCCTGTCCCTGGCCCGGTCGGGTGCGCTGATGCTGGCGCTCGCCCGGCAGGGGAGGCAGACTGCGCTGCCCTCCGCGGAGACGGCGGCGAAGCACTCGTACACCGCCGAGGAGCGCCGGATCACGGACCTCTTGCTGAGCACCGTCGTCCACGGGACGCCGGAGGCGGTCCGCGCAGGTCTGACGGACCTGCAGCGGCGCACCGGCGCCGACGAGCTGATGCTGACGTCGATGATCCACGACTTCCCGGCCCGCAGGCTCTCCTACGCGCTGGTGGCGGAGGAGTTCGCCCTGACCGCGGCGCACGTGTGACCCCCGCACGCATGTGATCACAGGCGATCCGCGGCGCGGTGCCGCGTCTCCCGGAGAGCCTCCCTGCGACAGGCCCCGCGACAGGCACGCCGACCGGTCCCGGCCGGCGGACGCGGGGCGAGCCATCCCATGTCCCCGGCGACGACCTCTACCGGGTCGTGACGCACATTTCCAGTGCCGAGGTCAGTTGGCGCCGGAAGGTCTCGCCTCTCGGGTAGTGACCCAGCGAGCGGGAGAGTTCGGGCAGCAGGTACTGCTCGGCGACGATCCACTCGGCGGCGTCCGAGGGTCCGCCGAAGTGCTGGGGACGGACACCCGGCCGCGGCGGCGGCAGGATCACGGTGCTGCGGTGCGGTGCGAGCAGCGCCGTGGCGGCCTCGGCGCTGTACAGATAGTGCTCGACCATCCGGGCTACCGCTTCCGACCGCGCACTCGGCGAATCCAGGAGCGAGCTGAGTTCCGCGGCGTAGGTGCGCAGCAGTTCGTGACAGGTGTACCGCCCTGCGACCAGCTCGACGAGCAGGTGATGGTCCATCAGCTCGGCCACGTCCTGCCGGGTCCTGCGCAGATCGGTGCCCGCCAGGCTGGCGGCGGCCGGCAGGGCGATGTCCCGCGAGGGGTGCAGGCCGAGTAGCCGGAACAGTCTCGCGGCGCTGCTGCCCAGAGCGTCGTAGGAGCGGTGGAAGGCGTCGCGGGTGTTCGTGCGGGCGTCCCGGCTGGACAGGGCGTCGAGGCTGTCAGCTGTGTCCTGCAGCCTGGCCGTGAGCGCGGCCAGCGGGAACTGCGGCCGCGTCAGGGCACGGGCTCCGGCGACGGCCAGTGCCAGCGGCAGCCCGCCGCACAACTCCACCAGCTCCTCCGCGGCGGCGCGCTCGGCCCGGGTCCGGTCCGTGCCCAGCCGCCGGTCGAGCAGTTCGAGACCCTCCTGCCGGGTCATGGGCTCGAGTGTGATGATCCGGGCGTTGTCGGTGACGGCGAGGCCCTCCAGCCGCCGTCGGCTCGTGACGATCGCGAGGCATCCCGGCGTGGCGGGCAGGAGCGGCCGTACCTGTTCGCAGTCCACCGCGTCGTCCAGGACGAGCAGCAGCCGGCGTCCGGCCAGGGCACTGCGGTAGGCGGCGCCGAGGGCGGTGGCACTCGGGTACGACTGGTTGTTCTCCACGCCGAGGGCGTCGAGGACCTCGGCGATGGCCGCGCCTGGTTCCAGGGGGGCCTGGGACGGGTGGTGACCTTGCAGGTCCACATAGATCTGGCCGTCGGGGAAGTGGTCGGCCACCAGGTGGCCCCAGTGCACGGCCAGCGTCGTCTTGCCGACACCCGCCATGCCGCAGATGGCCGCGGTCATCGTGGGCGGCCGGCTCTCACCCTCCAGCGGCAGCAGTTCCAGGCACTGGCCCAGTACCTGCTGACGGCCGGCGAAGGACAGGCAGTCCGCGGGCAACTGGGCCGGCCTGTCGGCGCCCACGGGCTGCGGTGCCGGATGGTCCGTACGGGCGGCGATTCGGCGCTGGAGCAGGTGCTGCTGGGCGGCGCGCAGCTCGGGCCCGGGTTCGACGCCCAGTTCCTCGGCCAGCCCTCGGCGGATGCTCTCGAACTGTTCCAGGGCGGCGGCCTGCCGGCCGCTGGCGGCCAGCGCGGCGATGATCCGGCAGTGCAGGGCCTCGTCGAAAGGGTGGCACTGCACAGCGCGGCGCAGCATCGTCAGCACTTCTTCGATCAGTGCGGGCGCCGCCGTGAGGACGGCGTCGGCCGCCTCCTTCACCGTCGCGACGAACTCGTGCCCCACCGACGTGAACACCGGATGCTGGGCCACATAGGTGCCGGCGGCGACGGCCGGACCTCGCCACAGCCGCAGCGCTTCCATGAAGTCCTGCGCGGCCTGCGCCGGCGCGCCGCCCCTGAGCGCGAGCTGTGCCTGCGCGCGCAGGTCGCGGAACTGCAGCAGATCCGAGGTCGAGGTGTCGACCAGCAGGCGGTATCCGTCGGCGGCGCGCACCAGGTGTGCCGCGTGCGTCCTGCTGCGAAGTTCGGGTTCGAGTGTTCTGCGCAGCGCGCCGATGTGCCGGTGCACCACATTGACGGCGCTGGCCGGTGGCTCGTCGTCCCACAGGATGTCCACCGCTTCGCTCACCGTGAGCGGGCCGGGGGCACGCAGCAGCAACAGGGCGAGCAGGGCCAGTCTTTTCGGGGGGCCCAGGTCGATCTCGGTGTCACCACGCAATGCCCGCACGGTGCCGAGGATTGAGTAGCGCACTGTCGCGTCCATCTCGCCGCTGGCCTCGTCATTCTTACGTCGTGCCGCTGGTCGCCCGTCCGATCGGGTCACCGCTCCAGTCCGGGACGGGGCCGTACGCCGCGAGGGTGTTTCCGGCATGTCTGAAGGGACGTCAGACATGTCATGGCCCCCCGGAGGAACGGGCAGTGGAACGGGCGCACGGGACGGGCGTGTCCGGGCCCCACCACTGTCGGTTGACGTGTTCGGTCGCAGGGACGGTGCTGCCCCGGCCGTCTGCCGTGCCGCGGCCCCGGAAGGCGGAGACGCTTCTGACACGGCACGCCCGAAAGTGGACTTTGTGGTCCGTTTAGGGTCCGACTCTACTACAGGACAGCTTGTCCGGACGGCCTGTCCGTTGTGAGGTCGGCAGGGAGTCACAGGGCAAGCATGGCAGTGGCGCGACCGCCGGTGTATCAGTCTGTCGACTTGCCGTTCCCCTGCCGTCCGGGTCTTCGATGCGTCACATGACGGTAGGTGTGCACGCGTCGACCCGTCGACCGTGGGCGCTCGGCGACCGCGATCGGACCTCGGGCGTGTAGGACCGGCATATGTACCTCGCCAGGCGTGCCGAATGGGGGCGGGAGTTATGATGTCCCCATTCGACGTCACCGGTCAAGACGGTGACTCCAAGGGGGATGAGGAACCGTGCACCGTCCGCGGGGGTGTGGATCCGACCGGCATGGTGGATCATGTCGAGGTGACAGTCGGAGGTTCTCAGAGCGGGCGGCACATCACCTCGGTCACCCCGACACGTGTACACGCGTCCCCGTGTGGGCGGTGTGGGTGGTGCGGGCGGAGAATGACATGAGGACGTCACCGGTCGGGCGGCCGGGCACGGACGGTGGGAACGGGTCTTCGCCCTGCGTCGAGTGCGCCAGGACGCCGACGGCGCGAGCACGGCAGGTGAACCTTGCGGAAGTCTGCTCCGTTCGTTCTCATGACGGGCTTCCACCAGCTGGGCGGCCGCTACGGGCGCCTGCTCCGTCGGCCGGTCGGCCCAGGTGTCCGCGGGCGGGGTGCAGCCGGGCCGCGCGGTGGTGCCGACCGGGCGACGGACTCCCCCGGAGGACCGGCGGCTCCATGACGGCAGTGCGGCCGACGGCTTGCGTCCACGCGTCGTCACGCCGGTGAGAGAAGGAGCCCCCCTTGTACGTTCTGGTCCCCGACGACCCCGTGTTCTTCGCGAAGTTCCAGAGCCTTGAAGAGCCGCTCCTCCGCCACCTCTACCTGCTTCACAGTGCGGGCATGGAGTCCGACGACGAGCGGATCATCTCGGACGCCTACGACAGCTGGGTGCAGGTGCTGCTGAAACTGCCGCTGTGGTCCCAGTGGCACGCCACGGACACGTCCGCGCACGCCACGGACACGTCCGTACCGGCCACGGACGCCTCCGCGCACGCCCCGGGGACGTCCGCCGAGCATGCTCCGGGCGAGCCGGCCGGGTACACCCTCTACAGCGCGTGCGGCACCCAGCTGACGAGTCTCTACCCGATCGAGGTGACCGCGGTCGACCTCGGACACCTGACGGCCTGCCTCGACCTGTTCGTCGCGGCCGGCAGGACCCAGCACGCCATACCGGCCCAGGTGGGCGCCGAAGTATGGGCCGACCTGCCCGAACGGAAGGACACCCTCGTCGACGTCTTCCGGCGCGTCATGGAGGTCCTGCTGCTTCCGCCCCCGCAGCGGCTCCTGGGCACCTTGCAGCAGGTCGTGCGCCAGGGCCAGACCGTCTCCGTGACCCTGCCGGCCGAGGAGGAGACGGAGTACCGGCGGTACTGCGAGGACATCGTGACCATCCTCAGCTCCGGTGACACGTTCGCCTACCGAAGCCATCGCGCCCTGTACCTCTGACACCGCCGGTGTCTCTGGGGCCTCTGTATCTCTGGAACGCCTGTGTCTGGGGCACCCCCGTCACGGCGAGGCGCCATGTTCGCCGGGATGCGACGGATGCGCGAGGCTTCCTCCGGCGCCGGGATCCCATGGATGTCCGGGGCCCGTCGTAGTTCCGCGATGCCTTCGGGGAGACGGGTGCGGATGTTTGCTGAACCTTCTCGGCCCGCCGGTGCGTTGTCCAGTTGAAGGTTCCGCTGCCAGACACGCGGGCGGCGGGACCGGGACGGGCCTACTGGGGGGCTGACCTTCCCCCCGGTGGTCGGATGACCGTCCCCGCACTGGCGGCCCGAGTCCCCCCTCAGGGCCGCCAGTGCGCAGACCTGGGTGAACCACCTGTTCTCCCCGTCCGTGCCTCCAGCGACCGGCCTTCGGAGACGGATCCTCCGAGGACGGGTCCCGGACTCGGGCCCTTCCCAAAAGCCCCTGGTCCGGGTGCGGCCCGCTTCCGCCTTCCCGCGGCGGAAGCGGGCCGTACGGCTCTTGGCAGGTCCCCGAGCGCAGCGTCCACGGCTCCTACACACGGCGCGCAGCGACGGTGTACAAGCCCGCGAGCAGGCCCCGTCGCTCTCCTCGACCGGCCGGCGGCACAGCCGGAGATGTCCCCGGGCTCCCGTGTGACGTGGTTCACGTGTGTCTTCTCCGGCCCGGAAGGCAACCGAACCGCTTTCCCACCCGGTTGCCACTGGGGGGAACAGACCACCTGGCACGGGAGCGGAATGACGACGGCGCGAGACGCGGCCACGGGATTCGAGGCGTTCGTGGCCGCACGCGGACCCAGGCTGCTCCGGGTCGCCTGGCTTCTGACGGGTGACGCACACCTCGCGGAGGACCTCCTGCAGACGGTGCTCGCCAGAGTCTGGCCCAAACGGCGCCGCATAGCCGACGAGAACCCGGAGGCATACGTGCGCAAGGCGCTGATCAACACACATGCGTCGTGGTGGCAGAGGCGCTGGCGGGGCGAGATCCCGCACGAGCACGAGCGGATCCCCGAGCGGGCCGGCGCGGAGGACCCGTTCACCGCCGTCGACCTGGAGTGGACCCTGTCGCTCGTCGTACGGCGGCTGCCGCCCCGGCAGCGGGCGGTGGTGGTCCTGCGGTACTTCGAGGAGCTGAGCGTGCAGGAGACGGCGCGGGTGATGGGCTGCCGTCCAGGCACCGTCAAGAGCCAGGCGGCCAAGGCGCTGACCACGCTGCGCGCGGAGCTGGCGACCGTGTCCGGCGGCTGGGAGGAGAGTGAGAGCCATGGGCGCCGCGTCTGACGGGGAACGGTTCCTCGAGACGGAGTCGGCTGTCCGACGCCTCCTGGAGGCGGCCGTACCCTCCCCCGCGGCCCCGGCCGACCGCCTGGCACGGATCAGCCGTCGGTCACGGCGGCGCAGGCGTAGGGCCGCCGCCGTGACCGCGCTCGTGACCGCGGCGGTGCTCATCGGCGTGGTGTCGGGGCAGCGTGGCGCGACTGCCACCCACAGGGGGGAGCCCGCGGTGGCGCCGTCGGCTACGACCGCGACCGTCGGGGCGCCCGTGCGTCTGCTCGGGCCGGACCGGCCGTTGACGGTCGAGCTGCCGGAGGGGTGGCACGCGCTGACCGTCGAGGGCGCGCGGGGCAGCCGTGCGGCTTTCCTGTCGACACAGCCGTTGTCCCGGCCCACACCCGAGGGCTGTCTGGCGGACAGCGCCCACATGTTCCCCGGTTGCCGGCCCGTGTCCCGGCTGGCGCCGGGTGGCGTGCTCATCGTCCTGCGGTACGGCGACGGGCGGGGCGTGGGCCCGCTCCGGATGAGCGTGGCATCCGGGATCGACACCTGCGCGGGTGTGGGAGCGGACGGCGGCCACTCGGCCGACGCCGGTTCCTTCGAGGTGCTGTTCTCCGTGTGCCAGCGCGGTCCGACGGCGAGGACGGCCACCGTCATCGGGGAGATCCTGAGCGAAATGTTTCCCGACGACGGGACCTGACTGGTAGCGCCGTGGCGCGCGCGCCCGAACACTTCGTCTCCACAGGATCTTCTGACACGTGTCTGTGTGGTACGTTCCGTGATCAGCCGGTCCGGAAGATCCACAGTACTCGCTCGTACGAGTGTGCAGCTGGCACACGTACGGCAGGGCCGTCTCTCTCTACGTGCGATCGGAGACGCCCATCGGTCGGCAGCGATCCTCGGTCCGCCCTGAGCGGCTGCCCGCTGCCGGTCCGCCGGATCGCCCTCCTCGCCTCGCGGCACGGAAACGGTAAGAAAGGTCTACGGATGTCCGCCACGCAGGTGCCGGCCAAGGAAGGCACCCGTCTCTTCGAGGAACTGTGTGCCGTGCACGGCATCATGACCCGGGGCGCGCAGCTCGTCGCCGGGTCCTTCACACGGCTCGCGGGCGGTGCGGCCGTCGACACCAGGACGCTGGTGACGACCTTGCAGTGGTTCGTCGAGTTAGTGCGCCACGTCCACCGGCGCAAGGACGAACTGTTGTGGCCGGTGCTGCGCGAGCGGTTCCCCGTGAGGGTCCGCCGACTCGACCGGTCGGCCGAGGACGCCGACGCGCTGGACGAGGCTCTGGACGCACTGGAGAGCGTGATCGAGCGGATCGCCGAGGAGCGCCGGGTCGGCGGGTCGGTGAGCTGGGGGCACGCGATGCGGGAGGGGACGCTCGCCTCGCACCGGGTCCGGGACCTGCTGGCCGAACGCCTCGGCGTGGAGGAGCCGCTGCTGAAAGGACTGCTCCACGTCGCCCCGGACGAGGACGTCGTCGGGCTGCGCAAGGCGTTGGCCGACTCCGTTCCGCGCGGCGGACCGCATCTGGTCCTCGGCCTCCTGGAGCACCCCGAGCCCCTGCGTGGCCGGGACCACGTGTACGCCGGCCTTCCGCCGTCCGTGCGCTGGACCCGGTGGATGCTGGTGAGCAGATTCCGCAGGACGCTCAAGGCCCTCGCGGCCGGCTGAACCCGCGACCGCCGGGTCCCGGCGATGTCCGGGTCAGCAGGTCATCGCACGGGCATGGCGGGCGCGGTCTTCTTCCGGGCGCGGTAGGCGGCCGCCTTGATCTTGTTGCCGCAGGACTCCATGCCGCACCACTGGCGCCGCATGCCCCGGGAGCGGTCGATGTACACCCGCGTGCACTCCGGGTTGCCGCACTCCTTCATCAGGGGGACGTCCGGGCCGCTGAGCAGTTCGACGGCCTGCCGCGCGACGGTCGCCAGGGCTTGCCCCGGGGTCGCCTCGTTGTGCCGCCCGGCCGTGGTGAGCTGCGGCGTCACCGGGTCCTTGCGCGCGGCGCCGTTGACCACGGCGAGTGCCTCGCGGTCGAACTCCTCACCGAGGCGGCGGTTGGTGACGAGGCGGTAGATCGCCTCGCGCACGGTTGTCGCCTCCTGGACGTCTTCCTCGTCGCCCGGCGTGATCGTGTCCACGAGTCCGGACTCCAGGTACCAGGCATTCAGCCGCTCCGGCGTCACGAACATCTCGAACCGGGTCGAGCGTCGCGCACGAAGAGTGGCCGCGAAGTCGAGGGCCGGGTGCCCGCATACGAAAACATGGTCAAGGTTCACATCACCATCTTGACAGGTGACTGACGTGGAGCGCAAGAAGCGTCACCGTTCCGGGCGGTGCCGCTCGGTCGGGCGCGGTCGCGGCACAGCACCGGGTCCCGGTCACAGGGCCAGGATCAGGGCACCAGGATGGCGGTCACAGGGCACGCGGGGGAGAGGCTCGGCACCCGGAGGACATGCCAGGCACGTGGAGGGACGTCCGGCACGTGGCGTGGGGCGCCCGGCACTCCGGACCGGAGCGGTGCCCGGCATCCGGCGCGGAGGCCCGCATCCGGCGTGGGGCGCCCGGCACCGGGGGAGACGTCCGGCACGTGGCGTGGGGCGCCCGGCACTCCGGACCCGAGCGGCGCCCGGCACCCGGGATGGAGCCCGCATCCGGCGCGGAGGTTCGCATCCGGTCTGGCGGGCGCGTCCGCGTCAGGCCCGGGAACGGGCCGTCGCCGTGTTCTCCCGCTGTCCGCTTCCCGGCTCCAGCCGGATCTCGCGGCCCGGCCACCGCTGCCGCAGCCAGCGGTCGTGGCTGGCGAGGACGATCGCGCCCGGACCGGTGCCCAGGGCGTCCTCCAGCTCGTCGCACAGACGCGGGGAAAGATGGTTCGTCGGCTCGTCGAGCAGCAGCAGCTGGGGCGGACGGGCCACCAGGAGGGCCAGCGCGAGCCGCCGGCGCTGCCCGACGGACAGCCGGCCGACGGGTTTGCCCAGGTCCGCCTCGTGCAGGAGACCGAGCGAGCCCAGCGGCACCTTCTCGGCCCGCGCCGCGCCCAGCGACAGCTCGTAGGTGTCGCGGACCGTGCGCTCGGGCCGGTCGAAGACGGTGTCCTGGGTGAGCAGTCCCACCGTCAGCCGGCGCCGCCTGCGCACCTCGCCCTCGGCCGGCAGACGTCCGGCGAGCACGGCGAGCAGCGTCGACTTGCCCGCCCCGTTGCCGCCGGTGACCAGCAGCCGATCGGTCGCCGACACCTCCAGGTCGTCCAGCGCGAGCCGACCGGGCACCCGTACGTCCCGCAGCGCCACCAGCGGCTGCGGGCCCTCCTCCGCGCGGGCGGCCAGTTCCCCGGCCCCGAACCGCAGAGGCCGGGGCGGCTCGGCGACCTGGGTGCGCTCCAGTTCCTCCAGCCGCCGGGTGGTGTTGCGCACGCGGCGGGAGATCGAGTTCTGCACCCGGCCCGCCCGGTGGCCGTAGCCCATCTTCTCGTTGTCGACGCGGCCCCGGTCCGGCGCGACCCGGTGCGCGGTCACGCCCGCCGCCTGCCGCAGCTCCTCCAGTTCCTCCTGCTCCTCGGCGTACCGCCGCTCCCAGCGCTCCCGCTCGGCGCGCTTCTCGCCCAGATAGGCGCTGTAGTTGCCGCCGTAGCGGACCGGGCCGTCCACCGCCGGGTCGAGGTCGATCAGGTCGGTGCAGACCGCGTCGAGGAACGCCCGGTCGTGGCTGGCGACGACCACCGTTCCGGGCAGGCCGCGGACCTGCTCCTCCAGGAAGGCGGCGGCGCCGTCGTCCAGGTGGTTGGTCGGCTCGTCCAGCAGCAGTGCGGACGGCCTGCGCACGAGGAGCGCGGCCAGGGCCAGCCGGCCGCGCTGCCCACCGGACAGCGAGCCGAGCGTGCGCTCGTGCCCGAGCGCGCCGAGGCCCAGGCCGTCCAGCACCAGGGCCGCGCGGCGGTCGGCGTCCCAGGACTCCCGGTCCTGGGCCTGTTCCAGCCGCCTGCCGTAGGTCTCGAGGAGTTCGGCGTGGCCGGGATCGTCCTCGGGGACGCGGGCCAGCTCCTCGCCGAGCCGTTCGAGTTCGGTGAGGTCCTCGCGGGCCTCGCGCAGCGCCTCGTCCAGCACCGTGGCGATGGTCGAGTCGGCGTCGAACGGCATCTCCTGGTGCAGGAAGCCGAGGTCGCCGGGGTGCGTGACGCTTCCCGCGTCGGGTTGGTCCACGCCGGCCAGCACCCGGAGCAGGGTGGACTTGCCGACGCCGTTCTCCCCGATCAGGCCGATGCGGTGGCCGGGGGAGGCGGTCAGGCAGACGCCGTCGAGGACGCGACGGCCGTCGAGAACGCGAACGAGGTCGCGGGCGAGCAGAGCGGGCTGGGGCACAGGGAACCGTCCAACGTGATCGGTGGTCGGCCCGCCGGGCACAAGGCCTCGGACGCGGGCCACGTCACACGCCGGTGGCTCACACCGCGGGCGCCCCGGTCTCCTTGAGCGCCCCGTCGGCCAGCCGCAGCCAGCGGTTCACGCCGATCTCGGCGAGGAAGCGCTCGTCGTGGCTGACCACCATGAAGGCGCCCTGGTAGGAGTTGAGCGCGCTCTCCAGCTGGCCCGCGCTGACCAGGTCGAGGTTGTTGGTCGGCTCGTCGAGCAGGAGCAGGTGGGGGGCCGGTTCGGCGCACAGCACGCAGGCCAGGGTGGCGCGCAGCCGTTCGCCGCCGGACAGGACGCCGACCGGCAGGTGGGCCCGGGCGCCGCGGAAGAGGAAGCGGGCGAGCAGGTTCATCCGCTCCGCCTCGGGCCGCTCGGGGGCGAAGGCGGCGAAGTTCTCCGCCACGGTGCGGTCCAGGTCCAGCAGGTCCAGGCGCTGCGAGAGGTAGGCGATGCGGCCGTCGTTGCGCTTGATCTCCCCGCTGTCCGGGGTGAGGTCGCCGGTGATCAGCCGCAGCAGGGTGGTCTTGCCCGCGCCGTTGGGCCCGGTCAGCGCGATGCGGTCGGGGCCACGGACGGTCAGGTCGACGCCGCCGTCGGCGAACACGGCCCTTCCCGCGTGGTGGACCTGCATCCCCTCGCCGAGGAAGAGGTTGCGTCCGGCGGGGACCTGGGTGTCGGGCAGTTCCAGGGTGAGGCGCTGCTCCTCGCGCAGCGCGCGTCCGGCCTCGTCGAGCCGGGCCTTGGCCTCGCTGACCCGGGAGGCGTGCATCGTTCCGGACTTGCCCGCGGCCTCCTGCGCGCCGCGCTTCATGTTGCCGGCGAAGATCTTGGGCAGGCCGGCGTTCTTGAGGTTGCGGGAGGCGTTGCTCATACGGCGCTCGGCGCGTTCGCGGGCCTGCTGCATCTCCCGCTTCTCCCGCTTCAGTTCCTGCTCGGCGTTGCGCACGTTCTTCTCGGCGACCTCCTGCTCGGCGCGCACGGCCTCCTCGTACTCGGTGAAGTTGCCGCCGTACAGGCGCAGTTCACCGCTGCCGAGTTCGGCGATGCGCTCCATGCGGTCGAGCAGCGCGCGGTCGTGGCTGACGAGCAGCAGACAGCCGTTGAAGTCCCCGAGCACGTCGTAGAGCTTGTGCCGGGCCTCCAGGTCGAGGTTGTTGGTCGGCTCGTCGAGCAGCAGCACGTCGGGGCGCTTGAGCAGCTGGGCGGCGAGGCCCAGCGAAACGACCTGGCCGCCGCTGAGCGTGCCCAGGCTGCGGTCCAGGGTGAGGTCGGCGAGGCCGAGACGGTCGAGCTGGGCGCGGGTGCGCTCCTCGATGTCCCAGTCGTCGCCGATGGTGGTGAAGTGCTCCTCGCTCACGTCCCCGGACTCGACGGCGTCGATGGCGCGGATCACCGCGGCGACGCCGAGCACCTCGGCGACGGTGAGGTCGCCGGTCAGCGGGAGGCTCTGGGGGAGATAGCCCAGTGTGCCGCCCACCGACACCGAGCCGGTGGCGGGCTTGAGTTCCCCGGCGATCAGCTTGAGCAGGGTGCTCTTGCCGGAGCCGTTGGGGGCGACCAGGCCCGTGCGGCCGGTGGTCACGGTGAAGGACAGGTCGTGGAAGACCGGGGTGTCGTCCGGCCAGGCGAAGGAAAGGTTCGAGCAGACGACGGCGGCGTCGGACATGAAGGCGACCTCGAGGTACTGATGGCAGAGCATAGACCTCTGCCCTGGGCAGATGTGGGAGCAGGGAGTACGACGAAGCGGACCACGTCGGCGGTGCTCCTGTGCACCGGCCGGTGGCCGTCAGGTCCGGATCTCACCCGGAGATGTCGTCTTCACCCACCACGTCTGCGACTCCTCGATCACACGGTCCAAGGTCCCTCACAGCGTAGCAGGTGGGCGTCCGGCGTTCACGGGGGCGGGGGTTCATACATATGTGCCCTTGGTTGACAGCCGTGGACGGCCGTGTCACCATCGTCACCAGTTGAATAGGTGACGGTATCGCAGGCGGCCGGCCAGTGTTCACACGTGTGGGCTCCGCTCGAACCGGTGCCTGCCCGTCCGGCCGCACTCCGCCGGGATCGTCGCCACCTCTAAGGAGCACACTGACCATGGCAGGAAAGCCCAAGCGCAGGGCCGAGGGCGCACCGGTGGGACGGCGGGCGATGCTGGGCATGCTCGGCGCGGGCGCCGCCGGGCTCGCCGCCGCGCCCTATCTGCAGCGCGGCTGGGAGGGGTTCCTCGGTGCCGCCTCCCAGGTTGACGCCACGGGCCTGACCGGTCTGCTGCCCAATCCGGGCGGTTTCCGGTACTACAGCGTCGTCGGCTCGGTGCCGCACAAGGACGCGACGAACTACGAACTCAAGGTCGGCGGTCTGGTGGAGAAGCCGAAGACCTACACGCTCGACGAGCTGCGCGCGATGCCGCAGACCCGGGTCGTCCACGATGTGCTGTGCACGGACGGATGGCGTGTGGACAAGACGCCCTTCGAGGGCGTGAAGCTGGCGGACATCCTGGACGCCGCCGGGGTGCGTTCCCCGGGCGCGGCGGTCCGCTTCACCTGCTTCGACGGCGCCTACACCGAGAGCCTCACCCTGGAACAGGCCCGCCGCTCGGACGTTCTGGTGGCCCTGAACATGCAGGACAAGCCCATCACCCACGCACACGGCGGACCGGTCCGCCTCTACGTGGCACCCATGTACTTCTACAAGTCGGCCAAGTGGCTGTCCGGCATCTCGGTCACCGACGAGGTCGTTCCCGGCTACTGGGAGGAACGCGGTTATGCGGTCGACGGCTGGCTCGACGACGCCGACCGGCACAGCGACGCGGCCTGAACCGCCCGGTCGTCTGCGCCGGTTCAGCAGCGCCGAGCGCATGGTCCACCGGACCACCGGCTACCTGATGCTCGTGTGCCTGGTCACCGCCGCCTGCCTGTACCTGGGGCCGCTGGCCCAGCTCGTCGGGCGGCGGCACCTGATGGTCACGCTGCACGAGTGGTCGGGCATCTCGCTCCCGCTGCCCTTCCTGCTCGGGCTCCTGTCCGCCGACTTCCGCGCGGACCTGCGCCGGCTGAACCGCTTCGCGGTGTACGACCGGCAGTGGCTGCGGGCCGTGCGCAAACGCCGCATGTCGCCCGAGGCGCGACCGGCCGGCAAGTTCAACGCGGGCCAGAAGATCTACGCGGGCTGGATCGCCGGGGCCGTGCTGATGATGATGTTCACCGGTCTGCTGATGTGGTTCATGGGGCTGCTGCCCTTCATCTCCCGCACCAGCGCGATCTTCGTCCACGACCTCCTGGCCTGGGCCATCACCTTCGTCCTGCTCGGACACATGCGCCGGGCGTACGAGGACCCGGAGGCGAGACTCGGGATGCGCACCGGGTACGTCAGCCGGTCCTGGGCGGAGCGCCACCACTCCCGGTGGCTGAAGGAGGAGCGGATGGGTACCGTGACCGGTGAAACCGAGGAAGCGGACAAGGTGTGACATGTCCCCCAAGGAGGGGCAGGTCTGGCCGGAAGGGCTCATGGACGACCGCAGCGCTCCTGACGCCGGGTCCCCGGACGGCCGGGGACCGGAGTCCGCCGGAGTGCTCGGCGACGAGCTGACGGCGGTGCTGCACCGTGCCGTGCACCAGACCGCTCGCCGTCTGGACGCGGTCGCGGCGGCCGTGTACCTGCTGATCCCAGACGGCGGCGAACTGCGTGCCGCCATGATCGGCGGCAGCCCGCCGTCCGTGCTGACGCTTCCGGGCCGGATGACCCTGGACTCGCCCTACGCCTCCGCGCGCGCCCTGGCCGACCACGGTGTGGCGTTCCTGGCCGAACCGGATCCGCTCCCCGAACCGGAGCGCGGGGCGCTGGCCTACCCCTACACCGTCGCCTCGGTCCCCCTGGAGACGGAAGGGCATCGCTTCGGTTCGCTGACCGTGCTGCGCACCGAGGACAGCGGTGGCTACAGCGACGCGGACTGCCGGGAACTCACCCGGATCGGTGACCGGCTGGCCGTGCTGCTGGCCGGGCTCCACGCCCGTGGCGCCACGATCGCGCCCGGGAGCCTGCCCGTGCTGGTGCCGGTGTTCGGCACCGGACCTCCGGCCGCGGCAGGGGAGCAGGCCGTCGTCCGGGGCGTGCCGGGGGTGCCCGGCTCCGCGGGGATGACCCTGTTGTACGCCCTTCAGCGGCTGACGGACATGTTGAACCGGGCGACCACCATGGAACACGTCGTCGGAGCGGCCGAGTTCTGCGTCGTGGCGCCGATGCGCGCCCGAGCGCTGGCACTGACCTCGGCGGCCGAGGGCCGGCTGTGGGTCCTGGGCCACAGCGGGGACTCCTCGGACCTGGTGTCCGAGCTGCACGGCGGCGCCCTGCACGCGGACACGCCCGCCGCGCGGGCGATGCGGGGACGAGCGCTGTTCATCCCCGGTTCCTGCGGACCGCCGTCCACGGGCCGCGTCCGGGACGCCGAGCCCGGGGCCCCGTCGAGCGGGGTGCCGCGCTACGGCAGCGGTGAGCACGCCGCCGCCTACCTGCCGCTCGTCGGCAGCCGGCACGTGGTCGATCTGCCGATGGCCGACGCCGCCCCTGTCGTCGGGGTCTGCTGCCTGTCGTTCGACGGGCCGCGGACGTTCCCGCCCGAGGAGCGGGCCGTGCTGACCATGATGGCCGGGCTGCTGGGCGCGACGGTTCAGCGCATCCAGCTGAGCGCCGCACGTCAGGTGCTCGCCGTGGGCATGCAGCGGCGGCTGCTGCCCGCCGTCCTCCCCGAGGCGCCGCGCCTGCCCACCACGGCCCGGTACCGGCCGGCCCAGGCCGCGAGCGAGGCGGGCGGGGACTGGTACGACGTGATCACGATGCCGGACGCCCGCGTGATGCTGATCATCGGGGACGTCGAGGGCCACACGCTGGAGAGCGCCGCCGTCATGGGCCAGTTGCGCACCTCGGTGGCCGCCTACGCCACCGAGGGCCACGGGCCGGCCGCGCTGCTCGAACGCACCGACCGGCTGCTGTCCCGGCTGGGCACCGAACTGCTCGCCACCTGCTGCGTGGTGGCCGTGGACACCGAGACAGGGGTGGCCGAGGTGGCGCTGGCCGGGCATCCGGCACCGCTCGCGCGGCTGCCCGACGGTACCGTCCGCCCGCTGCGGGCACCGGCCAACGTGCCGCTCGGACTGCACGGACGCACCCCCTACCGCTCCCAGGAGCACATCCTGCGGCCCGGAACCGTGCTGGCGCTCTACTCGGACGGAGCGCAGGAACCGGACAGCGACGACGTCGGCGCACGCCTGGACGCCGGCGGCCACGGGCCGGGCGCCGACCTGGAGATCCTGGCGGACCGCCTGTTGGCGGACACCCCCGGCGGGCGCGACGACGCCGCGCTGCTGCTGGCCCGCTACGAGGGAGCGGACGACTCCGCGGCGCCCCGTATCGCGCGTTTCCACGTGCACCGGCGCGACCTGCGGGCGGTCCGGGAGGCCCGCGGCTTCGTGCACGAGCGCCTGTGCGACTGGGGTCTGGCCGATCTGTCGGACGACCTCGAACTCATCACCTCGGAACTCGTGACCAACGCGCTCATCCACGCGGGCAGCGACGTGGACCTGCGGCTGCGGGCGTTCGGCGACCGGGTCCGTCTCGAGGTGCGGGACTCGGACAGCGACCCGCCCGTGCCCACCGCCTACTCGCTCACCGACGAGGGCAGCGCGCGGGCGGAACACGGCCGCGGCCTGTACCTGGTCGACGCGTTGGCGCAGACGTGGAACACCTCTCCGAGCGGCCGGGGCAAGACCGTCTGGCTGGAGATGGACATCCCCGGGGCCGAGGTTGCGGCCCGGCCGACCGTCGAATGACCTAACAGCTCTTTTACAGAGTCCCGCCCGAAGCCGTGGGCCCGGACCGTCAACTGACTGTTGTCGTCTCGTGACAGCCCCGCCACAGTGGAACCAGGTCGAGGGCACCCCAGCGGCCGTACGACATGTGACCCCGATACATGTGACCTCGATACGTGTGCCCCCTTCCATCACCGGTTTGACCGGTGATACTGTCTGGCTCAGTCTTCGGCGATCGGAGGCCGCCTCGGTTGCCTACCGAGGTCGCCCCGGTCGCATACCGAGGTCGCGGAGGCACGCGTGCGGACGCCGCTCGTGGGGGCCCGCCGACCTCAGCCACGTTCAGCTCATGTGCCGTGCACCTGTGTCGCCGCGGTCAGGCGCACATCTACTTCCGGGATGGAAATCAATGAGACGCTCACTTCTGACTGTCCTCGCGGCCGGTGTGCCGCTGGCCGCGGCACTGTGGGTGCCGACCGCGTCGGCGGAGCCGGAGAACACCGCCTCGACGCCGCTCGGCTGCCGGTCGCTGCCCGTGCAGGCCCCCGCCGGTACCAAGGTGGAGAGCGTGACCGCGGTCAGCCACGCGGCGGGCACCGTGGACGTGCCCCCGGTCACCCCGCTGCCCGGGGCGCAGATCCCCGACGTACCGGCGTTCTGCGACGTGACGGTGACGCTGACCCATCCGGGTCAGGGCGACCACGCCAAGGTGCGCGTCTGGCTCCCGCTGAACGGCTGGAACGGCCGCCTCCAGACGATCGGCGGCTCGGCCTACGCCGCCGGCGACTACGGCGCGGGCCTGGCCGCCGCGGTCAAGAACGGTTACGCCGCTGCGACCACCGACGCCGGCGTCGGCACCTACATCGACACCAGCTGGGCCCTGACCAGCGCGGGCAAGGTCGACACGACGCTGCTGAAGAACTTCGCCAGCCGCTCGGAGCACGAGGCCGCGGTCGTCGCCAAGGACGTCATCGACGGCTTCTACAGCAGGCCCGCCTCCTACGCGTACTTCAACGGCTGCTCCACCGGCGGACGCCAGGGCTACATGGAGGCCCAGCGTCACCCCGACGACTACGACGGCATCCTCGCCAACGCGCCCGCCATCAACTGGGACGAGTTCGAGGTCGCCACCCTGTGGCCGCAGGTGGTCATGAACAACGAGAAGACCTACCCGACCTCCTGTGAGTTCAAGGCCTTCACCGATGCCGCCGTCAAGGCCTGTGACCCGCTCGACGGCGTCAAGGACGGCCTGGTCAACGACCCGGCCCGGTGCGACTTCGATCCGCGCCGGCTGATCGGCACCAAGGTGGTGTGCGAGGGCAAGGAGCTGACCATCACGGCGGCCGACGCGGCCGTGGTCCGCAAGATCTGGGACGGCCCGCGCACCGCGTCGGGCAAGAAGCTGTGGTCCGGCGTCCCGATCGGGGCCGACCTGTCGGGTCTGGCCGGCGTCACCCCGCCGGACGCGAACGGCAACGTCAAGGGCGCCCCCTTCCCGGTGCCCGCCTCCTGGGTCCAGACCTGGCTGGAGAAGCAGCCGTCCTTCGACCTCACGACGATCACCTACAGCCAGTTCACGCAGCTGTTCAAGCAGTCCGAGGCCGAGTACGACAAGATCATCGGCACGGACGACCCGGACCTGTCCGCCTTCCGCAAGTCCGGCGGCAAGCTGCTGAGCTGGCACGGCCAGGCCGACCAGTACATCCCCACCCAGGGCACCGTGAAGTACCGCAAGCAGGTCGAGCGGGAGCTGGGCGGCGCCAAGAAGGTCGACGACTTCTACCGTCTCTTCCTCGCCCCTGGCACGGCGCACTGCGGCCTGAACAACGGCAGCGGTGCCACGACCGACGACCTCGGCGCGCTGCGCACCTGGGTCGAGCACGGCAAGGCGCCCGAGACGCTGCCCGCCACCCTGATCAACGCCGAGGGCAAGAGCGTCACCCGCGACCTGTGCAGCTACCCGTCGGTGTCCCGCTACGACGGCCACGGCGACCCGGCCGTCGCCTCCAGCTTCCGGTGCGTCCTCCCGTCCCGGCACTGACCCGACCGCCGACCACCTGACCATCCGAGAAAGGCCCCACCCTCATGAGCACGCAGACAGCCACACCGTCGAGCTCGACGGCGGCGGACGGACGTTCCTCCCTGCTGAGGCTGTACCTGGGCCGCGGCGTGCTGGCCGTGGCATGGGCATTGGCGTTCGCCAAGGCTCACGAGAACGTCGACGCCGTGGCCATCACCCTGCTGGTCGCCTACCCGCTGATCGACGCGGTCTCCTCGCTGATCGACTACCGCGCCACGCCTGACGGTTCGGAGCGCCGGGTCACCGCGTTCAACGGGGTGCTCAGCACGCTGGCCGCCATCGCGGTCGGTATCGCCGGGGCCGGTGGCGTCGCGCCGGTGCTCCATGTGTTCGGTGCCTGGGCCGTCGTCTCCGGTGCCGCCCAGGTGGTCGTCGGGCTGCGGCGGCGCGGTCCCGAACTGGGCAAGCAGTGGCCGACCCTGATCTCGGGCGGGCTGTCCTTCCTGGTCGGCTTCTTCTACAACATCCAGGCCGCGGGCGACAATCCCTCGCTCGACGTGCTGTCCGTCTACGCCACGGGCGGCGGGGTGTGGTTCATCCTCCAGGCCCTGCTGCTCGGCTGGAAGGGCCGCCAGCTGCGCACGCGGACCGTCTGACCGCCCTACCCGGTACCGTCCCGGCCCGCGCCCCCTGGCGCGGGCCGGGACGTTTCTCTGCGCCGGGCCGGGACGCGTGGGCCGGGACCTTGTGCTGGTCGGTGTGTCCGGTGTGCCGGCTGGGGGCCTTGTGCTGGTTGGCGTGTCCGGTGTGCGGGCCGGGGGTCTTCTGCCGATCGGCGTGTCTGATGTGCGGGCCGGGGCCCCTTGCCCGTTGGCGTCAGCCGACGCGGTAGCGCACCGGAAGGGACAGCACGCCGCGGATGATCCCGGAACCGATCCAGTCGAGCGAGTCCGGCGGTGCGGCCAGTTCCAGCTCGGGGACGCGGGACAGCAGGGTGCGCAGGGCGATGACCGTCTCCAGCCGGGCGAGCGGGGCACCGAGGCAGTAGTGGATGCCGTGTCCGAAGGCGAGATGGCGGGCGCCCGGGCGGGTCACGTCGAGAACGGCGGGGTCGTCGCCGCCGTCCACCTGCGGGGCGTCGTGCCCGGCCGAGCCGAGAGCGACGACGATCATGCTGCCCCGGGGGATCGACACCCCGCCCAGTTCGAGGTCTGCCGAGGCGTAGCGGCTCGTGGAGCGCTCGACGGAGGTGTCGTAGCGCAGGAACTCCTCCACCGCGCCGGGCAGCAGCTCGGGCCGCTCGCGCAACAGCCGCAGCTGGCCGGGGTGTCGCAGCAGCGCCAGCACGGCGTTGCCGAGCAGGTTCACCGTGCTCTCGTGCCCCGCGACGACCAGCATCATGGCCGTGCCGACCAGTTCCTCCTCGGAGAGCCGGCCGTCCTCCTCGTCGCGCACGGCCACCAGGGCGGACAAGAGGTCGTCCTGGGGACGACGGCGTTTGTCCGCGACCAGGTCGGCCAGCAGTCCGTGCAGAGCGGCCAGTGCCGGGCGGTGCTCGGGCGAGGCCACCTGGAGCGCCTGCCCCGACCAGCGGCGGAAGTCCAGGTGGTGCCGGTGCGGGATACCGAGGAGTTCGGCGATGACCGTGGCGGGCAGCGGGGCGTTGAACGCCTCGACCAGGTCGAGTTCGCCCGAGGGCGGCATCGCGTCGATCAGGTCGTGGGCGATCTGCTCGATGCGCGGCGCCAGTTCGGCCGTACGGCGGGGAGTGAAGGCGGCCGAGGCCAGCCGGCGCAGGCGGGTGTGCTCGGGCGGGTCGGCCTCCATCATCTGCGCGCCGAGTCCGACCGAGGGCTGGTGGAGCACATAGCCGGCGGCGGCCAGGGCCTCGGCGGCGGGCGTGGCGTCCTTGAGCAGGGCGGGATGGGTCAGCGCCTCGCGGGCCAGGTCGTAGCCGACGACCACCCAGCCCTTCAGGCCGAGGTGGAACTCGGCCGGGTGGATGGGGCCCAGCTCCCGGAGCCGGGCGTACCGCGCGGGGGAGTCGGCCTTGAAGGCGTGATCGATGACCACCCTGCCGTCCTGGTACGGGCACTGCTCGTGCGTACTCATGGATGCCTCTCCCGTTCTGGCGGTCCAGGACCGTCCCGGGCGGGCCCGGGCGGTGCCTGACATGCTGTCAGGTCCCCGTGCTGAAGACGAGCCGGGCCCCGCGCTGGTTCAGCCGGCCGGCGTGGGGGCGGACACGCCGGAGGGGCATGCGCAACGCGCATGCCCCTCCGGCGCCGGAGAACTCAGTTGTCGCTGTTGAAGATGGTCAGCACCTGGAGCACCTCCAGGTAGATCCACACCAGTGTCGTGGTGAGACCGAAGGCGGCCAGCCACGCCTCCTCGCGGGGGGCGCCGTAGGCGATGGCGTCCTCCACCTGCCGGAAGTCCAGGGCGAGGAAGCCCGCGCCGAGCAGGATGCCGATCACGCCGAAGACGATGCCGAGGCCGCCGCTGTGGAAGCCCAGGCCGTTGCCCGCGCCGAAGGCGGAGAAGAGCAGGTCGGCGACGAGGAGCAGGAGGAAGCCGGTCGCGGCGGCGGCGAGGAAGCCGGCGAACCGCTGAGTGACGCGGATCCAGCGCATCCGGTAGGCGATGAGGACGCCCGCGGACACGGCGAAGGTGCCGAGCACCGCCTGGACGACCACGCCCGGCGCGATGTACGTCGAGGTCGCGCTGGAGATGACGCCGAGGAAGACACCCTCGAACGCCGCGTAGCCGAGGATCAGCGCCGGGGACGGCGCCCGCTTGAACGCCTGGATCATCGACAGGACGAAGGCGATCAGGGCGGCGCCCACGGCGATGCCGTAGGAGCGGCCGATGTTCGCCTCGTCGACGGGCAGCAGGAGCCAGGACAGCACTGCCGTCAGTGCCACGGTGCCGAGCGTCGTCGCGGTGCGGACGACGACGTCGTCCATCGTGATCGCGTTCCGCGCGGTCCGTACGTCGGCGTCGGGGCCCGCGCCGGCGGCCGAGGCGTAGGGGTTGGTCAGGTAGTCGTCCGCCGGCCGGCCTCCGGCCGTGGCGCCCACCGGGCGGCGCATGTATGCGTCCGCCGGGGCGGCGTCACGGGCGGCGCCCCAGCGGGAGAAGATCGGGTTGCTGCTCTTCACGTCATTCCTCCTCGTCGCCGCGCGTGCGGCCTGCGGCACAGCGTTGTCCTCGGGCGTCCGGGGCGGCATACGTGTGACCGTGTCGCCCACCGGCCCGACGTCCGGCAACCCTGTGCGTCACCACTCTGACAGGTGACGCGACGGGGCGCAAGTCATCCCTGGCCGGGCCCGGCCGCGCTCATTCGGACGGCGCTGCCGGACCGTCGAGCAGCTCAAGGAGGAAGTCGTCCCAGTTCAGACCGGCCATCTCCGCCTCGGCCGGAATGATCCGGTAGGTGGCGTCGAGCCACTCCGCCAGCGGCGCGGTGGGCAGCTCGAACAGGGCCTCCACCTCCTGCGATTCGAGGAGCAGCCAGGACGAGGGCCGCTCACCGGGCAGCGTCGGCCACATCCGCACGTCGCCGCAGCCACTCATCGACGTCAGGCCCCGGTACAGCAGCTCGCGGCCGAACCGCCAGATGAGGCTCGGTCCTCGCTCCGCCAGGAACTCGACGGTGATCACCGCGGGCATGTCCGCGTCGAACCGGAATTCCGCCTGCAGGGGCTGCCGGGTGAATTCGTCGAGCATCTGGTCCAGGTCCAGGAGCAGCGAAGGCACATGCTGGGGCGTCGACCGCGCCCGCAGTGGTGACTGATCACGGTGCATGACGGGAGTTCCCCTCCGTGGTAGGAAGTCTGCGCCTCCCACTCTTCGCCCAGGGGCGCAACCCGCACATCGGTCACTTGACGGTCAAAGGACGAGGCCCGACCGGGCAGCCGGTGACGCGGCGACGCGGCGTACGGAGCAAGAAAGGCGCGACGTAAGTCAATGTGCTGCGCCGCGCCGCGAAGCCGCCGGGCGGGCTGCCGCCGAAAGGCGTCGGGCGGCCGTTGCGGCAAGCCGCCGAGCGGCCGCTGTCCTCGGGCCGCCACGGTACATGTATCTTCAAGTTCATACGTGCCTCAACCGGCGGACGCCACACATGGACGACGGAAACCCGGCGTCGCCGGCCCGCGTCCGTGCGGATTCCCGCCGCGCACCGACATGCACCGTGAAGTGGGGGTCGCCTCAGCCATGTCCTCGTCCTACCAGCGTGCCCGTACCGGCCGGCACCGCGCGCCCTCGACCGGCGACCGGTTACGCGCACTGCTCGCCGACCCCGGCAGGCGTCTGCCGCTCCCCGTGGTCGCCCTGGTCGCCGCGGCCTCCGTCAGCGGATGCGCAACCACCGGCGCGACCACCGCCGATCCCGCCCACGGGGCTCAGGCCGTCGCACCGGACGCGGCGCCGAGCGGCGCGCTGCCGGCCGCACCGGGCATCTCCCGTACGGTGACGACTGCCGACCCGGCCTCCGCCACCGGCACACACCTTCCCGGTCTGGGCCCGAAGACGTCGGCCCGCATCCCCGCGAACGCCCGGCAGGTCGTCCTCGTCACGGGGCAGGACAAGAACTCCTCCCGCTCCCACGTGGTGCTGTACCGGTGGACCGCGTCCGGCTGGGAGGGCGGCGCGACCTGGCAGGCACACAACGCCTTCAAGGGCTGGACGACGGACCACCACCTCGGCGATCTGCGCTCACCCATCGGCGTGTTCACCCTCAGCGACGCGGGAGGCCTGCTGCCCGACCCCGGCTCCAAGCTTCCGTACACGCGGTCCGGCGGGTTCGCCGTCGGCGGTACCGGCTTCGGCGGTGAACCCCTCGCCGGGTCCTTCGACTACGTCGTCGCCATCGACTACAACCGCGTGAGGGGCACCTCCCCTCTCGACTGGACCAGGCCGCAGGGCGCGGACAAGGGCGGCGGCATCTGGCTGCACGTCGACCACGGCGGCCCCACGCACGCCTGTGTGAGCCTGTCGCAGGGCCACATGAGGCAACTGCTGCGCACGCTCGACCCGACGCTGCACCCGGTGATCGTGATGGGGGACGCGGCCTCGCTGGCGGAGTGAGGGGGCCCGCAGAGGGGGGGCGGGATCCGGGGCCGCAGATGCCGGCCCCCGCCCGTGGGAGGGGAGGACATCCACGGGCGGGGGAGAGCGAGGAGCGGGGACTGCCCCCGCATCGGGGGACCGCCCCCGCATCGGGGGACTGCCCGGTATCAGGTGACGGGCGGGAGGTTCGGGCCGGTCGTGCCGAGCTGCTCGGCCGCCACCACCGGCGGCACCGGCCAGGTCACGCCCTTCGGCGGCCAGCTCTGCCCGGTCTCCTTGAGGAACTCGGCCGGCGGCTCGTACAGCGGCGGCTGGTTCCCGTCGGGAATCATCGAGGCCCACTCGACGCCCTCGGTACGGTCCTTGAACTCCTGCTTCATCGCGTCCAGCTGCTCCGGCTGCTCGATCAGGTCGAGCGCGCCCGCCGCCAGGTAGCGGGCGGCGGACAGCAGTGCCTGGTGGCCGATGTTGGTGGCCGCCGTCGCGGTGACCCCCCAGTTGTGGTTGGGCAGGCCGGGCGGGTAGGCAGCGGACAGCAGCACGGCGGTCGGCGCCTGCCAGCTGATGTCGGCGGTGTCGGTGGCCAGCCCGCCGGTGTAGGCGGCCGCCGGGGGAGCGAGCGGGGTCAGCTCGGTCGGCATGCCCACCTCGGGCTTGCCCAGCGACTTCTGGATGCTCTTGGCCAGCGTGTGGTCGGCGTCGGTGAACTTCGGGGCGCCGATCTGCCGCATGTTGTCGTTGAGCAGCTCCGCGCCGGCCTTGTTGGCCAGCAGGTTCCACGTCGCGGAGTGGAACTTGTGCACCAGGCGGGTCTGGCTGGCCTGAGCGGCGGCCTTTCCGCACTCCACGATCTTGTCGTACAGCACCCGGGCGCGTGCCGGGCTGCCCTCGCGGACGAAGAACCAGATGGAGCACATGTCCGGGGTCACGTTCGGGGCGCCGCCGCCGTTGATGATCGCGTAGTGGAACCGCCCGGAGGGGGCGACGTTCTTCTCGCGCAGGTACTCCGACATCGTCGCCATCAGCAGGGCACCGTCCAGGCCGCTCTTGTTGCCGAGCGGGGTGCCGCCGTGACCGGAGGCGCCGAGGAAGGTGAACGTGGCCGAAACCAGTGCGCTGGTGGTGTTCCAGAACGGCACCGTGATGTTGAACGGGTGCCAGTCCAGGAAGGCGTCGAGGCCGGCGTAGACGCCCTCCTTCACCGCGTACGCCTTGCCGACGAGCTGTTCCTCGCCCGCGCTGCCGAACAGCTTGACCGTGGCCTTCAGCCCGTGGGCGCGGATCGCCCGCGCGACGGCGATGGCGGCGGCGGTGCCACCGGCGCCGAGGCAGTTGTGGGCGTCGCCGTGGCCGGCGCCGTAGGTGGGGCCGTAGGCGTCGTAGTTGTACACCAGCGGGTCGTGGGTGGACACGCCCTTCTTCTGCGACAGCCCCGGCAGGGCGTCGTACTCGGCGTTGAAACCGAGGACGGGTCCCTCGGTGCCGTAGGTGGCGACGAAGGCGGTCGGGAAGCCGGCCGGACCCCACTCGATGGTGAAGCCGTTGTCCTGCAGCAGCTTGGCGTGGGCGAGGGAGGACTTCCACTCGCGCAGCGACAGCTCCGCGTGCTGCCACACGTCGTCGCTCAGCTTGGTGATCACGTCCTCGTTGGCGGTGATCCAGTCGAGCGCGGTCTGCTTGGCAGCGGTGTCCTGCGCCAGCCCCTTGGGGGCCCGGTACGTGGCCGGGGAGACACCGGTCTTCTCGTCGTGGCCGAGGGTCGCGGCGAGCACCGGGTCGGCCTGGAGGATGGCGGCGGTGGTGGCGGTGGCGCTCAGTCCGAACATCTTCAGCAGGCGTCGGCGGCCGGGATGGAAGTCGTTCACGTCAGTCTCGTCCTCGAAGTGTGAGGGAAGGGCCGGGCGACCGGCTCCGCGACATGTGATCGTGGCATGTCGCCACGGATCATATGTGTCTACCTGGAGGCACAGCATGAAGTGGCGGAAATTAACTCACCGCCGTGGCCGAACAGTTGGGGGTAGCCGGGACTCGGTGCGAGACATCGCCGGATCGTCGGCCTGGGGCTGAACCCGAGGCCGACCGGCTCCGTTGTACCGTATGCAGGTCCGCCGCTCGGTCGAGGAGCGGAGGGCTGCGACGGCCGTCCCACAT
The DNA here is from genome assembly GCF_043199855.1 of Streptomyces sp. NPDC048521. NCBI lineage: Bacteria > Bacillati > Actinomycetota > Actinomycetes > Kitasatosporales > Streptomycetaceae > Streptomyces > Streptomyces sp. NPDC048521. The sequence goes on from NZ_JBICWR010000011.1 coordinate 177,800, forward strand.
CCCCCGTTGGGACGGCCGTCTCCCATGTGTGGGAATCGGGAGACGAACCGATGTGTTCGTCACGTGTGAGCGGAGGACCGCCCCGCGAACCTCCGCATGCCCGATTTGTCCCTGGCAGAGAGGCACCCACCCATGAACGCCGTGATCGGAACCCTCGTCGACATCGACACCGCGGACGGCACCGCCGACGCCTACCTCGCACACCTGGACGACAGCAGAGCACATCCGGGGGTGCTCATGTACCAGGACGCCTTCGGACTCCGCCCGCACCTGAAGGCGATGGCCGACCGGCTGGCGGCCTCCGGCTACACGGTGCTCGTCCCGAACGTCTTCTACCGGCACGGACGCGCCCCGGTCGTGGAACTGCCCGAGTTCATCGACATGGAGGCCCGCCCCGACATCGTCGGGAAGGTCGTACCGCTGATGGAGTCGCTCACCACCGAGCTGACGCGGCGCGACGCAGGGGCCTATCTGGCGTGGCTCGCGGACGCGCCGCAGGTCGCGGACGGGCCGGTGGGCATCACCGGATACTGCATGGGCGCCCGGCTCGCGCTGTACACGGCGGGCACCCACCCCGACCGGGTCGCGGCGGCGGCGGGCTTCCACGGCGGCTGGCTGGCGAGCGAGGCGCCCGACAGCCCGCACCTGCTCGCCGGCCGGGTCACGGCCGAGCTGTACTTCGCGCACGCCGACGACGACCCGTCGATGCCCGAGGACCAGGTCAGCCGCCTGGAGCAGGCGCTCACCGAGGCGGGCGTCAAGCACCGGTGCGAGGTCTACGAGGGCGCGCACCACGGCTACACCCAGTCCGACACCGCCGCCTACAACCCCGCAGCGGCCGAGCGGCACTGGACCGAACTCCTCGCCCTCTTCGCCCGCACTCTCTGACGACGGCGGGGCTGCCCGGGGCGTGCCTCGCGCCAGGCGCCGTTGACCGTCCATGGAACGGACGGTCACTTCGGTCCCTGTCCAGGGCCCGGCGGTCCTCGGGCGCCGGGGTCGCCGATCGCGCCGGTGAGCGGCACGGTTCCGCTGCCTCGGCGCAGTCGGTGGCCACGCTGATCGGTCGGGAGCGGAATCATCGCCCGGAGAGCGCGCTTGCGCGGGTGGTCACGGATCGGGTGGGAGGAGTAGGCCTTGTCCGCAAGAACCAGAGACGCGGACCCCCGGGGCCGGCGCCCCGCAGGACCCGCGCATGGCCCTCGGCCGACCGGCCCGCCGACGGCCGGTGCGGACCGTGTGCCGGCGGTCAAGTGCGACCGTGTGCCGGCCCGGACGAACCTTCCAGGGCCTACGGACCGTACATCTCATGTAGGAGGACCGGCGCGGTGCCGCACCGCGCCGGTCCGCTTGGACCGAGGCTTGGAGTTCGTCGATGAAGGCCTTCCGATACGTGTCCCAGGGCACGCCGTTACGGTTGATGGACGTGCCGGACCCGGTGCCTGACGCCGGCTGGGTCGTGGTGGACGTCGAGGCCGCCGGTCTGTGCCACTCCGACGTCCACGCGCTCGACGGCACGATGGAGCTGACCCGGCGCCCGCCCTTCACCCTCGGCCACGAGGTCGCGGGCAGCGTGTCCGCCCTCGGCGAGGGCGTGCAGGGGTACGCGGTGGGCGACCGCGTCGCCGTCGCGATCATCGCGCATCCCGAGGTACAGGCGCACTACGCGCCGGGCATCGGTGTCGACGGCGGCTACGCCGAGCGTCTGGTGGCCCACGCCTCCACCCTCGTTCGCATACCCGACGGCGTCTCCACGGTCCACGCGGCCGTCGCCACGGACTCGGTCGTCACCGCCTACCACGCCGTCCGCACCGAGGCCCGCGCCAGGCCGGGGGAGGTGATCGCCGTCGTCGGACTGGGCGGCCTCGGCCTGAACGGGGTCCGTACCGGAGTGCTCGCGGGGGCCACGGTCTACGGCGTGGACATCAATCCGGACACCTTCGAAGCGGCCCGCGCGGCGGGCGCGCGCGACTGCTTCACCGACCTCACCGCACTCGCCGACCTGCGGCCCGACGCCGTTGTCGACTTCGCGGGCGTGGGGTCCACCACGTCCGCCGCGGTCGACGTCGTACGCCGTCGCGGCCGGGTGGTCGTCGTGGGCCTGGGCACGAGGACGACGAGCTTCGTCACCGGCAACCTCGTCCGCAAGAGCGTGGAACTGCGCGGCTCGTACGGCGCCGGCAAGGACGAGTACCGGCAGGTGCTCGACTTCATCGCCCAGGGCCGCATCGAACCGGTCGTGGAGGAGATCCCGTTCACCGACCTCAACGAGGGCCTGGACCGCATCCGCCGCGGCGCCGTCCGGGGCCGTCTGGTCGTCCGGCCGGGGACGTGACCCCCGCCCGCCCCGCCCGCCCCGACCACTGCACCGCACGCGAGAAGGACAGACACATGACCCGCACCAACGCCCAGTACCGCCTCGTGGCACGCCCCGTCGGCCTGCCCGCCGCCTCCGACTTCCAGTACGTCGAGGAACCGGCCCCGCGGCCGGGCGAAGGGGAGTTCCTCGTCCAGGTCGACTACCTCTCCGTCGACCCGGCGATGCGTTCCTGGATGAACGAGGGCCGCAGCTATGTGCCCCCGGTCGGCCTGGGCGAGGTGATGCGCGCCGCGGGCATCGGCCGCGTCGTCGAGTCCCGCCACCCCGGACACCCCGTGGGCGAGGTGGTGAGCGGTACCTTCGGCGTCCAGCGGTACGCGATCAGCGACGGCAGGGACGTCGCCCCGGTCGACCTGTCCCTGGGCGAGGCGCCGGTCCACCTCGGCGCTCTTGGTTACAGCGGACTGACCGCGTACTTCGGCCTGCTCGACATCGGCCGGCCCGAGCCCGGCCAGACGGTGGTCGTCTCCGCGGCGGCCGGTTCCGTCGGCGCGCTGACCGGGCAGATCGCCCGGATCAAGGGGTGCCGCGCGATCGGCATCGCCGGAGGTCCCGACAAGTGCCGCTTCCTGGTGGAGGAGCTCGGCTTCGACGGGGCCGTGGACTACAAGGCCGGGAACGTCCGGGCTCAGGTGAGGGACCTCGCGCCGGACGGCGTGGACGTCTTCTTCGACAACGTCGGCGGCGACATCCTCGACGACGTGCTCACCACGCTCGCCCACGGCGCCCGGGTGGTCATCAGCGGTGCCGTGTCGCAGTACAACTCCGAGCAGGGGTTCCGGGGCCCGGCGAACTACATGCAACTGCTCGTCAAGCGGGCCTCCATGACGGGCTTCGTCATCTTCGACTACGCGGCGCGCTACGGCGAGGCCCGCGTCGAACTCGCCGACTGGCTGCGCTCCGGGCGGCTGAAGGAACGCACCCATGTGATCGCCGGCGGCGTCGAGCGGTTCCCCCAGGCGCTGCTCGGCCTCTTCGCCGGCGAGAACACCGGCAAGGCGGTACTGGAACTGTGAGCCCGCTCGTCGTCACCGGGGGGTGAGCGCGGCCGGAAGACCGCGAGATGTCGCCGACGAATCCGGCGGCCGTCAGGTCGGGGCCGCCGCGGCGAGACCGTCCTCGGTGGCGACGACGACGTGTTCCGGGCGCGGGCCGCGCCCTCAGAGGGCCGGAGCCGTGCCGGAATCCGGCGCGGGCGCCGGGTCGATCCTGATCGTCGCGGCCCGTGCCTGAGGGCTGGTGACGAGGGCGTCGGCGAGTGGGCCGTACTTGGCGCGGAAGGCGGCGTCGAGCCCGGGGGAGAGGTCCAGGTCACGAGTCTGAAGGAGAACGTCCCGGGTGACGCCGGCCACCTGGATCCGTCCGTGGCCGAGGTCCCGCGCCGCCCGGTACCAGCGGGAGCGGACTCCCCGGTAGGCGCGGACGTACAGCCGGCCGTCGACGACCACCATGCCGATCTCCACGCCGTCGTGACCGTCGTCCCCGGCGGTCAGGACGAGAGCGTAGGTCTCGGAGAACAGGGCCTGGTCCTCCGGTGTCCAGGTGGTCATCGGGTCAGGTCCTTCGTTCGGTCGGTGCCGGTCTCCTGCCCGGCGGTCCAGGAGATGAGGATGCGCAGGGCGTCGTGGGCGGGGCTGCCGGGTGGGGCGGTGAGGACCATGAGGCGTTGTCCGGAGTTGTCCGGGCCGGCCCAGGTGTCGCAGTCGAGGGTGAGGTCGCCGACCAGGGGGTGGTGGTAGTGCTTGGTGCCGTAGCCGGCGCTGTTGACGCGGTGTTCGGCCCACCAGGTGCGGAAGTCCGTGTCCTGGACGGACAGTTCGCCGACGAGGCGGGCGAGTTCGGGGTCGTCGGGGTCGGCGGCGGCCTCCATGCGCAGGGCGGCCACCGCGTCGCGGGCGTCGTGGTTCCAGTCCTGGTGCAGGGCCCGGACGGCGGGGTCGGTGAACAGCAGGTGGATGTAGTTGCGGCGGGCCGGCGGGAGTGCGGCGAAGTCGGTGTAGAGGGCCACGGCGGCCGGGTTCCAGGCCAGGATGTCGAGGCGTTTGCCGAGGACGAGTGCGGGGGTGTGGGTGAGCTGGTCGAGCAGGCGGCGCATGGCGGGCCGTAGGCGTTGGGCGGGCCTACGGCGGCGTGGGCGGTCGTCGTTGCGGCCGGCGAGTTCGTAGAGGTATCTCTGCTGGTCGTCGTCGAGGCGCAGGGCGCGGACCAGGGTGGCGAGCACGGGGGCGGAGGCCCGGACGCGGCCCTGTTCGAGGCGGGTGTAGTAGTCCACGCTGATCGCGGCGAGCTGGGCGACCTCCTCGCGGCGCAGCCCGGCGACCCTGCGGGCGGAGTCCGTCTCGGGCAGCCCGCACTCCTGCGGCGTCAGCTGCGCCCGACGCGCCTTGAGAAAGGCGCCGAGGGGGAGATGGGATGCGGAATTCATGCTCTCCAGTGTCACGCGGTCACCCCGGCTGCGACATATGTATGAGGGGGCAGGATCTTTCCCAGGCAGGAACTTGTCTCTTTTCCCTGCGCTGACCTGCCGCGATCGTAGAAGTGTGCCCGGAACGGCGAGCTACGGGTTTCCCTCGTACTGTCCGCCGGACGCACCGTCATCTGACGGTTCCCTCGCTTGCTCCTCAGCAGCACAGTAAGAACCAAAGGAACATCTCCCCTGTGTGGGAGTAGATCCGACGAAAACGCTACAAGCCGATCGACGAGAGAGAGTCTCCTCATGGCCAGGACCACCGTCAGTTTCGACAGCGCCGGCATCGAGATCGCCGCCCACCTCTACACCCCCGACACCCCGGCGTCGGGTCCGCGGCCGGCGCTGGTGGTCGGTCACCCCGGTACCGCCGTGAAGGAGCAGACCTCCGGCACGTACGCGCAGCTGATGGCCGAGCGCGGTTTCGTCGCCCTCGCCTTCGACGCCGCCTACCAGGGCGCCTCCGGCGGTCTGCCGCGCGGTCTGGAGGACCCCGCCCAGCGCGTGGAGGACTTCAAGGCCGCCGTCTCCTACCTCACCACCCGCAAGGAGGTCGACGCCGAGCGGATCGGACTGCTGGGCATCTGCGCCTCCGGCGGCTACTCGCTGACCGCCACCGGCGGCGACCACCGCGTCAGGGCCGTGGCCACCGTCAGCGGCGTCGACGTCGCCCGCCAGTTCCGCCTCGGCGCGGACGGCAGCCAGGACCCGGCCGTCTTCCAGGCCCTGCTGGACGCCGCCGCGGCGGCCCGCACCGCCGCCGCCCGCGGCGAGGACCCCGGCGCGCTGCCGGTCTTCCCCGAGACCGCCGAGCAGGCCGGCGCACTCGGCGGCGAGCACGGCATCGAGGGCTTCGAGTACTACTGCACCTCACGCGGCCAGCACGAGCGGTCCACGAAGTCCCTGCCCTGGCAGAGCGTCGACAAGCTCGCCTTCTTCGACGCCTTCCTCGCCGTCCCGCTGATCGGCCCCCGCCCGATCCTGCAGATCATCGGCGAACGCGCCGTCACCGCCTGGATGGCCGTCGAGGCACACCAGCGCGCCACCGGCCCCAAGGAACTGCACCGCATCCAGGGCGCCAGCCACGTCGACCTCTACGACAAGAAGCAGTACATCGACCCCGCCGTCGACAAGCTCACCGACTTCTTCACCACCCACCTCACCACGGCCGGCTGAGCAGGCGCCGGTACACACGCCGAAGGGGCCGACAGCGCGTGCTGTCGGCCCCTTCGGCATGCGAACCCGTCACCTGTGTGAACGTGTCAGGGCCCGCGGGCGGCTCACTTCGCCTGTAGAGGGCCCGCGAAGGACTTGCGCAGGGACGAAGGGGCGGCGAGGGGGAGAAGTGAGGCGAGCATCTTGCCCTTGAAGGTGCTCGGCTGCCGCGTCAGCTCGACGTCGACCCGGGTGCCGTCGTCCTCGGGAGTCATCCGGAAGACCCAGCCGCCGCCGGCTCCGAAGAGCTTGGAGTCGAGGGTGGTGATGGTGACCGTGTCACCGTCCGGCTCCCACTCGTAGCGCGCACGTTCCCAGGCGGCGGCGGTGCCCTCGGTGACCTCGGCCCAGGTGTCGCCGAGGCCGTGGACCTGGAAGTGTTCGGCGTCGATCGTGGGCCAGGCCTTCGCCCGGGAGGGGCCGAAGTCGGTCAGCACTTCCAGCACGTCCTTCGGGCTGAGCGTGGAGACGAGATGGAACCGTACGACTGCCATGGGGTTTCCTCACCAAGAAGTAACTGCTCTGACCGGTGACGAGAGATTCCCACGGGCTAGCGTCACCTGTCAAGGCGGTTACTCTGGAAGGGCGTCCACTTCCCTGTCAGGAGGATCATGTGAGACACGTGTTTCCGTGCGGGACGCCCACCCTCGACTTCGTGGGCACCTTGCAGGAGCGGCGTGCGCCAGTTCCGATCGAGCGGATCGGCTCTCCCGGGCTGCTCGACTCCTGGTTCGTGGAGTCCGGGCTGCTCGACGAGCGGCCCGCATCCGACCACGCCGACCTGCGCGCGGCCCTGGAGCTGCGAGAGGCGATCTACCTGCTCGTGCGGGCTCGCCTCGCCGGCGATCCCCTGCCCGCCGGGGCGGTCACCGCGGTGAACCGGCGGGCGGCCGGAGTGCCGGTGGTCCTATGCCTGGGGTCCGGAGGCACGAGCCGTTCCGGTACGGCCGCCCACGCCCTGGCCGACCTGGCGCGCGAGGCGGTCGAGATCGTCGCGGGCCGGGACGCTGCGCTGCTGCGCGAGTGCGGACGCCCCGACTGCACACAGGTCTACCTCGACCGCTCCCGGGGCAGCCGGAGGGAATGGTGTGCGATGTGGACCTGCGGGAACCGCGTCAAGGCAGCCGCCCTGCGGGCCCGTCGCCGGCAGTGACAGCCTTGCGCCCGGACCGGCGCGCACACGTGTCTGTTGGGGACGGTCCCCTCGTACGGGACCGCCCCCGTACCCCTCAGCCCCGGTTCTCGGCCTGGAACATCCATCTCTGCTTCTCCAGGTCGGCGGTCAGGCCGATCAGCAGGTCCTCGGTCACGGCATCCGCCGGGCCGGTCCCCGTGGGTCTGCGGAGCATCAGTCGTTCGACTGCCGTCCGGCGACGAAGGGACGAGGGGCACGTCCCGTTCGTGGGCCGGCTCGGGTCCGAAGGGACCGGGTCGCGGTCACATGATCGACGGCCATGAGGTCTCAGTCGAGAACCCGCAGTGCCCCGGCGACGGCCGGCTCCAGGAACGCCCGGTCGGCGCGCGCCTGGCTCATGACGTGCAGACCCTGGATGAACGTGGTGAGGAAGCGGGCCAGCTCCACCGGACTGCGCTCGCCGGACAGCTCTCCGCGAAGCCGAGCGCGTTCCAGCGCCTCGGTCAGCACGGCCTCGATGGCGGTCATGGCCGTGTGGACCTGCTCCACGGTGCCGTCGTGGGCCGCGCGTTCGACGATCGCGTTGACCAGCAGACACCCGCGTTCCGGGTCGGCGGCGTCGGCCGTCACCATCGCGAGCAGCAACCGCCGCAAGGCCGTGCGGATGTCGCCTCCCGCCCGCACGTCCCGGTCCAGCGCCGCCACCAGACCGTCGCAGTAGCGTCGCAAGGCCTGGGCGTAGAGACCGTCCTTCGAACCGAAGGCGGCGTACAGGCTGCCGCTGCCGATTCCCAGCAGTTCCGTCAGCCGTGGCATCGGCGTGGCGCGGTAGCCCTGCCTCCAGAACAGGGCCATGGCCTGCTCCACTGCCGCGTCGGTGTCGAATCCACGAGGACGTGCCACACCGGGATCCTTTCGTCGGTCGAGTCAGGTCTGACTCTGACAGGTGCGGCCACCTGCGGCATGAGTCGATCGACTGCAAACGTGACACCACGGGGCACCTTCGTTCCTCCGCCCGGACTACGACGTTCCATATCGATCCGGGCAGGGACATGTCCCACCGGGTGTTGTGCGGTTAGCCTCGACGCCATTGACGGCAAACAGCCCGAGGACCGACATGCAGGTGCACCTGAACCCCCCGCTGGAGCCCGCCAACGCGGCCCGGCACGCCGCTGCCATCGTCGCGGCGGCGGCCGACATCAGCGGTGCGGAGCTGGACTACAGTCCGGAGAGCATCGATCTGGTGGAGGACATCGTCGACGGTTTCCGGGCCGAAGGCGTGACCGGAGAGGACATGGCGGAATCCCTCGTCGCCTTCGGCTGTTACGTCGGCGAGATCCTGACGCGTCACATCGGCGGAGCCTGGCGGGACGCCCCGGCCGCCCACCCCACGGCCGTCCCCATCGTCGTGGAGCTGCCCGACGCACGGGAGTGCCACCCGATCGACTGGGTCTTCAGCCGTCTGGAGTTCGGAGCCGACGTCAGCATCCGCGACCTCTACGCGGCGGCGGGCGCGGACAGCCCGTTCCCGGACGAGCGGACATGTGAGTGAGAGTACGCGCCCCGATGGTGGCACGTGTGCGTGATGCGGGTGAGGGTGTGCACGGACAGCATGCGGAGGGGCGGTGAACGCGCATGCGCGAGGTGAGCACGCGCGCGCGAGTACGGCTGCGGACGCACCCGAGGTGCGCCGGGGGAGTGTGGGAGATCACGGGATGAGCGCGCACATCGGCTCGGACGACGTCGGTCCGGACGGCACCGGCCTGCTCGGCCGGGAGCGGGAACGGAACATGGTGGCCGCACTGCTGACGGCCCTGCCCCGCGGCGAGGGGCGGGTGCTCCACCTGAGCGGCGCTCCGGGCACGGGCAAGTCCGCCGTCATCCGCTTCGCCGCGGCGGCGGCGGACCGCCAGGGCATACGTGTGCTGTCGACTCAGTGGGCACCCGGCGAGCGGGGACTGCGGCATGCCGCGCTGCACCGCCTCCTGCGTCCCGCCCTGGCAGGGATCGCCGACCTGCCCACCAGAGAACGAGCCCTCCTGGACGCCGCGTTCGGAGGCGACGTGGCGGCGTGGGGTACCGATGAACTGGTCCCGTCGGCCACTGCGGAACAGGCCGCGGCGGCCTCCGCGGAACTGGTGGCCGCGGCCTCCGATGAACGTGCCATGCCGACCCCCACGCAACCCGACCCGCCGGCCCCCGCTCCACTGGCCGCAGCGGTGATGCGCCTGCTGGCCGTGGCAGCGGAACCGGTTCTGCTGTGCGTGGACGACCTCGACCGGCTCGACGGCGCCAGCAGCGACACCCTGCGCGCTCTGGCCCGGCTCTGCGACGAGACGCGGGTGGGCCTGATCGTCGCCGAGCGCGCCGCCTCCCACGTCCGGCCCGTTCCGAACGCGCGCACGGTGACGCTCGGGAGCCTGCCCTCTCCCCAGGCCCGCGCGCTCGTCACCCGTGCCGGCCGGGCCACCGGGTACGCCGAGGAGCAACTCGTCCTCGCCGTGGCGCGGGGGAATCCACTCGCCCTGACGGAACTCTCCCTGGACGGTGGCCATCTCGGCGACGCGGCGGGCTTCGGCATGCTGCCGGCGACATCCCGTCTGGCCGAGGCGTACGCGGAGGACGTGGAAGGGCTGTCGGCACCGGCCCGCACCGTGCTGCTCACCGCCGCGCTGAGCGCCTCACCGGTCACCCGGGACATCCTGCGCGCCAGCACCTTCCTGCTGGGCAGCGGCCAGGCGGCACGCGCCGGGCTCACCGAGACGATCGCCCGTGGACTCGTCGCCGAGTCGGTCGGGGTCGTCGGGTCGGCCGAAGCGGGTGAACCGGCCGAAGTCGTTGAACCGGTCGGAGCTGCGGGGGCTGCCGGAGCCGTAGAACTCGGGGTGGAGGGCGTCGAGGAGAATCGGCGGCTGTACTTCCCCGAGCCGCTGGTCCGTCCGGCCGTGCTGCACCTGGAGTCGGCGGCCCGGCGCATGGCCGCTCATCACGCGCTCGGGCGGAGCCTCACCAGCCGTCCCCACGCCGCCTGGCACACGGCCCAGTGCGTGGCAGGCCCCGACGAGGAACTCGCGCGGCGGCTCGAGTCGCTGGCGGCCGGCCCCCGTCCGGGCACCGCCGTGCTCGTGGCCCTGGCCGCGCTGGAACACGCCGCCCGTCTCTCCCCGGATCCGGAACGCAGGGCGGCCCGGCTGCTGCGCGCCGCCGAACTCGCCTGCGACCACGGGCTGATGGACCAGGCGCTCCGGCACGCCCGCCGGATCGAGCCGAGCGAACTGGGCACGTTCGGACGTGCCCTGCTGCTGTGGGTGCACGATCTGCTGCCGGGCAGCAGCGCGGTCGGCCGGGAGCGGATCGCCGACCTGTGCGAGGCGGCGCGCGCCGTCGCCCCGCAGGACCCCGCGCTCACGCAGAAACTGCTGTACGCGGCGGCACGCAGGTGCTGGTGGCAGCAGGCCGGCCCCGGCGAACGCCGCATGGTCCTGCGGGCGTTCGAGGACCTGCGGTCCGGGCCCCGGGACGCACGGGACGTCGCCGTCATGGCGCTGACCGACCCCCTCTCCCTGCCGCGCACGGAGCCACCGCACTCCGTTTCCGAGCTGCCCGGCGAGGCGGGGCGGCCCTCCGTCTCCGGTCTCCCCGGCGAGGCGGCTCCGCACTCCGTCTCCGGGCTGCCCGACGTGGCGGGCCCGCACTCCGCCCTCGGGCTCCCCGACGTGGCAGCCCCGCAGCCCGCCACCGGACTGCCCGACGCCGACGCCGACGCCGACGGTGACGAGAGGGGCCTGGTCGGGCAAGTCGCTCACCTCGTTTCCGACCTCGATCGGGCGGCGCCGCTGCTCGAGGAGGCAGAGGCGGCCGTTCGCGCCGGCGGCCGGTACGGGCGGCTGCCGCAGCTCCTCGTACCGAGGGCGATGGGCCAGATCTGGCTCGGCACCCAGTGGCACACCGCCCAGGCGCTGGCCGAAGAGGGCCGGATGATCGCCCGCCGGACGGGGCAGCCCGACTGGGTGGCGAGGGCCACCGGCACGCTGGGCATCATCGCGGCGCTGCGCGGACAGCACGACAAGGCACTGGAGTACGCCGCGGAGGTCGAGGAGGCCTCCCTGCACCTCGGTCAGAACCGGCAACTGAACCTGGCCGCGCTGGCCCGCGCCCTCACCGCGTCCGGCACGGGCCGGTACGCCGAGGCCTACGCCCGACTGCGCTCCCTGTTCGCCGACCCGGCGACGCCGTACGCCTTCGAGCAGTTCTGGGGACTCGCCTTCCTGGCCGAGGCGGCGTTGCCCGCCGGAGAGCAGGCCGACGCCAGGACCGTCGTCGAGCACGTCACGGCCCTGACCGAGGCGGGGCGCGCACCCCTGCCGCAACGGATCCTGGCGTACGCCGACGCGGTCCTCGCCCCGGACGACGAGGCGGAGGTCGGCTACCGCCGGGCGCTGCGGCCCGGAGTCGGCGCCTGGCCACTGCTGCACGGCATGACCCAGTTCGGCTACGGAGCCTGGCTCAGGCGCCGGCGCCGCGTCACCGAATCCCGCACGCCTCTGGCCACCGCCGAGTCCGTTCTCCGGGACCTGGGAGCCCTGCCCCGCGCGGAGCAGGCGGCAGCCGAGCTGCGGGCGACCGGCCAGGCGGCGGACGGGCACTCCCGCGCGGCGGACGGGCACTCCCGCGCGGATGACATCGCCCGCGTGCTGTCGCCGCAGCAACTCACCATCGCCCGCCTGGCCGCCCGCGGCCTGACCAACCGAGCCATCGGGGAACAGCTGCGTCTGTCACCCCGTACGGTCGCCTCGCACCTGTACCAGATCTTCCCGAAGCTGGGCGTCTCCTCCCGTGCACAGCTCGCCGCGAGGATCGGCGCCGGCTGAACGGGCGGGCCCGGTCGCCGCCGTCAGGCCGCGCGAGGGTCCCGCAGCACTCGGCGAGTTGTGCCTGCGAGAAGTGAGGTCCGGCCGCGGTCAGGCGGCCTGGCGGTCCCGCAGCACCTCGGCGAGCTGCGCCCGCGCCGTCACACCCAACCGGGGGAAGATGCGGTAGAGGTACGCGCCGATGGTCCGCGGCGAGAGACCGAGCTGTTCGCCGACCTCACGGTTGGACAGTCCACGGCCGGCGAGTTCGGCGATCCGCAGCTCCTGGGGGGTGAGCAGATCGCGGGCCGCGGCCGGCCGGGACACACCCGGGGCGCCGCCGTCCGCCCGTTCCCCGGAGGCCCGCAGCTCCCCGGCGATCCGCGCGAGGCGTGCCTCGGCACCCAGCATGGTGTAGCCGGCCGCCGCCTGGCGCAGGGCCGCACGGGAGTCGGCGAACTGCCGCCGGCGCCGCAGTCGCCTGCCCTGGGCGAGACGCAGCGGCGCTTCGAGGCACGGCCAGCGGGACAGGTCCTCGGCGAAGGCCCGCTCGGACAGTCCCTGAGCGTCCTGCGCCCCCTGGTCGTCCTGGTCGTCCGTGAGGACGGCGCGCGCCACCGCGAGCCGGACGGCGACCACCGGGGCGCATTCGGCACCCAGCTCCGCCTCGAGCCGGTCGAGCGTCGCGAGCGCCTCCTCGGCGTTCTCGGCCTCGGCGGCCTCCGCGAAGGGCACCAGGGCGAACAGGGCCGCCGCGCGGCTCCGCGGGTCTGCCAGGAGGGACGACAACGCCGGCCATGCGGCCCCGAACTCGCCGGCCTCCACCAGGGCACAGGCCGTGCCGACCGCGAGCACCGTGTCGATCGAACGCACCGAGCGCCGGGCCGCCTCCAGGTCGGCGGCGCTGCCCGGACGTACCGTGTCGCCGGTGCGCAGACCCCGTACGAGATCCACCAGAAGACGGGCGGCTGCCGCGTGGTGGTCCTGGCCGTACGCCTCGGCGAGTTCCGCGCACCGCCGGAACGCGTGGCCGCCCTGGCCCCGGTCGCCCATGGCCAGGTGCGCAAGGCCCTGCCGGAGCAGCACCCGGGGCAATTGGTCGGGCAGGTCGAGGAAGCGGTGGCGGCGCTCCGCCTGCCGGTACAGGTCCAGCGACCGTAGCGGGTCACCCGCCAGCAGTGCGGCCTCACCCAGGCGTTCGAGATCGCGTACGGGCACGTCGGCCAGGTGCCGGACGGCGGACACGCCCGCGAGGACGGTCGCGGCGCGGCGCACCGGACCGACCGTGGCCATGGCGTGCAGCAGCCGGGGTTCGTCCGAGCGGTCCGGCATCCCGTCGAGGAAGGCCAGCAGCGCCTCGGCGCGCTCGTCGTCGCCCGCGACCGCGGGCGCCGTGATCCGGGCCAGTTCCAGCGCGTTCTCCTGCTCGGCGGCACCGGCCGGCGCGGGCCAGGCGGCGGGGTCGGCCGACGGCTGCCCGCCGTTCCCGGTCCCCGCCAGGGCCTCGGCACACAGCCTGCCCAGGGGGCCCAGCGGGTGCCGCAGCGCACGGTGCGCCATGGTCCGTGTCATCCGCTCCAGGCCGAGGACATGGGCGAGCTGGGCGGCCCTGAGGGCGCAGCGGCCCCGGTCCGCGGGTAGCGGGTACAGGTCGGCCGCCCGCCGCAGCAGCCGGACGGCCATCGGCGGCTCACACTGCTCCAGCGCCTGGCCGTGCACCGCCTCCAGGCGGCCGGCCAGCTCCGGGTCACACCCCTGAACCGCCTGCGACCGGTGCCACAGCATCTGTACCGAGCCGGGCGCCAGGACGGCCGCCAGGGCCGCGTGCGCCGAACGGCAGCGCCGCGGGTCGGTGCCGTGGACCACCGCCCCCGCCGTCGCGGGGTGGCTGAAGTGCAGCCGCATGCCGTCGAACGCCACGAGGCCCGCGCGTTCGGCGGGCTCCAGCGCCGTGAAGTCCAGCTCGGTGCCCCCGATCCGCGACGCGGCCGACAGCAGCAGCGGGAGGTCTCCCGCCGGGTGCAGCGCCGCCGCCAGCAGCAGGTCCCGCGTCCCGGAGGGCAGACGTGCGGCGCCGGGCGCCAGGGCGGAGGCCAGCCGGTCGGACGAGCCCGGCATGCAGGGCAGTGAGTCCTCGTGACCGGCCGGGAGTTCCAGCAGCGCCAAGGGGTTACCGGCCGCGGTCGCCAGCAGCTCACGCACGGCCTGCGCGTCCAGGCCCGGACGCCGCGCCGCCAGCAACCGGGCGGACTCGGCCGGGTCGAGCGGGCCGAGCGGCAGTACGGGGAGGCCGGCCGGGGGGGAGGCCGCACGCGTGCGGTGCGGGCGGGAGGTCATCAGCAGCGCCAGCGGATGGCCCTCGGCCCGCCGGGCGACGAAGGTCAGTACGTCCCTGCTGGGGGCGTCCAGCGCGTCCCAGTCGTCGACGGCCACCAGAAGGGGCTGCCCGGCGCGGCTGACCGACTCCAGAACCCGGAGAACGGCGAAGGGCAGCCACGACGGTCCGCCCGGTGCGGGGGCGCCGTCGACCAGCACCCTCTCCACAGCGTCGAGCGGACCGGCGGCCGGTGGCCGGCGCCGGTCTGCCAGGACCGGCCAGACGATCTGGAGCAGGCCGGTCAGGTCGGGCGGGTTGCTGCCCCGGATGCCGGCGCAGCGCAGGACGCGCATGCCGGTGGCCGCCGCCGCCTGGACGGTGGCTTCCAGGAGCGCCGACTTGCCCGCACCGGCGTGCCCGCACACCATCCGGGCCGCTCCGTGGTCCCTCGCCTCGCGCAGGAAGTCCTTGAGCGCCCGCAGTTCCGGATCGCGGCCGATGAGCCCCGGGTCGTCCGACAGCACCCCGCGACGGGGGGTGACGAGCGACAGCGCGGGCTGCGCCTCCTCGACCGCGGTGAGAGGGGAGAGCCTGGTCTGCGCGTTCATCGTGCCCCCTGTTCCGTGCGAGCGATCCCGCCCGTCCAGGGAGCGCTCCCGTACCTGCTCCATCCCACCGGAGCGGAAGCGGCGGAACCAGGCAGTTCGCATGCAGCTTGCCCGGCCGCGGGAGGAACCCCCAGGCAGCGGACACGCGGCGGCGTCCCTGCGCGCGGTCGGACATCCCGCGCGGCACTACCCGCCGAGGCGGCGCCGGCCGCCGCGTCAAGCCTCCGCTGCCGCCTGCCGCCTGCCGCCTGCCGCCTGCCGCTGTCGACGTCGGCCGTGTCAGGACTGCTCGGGGGGTGCTGTGGGTGCTGTGGGTGCTGTGGGAGCGTCCAAGGCGTGTGCGTTTGCCCGCATCCGTTCCGCGCGCGGACTGTGGATCGCGCTCAGCAGGTCGGCCGCCCGCAGCCAGCTCTCCCGTGCCCCCGTACGGTCACCACGCTCCTGTTGCGCGGTCGCGAGATGGTCGAGCACCTCGGCCTGGTTGTAACCGTCGAAGGCCTCTCCGTACAGCTGCAGCGACTCCCGGTAGTCCGCCATCGCGGCATCGAGATCGCCGAGGTGTTGTCTGGCGTAGCCCATGGTGTCCCAGGCGGCCGCCTCGATACGGAGGTTGCCGTGCCGCCGCAGCAGCGCGACCGCCTCCTCGCACAGGGCGATCGTCTCCTCGTACCGGCCGAGCAGGGCGAGATACCAGCCGACCGCGTTCATCTCGCGGGCCGCGGTGCCCTCGTCCCCCAGCGCGCGGTAGATCTCCAGCGCCCTGCGGGCATGGTGCAGGGCCTCGGCGTGGCGTTTCTGGCGGCCCCGCACCCAGCCGATGCTCCGCTCGGTGGCCGCGCGATCCACCGGATCCAGCCGCTCCAGCAGCCCGAGCAGCAAGTCGACCTGCCGGTCGGCCTCGTCGACCTGGCCCGTCTCCGCCAGCGCGCGGGCGAGGTCGGCGGAGTTCCGCGCGATGGCGGCCGGCTCGTCCAACTGCAGGGCGATGTCCAGGCCGATGCGTTTGGTCTCGATCTCCTCGGTCCAGCGGCCCATGACCGAGTAGTAGGTCACCCAGTCCTGCGTGAGGTGCATGCGGAACCGCAACAGCTGCGGATCGTCCAGGGAGCGCAGCGCCGCCGAGACCGTCGACTCCTCCCGACGGAACCAGTCCAGCGCCTCCTCACGGCTGTCGAGAAGGACGCGCACCACGCCCTCGGCCGGGGGGCCCACCGAGTCGAAGACGGAGCGCCCCAGCAGCCGGTTGGCCTTGTGGGCGTTGTACCGCAGGTAGTCCAGCAGACGGGTCTCGGCGCCGAGGCGGTCGTCCCGTTCCCGCTCGACGAGTTCGGTGCCGTAGGCCCGTACCAGGTCGTGCAGCACGTACAGTCCCTCCGCGTCCCGGGACAGCAGGTTCGCCGAGATCAGCTCCCGCAGGTGCCGCCGGGCCGCCGCCGTACCGACGCCCGCGAGCGAGGCGGCGGCCTCCGTCGACACCGACGGCCCCGGATGCAGGGCCAGACACCGGAAGAACCGGGCGGTCCCGGGTGTCAGGGCCCGGTACGACCACGAGAACACGGCACGGACGTCGACGCGCCGGTCACCGCTGGACAGGGCGTCCAGCCGCGGCCGGGACTCCCGCAGTTCGCGCACCACCGGCCCCAGCGGAACCCGCGGCGACGCGCTCACCTGCGCGCCCACGATCGCCACCGCCAGCGGCAGGAACCCGCACAGTTCCACCAACTCCGCCGCCGCGCGGGGCTCCGCCCGGCACCGCTCCTCGCCGATCCTGGCCGCCAGCGCGGCCAGAGCCTCCTCGGGCGACCACACGTCCAGACCGACCAGCGTGGCGCCCTCGGTCACGGCCAGACCGGACAGCTGACTGCGGGAGGTGATGATGGTCAGACACCCCGCCGCAGCCGGCAACAGCGGCCTGACCTGCTCCTCGTCGCGCGCGTTGTCGAGCACGACGATCAGCCGCCGGGACGCCGCCCGCTCGCGGAACAACGCCGACCGCTCCTCGGTGCCGCGCGGTACCGAGGAGCTGGGCACTCCGAGCGCGTCGAGAAACCCGGCGAGGGCCGCGCCGGGGTCCAGGGGCCGTCCCGAGTCCTCGAAGCCGCGCAGGTTCACGTACAGCTGGCCGTCCGGGAACCGGTCCGCCACCTGGTGGGCCCAGTGCACCGCGAGCGTCGTCTTGCCGACACCCGCCATGCCGCCGATCGCGGAGATGACGACATGTGCTCCGGACCGGGACACGTGTGGGCTGAGCCGGTGGACGGCCGTGAGCGCCTCCGTCCGGCCGCGGAACGTCGCGAGGTCCGGCGGCAGCTGCCGGGGGACGTGTTCCGTACGCCGCATCGCCGCCTCGACGAAGCGCCGCCGCTCGTCCTCGTCGAGTTCCAGGGCGTCCATCAGCTCGCTCAGCGTCGCCTGCCGCGGCAGGCTCTGCCCCCGTTCCATGTCGCTGATGGCCCGCACACTCACTCCGGACGCCTCGGCCAGATTCTCCAGCGTCAGCAGCGAACGCTGTCGCGCCGCACGCAGCAGCCGGCCGAACTCCGCCTTGTCCATCCCACCCCCAGTTCTGGAATGGCCATTAAAGCAAGAGGCGGGACGGCCCGAGCCACGACGTCGTCCAGGGCACGCGGCGGGAGGGCCCGGCACCGGTCGTGGAGCGGAGTCCCTACGACACCTATGCCGCGACGAGCGTCGCAACGACAGTCATGTGACGCATGTGCGGACCGGTGTGGCCTGTGAACATTCAGGGAGGAAAAGACCTAGCCATCGTCGACCAGCCGTAATACGCCGCCGCGACGAACGAGACATCGTGGCCCTCACGTATTGCCCGAAGGGCGTTTTCCATGGTCACCAGGACTGTCTGGCTCGTAGGGTTCGCGTTCCGTTCCGCGCAGGGACGACTGGTTCAGCACTACTACGTCGTCCTGGAGGCGGCCGGTCCCGCGGCCGCCCGCGAGATTGCCCTGCGTAGAGCCCGTACCCCCCGCGAACGCGCGCTGCGCGGCGGACTCGACGTCGAGGAGGCCACCGCCGAGACGCGCGAGGTCGTCTGCGACGACCTCGGCGTCTGGCGCCTGGGCGGTCGAGGGCCCGCCCCCGAAAAGCCCTCCGTGGTCTCGGCCGCCGCGTGATCCCGGCCGGTCACCTTGCCGTCTGCTCAGCCGGCCGTGGTGAGGTGGGTGGTGAAGAAGTCGGTGAGCTTGTCGACGGCGGGGTCGATGTACTGCTTCTTGTCGTAGAGGTCGACGTGGCTGGCGCCCTGGATGCGGTGCAGTTCCTTGGGGCCGGTGGCGCGCTGGTGTGCCTCGACGGCCATCCAGGCGGTGACGGCGCGTTCGCCGATGATCTGCAGGATCGGGCGGGGGCCGATCAGCGGGACGGCGAGGAAGGCGTCGAAGAAGGCGAGCTTGTCGACGCTCTGCCAGGGCAGGGACTTCGTGGACCGCTCGTGCTCACCGCGTGAGGTGCAGTAGTACTCGAAGCCCTCGATGCCGTGCTCGCCGCCGAGTGCGCCGGCCTGCTCGGCGGTCTCGGGGAAGACCGGCAGCGCGCCGGGGTCCTCGCCGCGGGCGGCGGCGGTGCGGGCCGCCGCGGCGGCGTCCAGCAGGGCCTGGAAGACGGCCGGGTCCTGGCTGCCGTCCGCGCCGAGGCGGAACTGGCGGGCGACGTCGACGCCGCTGACGGTGGCCACGGCCCTGACGCGGTGGTCGCCGCCGGTGGCGGTCAGCGAGTAGCCGCCGGAGGCGCAGATGCCCAGCAGTCCGATCCGCTCGGCGTCGACCTCGTCGAGGGTGGTGAGGTAGGAGACGGCGGCCTTGAAGTCCTCCACGCGCTGGGCGGGGTCCTCCAGACCGCGCGGCAGACCGCCGGAGGCGCCCTGGTAGGCGGCGTCGAAGGCGAGGGCGACGAAACCACGCTCGGCCAGCAGCTGCGCGTACGTGCCGGAGGTCTGCTCCTTCACGGCGGTACCGGGGTGACCGACCACCAGCGCCGGCCGCGGACCCGACGCCGGGGTGTCGGGGGTGTAGAGGTGGGCGGCGATCTCGATACCGGCGCTGTCGAAACTGACGGTGGTCCTGGCCATGAGGGCACTCCTGCCGAGGGTCGATGAGGTGTCGTGACGCACCCGGCCGGCGGACCCCCGAGGGGGCCGTCCCTGCCGGGCACACATCCACAGTCCGCCACCACACACACCGGCGGAAGAGACAAGTTCCTGCCTGGGAAAGACCTTGCCCCCCTTCTCGCCGGCCCGGGAGGGCGCGGCACACGTGTCTGAGCGTCCGGGTGGGGCGCCGCCCGTCGCTCCCGCCCGCCGTGCGGGAGGTCGTCAGGAGCGGACCGCGAGGATCCAGCGGTTGGCGGCCAGCGCGTCGTCCGGCGCCGGCCGCAGACCCACGCCGTGACGGCCCGCGAAGCCGAACGGCGTGTGCACGGCCGTGTCCCAGCCCCGTGCACCGAGGTCGGCGACGGAGTCCGGGCGGGGTTCGTTGCTGAACAGGGCGAGCAGGTCGATGCCGAGCCGCTCCCGGACCGCCGCGTAGACGGGCCAGTCGTGCTGCTCGGCCGGGTTCACCCCGTGTTTGACCTCGTAGCCGAGCGCACTGCCCGGTGCGCTGTGCGCGTTGACGGTCGCGAGCAGTTCGTGTTCCGCGGCCGGCGGCAGATACGGCACCAGCCCCTCGGCGAGCCAGGCCGTCGGACGCGTCGGATCGAAACCGGCCGCGATCAGGGCGTCGGTCCAGTCCTGGCGCAGGTCGGCGGCGAGGGCGACGCGGGCGGCCCGCGGGACGGCCCCGAGCGTGTCCAGGACGGACTGCTTGAAGGCGAGCACCTCTTCCTGGTCGATCTCGAAGACCGTACTGCCGTCCGGCCACGGCAGCCGGTGGGCGCGGGTGTCCAGACCGGCGCCCAGCACGACCACCTGCCGGCAGCCGCCGACCGCGGCGCTGAGCAGGAACCCGTCGAAGACGCGGGTGCGCAGACCGAAGAAGCGGGCCAGCCGGCCCCACAGCGGATCGGCGTCGCCGTCCGGCACCTCGTCGAACCGGCGCGGCCAGTCGGCGCAGCCGGGCGCCGCGCGGACGAAGTGCTCCGCGTACTCGTCCCGCGCCGGCGCGTCGGGCCGGGAGGTCTCGATCGCGCGGGCCGCGGCGACCAGGAAGGCGGTCACGCCCACCCCCGCGACTCCGGTGCTGCTTGCTCGGGCGGTATCGGTCATGTCCCTCTCCGCGGTGCCTGTCCTGCGCGGTCTCTGTGCGTAACACGTCCCGGAGCGGGCCGGAGGTTCAGTCGACACGTGTGCGCGGATCCGATATTCGAAGTGCGGTGCGAGTCCTTCCTGGTGGAGCCTGGCCGACGACGGGGAGGTCTGGTTCACCGTCACCGCCTCCAGCCGCTGGGCTCGCTGGTACGCCCGCGCGGCCGGGCCATGTGCTCGGCGCCCAGCCGGGGAGAATTCCGGCTGGGCGCCCGCACCTGCGGTCGAAGGTTTCGACCTGGTGTCGGGCCTGACCGCTCGGGTCACGCCCTCGGATCAGCCGGTGAAGCCAGTGGCAGCATTGAGCAAGGTCGTCGCGGAATCGTCGGCCTCCAGCGAGTAGATCATGATGCCGGCGAGACCCTTGTCCTTGATGTACTGACGCTTGGCCGTCAGCGACTGCGCTGTCTCGATGCTCCAGAAGTTGGAGCCGTCGTAGACCCACGAGCTGTTGGTCGTCGGATCGTAGTGGGTGTCGGCCAGCTTGCCCGCATCCTCCAGCTCCTTGTACATGGCGACACCCGGCGACTGCGAGTAGGGGAACGGATCGGTGGCTCCGGTGACCGACTGGTACAGACCGTGGTTGCCACCGTCGGGCACGCCGGTCCATCCGCGGCCGTAGAACGGGACGCCCAGGGTGAGCTTGGACGGGGGGAAACCGTTTTGGAGGTAGTGGTTGATCGCGTCGTTGGCGGTCAGACCGGTGCCGCTGGCCGGGCTCGCCGAGGAGTCGTACAGGGGCGACTGGAAGTTGGTCGGCCCGGCAGTCTCCCACGCACCGTGCATGTCATAGGCCATGACGTCGCCCATGTCGAGGGCGGAGGCGACCTGACCGACCTGGATCTGGTCGATGTTGGACGAGCCGGCGGGCAGCGCCGCGGTCAGCCGGTAGTGCTTGCCGCCGAGGGCGTCCAGCTCCGTGCGGAACTCCTGGAGCAGTGCGGTGAAGTTCGCGGTGTCCTCCGGGGAGTAGTGGTTGCCCGCGTGCCCGTCGGCGCTGGCCGGGAACTCCCAGTCGATGTCGAACCCGTCGAAGACACCGGCCGCCGCGCCCTGGCCGCCGGCCGGACTGCCGTCCAGGACCGGCAGGTTGCCCTTGATGTACATGTCGATGCACGAACTGACGAACTTCTTGCGCGAGGCGTCGGTCGCCGCCGCGTCGGAGAAGTACTTCGAGTACGTCCAGCCGCCGAGCGACACCAGGACCTTGAGGCTCGGGTACTTCGCCTTCAGCTGCTTGAGCTGGTTGAAGTTGCCCTTCAGCGGCTGGTCCCAGGCGTCCTCGCTGCCGTCGACGCTGTTGTCCGAGGTGAAGCCCATCTGGTAGTCGGCCCAGGCGTCGGAGGCACCGTCGTTACCGGTGGTGTCGCTCTCGTCGGACGAGCCCGCCTTGTTGGCCGACAGGCACGTCAGGTTGACCGGGTCGATGTTCTCGAACGCGTAGTTCAGGGTGGTCAGCTTGCCCGCGATGCCCTCGGTGTCCAGGCTCTTGACGAAGAAGTTGTTCGCGTAGACCGACCAGCTCGGGAAGTACGCCGTCCGCTGGGCGGGCACGCCCGGATCGGGCAGCGCGATCAGCTCGCTCTGGTCCCGCTCGAACCGTGGGTCGGGCGAGCCGGACGGATCGAACGACGTGAACAGCCACTGCTGGTTGGCGGAGCCGGAGCAGTTCCAGAGGATCAGGTTGCCGTCGTTCGGGTTGGTGGGTCCGCCCTTGATGTCCATGCACAGGTCGGCATGCTTGACGCTGTGCAGCAGCACCTGCCCGTTGCTCAGCTGCTCGGGATGCCATTTCTGGCTGTCCTGGTCGTTGCAGTCGTAGAGGGCGAGAGCCGACCCGGGGCCGACGTTCTGGCCGCTGTTCTCCGTGTCGACGCAGCGACCGCTGGACGAACCCTTGAAGGTCACGGTGTTGTTGTCGGGCCAGAGGAGGTCCCAGCCCTGGTTGCCGCCACCGGTGCGGTGATAGGAGACGATGGAGGTGCCGTTGGCGGTTCCGTTCTTGTTGGCGTCCATGATGCCGCCGGCCTTCATGTTCTCCAGCGAGGTGTACGGCAGGACGGCATGGGACAGATCAGTCGGACTCAGGTCGACGTCGGTGGTGGCCTCGGCCGGGGTGAAGATCCACCGCTCGTTCGGAGTGTTCTGGCAGGCGTACCCGATCATGAGCCGGTTCTGGCCGGGGTCGGTCTGGCCGCCCTCGACGTTCATGCACACGTCCGGGTCCTGGGCGCTGTGCAGCTGGTACTCGTTGTTGCCGAGGTACTCCGGGACCCAGCGCTGCCTCGAGTCGTTGGTGCAGTCGTCAAGCGCCAGATAGGTGCTCGTACTGTCGGCCGGAACCCCTATGCAACGGTTGCTCTCCTTTCCCACGAAGCGGATCGACGTGTCGGGGTACTGCTCCACGTGCCAGCTCTGACTGTCCGAGCCGTTCCTGGTGTGGCTGGTGATGAGGGTGGCGTTGGAGGACGACGGGTCGTAGTAGCCGTCCAGCACCCCGCCGGCCGCCATGCTCTCGATTGCTCGGTAGCTGCTGAAGAGAGGGGTGGGCTCGGCAGCGGCCTGCAGCGTGCCGATCTGGACCGGGGTGTGGTCCGAGGAGGCTGTAGACCTCAGCTGCACGTTCACCCCGTTGACGGCGCCGTTGGAGTACACCGCCCAGTCCAGCTCACCGCCACTGCGCTGAGTTGTCTGGCCGGTGCTGTAGATCTGCGCCCCGGCCGGGAGACGCCCCTGCATGGTGCCCGGCGCCCGGTTCCAGTCGCCGAGGGCGATCCAGTCCTCGTTCTGACCCCGCGATGTCACGAACCTGTTGATGTTGGCCAGCAGGCCCGGTGCATCGGAACCACCGCTGCGTGACAGCGCGTGTACCGTGAAGTACCAGGTGTGCCCGAAACGGACCCCCAGCGTCGCCCGGGCGGCCCAGGCGGTGGTCTGCCCCAGGGGATTGGGCACGATGGCGACCTCGTCCGCCGCCCGCTCCGTCACCATGGCGAGGTTGACCCGGCCCCCTGACCAGCTGTCGCCGTTGGGATCGGTCTGCAGGAAGTAGACGTCCATCGCGGCGTGGGCAGTGGCCGCGTACCACTGGGTGTGCCGCACCACGTTCGGTCCGGCCGGGTGTATCGCGTACGGCGGCATCTGAGCCTGGAGCTCTGCGGGCAGAGCCGCCAGCTGGCCGGCGCCGAGCAACTCCCGCTGCGTTCCCGGGATACGTGGCGGCTCCTGCGATCCCGCTTCCTGCAGCGCGAGGATCGGGGGGGTGGCCCAGCCGTTGAGGAAACCTCCGATGTCGAAGGTCCACTTACTGGCGCCGTCCGAATTCGATCCCTGCATGTTCCAGGTGATCAGTGGCCGGTCACCGATGGCAGCCGACGCCGGCAGGGCGGCCAGAAGGCCCGCTCCAAGAGCCGTGACCAGCGCGACGGCCAGGGAGCGCGGTCTTGCGACGATGCGCACCAGACCGGCCACCAGGGCCAGAGCCTCGGTCACAGCCGTCGTCGACGGGCGTCTGGTGGCCGGCGGTCTGAACCGATGGCGGCTGCGCAGGAGCAGCTCGGTCTTCCTCATGGTACTCCTAGATGGTCGGTCTACTCGACGAGCGGATCAGCTCCCGCTGCGGACGAGTCGGACTTAACCGGCGAGACTTTAATTGCCCAGTCAACTACCGTCAATCCGTGACCGAAGGTGCGCAGTTGCCGGCCCTTGAGCCGAGTCGAGAAGGGCCTGGCACGCGACGAGCACGTGGCGGCACGATGATCGACGCCGAGGGGGCGATGCGGCCGAAGGAGCTGCCGGAGGTTCCGGCCCGGGCTGCTGCGGCGGCGCGGGGAGACCGACCGGCAGGCCGCGGCGATGACGGCGGGCGACCGACTGGACGTACGCGCTCGGGGCCGAGCTGACGGACACGGGCTTCTATGCCGGCGTGCTGAGCCGGTTCCGCACCCGGCTGGCCGGGCACGGCAGGGAACGGGTGGCCTTCGACCGGCTCTTGGACCACTGCAAGGACGAGGGGTTGGTGGGCGCCGGGCGTAAGCAGCGCACCTGTTCCGCCCATGTGATCAGGGCGGTGCGGGACTTGAACCGGTCTCTTTCCGCTTGCCTGCCGGCTCATGGCCTGACCCGGAATCACGCAGCGGAGTCGCCCTCGCGTTCGAAGCCCGCCCCGGCCGTCCCCCGGTGGCCCGCCGCCGCGCCCCTGACGGCATGATGGTGCCCCTTCATCCACGTGACGAGGGGAAGACATGTTCGCAGCCCCGGCGCCGGAAGGCCTCCCGGCCTCCGTCTCGATCCTGCTCGTCGAGGACGACGAGGTGATCCGCAGATCTGTCGCGCTGGCCCTGGAGCGCTACGGATACCGGGTCGCCACGGCCGGGGACGGGCTGACCGGACTGGAGCGGTTCCGGGAGGGCGGGCACGACGTGCTGCTGCTGGACGTGATGCTGCCCGGCCTGGACGGCATCGGGCTGTGCCGACGCGTCCGGGAGACCAGCATGACCCCCGTGCTGATGATGTCCGCGCGCGGCGACGCCCTGGACGTGGTCTCGGGCCTGGAGGCCGGCGCCGACGACTACGTGGTCAAACCCGTGGACACCGCCGTACTGGTGGCCCGGATCCGCTCGCTGCTGCGCCGGGCCACCTTCCACGCGGCCGGCACCGAGCCGGCCCCGACACCGGGGAGGGACAGCCGGCTGGTCTTCGGCGACCTGGCCGTCGACACCGCCGGCCTGGAGGTGTTCCGGGGCGGCGAGCCGGTCGCGCTGGCCCCCTCCGAACTGCGCCTGCTGCTGGAGTTCGCCGCGCACCCCGGCGTCGTCCTCGACCGGCAGACACTCCTGCGCACCGTGTGGGACTACGGCTGGGACGGCGACACCCGGGTGGTCGACCTGTGTGTGCAACGGCTGCGGAAGAAGATCGGGGCCGACCGGATCGAGACCGTACGCGGCTTCGGCTACAAGCTGCGGCGGAACTGACGTGTACACCGTCCGCGCGCTGCTCAACTGGCGTTCGCTGCGCTGGAAGATCGCCCTGCTCGTGGCCGTGGCCTGCTGCGCCGTCGCGCTCACCGTCGGACTGCTGGTCCACCGCAGCACCCTGGCCCGCTCCATGAACGACGGCGCGGCCAAGGCGGTGAACGCCCTGTCCGTCGACGTGGAACGCTACGAGCGGGAGGGGACGCCTCCCGACGGCGACGAGCTGAACACCGGTGCCATGCCGCAGGAACTGCTGCATCGGCTCCGCGACCGGACCGGCACGGCCGACGACACCGTCACCTGGTACGAGGACGACCCCTACCACCCCAGCATGTGGGCCGCGCGCAGCTACCGGGGCGAGCCGTTCGCGGTGAGTGTCGACATGACCTCCGACCTGCTCACCCGGAACGCGCTGGACCGGCACATGTGGAAGTACTCCCTGGTCGTGCTGGCCGTCGTCGTGCCCGTGTCTGCGCTCGCCGCCGAACTGCCCAACCGGAGGCTGCGGCGGGTGGCCAGGACCGCGCGCCGGATCTCGGACGGCGACCTGGCCGCGCGGACCGGCTCCGGCGGCGGGGACGAGATCGGCGCCATCTCCGCCACCGTGGACGCGATGGCCGACAGCCTGCACGAACGGCTGCGGGCCGAGCAGCGGTTCACCGCCGACGTCGCCCACGAACTGCGCACCCCGCTGATGGGGCTGGTCACCGCGAGCGGCCTGCTCCCCGAGGGCGAGGCGACCGATCTGGTCCGTGACCGGGTGGTGGTGCTGCGGAACCTGGTCGAGGAACTGCTGGAGATCTCCCGGCTCGACGCGGGTGCCGAGACGGCCGATCCGCGCCCGGTGCCGCTGGCCGCCGTGGTCCGCGACTCGCTGGCCCGCACCGGCCTTCAGGCGCGGTTCACCGCGCGGGGGGAGCCGCGCGTCGACACCGATCCGCGCCGCCTCGACCGGATCGTCGCCAACCTCGTCACCAACGCCCACCGGCACGGCCGCGCGCCCGTCGAGGTGGAGGTGACGGCCACGACGGTCACCGTACGCGACCACGGCCCCGGGTTCCCCGCCCACCTGCTGACCCACGGACCGCAGCGCTTCCGCACCGGGGCGGCCGAACGCGGCCACGGCCACGGCTTGGGCCTGACCATCGCGCTGGGCCAGGCACGGGTCATCGGCGCGCGGCTGGACCTCACCAACGCCCCCGACGGCGGGGCGGTGGCCGTACTCCGGCTGCCCGCCGCGCCGTGAGCCGATGTCGCCGACGGCGGGCGGTGGTCGTGCTGCGGATGCCCGCCGCGCGGTGAGCCGAAGCCCCTGACGGCGGGCGGTGGTGGTGCTCCGGGTGCCCGCCGCGCGGTGAGCCGAAGCCCCTGACGGCGGGCGGTGGTGGTGCTCCGGGTGCCCGCCGCGCCGTGAGCCGATGTCGCCGACGGCGGGCGGTGGTGGTGCTCCGACTGCCCGCCGCGCCCCGACCCGCCGCCCTCTTTGCGCTTCGATACACGGTGGATACACACCTGAGCGGTGCCGGACGACCGGTCACCGCCTCACGGACGCGCTCGCCACGCAAAGTGATCGGGGGTGTGTGAGCGTCACGCACCTGTCCTCAGGAGGTGCGTCCCATGTGCCCGGTCACCGTCCCCGGCAAGCCCGAGCTGCGCCCGGACCAGGTGCCACCGTCCCTGGTCCGGTCCCGGCTCCGCCGCGCGCTCCGGTCACGCCTGGTCGCCTCCTGCGCCGCCGGTGCCGTCGCGCTGACCACCCTGGTGGTGCTCGCCGTCGTACGCCCGGGCGATGGCGTACGCCCGGGCGATGGCGGTCCGGCAGGACCTGTGTCGCCGAAGTCCCTGGCATGGCCGGCGGACGGGCAGACCAGCATCCACGTCGAGGGCCTGGGCGCCCGGGGCGAACTCGGCTCCCGAGGCGCGCAGAAACCCGTTCCCCTCGCCAGCGTGACCAAGGTGATGACCGCGTACGTCATCCTGCGCGACCATCCGATCCCTCCGGGCGGAAGCGGTGCCCGCGTGACCGTCGACGCCCAGGCCGGCCAGGAGTCCAGCCTGGGCGCGGAGTCGACGGTGGCCGTCGAGGCCGGGCAGCGGCTGACCGAACGGCAGCTGCTGGAACTGATGTTGCTTCCCTCGGCCGGCAACATCGCGCGGATGCTGGCCCGTTGGGACGCGGGCTCGGAAGAGGCGTTCGTCCGGAAGATGAACCGCGCGGCCCACGGCCTGGGCATGACGAACACCACGTACGCCGACTCCAGCGGCATCGTCCCGACGACCGTCAGCACCTCCGAGGACCAGCTGATGCTGGCCCGGAAGGTCATGCGCGACGCGGTGTTCCGGTCCGTCGTCGCCGAGCGGGACGCCACCGTGCCCGGGGTGTCCGGCAAGGTCCACAACACCAACACCCTGCTCGGCGAGAACGGTGTGATCGGCGTCAAGACCGGCTCCAGCACCCCGGCAGGCGGCAATCTGATGTGGGCGGCCACCGCCCCGGACCGCGACGGACACGAGCGGCTCGTCCTGGGCGTCGTCCTGCACCAGGAAGCCGGCACCAGCTCCCAGCAGGGCCTCGACGCCGCGCTTGCGACCAGCGGTGCGCTGGTCGCGAGCGTGCGGCGGTGGGTGGCGACGACCGGGCCCGCCGGCCGGTGACGGGCCCTCAGCGCAGGCCGACGGCCCGTGCCACGGGCCGCGTCACCGCGTCGCCCCTTCCGCGCCCGCGCGGCACCTCGGCGGGCAGTACGGGGATGCCGGGTGCCGGCTGCTCGGGTGCCGAGGGACGCGGTTGTGCGGGTGTGTGGGCGCACGGGGCCGCGGCCGGGCCGCCCGGTGCGGTTCAGTCCCGGATGCGCAGGACGATCGGGTTGGTCAGCGCCGCCATCGGGCCCCACTGGAGGTCCGCGGCCATGGTGTTGCCCTTGCCGGGGGTGCCGTCCGCCTTCGGGTGGCGGACCTCGGCGCGCACGTAGGCGGCGAGCGAGGTGGTGGTGCGCCAGACGACCGTGCCGGTGCCGGAGGCGCCCAGTGACTCCTGGTGCATCTGGCCCTCGTCGGTGATGAACCGCACCGTGCCGTTCGGCACCCCGGACACCTCCAGGCGTACGTCGACCGGGGTGTCGGCGGCCAGCTCCAGCGTTCCGGCGATCCCTGCCGACCGGCCGCCGCCGGTCGCGGTGAAGTCGACGGTGACGGCGGAGGACTCGGCGACGTAGCTGCGGCCCCTGCGGATGCCCTCCAGGATCGCCGGCCGGCTCAGGTCGTCGGCGTGCACGACTGTCTGCGGCAGGCCGATGACCTGCGGCACGCTGTGCGCGTCGCTGTTGGCCATGGCGGGCAGCCAGTCCTTGCCGGAGCGCATCGCCGTGCCGAGCATCGCGTCCCAGGTGTCGACGGCGGACTCGTCGTCGTAGGTCCAGGGGCCGTTCCACACCTCGACGGCGTCCGCGTCCTCGTAGCCGAACTTCCACTGGCACGCCACGTACGGGCAGTAGGGGTGTGCCGGGACGACCAGGCCGCCCTGGCGGCGCACCTGGCGGGCGAAGCGCGGGAACGCGTCGTCGCGCGAGCGGTAGCGCCAGTCGATCCACGAGCCGTTGTCCAGGCCCAGCGCCAGCCAGTGGCCGTTGCGGGTGGTGATCTCCTCGCCGTTGATGATCAGCAGGTCGGGGCCGGCGTACTCGCCCCAGACCGCGTGCGCGGACGAGGTGTTGTGGTCGGTGGAGACGATGAAGTCCAGGCCCGCCTCGCGCGCGCCGGCCGCGACCTCGGACGGCAGGCGTTTGCCGTCGGAGTGCACGGTGTGCAGGTGGCAGTCGCCGCGGTACCAGGCCCGGCCGCGGCCCTTGGCGCGCTCGCTCGGATAGTTCGGCTTGAAGGGGGCGCCCGCGGGGCCGTAGCGCAGGGTGACGGTCACCGAGTAGTTCATGCCCTGGGGGGCCACCTGGTAGGGGCCGAGCACGACGTGCCAGGTGCCGGGGTTGACCGGGCCGGGCAGATAACCCGGGGTCGTGGCGTCGCTGTTGACGACGAAGGAGGTGCGGGCGCCGCCGGACCAGCCGCGGAAGCCCTTGCCGCCGAGTGCGGTGCCGCGCTCGTCGAAGATGCCGATGTCGCACGAGTTGCCGGGCGTGCCGCTCGGCACCGACGGCTTGTCGTACGTGTAGGACACGGCGATCTGGTTGACGCCGCGCGGCACCTCCACCGGCAGGTGGACGAAGTCGGCGGCGCCCGTCGCGAGATGGCCGGTGATGGTGCGCGTCACCTCGGTGCCGTCGGCGGGCACGCCCGCCGGTGCGGCCTCGGCGGCCTCCGCGAAGCGGACGGGCGCGAGGGTGAGCGCGCCGGCCGCGCCGAGCACCCCGCCCGCCATGAGCAGGCTTCTGCGGCCCATGCCGGCCGTGCCCTCCGCGGCCGGGCTCGAACTGTGTTCACAGGTTCCGCTCTGGCACATGGCGGTTCCCTCCTGAGTGTGTGTGGTCTCCAGTGACCTCGGCACATTCGTCGGCCGAGGTGAAACGCCACGCATTCTTCGGGGAAACCTTCGCTACGGCTGGTTGAAGCCGAAATGGCGGTCGCCGACCTTTCGGGCCACTGTGTCCGCGTCTGGGCGTATACGTCGGCCGGTCCGACACGTGTCTCGTTGTGCCCGGGCGCGGGATCACAGAGGTGTGACGCTCCTCGCTGCCCTCACCGGATTCGACAAGAGACCACTGGACCTTTATGGTGGAGGGCATAAGGTTCCACTGGCCTCTTATGTGGCCAGTGGGTCTCCGGCTCCGCGAAACGAAGGTGGTCCTGGCGATGAACGCAGACCCCGCGCCCGCGCACGACGGCGCAGACACCGCACGCCTGGCCCGCACTCCGCTGGGCGGTTCCGGTATCTCGGTGCGGCCCGTCGGCCTGGGGCTGATGGGGATGTCGCAGTTCTACGGCGAGGCGGACCCCGACGCCTCGGTCGCCACCATCCGGGACGCGATCGAGCTGGGCGTGGAGCTGTTCGACACCTCGGACTACTACGGTGCGGGCAGCGCCACCCCGGGCCGGCCGGTGGCCGGCTTCGGACACAACGAGGGACTGCTGGGACGTGCGCTGCGGGGCCGCCGGGACCGTGCGGTCGTGGCGACCAAGTTCTCCGCGCGCCCCACCCCCGAGGGCCGCAGCTTCTTCGACGGCCGCCCCGAGTACGTGAGGGCCGCCTGCGAGGCCAGCCTGAAGCGGCTCGGCACGGACCGGATCGACCTGTACTACTACCACCGGCTGGACCCGGCCGTCCCGGTCGAGGACACAGTGGGCGCCATGGCCGACCTGGTCGCCGAGGGCAAGGTCCGGGCGATCGGCCTGAGCGAGGTCACCCCGCAGATCCTGCGGCGGGCCCACGCCGTCCACCCCGTCGCCGCACTGCAGAGCGAGTACTCGCTGTGGGAGCGCGGCGTCGAGGCCGAAGTGCTGCCGGAGTGCCGCCGCCTGGGCATCACCCTCGTGCCCTACAGCCCGCTGGGCCGCGGCATGCTCACCGGAGCCTTCGGCCGGGGCGCCGAGTTCGACCGCGACGACTTCCGCTCCACGCTGCCCAAGTTCCAGGGGGAGAACTTCGAGCACAACCGGCGGCTGGTCGACGAGCTGACCGAGTTCGCCGCGAGCACGGGCGACACCCCCGGTCAGATCGCCCTGGCCTGGCTGCTGGCCCAGCACCACGACATCGTTCCGATCCCGGGCTCCAGGCGTCCGGCCTACGTGCGCGCGAACCTCGCGGCCACCTCGGTGCGGCTCAGCGCCGACGACGTCGCCCGTCTGGGCGCACTGTTCGACCCCGCGCGCGTCAAGGGCGGCCGTTACGGCGCCCTCAACACCCTTGCGGACGACACCGAGAGGTGACGCCGGCACCGGACAGTGCACCCAGGGGACATCAACCCCTCCGGCGTCTTCCACGGGACGAAGCCGACGCCCGCCTCGCGGCCGACGGCGCTTTCCCCGTCCGAACCCGGCACCTTTTCCCCACCATCCCCACCCTCCACAGAAACCGAGGCAACAACCATGAGCAAGACCTGGCTGATCACCGGAAGCTCCCGCGGACTGGGCCGTACCCTCGCCGAGTCCGTCCTGGAAGCCGGCCACAACGTGGTGGCCACCGCCCGGCGTACCGAGGCGCTCGGCGTCCTCGCCGACAAGTACGGCGAGCGCGTGCGCCTGGTCACGCTGGACGTGACCGACGCCGCCGCCGCGCGACGGGCCGTGCAGGCCGCCGTCGAGGCGTTCGGCCGTCTGGACGTCGTGGTGAACAACGCCGGCTACGCCGACATGGCCGCCATCGAGGACATGTCCGACGACGCCTTCCGCGCCCAGATCGACGCCAACCTCTTCGGCGTCGTCAACGTCACCCGCGCCGCCCTGCCGGTCCTGCGCGAGCAGGGAGCCGGGCACATCATCCAGATCTCCTCCGTCGGCGGACGCGTGGCCGTGCCGGGACTTGGCGCCTACCAGGCGGCCAAATGGGCGGTCGGCGGCTTCTCCGAGGTCCTGGCCAAGGAGGTGGCCCCCCTCGGCATCAAGGTGACCGTCGCCGAACCGGGCGGCATGCGCACCGACTGGGCCGGCTCCTCCATGGCCACCCCGCCCGTCAGCGCACCCTACGAGCGTGTCGTCGGCGGCGCCATCGGGATGATCCGCGGCGCACACGGCAACCAGCCCGGCGACCCCGGCCGTATCTCCCAGGTCCTGCTGGACATCACGGAGGCCGAGGAGCCGCCGCTGCGCCTGCTGCTGGGCAAGGACGCCGTGGCCGTCGCGCAGGACATGGCCGACCGGCTCGCCGCCCAGGACGCCGAGTGGCGCCATGTGAGCGAGTCCGTATGACCCGTGCCAGCAGGCGCGGCGAGCAGGTGCGTACCCCGTCGGGGCCGTCCTTCGGGGCCGCCCCGACGGGGCGTAGGGTTGCGGCGGGCGGCACCGGGTGCGGGCCGCGGAGGAGTTCCCTGGGGAAGCGACGATGACAGACGACCGGCTGACGGACTTTCAGCGCGCGCGCAGCGCCGAGCAGCGCGAGGTCCGCAAGCGGGCCATCCTCGAAGCCGCGACACAGCTCCTGACGGAGATGCCCGTCAGCGACATCAGCCTGCGGGAGCTGAGCCGGCGGGTCGGGCTGTCGAAGACCAACGTCGTGCGGTACTTCGAGACGAGGGAGGCCGTCTTCTTCGAACTGCTCAACCGGTCCCTCGCGCAGTGGATCGAAGAGCTGCCCGCCGACCTCCCGCCCGCCGGTGCCGGCTCGCCGGAGGCCGTGACGGACGCCCTGGCCCGGTCCCTGGCCCGCCGGACCCTGCTGTGCGACCTCATGAGCGCGCTGGGTTCCGAACTCGAACGGAACATCTCCGCCGAGTCCGCGCGTGACTTCAAGCTCGCCCACGTCCGGTTGCTGGGCACGCTGGCGGACCTGCTGCGGCGGCACATCACCGCGCTGACCCCGGCCGCCGCCCGCGAGCTGGTCTCCCTGACCGTCGTGTGCACGGCCGGGCTCTGGCCCTTCGCCCACCCCTCACCGGCTGTCGCCGAGGCCCAGCGGCACCCCGAACTCGCCGACACGAAGGTCGACTTCGCCGAGTGGCTGGGCCGTACCCTGCACGTCACCGTCACCGGACTGCTGAACCTGGGCTGACCCTCGCGGCCGGTCCGGCCCGCACCGGCCGCATCCCGCCCGCACCGCGATGAGCCGGGTCGCACCATGTGCCGGGTCGCATGACGAGTCGGGTCGCGGCACGTACCCGGTCACGCCACGAGCTGGGTGACTCCGCCGTTGACGTGGAGGTTCTGGCCGCTGACCCACCGCGATTCCGGACCGGCGAGAAAGGCGACGACGTCGGCCTGTCCGTCTCGGCGAAGTCACGCCTCAGGCCTGGTCCGTCGGTAGCCCGCGGTGGCGGAGGTGGTGCCCAGCCGCTTCATCCACAGGTGTACGGCGTACTCACCGATCCCCGCCACGGGCTGGTCGTAGGTGATGTCGAACTGCTTGGCGACGTCGAAGCCGTCGCCCGCGAGCCGCAGCGGGACCATAGGGTGTTGCCCCTGTCGAGACGACGGGATCAGTGATTCACAGGGCTGATATCGTCGATTCATGACCACGGAGACGGCAACGGAACAGGCAGGGCCGACGCTGCGGCAGAAGATCGTCCTGGCCGCCGCCCGGCTCCTGGAGGAGGGCGGCCTGGACGCGGTGTCGACCCGCGCCGTCGCCGCACGTGCCGGCGTGCCGACACCGTCGATCTTCCGGATCTTCGGGGACAAGGACGGGCTGCTCGAGGAGGTCGCCGAGCACGGTTTCCATCGCTACCTCGAAGTGAAGGCCGAACTGCTCATCGACGACGACCCGGTCCAGGCGCTGCGCGACGCGTGGGACCTGCACATCCGCTTCGGACTCGAGCACCCGGCCTACTACTCGCTCGTCTACGGCCAGGTCCGCCCCGGCCACATGCCGCAGGCCGGACGGCGGGCCGCCGCCGGCCTGCGGCACATGATCACACGAGTCGCCGCGGCCGGGCGCCTGCGGATGAGCGTCGAACGCGCCACCGAGGTCATGCACTCCGCCGGCGTGGGCACGATCCTGACGCTGATGAGCCGGCCCGAGGGCGTCCACGACCCGCGGGCCGCCGACACGGCACGCGAGATGGTGATCAACACCCTCACGCTCCCGCCCGCGAAGAGCGACGACGGCGCCGACGTCACCCCCCGCGCCGCGGTCGTCTCCCGCGCCGCCGTCGCGAGCAGTGCCATGGCGCTGCTCGCCGCCCTCGGCCAGGAGGGCACCGGGGCGCTCAGCCCGGCCGAGCTGAGTCTGCTGTGTGAGTGGCTCAACCGGCTGGCCGACGCGACGGGCGCGCACGACTGACGACGCGTCCGGCCGGTGCGGGCGCCGGTGTGCGGGCCGCGGCCGGCGTTCGTGGGAAGTCGCTGCCGTCGGCGTCGACGGCAGGTTCCGGTGTGTGGTTCGCGGTCGGCGCTCGGGGGAGGTTGCCGCCGCCGACGCGGGACACAGACCGGCACGGATGGTCAGCCGTTGTGGCGCGTGCGGTCACACTCCGGCCGCCGCGCGGGACCATCGTGGGAACATGACCAGCAACAACCCCTCCACCTTCGGTGGGCGCCTGCTCATCGGCGCGACCGGCTCCGCCGCGGTCGCCACGCTCCCTATGTACATCAACGCGCTGCGCACCACGTTCACCGGGACCGTCACCGTCCTGATGACGCACACCGCCGCCACGTTCCTCCCGCCGCACACCGTCGGCCTGTTCGCGGACCGGGTGGTCACGGGCGCGACGCCGGACGACTGGGCCCGCGAGAACCAGGCGACCCTCGCGGCGGAGCACGACATGATGGCCGTTCTGCCGGCCACCGCCAACATGCTCTCCGCCACCGCCACGGGCGCCGTGCCGAACATGCTGACCGCGACGATCGCCGCCGCCGACTTCCCCGTGGTGTTCTTCCCGGTGATGACCGGCGAGATGTGGCTGAAGCCCGCCGTCCAGCGCAATGTCGACCAGCTCCGCCAGGACGGCTACCACGTCGTCGATCCGCAGTGGGGACAGCGCTACGACGTCGGCCTGAAGCAGCTGGTCAAGGCTCCCATGCCGCCGGCGCCGCCTCACTTCGTCGAGGTGGTCCGGGAGTTCATGCCCGAGCGCGGGACCGAGGCCGACTGAGGACGCCATCGCGTCCCGTCCGACGGTACCTCGGCAGCTCTCCGCATCGTCACTCCGCTTCCGGCCGCCGGTCACGGTAGGCGCCGGGTGTCATGCCGGTGACGGCCCGGAACGCCCGGTGCAGCTGTGCCGCGCCGCCGAATCCGCACGCGCGGGCCACGGCGGCGAGAGGGCGTTCGGGGCGCGACAGCAGCAGCCGCTGGGCGTGTGACACCCGCACCCGGCGGATCAGCTCCGACAGCGATGCGCCGTCCGCGGCCAGCGCGCGGTACATCGTGCGCCGGGAGATTCCGCAGCCCGCGGCCACTGCGGCGGCGTCGAGACGGGGATCGGCGGCGTGCCGGCGCACGAACCGGTGGATTCGTTCCCGGGTCAGCGCCGTGGCCGACGCCTCCGGCGGTGCGCTGCCCGCGGCCCAGGACAGACCGGTGTCCAGCAGGTCGACGGCGTGCGGCAGCAGTGCGGCCGCCGCCCTGGCATCGTGACCCTGCATACGGTTGAGGCCGACGAGGAAGTCCGCGATGACCCGGCCGGGGCCCGATGCGCCCAGTTCCACGCCGGTCGCCCCGGCGAGCGAGCGATGCGACAGCCGGGACCTGGGCACCTTGACCACGAGCTGGGAGAAGTCGTCCTCGAAGTCCAGCGCGTAGGGGCGGGCGCTGTCGACGAAGGCCATCGTCCCCGGCGCGAGCAGGGCGACCCGACCGTTCTGCTCCAGCCTGCCGTGGCCGCGCAGCTGGATGTTGGCGAGGAGGACGTCCTCGTGGTCGCGTCCGATCAGCCGGCGCGTTCGGACCACCTGCTGGGGGCCCGCGGTCAGCTCGGCGAAGCCGATCCCGTCCAGGACGGAGTGTTCGATCCGCCCCTCGAAGGCCCCGTCCGGCCCCGGGCGCACCGCCACTCCGACGAACGTGTCACAGATGACGTCGGACCAGTAGGCGAACGCGTCGGACGCGTCGGCGTCCGCGCTGGACCACACGGTGCGTGAGGTGGCGTGTGAGCAGGTGTCCATGCTCCCATGATGGCTCCGCGCCAGCACGTGTGCCGCCTCAGACCAGTCCGCGGGCACCGGCCCGGACGCCGGCCTGGAATCGGGTGTCGGCGCCCAGCTTGGCCAGGACGGCGGCGACGCGGCGGGTGGCGGTCCGGGTGCTGCACCCCAGCTGGCGGGCTATGGCCTGGTCCTTCAGCCCGGCCTTGAGCATGCCGAGGAGAAGGAGGTCGTCCGAGTCGAAGGTGTCGTCCTCGGCGGGTGCCGCGCCGCAGATCGGTTCGGCGCGGGCCCAGTAGGCCTCGTACAGCTCGATCAGGGCGTCGAGCATGGCGGACGGATGGATGACGACGAGGTCGTCGTAGACCGGGCCGGACAGCGGCACCAGGGCCACCCGCTTGTCGATGATGTGCAGTTTGAACGGCAGGGACGGCAGCAGCCTGGACTGCTCGCCCAGTTCGGCGAGTCTGAGCAGCGTGGCGAACCGTCCGGGGCGCTCCATGGACTGCGGGCAGTAGATCGAGCGCACGTCGATGCCTTGTTTCAACCAGGCCGCAGTGATGTCGAACTCGTCCTCGTTGCTGTGGAGCCGGCCGTCGGAGCGCCCCACGTAGGGCGGCCGGTCGAGGGCCCACATGTGGCTGGTGGCGGAGTTGCTCAGTTCCTCGACCCGCTCCAGGATCAGCCGGCGGTCCGACAGGACCTCCACCAGGTTGCGCGGATCGGCGCGCAGCCGCCCCTCCCGGTAGCGTTCGGCGATCCGGTCGATCTCCGTCCGTGCCGAGGCCAGCGCGGTCTCCACCTCGAACTGCCGCCGGGCCAGCAGGGGGAGCAGCACGGCCTCGGGGTTGGTCGCCTGGTAGTGGCCGCCGCTGGTGACGTGGAGCAGCCCGAGTTCCCGTAGCCGCGTGACGGACTGCACGACATGGTGCTCCGGCGTCCCCAGAAACGCGGCGACGTCCGCGACGGTGACCTGGCCGCGGTCCAGAAAGCACCGGTACACCCGCTCGTCGGACTCGGCTATGCCCAGGGCCGTGAGCACCTATGCATACCTCCGTCGAATCGGCGTGTGACATCCGTGGCGTGGTTGGTCATCCGTCCAAACCCGCCAACAGAGTATCTGGACACCTCTCCGAGGAACAGCGTTCACTTTCTCGCTGGGACGACGCGGTTGCTTCCGTGCCCGGCACCCGCCGTCGCCAACTCCCCACTCCAGCACGTGCAGCACCACCCGTAGGTGCTGGAGACACCCTCCGGCCCCGGCCCACTCCCGTGGAGGAACGTGTGAGTTCCACGCTCCGAAGAAAGACCTTCGCCTGCGCCGCGGCGGCTCTGGCCGTCGCCCTGGGCGCCGTCTGTACCGGCACACCGGCGCAGGCCGCCGGTGACCCGCTGACCCCCGTCCCCCTGACCGGTCACCTCCCGGCCGGCCGCTACATCGTCACCCTCTCCGACGCGCCCGTCGCGTTCTACAAGGGCGGCGTGGACGGCCTCGCCGCCACCGCGCCGTCGTCGGGCGCGAAGGTCGACACCTCCACCACCGCCGCACACCGCTACCGGGACTATCTCCGGGACCGGCAGAGCAAGGTCGCCGCCTCGGTCGGCGCCAAGGTCCGGGGGCGCTATACGGTGGTGACCAACGGCTTCACCGCCGAACTGACGGCCACTCAGGCGGCGCGGCTGAGCCGCCGGCCGGGCGTCCTCAAGGTCAGCCCGGACGGATGGAACAAGGTGACGGACGACACCCGGGCGACCGACCTCATGGGGCTGTCGGGGCCGCACGGTGTGTGGTCGAGGCTCGGCGGCACCGCGAAGTCCGGCAAGGGCGTGGTGGTCGGCGTCATCGACACCGGCGTCTGGCCCGAGAGCGCGTCGTTCGCCGCCCCCGCGCTGGGCACCGCGCCCCCCACGGCCAAGGACCCCTACCGCCCGTACCGCAAGGGCGACGTGATCAGGATGAAGAAGGCCGACGGCGGCACCTTCACCGGCGTCTGCCAGACCGGTGAGGAGTTCACCGCCGCCGTCTGCAACACCAAGCTCGTCGGCGCCCGGTACTTCGGCGACGCCTACCTCGCCGAGACTCCCCCGGAGCAGCGGGAGGACTACGTGTCACCGCGGGACGGCGAGGGCCACGGCACCCACACCGCGTCCACCGCCGCCGGCAACGCGAACGTCCAGGTGACCGTGGACGGGAAGGACTTCGGGAAGATCACCGGAGTGGCACCGGGCGCCGCGGTCGCCGTGTACAAGGCGCTGTGGAAGGACAAGGGCGGCGCCGACTCCGACATCGTCGCGGCGATCAACCAGGCGGTGGCGGACGGCGTCGACGTCATCAACTACTCCGCGGGGGCGCTCCTGGAATCCCCGCTCGACTCGCCCGTCCAGCAGGCCTTCCGAGCGGCGACACA
Organism: Streptomyces sp. NPDC048521; assembly: GCF_043199855.1. Lineage (NCBI taxonomy): Bacteria > Bacillati > Actinomycetota > Actinomycetes > Kitasatosporales > Streptomycetaceae > Streptomyces > Streptomyces sp. NPDC048521. Next base: position 216,093 of record NZ_JBICWR010000011.1, read on the forward strand.
GGCCGGCGTGTTCGTGTCGACGGCCGCGGGCAACAACGGCCCGTCGAGTTCGTGGATGGACAACACCGCCCCGTGGACCACCACCGTCGCGGCCAGCACCATGGCGACCCCGCAGGCCACGGTGAAGCTGGGCGACGGCCGGACCTTCGTCGGGGCCAGCGTCACCGTGGACGCGGAACTCGGGCCGAAGCCGCTGGCGTTGTCCACCGACGTGAAGGCCGCCTCGGCGACGGAGAGCGCGGCGGGGCTGTGCCAGGACGGGACGCTCGACCCGGCGAAGACGGCCGGGAAGATCGTGGTGTGCGACCGGGGGGTCAACACCCGGGTGAGCAAGTCCGCCGAGGTGGCACGGGCCGGGGGCGTCGGCATGGTCCTGGTGAACACCAGCGACCAGGACACGGACGGCGACATCCACCTGGTGCCGACCGTGCACCTGAACGGACCGGCGGCCACGACGGTCCGCGACTACGCGGCGACGCCGGACGCCACCGTCTCGCTGGAGCCGGGAGGTTCCACCGGGACGCCCTACCCGCAGATCGCCCCGTTCTCCTCCAGGGGACCCTCGCAGCAGAACAAGGGCGCGCTGATCAAGCCGGACCTCGCCGCACCGGGTGTGGCCGTGCTCGCCGCCGTCGCCCCGCCCAGCAACCAGGGGCACACCTTCGACTTCATGTCGGGCACGTCGATGGCCGCGCCGCAGGTTTCCGGTCTCGCGGCCCTCTACTTCGGCGTGCACCCCAAGTGGTCCCCGATGGCGGTCAAGTCGGCCCTGATGACGACCGCCGTGGACACCAAGACCGCGTCGGGCGGCACCAACACCGACGTGTACGCGCAGGGTTCCGGTGAGGTCGACCCCACCGCGATGCTCAACCCCGGCCTGGTGTACGACTCCTCCAACCGCGACTGGCTCGCCTACGAGGAGGGCCTCGGCATCGACACCGGGACCGGCGTCGCGCCCGTCGCACCCAGCGACCTGAACTACCCGTCCATCTCCGTGGACCAGCTGCTCGGTTCGCGCACCCTCACCCGCACGCTGACCGCGGTCAGGCCGGGTGTGTACCGGGCCTCGGTGAAGCTGCCCGGATTCCAGGCCGAGGTGAAGCCCTCGACCCTGCGCTTCACCCGTGCCGGACAGAGCGCGAAGGTCAGCATCAAGCTGACGCGCACCACCGCGGCCTCCGACGTCCCCGTCACGGGCTCCCTGACCTGGACCGGTGGCGGGCGGGTGTCGGTGCGCAGCCCGATCGTCGTGACACCGCAGAGCCTGCTGGCCCCCGGCCGGGTCGAGGGCAGCGGCAGCGCGGGCAGCGTCTCGTACTCCGTGACCCCGGGAACCGAGAAGCTGACGCTCACCGCCTACGCCCCCGTGGCGGGCGCCCCGGTGCGCGGTGAGATGTCCAACGAGACGGGCAACGCCCAGGACTTCGTCCTCACCGTGCCCGAGGGAAGCAAGGCCGGCGAGTTCTTCGCCACCGGGGACAACCCCGACGACAAGCTGTACCTGATGGTCGTGCCCCTTCGGGAGGACGGCTCGCCCCTCAACGGCGGCCAGCTGAGCGAGTACGAGCACCAGGCGCACGTCAGCCTGACGACGCTGAAGCCGGGCAAGTACGCGGTGACCGTCATGTCGTCCTGGTACGAGGGCGCGCCGTTCTCGCCCGACATCAAGTTCACCCTCCAGGCGAACGTGGTGGGTACGAACGCGCCGACGACCGGCACCTTCAGCGTGTCTCCCACGCATCCCGTGACCAAGCCGGGCGTCCCCTTCTCGGTCACCGGCACGTGGTCCGGTGTGGACACCTCCGCTCCTGCCACCGCCTACATCGGGTACCAGGACGGCACCGGCACCCTGGTCACCATCAGGGGCTGACCCTCTCCCGAGGCGGGCCGCCCGGCGGCCCGCCCGACCCGCCGACCGATGGAACGGCCCCGCCGCGCGGCGAGTCACGCCGCGCGGCGGGGCCGTTCACGTGCGGGCCGTCCGCCGGTCCTCAGGAGGAGGACCACTTCTGGTTGGGGCTGCCGGAGCAGGACCACAGCTGAAGCCGGGTGCCGTCGTCCGTGCCGTTGTCCCGGACGTCCGTGCACTTGTCGGCGAGAGCGCTGACCAGGTCGTGGCGGACGTTCAGCTCGAACTGCTGCGCCGGATTCCCGTCGCAGGAGGCGAGTACGAGGTCCGTACCGTCGGCGGTCGAACCGTTCGCGAGCTGCACGCACATGCCGAGCGCCCGCATGGTCCCGCCCGTGAACGTCCAGTGCTGCGAGGCGGATTCCGAGCAGTCCCAGATCATCAGGCCCGCGCCCTGCACGGCCTTGCCGCCCACGACGTCCATGCAGCGCTGCGAGGCGTGGCTGAACACGTTCACCCCCGGTGCCGTGAGCGGAGCGGCCGTCGTGGTCCCGGTCGTGGCCTTCGCCGGGGTGGTGGAGCGCTGGTCGGGGGAGGCGGAGTCCTCGCTCGACGCACTGCTGCTGGGCGAGGCGGACGTGGGCTTCCCGGATTCTTCGGCCTTCTTGCCGGGACCGGTCGCGGACGCCTTCACCGAGGGCACCGGCACACCGCCGAGCCCGTCGATGACGTCGGTGCCGCGGCCACGGGAGTCGACGGTCACCGAGGCCCCGTCGCGCTTGGCGCCGTCGTGACCGTTGACCAGGCCCAGGGTCAGCAGGACACCGCCCGCCGCCAGCAGCCCGACGACGCCCACGACGCCGAGCGCACCGCGCAGTCCCTCGCGCCGGGCCTTGTCGCCCTTGCCCCGGCGGGCCGGTTCGAGCGATACGACCAGGTCCGGAGCGGGGCCGCTGTCCGTGTCGGCGCGGCGTGCGAAGTTGTCGCCGGGTCCGTCTCCGGCGGAGCCGACCACCGCGCCGTCGGCCGCCGCGGACGACGCCCCGGTACCGCGGCCGGTGTTCCCCCGCGACCCGAGCGAGGAGATCTGGGTGAGCCGGGGCAGGGAGGTGCCCCGCCCGGCCGCGCCGGGCGTCCGGTCACCGCTGCCCGGCGCGGCCGGCTCCGCGCCGCCTGCCGCGGGGCCGTCCTGGCCGGACCGGGAACCGGAACTGACGGATCTGGCGCTGCCCGGGACTCTCTTGGGGAGATCCCCCGCCGACCGGGGCGTGTGTGGAGGCTTCATGGGTTCCTTTCCAGCGGAGCCGGAGCATGGGCGGCAGTGTCGCGGGGGGTGCCCGACCGGTCTCCTCGGCGGTCAGGCCCTGCCACACATGGAGCGGATCCGACGCCGTTTCGGTTCACCCCTACGACGTGTGACATGCGACTCATACCGGTCTGTGAGTGAGGACTCGAACCGGCGCATCGGACGGCGCGACCGCGCCGGTGGGCGCGCGGGCGGTGCCGCGCACACACGAACGCCACCCGGCCTCGCGGCGGGCGGCGCCTGGGATCCTGAGAGGAGGAGATCTGTCCCTGTCTGCCTGCCGACGGGGGCCAGCGTGTCACGGGGCGGCGCCGTCATCTCGGGGGCATCCTGTGGGCCCTGGTGATCGCCGGGGCAGCCGACGAGAAGGGTCCGGTCATGCGGGTGTCGTCGCAGGGCGTTACGGTCGTGGCTCTCCTGGCGGATCCGGACGCGCCGACGGAGATCGCACAGCGCGTGGCCCGGACACTCCCTGCCCGGCTCGCCGACAAGACGGGCCAGGGGCGACGGTTCGACGTCGAGGTGGTCAGTGAGCCCTTCACCTCAGGGACCGAGGACCTGCCCACGTTGACGCGCCGGATCATGGACCGCGGGAGTGCGGAGAACTGGGACATCGTCGTGGCCCTCACCGACCTTCCGCTGCACTCGCACGGGCGCAAGCTCGTCGTGGACCTGAGTCATGAACACGGCTTGGCGCTGCTGTCCCTTCCGTCGCTGGGGGCCCTGCGTTTTCAGAGAAAGGCCGGGCGGGCGGTGGAAGAAGCCGTGCTCAGCTTGGCGGGTCCGCGAGCCACTGGGACTGAGGAACCCCCGCAGAGTCAGCCGCTGGGACGTTTCGTCAGTCGTCTCGCGCCTATTCATCCGGGCCCGATCGATGAGGAGGAGACCGCTGATCTGCGGTACGTCGTCAGCGGGCCGCGCGGTTACCTGCGGGTGCTCGGCGGTATGGTGCGCGCCAACCGGCCGTGGCGGTTGGTGCCGGGCTTGTCGAAAGCCCTGGCGGCCGCACTCGCCACGGGGGCCGTCGCCACCGTGAACTCCACCGTCTGGAGCCTGGCCGAGGCCCTGAGCGCGCCACGCCTCGTGATCGCCATGGTCGGGTCCGTCGGGATCATGATCGGCTGGCTGATCGTGGACGCGCAGCTGTGGGATCGCTCGACAGGGGTTGCACGGGAAGCGAGGCTGAGGGCGAGGCTCTACAACGCCTCGACGGTCGTGACCGTGGGTATCGGGGTGCTCGTCTGCTACGTGGGTTTGGTAGTCATCAACTTGGTGTGGGCGCTGTTCATCCTCAACGACCGGGTGTTCGCCTCCATGACACGGACTCCGCTGCACGCCACGGACTACTGGACGTTGTCCTGGTTCGTCGCTTCGGTCGCCACGGTGGGCGGCGCGCTGGGATCGGGCTTGGAGAGCGACGACGCGATCCGGGCAGCCGCCTATTCCAAGCGCGAACAAGAACGTCGCCGCATGCTGCAGGACGACCACGGTGACTAGTGCGTTTTTCATCAGCTGATCGATCGGTGCGTGGTTGTTTCGTGTGGGGGTGTACGGGGACCCGGACGCTACGCCGCCGGAGCGCCGGCGCTCCGCCTGGCGGGCGTGCGGCGGCACCACCGTCTCACCTGATCCGGGTGAACGGCCCGCAGAGGCATGCCGGCGCAGCGGACCCCGTACCGACTCCCGGGAGCCGGGCTCTTTGCGCCATCTCCATCACCGCTACGCCGGCGCGTCACGTCCGCGCCGCGACCGGACGGCTCCGCCCGGTTCGGTGACGGGAGTTGAGGATTGAACGCGGGCCACGCGGAAACTCCGGCGTAGTCCCGACATGCGCTTCACCTTCTCACTCAAGTGGCCGCCTTCCCTTCACCTCACCGCACGTAGGGAGCACCCATGAAGACAGACACCCGTTCCACCTCCCGCCTACGGCACGATCCGCTCGTACGTGGCCTCGGCTGGACAAGTGCGCTGCTGGGCGTGCCCCAAGTCGTCGCCCCGGCGGGCTTCGCCAGGGCACTGGGCGTGGGCGACGCCTCCCGGCACCGCTCGGCCACTACCGCTGTGGGTGTGCGCGAGTTGGCGGCGGCGACCGGGCTGCTGGGGCGGCCGCATCCCGCCTGGCTCTGGGGCCGCGTCGGTGGCGACCTCATGGATCTGACGATGCTCACCCGGGCCCTGAAGAACCACAACGGTCGCGGCCTCGGCCGCACCGTTGCCGCGACCGCCGCGGTCTCCGCCATCACGGCCACGGACGTCTACGCGGCCGTGACCCGCACGCGTAGGAGCGCCCCCATGGAATTGACCGCGACCACCACCGTCACCCAACCCCCGGACGAGGTTTACGGCATGTGGAGCGACCTGAAGCGACTGCCGGACTTCATGGCGCACCTGGACGAGGTGCGCGTCACCGGCCCGCGCACCAGTCACTGGCGGGCCGGCGCGCCGTTCGGCAAGGCGGTCGAATGGGACGCCGAGACCACTCAGGACGTCCCCGGCCAGCTGATCGCCTGGCGGTCGGTGGACGGTGCCGACATCGACAACTCCGGCGAGGTCCGCCTGGTGCCCGCCCCCGGCGGCCGGGGCACGGAGATCCGGGTGACCCTGCGCTACGACCTGCCCGGCGGGGCGCTGGGCAAGGCCGCGGCGCGCTACTTCGGCGAGGAACCGCACCAGCAGTTGGACGACGACCTGCGCCGCTTCAAGCAGATCGCGGAGACCGGTGAGGTCGTCCGCTCCGAGGGCGCACCCGGCGGCAAGCGGGCCCGCGGGGAGTTCCCGCAGCACCCGGCCCGACCGCTGACCGAGGACGAACTGAAGGAGGCCCTGGCATGAAGGCGAGCTGCTGGACGGGACGCAACTCCGTCGAGGTGCAGGACGTCCCCGAACCGTCGATCCTGAACAGCCGCGACGCCATCGTGAAGATCACCTCGACGGCGATCTGCGGCTCCGACCTCCACCTGCTCGACGGCTACGTCCCCACCATGGAAAAGGGCGACATCATGGGCCACGAGTTCATGGGAGAGGTCGTCGAGGTCGGCCCCGGCATCAGCGACGACAAACTGCGCGTCGGCGACCGGGTCGTCGTGCCCTTCCCCATTGCCTGCGGCGCCTGCGCGTCCTGCCGCGCGGAGCTGTACTCGTGCTGCGAGAACAGCAACCCCAACGCCGGCATCTCGGAGAAGTTCTTCGGTCACCCCACCGGCGGCATCTACGGCTACTCACACCTCACCGGTGGCTTCGCCGGCGGCCAGGCCGAGTACGCCCGGGTGGTGTTCGCCGACGTCAACGCCCTCAAAATCGAGTCGGACCTCAGCGACGAGCAGGTGCTGTTCCTGTCCGACATCCTGCCGACCGGGTACATGGGCGCCGAGCTGTGCGACATCCAAGACGGTGACGTCGTCGCCGTCTGGGGCGCCGGGCCGGTCGGCCAGTTCGCGATGGACAGTGCCCGGGTCCTGGGCGCGGAAAAGATCATCGCGATCGACAAGGAGACCTACCGGCTCGACATGGCCGCCGCCCAGGGCTACACGACCGTCGACTTCGAGGACGTCGACGTACGGTCGGCGCTGCTGGAACTCACCGGCGGCCGGGGCCCCGACAAGTGCATCGACGCGGTCGGGCTCGAGGCCACACACGGTGCCTCCCACGTGCACCTCTACGACCGCGCCAAGCAGGCGGTCCGCTCCGAGACCGACCGGCCGCACGCCCTGCGCCAGGCCATCCTGTCCTGCCGGAGCGGCGGCGTGGTGTCGGTCATCGGCGTCTACGGCGGGCTGATCGACAAGTTCCCGGCGGGTGCGTGGATGAACAGGTCCCTGACCCTGCGCACCGGGCAGTGCCACGTGCAGAAGTACATGAAGCCGCTTCTGGGTCTGATCGAGCAGGGCAGGATCGACCCCACCAGGGTCATCACCCACCGGATGCCCCTGACCGAGGCAGTGACCGGCTACGACCTGTTCAAGAACAAGAAGGACCGCTGCGAGAAGGTCGTCCTCACGCCGTGAGGGCCGCGCCGATGAACTGTGACACCACGTGTCGCTGACGCCGACGAGCCCAGCCGGCCCTGGGGAGCGTGCTTCTGCGGCCATTGCCGTACTTCTCGGGCAGGTGCACCCATTGGGTTCCGGTCTGGAATCCCGACGATCCTGAGCGAAACCGCCTAGGCCCAGCAGCCGTTCACGGTCGCGGCCAGACCGTCCATCGCGTCCTTGATGTCGTTCGGGGCGGCCGTCGAGCCGTTCTCGACGAAGGAGAAGACCCGCCATTCGCCGTCGTCGGTCCGGGTCAGACCGCTCAGGGCGATGGCACCGGTGAGGGTGCCGGTCTTCGCCTGCACCTTGCCTACGGCGCACTGGGAGTTCGGGTCGTCGAACCGGCCCCACTCCGGGCCGAGGGTGGAGCCCGCCTCACCGGCGACCGGCAGGCCGTCGAGGACGGCGCCCAGGGTGTGCGCGTAGCGGGGCTGGGTGAGCAGTTCGAGGATCTGCGCGAGGGTGGCCGCCGGGATGCGGTCGGTCCGGGACAGGCCGCTGCCGTCGTGGATCTCGAAGTTCTCGAGGGACACGCCGTAGCGGTGGCTCAGCACGTGGCGCACGACCTCGGTGCCGTCCTCGAAGGTCGCGGGGCGTCCCGCGCCCAGCGCGGTCATCCGCAGCAGGGTCTCGGCGATGTTGTTGTCGCTGGTCTTCAGCATCTTCTTGACGATGTCCGCCAGCGGGGCCGACCGGTGGCGCGCGACCGGCACATCGGTGCGGCGGGCCGTGCCGCGCGTGACGTCGCCGTCGACGCTGATGCCGTCCTCGGCGAGCAGCTTGGCGAAGGTCTGCCCGGCGTCGATGGAGGTGTCCTGCACGCCGCGGCCGTCGACGACGAGGGCGCGCACCGGGGCGACGCTGTCGGGGTAGTAGCCCTCGTTCCAGCCGTCGGCCAGGGTCGGCTCGGGGAACAGGCTGTCGTCCACGGCGACCTTGACCGAGGTCAGGCCCGCCCGCTGCAGCCCGGCGACCGCGGTCTTCGCCAGCTCGGCGAGGTCGGCGCTGCTGAGCGTGCGGTCGCCGCCGCCGACGAGGGTCAGGGTGCCGTCGCCGTAGACCACCTTGGTGGTGAACCGGTGCTCCGGGCCCAGCACGGTCAGGGCGGCGGTGGACGTGGCGAGCTTGACGTTGGAGGCCGGCATCAGCGCCGTGGAACCGTCGTGGTCCCACAGGGTGCTGTCGGAGTCCGCGTCCAGGACCACGCCGCTCACCTCGGAGCCCAGCCGCTGGTCGAGCACGCGGGCATCCAGGTTGGTGGCCATCTGCTGGTCGTCGGGGTCGGCCAGGCCGGTGCTGCCGGACGCGCCGCTGCCGGCCTGTGCCGTGGTGCCGTTGCCGGCGGCGAAGGCCGAGGGCCCGGCCAGCGCGGCCGAGGCGACGGGCACCGCCAACGCCAGCACGACGGTACGCCGGAGACCAGTGCCGCTCTGTCCGGTCCTGCGGTGCCTGCGCCGCCCGCCCGGCACGAAGGAGTTGAGCTGTGTTTCCGCTGCGGAGTTACTCATGGAATCCAAGGTTCGAGTCAAGATACGTGTGAAACGGTCCGGTGCGCACCCTACGTCGCCGCACCCCCGGCTCCGGGCGGCTTCCGTGTCTTGCCATCACTTCTTCACACCGGTGTCAGCCCTGCGTGTGCCTAGACTGAAACAGGTGTCTGGGGAACGGACGGCCGGCACACCGCGCTTGTCCGTTCGCCGCGCCACCGGACCGGTGTGACATGGGGAGGGTGCCGTCCGATGAAGTCCGCACGCCGGGAGACCGCCCGATGGGCCGCGGCAGGTACGTGGCCCACCGCGCTGGCGCTGGCCGCCGCGGGGTGCTGGTTCCTCGGCCGGGCCGGTGAGCCGCCGGGCGGTGCCGACCGCGTGACCGCCGAGCGCGTGACCGCGGGCCGGGTGTGCCGGTCCGCGCTCCCGCACGGTATGGAGCTGTCCTGTGGCACCTACGGCTTCGGCGACCTGCGCTACGTCTGCGCCGCCCACGGCCACGACGGTGCGCGGTGCGAGCGGACGTCACAGGTGACGGTGCGTAACTCCGGCCGCTCCGTGGCGTATGTGGCGTACATAGCGGGGCCGGGGGAGGGCGTGCGCGAGGAAAGCCCCCGACAGGCGGTGGATCCGGGCGATGAGGCGACCTTGCGCCCCGGCGGGGGACGGCTGTTGTTCGACATCACGCTGCGCGGCACGGACGGGGGGCCGAGCAGCCTGGAGGTGGTCCGGGTCCGCTGACGCCCCGGCGGACGCCCGTGACGCGGCGCCCTGGCCACGACCGGTGCGGACGTCACCCGGGTGAACCTTCAGAGGGCCGGGCCACGTGTCTCTTGAAACGGCTTCTGCGGCCGACCGAGCCACCGAGCGACCGGCCGAGCCACCGAGCGACCGGCCGACCGGCTGGCCGGGTCGATCCGCGGCCATGCGGCCGCACCTGGCCCGGACCGGCCATGCGGACCGCACCTGGACCGGCCGAGCGGAGCGTGTGCGGACCGGTCGGGAGACCGTTCGCGGACCGGCCGAGAGACCGCGTGGACCGGCCGGCGGGGTGTATGCGTCCCGCGGCACGGCACGACCCCCGGGACCGTCCCGGCGTAGAGGGCGAGGAAACACGGATGGACACGCACCAGCAGGCGGCGCCGGTCGGTGAACCGGACGAGCGGGTGATCATGGGCCCGGAGTTCAAGGCGGACGCCCACCGGCAGTACGCGCGGCTGCGCGCGAAGGGTCCCATCCATCCGGCGCAGTTCTTCCCCGGCATCACGGGCTGGGTGGTCGTCGACCACAACCTCGCCCGCGAGGCGCTGGTCCATCCGGCGCTGCTCAAGGATCCGCAGCCGGCCGCGGAGATGCTGGAGGCGGCGGGCTTCCTGGGCCACAAGCGCGGCACCGGGTTCGGCGGCCAGATGCTGGAGGCGGACCCGCCCGAGCACACCCGGCTGCGCCGTCTGGTGTCGGGCGCGTTCTCCCCCAAGCGGACCGCCGAGATGGAACCGCGCATCACCCAGATCGCCGACCAGCTCATCGACGCCCTGCCGCCGTCCGGCGAACTGGACCTGGTGGAGGCCTTCACCGCGCCGCTGCCGGTCGCCGTCATCGCCGAACTGCTCGGCATCCCCGAGGCCGACCGCCAGGACTTCCGCCGCTGGACGACGCTCGCCTTCCAGGTGGGGCACCCCGAGTACGCGACGGCGGTGGCGAGCCTGCACGGGTTCCTGCGCGCACTGGCCGACGACAAGCGCCGTGCTCCCGGTGACGACCTGCTGTCCGCCCTGGTCGCCGCCCGGGACGAGGACGACGGCCGCCTCTCCCAGGACGAACTGGCCGGCACCGCGGCCCTGCTCGTCATCGCCGGCCACGAGACCACCGTCAACCTCCTGGGCAACGCGGTGCTGGCGCTGCTCCAGCACCCCGACCAGCTGCGGCTGCTGCGGGAGGACCTCGGCCTCCTGCCCAACGCGGTGGAGGAGTTCCTGCGCTACGACACGTCCGTCGAGCGCACGACGAACCGGTACGCGGCCGAGGACCTGGAGCTGGGCGGGGTGCGCATCCCCCGGGGCGGCATCGTCGCCGTGGCCCTCGCCTCCGCCGGCCGCGACGCCCCCCTGCCCGACGGCGGCGACCCGGACACCCTCGACATCACCCGTCCCGCCGCCCGGCACCTCGCCTTCGGCCACGGCATCCACCACTGCCTGGGCGCGCCGCTGGCCCGCCTGGAGACCCGTATCGCCCTGCGCACCCTCCTCACCCGCGTCCCGCGCCTGGAACTGGCGGTCCCCGCCGACACCCTCGACTGGTTCCCGGCGGGCATGGTGCGCGGTGTGCTGTCCCTTCCGGTGCGTTACCGCACCGGATGAGAAGGGCCGCCGGTGCCGCACACGGCGGACCGTGACCGCCGTGGGGAGGCCGTGCCCCGCCACAGCGCTGCCGCTGACGGAGGCTGAGTCGAACACCGAGGCGGACACCCAGTCCGAGGCTGAGTCGCACACTGAGCCGGACACCGAGGCGGACACAGAGGCGGACACCGGTGTCTCATCGGTTCCGGAAAAGAAAAGGGTGCCCGCCCCCCGACGGGGGACGGGCACCCTTCGTGTCATGCGCGTGTGTTCTTCGGCGGACCGAGAGCGTGGACGTCTTCGCATCGACGGCGTACCGAGGATGACGCGCGTCCGCTCAGCGCTCAGCGCAGGCCGTAAGCCCGCGTCACGGTCTGCCGTACCCGGTCATCCGCCTGGTCCACGGCGTCAGCCCGCAGGCTGACATGGCCGCCCGGGTGTCCGCCCGCGGGTATCACCAGCGACCAGCGGCCGTCACCGGCGGCCTTGACCCGGGCCCGCCGCCAGCTCTTGCCAGACGATCACGCCGATGCGGCCGGTGTGCCCGTCGTCGAGCCGCTGGGCCGCGAGCCCCGTGATGTCGAACAGGGCGCGGTCCACCTCGCCCCGTGACAGCGCGTCCCAGCACATACGTGTGGTCGTTCTCGGTGAACCGCGCGAAGGCCGCTTCGCGCCGCCGCGGGGCGGGGGTGGTACCGACGATCTCGACGGTGCTGCCCGAGCGCCGGTAGCTCACCGTGTCACCCGTGATGAGAGTGACCTTCTCGACGGGCCCGGCGGCCACTGCGCCCGGCTGTTCGGCGGCGAGCCTCGACGGCGCCGCGTCGGCCGGTGCGACGACCAGCCCCGCCAGCGTGCCGACCCCCAGCAGCAGCGCCGCTGTTCTGTGTCCTGTCACTGCAACCCTCCTGTTGCCGCCCCTTGGTCGAGGGGCGGGGACAGTTGTTCCGACAGGTCAACAGGTCGGCAGTGCTTCCGGGTTGCCCGGCCCGGTCAGAAACCCCGGAAGACGCCGTCGTCGTCCGCGGCGTCCACGAACTCCTCCCAGTCCATGTTGGCGAGGGAGATGTTGTTCTCGATCGACCACACCTGGGTGGCGACGACCCTGAGTTCGTGGAAGGCCTGCTCCGGCGCGTCCTCCTCCTCCGTCTTCAGGATGGCCAGCAGTGGCATGTCGGGTCCGCTCAGGGCCTGTCGGTCCGCCAGGATCAGCAGGTCGTCCTCGGCGGGCGCCAGCTCGGCGACCTGCTCGGTGGTCAGGTCGCGATAGGCGGGGTCGTCCACGATGTGCAGCGCCGCGAGGTACCCGTCCTCCTCGTCCGGGGTGGTGATCACCGTGCGAAGCGTCTGCCAGGCCGCTTCGTCGGAGAAGTCGGTGCGGATCAGCAGGGTGTCTTCGCTCTGCGGCAGGCTCTTCATGGCCGGATCTCCTGAGGGTGGGCGATGACCGGGCTGTGCGGCGCCCGGCACACGTGCCTGCGCATGTTAGCGAATCAGTTGATCACATGTATCGACCGGTCACCTGCCGTGACTTGTGACGAACGGCGACTCCCGCCGGGGTGTCAGGGGCAGCGCCGACGATGACCGCATACCTGCCCGCTTCCGACAGTCCCGTGCGAGGGGTCAGCGGAGGTGATGGCTGACGTTCCCGACCATGTGGATGTCGATCCGGCGTTCCGCGAACCGCCATGTGCCGTCCTGTCGTACGAAGCGGTCTCGGTAGCGGCCCGCCGCGATCGGCTGGAGCGGAAGTTCCGGCACCTGCTGGAAAATCGTCAGGTAGGACCGTGCGGTGGCCGTGGCCGCGCGCTCGTCGACATCGACGCGGATGTTGGTGGTGACGTGGTGGGTGCGCAGTGTGCCGTCGGCGTAGCGGATCGTGCGCTCCCGAAGCATGTTCTCCACGGCCTCGGCGCCCTCCAACCGGGTGCCGTCACTTCCGATGAAGACACCGTTGGCGAAGAGTCGGCCCACACCGGCCAGGTCGCCGGTGTCGACCAGTTCCGCGTACTCAGCGATCAGATTCTCGATCTCGCGAGTGGCGGCCAAGGCGAATGCTGACATGGGAAACCCTTTCACGATCTTCTCTGCTGCGGTCGAACACTGAACGTGCTGATGAGGTGTCGGCCGACGCGCGAGGACATGGCGTACCGGCCGCCACGTGTGCGCCGATGACCGGCGTGAACTCGGTGGAAGAACTCGGTTCAGTAGGGGTTGTGCTCGTCGACGAGTTCCGCGATGCGCGCGTCCACCGTCTCCTCGTCCCGGCCCGCGCCGGCCGAGCCCGCCGGGATGAAGAGGCAGGAGACGAGCCCGACCACGGCGGCCGCGGCCAGCAGCAGGAACACCGCCGTATAGCCGCCCTCGCTGGGGAACTGCCCGGACGTCGTACGGGAGGCGAGGACGGTGGCGACGACGGCGGCACCCACCGCTCCTCCGATGGTGCGGATGTTCGCGTTCATCCCGCTCGCCGCGCCCGTGTGTTCAGCGGGGACGGCGTGCACGATCGCCGCGGACAGGGCTGACAGTCCGATACCGAATCCCACGCCTCCGATCGCGGCGGCGAGGGAGACGAGCCAGGCACTGCCGTGGAGGAACGCGAGCAGAAGGTAGCAGACGACGATCGGCACGGTGCCGACGACCAGCAGTGTCTTCGTCGGTACCGCCCTGGCCAGTGGGCCGGCGGCGAGGCCGCCGAGGAACTGGGTGACCGAGACCGGAAGGAAGATCAGGCCGGTCATCACGATGGATTCACCGAGGCCGTAGCCGGTACTGGTGGGAGTCTGGAGGAAGGAGGGGACGAACCCGAGGGCGGAGTAGAGGGTGACTCCGAAGAGGAACGAGGCGAGATTCGCCGTCCACACCGGACGCATACGGAACACCCGCATGTCGATCAGCGGGTACCGGGAGCGTGTCTCGACGGTCACCCACAGCACGCCGGCCACGACCGCGGCGGCGAACAGACCCAGCGTCCTGCCCGAGCCCCAGCCCCACTCCTGACCCAGGCTCAGCGGCAGCAGGAGCAGCACCAAGGTCGCCGCGAGCATGAGGCCGGCCGGCCAGTTCATCCGGCCTGTGGCCGCCGCCCCGGTGTCGGGGACGAGCGCCAGCACGGCGAACACCATGACTGCGTTGGCTATGGCGGGCACCCAGAACAGCCACGGCACACCGAGTCCGTCGATGATCGGGCCGGCGACGAGGACACCGACGGCACCGCCCACCGCGCTGACAGCGGCGATCGCGCCGATCTTGGCACCGACCTGCTCGCTGGGCAGCAGGTCACGGACGACACCGAAGGCCAACGGCAGGGTGGCGCCTCCCGCGCCTTGCAGCAGGCGGCCCAGCACCAGGACCGGCAGGCTGGTCGCGAGCGCCGCGACCACACTTCCGGCGGTCAGGAACAAGAGGACCACGATGAGGACGCGGCGTTTGCCGACCTGGTCACCCAGCCGTCCGAGCAGGGGTGTCAGTACGGCGCTCGACAGCAGAAACGCCGTGAGGACCCAGCTCACCTCTAGCTGGCTGGTGTGCACCTGGCCGCGCAGCGCCTCCAGCCCGGGGTTCACCATCGACTGCACCAGGGCGTAGGACACCGAGGAAACGGACAAGACCGCCACTGCCGCACCGGCTCCGCGCGATGCGGGGGAGTGTTTCGCCACGGCGTGGCCCGAGGAAGATTTTTCGGACTTCACGGTCCAACTTTGGGCCTCGAAAATAGGACTGTCAAGTCCAATTTGGTGGGCTGGTGCTCACACGTGGAGGGGATCCCTCGGCCAGTCTCCGGCGCCCGTCCGGCGGGACGTGTTCCCACCGGGTGGCCGCCATGTCCCCCTCCGGATCTCCGCCTCAGGACGCTCCGACGCCGTGCAGAAACGTGTCGACCACCACGTCAGCGGCCTTTCCGGGAGCCAGGTGTTTCTGCTGGTGCGCCACCAGGTTCACCAGCTCGGGCAGCAGCGGCCCCGCCCATCCCTCCGGCTGGTCCCGGCGCAGGAGCCCTTCGTCGGTGGCCCGGCGCAGAAAGGCGTCGACCTCGGCGATACAGGCGTCCCGGCGCCGGCGGATGGTGTCGTCGGCGAGCATGCGGGCGAGGTCGACGGGCCAGGTGCGGTTGACGGCGATGATGTTCTCGACGTAGCGGTGCAGTGCGACGGCGACGGGGGCCTCGCGCAGCCGGGCGTCCTCGATGGCCCGCTCGATCGCCGTGACGCGCGATTCGTAGATGGCGGCGAGCAGTTCCTCGCGGCAGGAGAAGCGCCGGTAGACGGTGCGCCGGTCCACTCCCGCCTCCGCGGCGATGCTCGCGATGCTCGCGCCGGGGTCGGCGGCGAGCATGCGCGCTCCGGTGATCAGGACGGCTTCCAGGTTGCGTGCAGCATCGGCTCTCATCCTTGAAGAGTACCTCTGTTGAGGCCAATCTGAGATTTGCTACCACGCTTATGTGCATCTAACGGATAGAAGTGCTACATTGAAGTGGCAGTTGGACGAGAGGTCCGAACGAACCGAGAGCACGGAAGAGAGAAAGCGCATGATCACCTACGACCGGCTTTTCATCGGTGGTTCCTGGGTCGAGCCGAGCAACCCGGAGCTGCTCGACATCGCCTCGCCGCACGACCACTCGGTGGTCGCCCGCGCCGCCCAGGCGCAGCCGGCTGACATCGACCGCGCGGTCGCCGCGGCACGGAAGTCCTTCGACGAGGGCGAGTGGCGTCTGACCCCGCCGGCGGAGCGGATCGCCGTCCTGCGCCGCTTCAACGCCCTGCGTGAGGAGAACGCGGAGAAGATCGCACACCTGATCTCCCTGGAGAACGGCTCGGCCGGCTGGTTCACCCGCGCCGGACAGCCCGGTCTGACCAGGCAGGCGAACGCCTACCTGAAGGCGGCGGAGGAGTTCGGCTGGGAGGAGACGCTCGTTCCCTCCGACCCGGCGTCCCCGGTGCGCAGCGTGGTGCGCCGTGAGGCGGTCGGCGTCGTGGCCGCGGTGATCCCCTGGAACTCGCCGTTCTCCTCGGCCACTTCGAAGATCATCCCCGCTCTGGTCGCCGGCAACTCCGTGATCCTCAAGGTCTCCCCGGAGAACTCCCTGAGCATGGGCTTCCTGGCCGAGCTGCTGGAGCAGGTGGGCCTGCCCGAGGGCGTCATCAGCGTTCTGCCCGCGGACCGGGAGACCAGCGAGTACCTGGTGTCGCACCAGGACGTCGACAAGATCGCCTTCACCGGCTCGACGCGGGCCGGCCGCCGCATCGCCTCCATCGCGGGTGAGCAGCTCAAGCGGGTCAGCCTGGAGCTGGGCGGCAAGTCCGCCGCCATCATCCTGCCGGACGCCGACATCGAGAAGGCGGTCGCGGGCCTGAAGTTCGGCTCCCTGCTCAACAACGGCGAGTCGTGCATCGCCCAGACCAGGATCCTGGCCCCCCGCGGCCGGTACGAGGAGGTCGTGACCGCGCTGAAGGAACTGGTGGGGTCGCTGAAGGTCGGCGACCCGAACGACCCCGACACCTTCATCGGCCCGATGATCCGCCCCGACCAGCAGCAGCGGGTGCGCGACTACATCCAGCTCGGCATCGAGGAGGGCGCCCGCCTGGTCATCGGCGGCCCGCAGATCCCCGAGGGCCTGGAGAAGGGCAACTACGTCACGCCCACCGTCTTCGCCGACGTCGACAACTCCATGCGGATCGCGCAGGAGGAGATCTTCGGCCCGGTCCTGGTGGTCATCGCCTACGACGACGAGGACGACGCCGTCCGCATCGCCAACGACTCCGAGTACGGCCTCTCCGGTGGCGTCTGGTCCTCCGACGAGGAGCACGCCCTGGCGGTCGCCCGCCGCGTCCGCACCGGCACCGTCACGGTCAACGGCGCCTCCGTCGCCTTCGACGGCCCGTTCGGCGGCTTCAAGGCCAGCGGCATCGGCCGCGAGTACGGTGCGGTCGGCCTCGGCACCTACACCGAGTACAAGACCATCACCGTCTGACCCCGGTCGTACGACCCCGACCACGGCCGGAACCACCGACGGACGACCCACGGACACACCACGCACGAAACCGCCGACGGCGGCAGGTGGACCCGACCACCTGCCGCCGGCGCGGCGTTCTCGGCTGTCCGTGGACGGCCCGGAATCGGGCGTCCAGCTCATACTGTGAGGCTCACAGCACCGCGTTGTCGGCGGCACCCGGGAAGTCCGTGCTGAACGCGAGCTGCTCGCCGGCCTCGAACTCCGCCCGCAGCTGGTCGAGCTTGACGCCGATGCGCCGCTGGGCGTCGCTGCCCAGGACGACCCAGTGGGGCAGCTCCGGAGCGGCGACGGCCCGGTAGATCGCCTCGGCGGCGCGCTCCGGGTCACCGGGGAACATCTCCGGCGTGAGGTTGCTCATCATGGCGCGGAAGGCGCCGGCCGTGGCGGCGTAATCGTCGATGGCCTGGCCGGACGCCCGGGTCCGGTTCTCGATGCCGGTGCGGAACGAACCGGGCTGGACGATCATCGCGTGCAGGCCGATGGGCTCGATCTCCTGCCACAGGGCCTCGGTGAAGCCCTCCAGCGCGAACTTGCTGGCCGAGTAGTAGCCGTTCGCGGGAAGGCTCGCCAGGCCGTCCATGGAGGAGACGTTGACGATGACACCGCTGCGCCGGGCGCGCATGCCCGGCAGCACCGCGCGGGTGAGGGCGACCGCACCGAAGAAGTTGACCTCGAACAGCCTGCGGTAGTCGCTCTCCTCCTGCTCCTCGAGGGCGCCGATGAAGTCGATCGCCGCGTTGTTGACGAGGATGTCGATGCCACCGAAGCGCTCCTCGGCGGCGCGGACCGCGGCGTCCCGGTCGGCGGGCTCGGTGACGTCGAGCTTGACCGCCAGAGCGGTCTCCGGGTAGCGGGCCGCCAGTTCGGTGGTGGCCCGTGTCGAGCTGGCCGTCGCCACCACCTGGTCGCCGTGGGCCAGGACGTGTTCGGCGAGGGCCTTGCCCAGTCCGCTGGATGCGCCGGTGATGAGCCAGGTCTTGCGAGACATACGGTGGATCTCCTTCGGATCGAGTGAGCGGGGGTACAACGAGGGGGGAGGCAGAGAAGGGGGGAAGGGGAGACGCCGGAGCGCCCGGGGTACGGCGCGGCTGTGTGCCTACGCCGGGAAGTCCGCGGCGCCGCTCGCCTCGGCCCACTTCCTCGTCTCCGCGGCGCGCGCCTCGCCCGCCTCCAGAGCCATGGTCACGGCCTGCGCGCCCAGCAGGATGCGGCGCGGCGGGTCGTCGTGGCCGACGCCGTCGATGAGGACCTTGGCGGCGCGGACCGGGTCTCCGGGCTCCTTGCCGTTGTTCTCCGCCCGGTACTCGTTCATGGCGCCGACGGTCTCCTCGTAGTCGGGACCCACCGAGTGCCGTTCCATCGACGAGCCCTGCCAGTCCGTGCGGAAGGCGCCCGGCTCGACGATGACCACCCTGATCCCGAGGGGCGCCACCTCGTTGGCCAGGACCTCGGAGAAGCCCTCCACGGCGAACTTCGCGCTCTGGTAGGCGCCCATGCCCGGAGTACCGCCCACCCGGCCGCCGAGGGAGGAGAACTGCAGGAACGTCCCCGAGCGCTGCCCGCGCAGCACCGGAAGGGCGGCCCGGGTGACGTTGACGACCCCGAAGAAGTTCGCCTCGAACTGGGCCCGGAAGTCGTCCTCCGCGATCTCCTCGATCGGGGCGCTGTTGGCGTACCCGGCGTTGTTCACCACGACATCCAGTCGGCCGAAGGCGTCGACGGCCGCCTGCACCGCGTTCCGGGCGGCGGCGGTGTCGGTGACGTCCAGGGCCACCGCCCGCACCTGATCGCCATGGCGGGAGACCAGGTCCTCGAGCTGCTCCGGGCGGCGCGCGGTCGCCACCAACTGGTCGCCGGACGCCAGAACCGCTTCCGCCAGGGCCCGCCCGAAACCACGGGACGCGCCGGTGATCAACCATGTACGAGCCATGCTGTGCCCTTCGTCGATCTTCACTGGGGTGCGCCGCACGTGTGTGGGCCGACCCGACCTGCGCAGGGTGCGAAGCGGTACGAGCCGCAGCACAGCCGTCCCTGTTGAACGGCTATCGGCAGGATGTATCCCAGAGTCGTCGTCGACCCCGCGCATGACGTCCGTCGTTTGACTGCCGGTTCCTCGCGCACCGGCCGCGGGCGGGCCCCGTGGGTAAGTCATCGGACCGATGTGTCATACATTGCGCCGGTGGCCCGGCGCGCGATCCGGCGGGCAGCCCGACGAGGCCGCCCGACCCGATCGGACAGCCCGCTGGAGTTCCTTCCAGGCAGCCCGGCGGGGCCGCCCCGGTGGCCTACTCCGTCTCCGCGCGGCGCAGCAGCGCGTCGATCCGCACGGCCACGGACAGCAGATCCCGGTCGGCCATGCGAGGGCCGATGAGCTGGAGGCCGACGGGAGGAGACGCGGTGACCGGGAGGGGCACCGTCACCGACGGCAGGCCCGCGGTGGCCGCGGGGGAGGTGTTGCGGATCAGAGTGAAGAACGTGGGCAGGTCCCGGCCGTTGAGCGGGAGGGACTCCTCGTACCGGCGGAGCGGCCGGGCACACACCGGGACCGTGGGGCTGAGGATCGCGTCCAGGCCGTTCGCCGCGAAGAGTTCGTCGTAGGCGGCCTGCATCGCCCGGCGCTCCGCGACCGCCGCGCGCGGAGCGGCGGGCCCCGCGTACGCCGGACCGGTGGGCAGCGCACTGGCTTTGAGCATGCCCGCGATGACCGGGTCACCGGCCGCGTCGAGGACTTCGGCAGGTGTGAGTCCGGTGCGGTGTTCGTCGAGGTAGCGGCCGAACGCGGCGGCGAACTCTCCGAAGACGAGGTGGATCCCGACCCGGGTGTCGTACTCCACCAGGTGCGCCGTGTCCACGGGAACCCATTCGGTCCGCGCCGTGGTCAGACGGTCGACGGCCTCCGCCCAGGCCGCTTCGACCGGGCCCTCCAGGTCTTCGGTGAACACGTGCCTCGGCAGGCCCAGCCGGAGCGGGCGCCCGGGGTCGAGGGCCCTCCCGGTCTCCCCGGTGACGATGGTGTCCAGGGCCGTCAGACGGTCCAGGGTGCGGGCCAGCGGTCCGGGTGTGTCCCGCGTGACCGACAGCGGTGTGATGCCGGCCGAGGGGTAGCGCCCGGCACTGGGGCGCACGTCGGTGAGGGCATCCTCGTGGACAGCGCGGACGGCGCGACGATCTCCGGCAACATCGTCTCCGGCAACAACACCGGCGCCGACGGTTCCGCGTTCTACGGCCAGTGCAGCACGACCGGTGACGAGCCCGGCGACTGCGGCGGAGGCATCCACCTCCTCGGCAGCTCCCGTGCCACCGTCCAGGGCAACACCGTGCAGAGCAACGCTGCGGGCATCGTCGTCAGTGATGAGAACGGCCCCGCCGCGCACAACACGATCACCGCCAACCAGGTCCTGGACAACACGCGCTCGAACGGCATCACCCTGGCCGGTCGCAACGCCGCCGCCCCGGGCGGAACGCCCGCACCCGCCGACGGCGGTGTCTTCGCCAACAGCGTGACCTCCAACATCGTGACCGGCAACGGGCTCGACGCGCCCGGCGGTGGCGTCGCCCTCGTCTCCGCGGTAGCCGGCGGCGCCGTCTACGACAACAGCGTGGAAGGCAACGTCCTCTCCGGCAACGGACTGGCCGGCGTCGTCGTGCACGCGGACACGACCGGGCAGGATCTGAACGGCAACACCGTTCGCGGTAACCAGATCGCCACCAACAACGTGAAGGGCGATGAGGGTATGCCCTCCGTCGAGCAGACCGCCGGTGTCGTCGTGCGCGCCGCGGGATCGCTCGCCGTCACGGTGACCGGCAACACCATCGCCAACGACCACTTCGGTCTGTGGACCGCAGGGCCGGTGACCGTCAGCGGTGCCGCCGGCAACATCTTCAACGCCGTTGACGTGCACGTGTCCACGAACTGAGATCCCGTTGGAACAGTCCCGCTCCGTTCGCCGCCGCAGCCGGCGAACGGAGCGGGACCACACCTGATCCGCCCCCACGTATCGCTGTGCCGAGACATACATATGCTGCGTGGCGGGGGACGAACACACACGTTGGCGACAACACAGGAGAACCCATGGATCTGCAGCTCACGGGCCGGCGCGCGGTGGTCACTGGTGGAAGCCGGGGCATCGGCTTCGAGGTCGGCCGTGCACTTGCCGCGGAAGGCGCCTCGGTCGCCCTGGTCGCCAGGTCCGCCCGGCACGTCGAGGAACAGGCCGCCCTGCTGCACAAGGAGACCGGCGCCAAGGTCATCGCGGTCGCGGCCGACACCGGGGACGACGCTTCGGTGGCCGAAATGGCCCGCACGGTGCGGGAGCGGCTCGGTGACGTGGACATCCTGGTGAACAACGCCGCCACCACCAACCCGGGTGCGTTCCCGGATGACGCCTTGGAGGCCGAGATCAATGTCAAGGTTCGCGGTTACCTGCGCTGCGTCCGCGCCTTCGCCCTCGGCATGACCGAGCGGGGCTGGGGCAGGATCATCAACGTCAGCGGTCTGGCGGCGCGGCAGAGCGGGTCGGTGACCGGCTCGGTGCGCAACGCCGCGGTGGTCGCCATGACGAAGAACCTGGCGGACGAACTCGGGCCGCAGGGAGTCAACGTCGTCAGCGTCCAGCCCGGTGCCACGCGGACCCGTACGTGGCTGGACAACCTGCAGACCCAGGCGACCGCCATCGGGAGCAGCCGGGCGGAACTGGAGGAGCGGGTCGCCGCGACCGTCTCCATCGGCAGGATCGTCGAACCGCATGAGGTGGCGGCCGTCGTCGCCTTCCTTGCCAGTCCCCTCAGTGTGGCGATCAACGGTGACACGGTCATCACGAGCGGCGGCGCCAAGGGACCGATCTACTACTGATCGCCTGCTGGCCGCACCAGGGAGGTGTCGTCGCGCCGGATCGGCACCATGACCGACGCGGCCGACACTCGCCTCGCCGACGTACTGACCGCTCCTGCGCGTACCGAGGTCCGGCCGGCGGCCGGACGGGTTCGCAAGGAGGGGGCGACGTTCACGCCGCATCCCGCTCTCGCGCGCGGGACAGGCTCAATCGCTCACCCGAGGTGGCCGAGCGGCCGAGCCCGGTGGCCCAGGGCCTCCGGGCTCGGCCCTCGACACAGGTCAGGCCGAGGGCAGCACCTGACGGCCCCGGTACATTCCGCAGTGCTGACAGGCGGCGTGCGGTGGGGTCGGCAGACCGCATGCCGAGTTGGCGCACTGTACGAGGAGCGGCCGAGCCGCCTTCCAGTGGGCTCGGCGGTGACGTGTCCGTGAGCGGGACTTCTTGTGCATCATGGGCGATGGTCCGATTCCGTGTGTCATCGCTCTGACCGGACAGGGCACGCTGGAATCCGACGGGCTGGCACACACATCCTTCAGGTGTCCTCGTCGGACACGTCTTCCTGAGGCAGCGCGAAGCTCGGCGGAGCACGGGCCGGTGAAGGTCAGAGCCGCTGGGCGCGGGCGCAGTGAGCCCGCTGGGCGTGGGCAAGGTGAGCACGCGAGCCGTCCGCCACCAGTGGAGGAAACCCGCGACGCGGGCGAGGTGTGCGAGGCGGCTGGGCTGTCCTCAATCGCTGGTGACGAGGGTGAGGCCTGGACCGGCGCCGATGGGCGGTGGGCTCAGGCTAGGCTCTGTCGACTTCGATCAGCACGCGGTGGAGGCTAGCAACTGCCGGGCGTGGCCGCAAAACACATATGACCTCCTGGCCGACGACCACACGCCGTCCCGACCCGGGCAGCGCGCCGAGCAGGCCCGGCCCCTCGACGGCAGGGCCGGGTTGCCTTGACGGCTGGGGCATGGCTGCCACGACTGGTGGGGCCGGGTTGCCTTGACGGCTGGGGCCCGGCTGGCTCGTCCGGTGGGGCTGGGCTGCCTTGACGGCAGGGTTTCGGCCCCTCGACGGCAGAGGTCCGGGCGTCTTGACGGCTGGGGCCCGGCTGGCTCGTCCGGTGGGGCTGGGCTGCCTTGACGGCTGGGGTCCGGCCCCTCGACGGCAGAGGTCCGGGCGTCTTGACGGCTGGGGCCCGGCCTGGCTCGTCCGCTGAGGCTAGGCTGCCTTGACGGCTGGGGCATGGCTGCCTTGACGGCTCGCCCGGCTGACTCGACCTCCGGGGCCGGCCTAGACCGCTGGAGCGCGGCCCCCTCGACGGCAGGAGCCCGGCCCCCTCGACGACAGTGGCCCTGCCCCCTCGACGGCAGGAGCCCGGCCCCCTCGACGACAGTGGCCCTGCCCCCTCGACCGCTGGCGCCCCGGCCTCCCGACCCTCCCGAGGCCGGGCCGGCAGACGCCCGTCCCGGACCTCTCCGCCTCCCCAGCGGCCACACCCCGCTGCTCTCCATGCCCGACAAGCCGGCCGATCTCCTCGAGGAGATCGTGCACGGCGCTCCGGCATAGGGTGCTGGAGCGGCCTGCCGAGCCGCGGAAGCGCACGATGACCGGAAGGTGCCCGATGAGACCCGTGACCCGACGCCAGGCCGACCATCATGCCGCGCGGTCGGCCGCGACCCGGGCGCAGGTGATGTCCACCCTGGAGCGGCTGCTCGATTCGGGCGAGGCCTTCTCGGAGATCAGCGTCCAGCGGATCCTCGAGGAGGCGGGTGTGTCCCGGGCCACGTTCTACGCGCACTTCCACAGCAAGTCGGAGGTCCTGGTGCGGCTCACCGATGAGCTGCGGGAGTCACTGCTGACGCTGGCACGGCAGTGGGACCCGGGCGCCGGGGAGGACGGGGCCGACCGGTTCGCCCGGTTCTTCGAGGAAGTGATCACGATCCACCGCGCCCATCAGGGTGTGCTCACCGCGGTCCGCGAGGCGGCGTCCTACGACTCCGCAGTGGGCGACTTCTACACCGCCGACCTCGAAGGTTTCGACGAGGCGGTGCTGAGGAGCCTGCTGTCCGAACAGGCCGCCGGTTCGACGCCGGCCGACCTCGACGCCGTCGCCGCGAGCCGGATCATCGTCTGGGGAGGCGCCCAGGCGATCGCGCACCACATCCGTGTCGACGACGGCAGCGGTGACGCCGTCTTCGCCCGCGAACTCGCCCAGATCTGGTGGCACGGCGCCTACCGTCGCCCCGCCGGGGCGTAGGGCTCCCTGTCGCCGGCCGGACCGCCGAGCGCAGTCGTTGTGGCACGACACCCCGCGTCCGGCCGAGGTGCGGGGAGTGGGTGCGGAAAGGAATCCGCCAAAGTTCGCAAGTGGCCGGAAAATGAGCATCGTTCTGAGCTGCTGCTCACACGTGTTCCGGCGCCGCTCCATGGCGCCGCCGTGTCGCGGGTTCCTTGACAGCGGGGGCCTCGCGTGAAGATCCTCGTGACCAGTTAGAGCGGTGACGCACGGTGAGTGTGTGCACATGTGTCTCGCGCGCCCCGGACCGAACACGAGGAAGCGACATGATCAGCAGGCGGAGACTGACCCAGGCCATGACGGCGGCAGCGGCGACGGGGGCCGCCGGTCCGGCCGGGGCCGGCCAGGCGTCGGCGGACACGGGCACGGCAGCCGTCGAGGCATCGAACGGACCGACCGCACACGGTCTGGGACCGGTGCGCGTCGCCCGCACCGACGTCCTGGACGTCGCCTATCACGCGGTCGGCCCGGCCCGCGGAAAGCCGGTGGTCCTCCTGCACGGCTGGCCGTTCAGTCCCGTCGGCTCCTACGCCGAGGTGGCCCCCGCGCTCGCCCGGCGCGGATATCGCTGCTACATCCCCTATCTGCGCGGCCATGGAGAGACCCGGTTCCGGCGCGAGGACACCGTCCGGTCCGGTCAGCAGGCGGCGCTCGGCGCGGATCTGGTCGCCTTCATGGACGCCCTGCGCGTACCCCGGGCCCTGCTCGCCGGATACGACTGGGGCGGGCGGGCCGGCGACGTCGTCGCCGCACTCTGGCCGGAGCGCTGCACCGGACTCGTCTCCGTGAACGGCTACCTCATCCAGAACCTCGCCGTCGCCCAGGAGCCGCTTCCTCCCGCGCGGGAGGAAGGCTACTGGTACTTCTTCTACTTCCTCACCGAGCGCGGACGGAAGGGGCTCCAGCGCAACCGGGAGGACCTCGCCCGCGTCGTCTGGCACCGCAACTCGCCCGCGTGGCAGTTCACCGAGGCCGAGTTCGCGCAGGCGGCCGAGCTGTGGACCAACCCGGACTACGTCGACGTGGTGATCCACAGCTACCGGCACCGCCTGGCCGCCGCCCCCGGCGACCCCCGGTACGCCGAACTGGAGCGCAGGCTGCTGGACCAGCCGAAGATCACCGTCCCCACGGTCACCCTGGACGGGCAGGCCGACGGCGTCATCCCGGCGACCGACGGGAGCGGGTACGCCGCACACTTCTCCGGCCCCTGGACACACCACGTCGTCCCTGGCGCCGGCCACAACCTGCCCCAGGAGCGACCCGGGGCGTTCACCGCCGCGATCCTCGAAGCCGATGCCATGGGGTGACCGGCGGCACATTCGTCACCACCTTGACAGGTGACGCATGGAGGTGCAGGCTGATAGCCGTCCCCGGCACCAACGAGGACGCCATCCACGACCGACGAAGTGGAGCAGGGTCATGAACAAGGAACTCACCAGCGAGGCCGCCGCGGCGGCGGTGCGGCAAGCCCGCTTCGGCAAGCTTCCCGAGCGCATCCGCTTCGAGGACATGAGCGAAGAGGTGGAGGTCGAGAAGGGCGGGGCGAACGCCTCGTACAACCCCGAGGGCCAGTGGAACTACTACTCGTGCCTGGCTCTCGACATGGGGCTGTAGTCCCGGCCCAGCGCTCCCCCCAGGGGGAGCGCCCCAGCCCGCGTGAGCAGGCGACAACATATCGAGACGTCCAGGTAGACATGCGGACACAGGGTGTCGGGTGATCCGATACGCTGTCGGGCCGCGTGTCGACATGTGCGCATCGATGGACAGCGCGGGGTTCCCTTTCATCGCAGCCCTTGGAGACAACAGCCCGATGAGCGACCAGGACCACCCGGCCCGTCCCGCCGCAGGGCGGCGGCTGATCGGGCGGGACCGGGACCTGGAGTTCATACGGTCCCACCTCGACGGCTCCGCGGTGCACGGGGCGGCTCTGCTGCTGTCGGGCGAGGCGGGCATAGGCAAGACCGCGCTCCTCGACACGGTGGCGGCGCAAGCCACGCAGCGGGGAGTCCGTGTGCTGCGGGCGAGCGGAGTGCAGTTCGAGGCGGACATCAGCTACGCCGGCCTCAACCAACTGCTCGTGCCGCTCTTCGACTCCTTCGACCGGCTGGACCGCGGCCACCGCGACGCCCTGCGCGTCGCAGTGGGCATCGGCGGCGGCCCGCCACCCAACCGTCTCCTGACCTCCACCGCGGCCCTGATGCTGCTGCGCCTGATCGCCGACGACACGCCCTTGCTGGTCGTCGTCGACGACCTGCCGTGGCTGGACCGGGCCACCACCTCGGTACTGGGCTTCGTGGCCCGGCGGCTCATCGGCAGCCGCATCAGCTTCCTGGCGGCCTCCCGCGTCACCTCCGACGGCTTCTTCGAGTCGAGCGGTCTGACCGAACACCGGCTCCAGCCGCTGGACGAGGTGTCGTCGGCCGAACTGCTCGCCCACACACACCCTGAGATGTCCCTCGCGGTCCGGCGCCGGGTCATCGCGGCGGCATACGGCAACCCGCTCGCGCTGGTGGAGCTGTCCGGTGCACTGGAAGCCGAACAACGCACGACACCGACGGCGGTGCCCTCCGTCCTGCCCCTCAGCGAGCGCCTGCAGACACTCTTCGCCGCACGTGTGGCCGACCTGCCGGAGCCGAGCCGGGAGCTGCTGCTGATCGCGGCGCTCGAGGGCACGGGCGATCTGGCCGTGATCGAGGCCGCCGGTGCCGGCCGTGCCGTGATCGACGACCTCGAACCCGCCGAACGCGACTGGCTGATCTCGATCTCGCCCTCCTCCCGGCGGCTGTCCTTCCGGCATCCACTGATCGGTTCGGCGGTGGTGGCGCAGGCGACGGCCGCGGACCGCCGCCGGGCGCACCAGGCACTCGCCGCCGTACTCACCGACCAGCCGGAGCGCCGCGCCTGTCACCTCGGGGAAGCGGCGACAGGCCCGGACGAGACGGTGGCCGACCTCCTGGAACAGGCCGCCCGTCTGCGCCTGGCGCGCGGCGACGCACTGGGCGCGGTGGCCGCGCTCACCCGTGCGGCGGGCCTCAGCCCGGCGTCCGCCGACGAGAGCCGCCGGCTGGCGGAGGCCGCCTACATCGGCGCCGACGCCGGCGGTGAACTGGCAGACGCCTCTCGCCTGCTGGCCGGAGCCCGGCAGGCCGACCCCGCCGCCTGCACATCGCTCCACGCTGCAGCGGCATCCGCCCTCCTCCTGATCAACAAGGAAGGCGACATCAACACCGCGCACCGGCTGCTGGTCGGCGCGATCGAGACAGGCGGACACCGCTGGGACGCATCCGACGGCGCCCTGATCGAAGCCTTGTTCACCCTGATCACGCTGTGCTGGTACAGCGGCGACCCGCAGAAGTGGCCACCGCTGTTCCGGGCGCTCGACCGGCTCACCCCTGGACCGCCCGACCTCTTGCGGGCGTGCGCCCAGATCA
Source organism: Streptomyces sp. NPDC048521 (assembly GCF_043199855.1). NCBI lineage: Bacteria > Bacillati > Actinomycetota > Actinomycetes > Kitasatosporales > Streptomycetaceae > Streptomyces > Streptomyces sp. NPDC048521. Next base: position 243,672 of record NZ_JBICWR010000011.1, read on the forward strand.
TCGCGGACCCGGCTCGCACCGGGCACCGGGCACTGGACACGCTCGACGCACTGCTGACGGATGTCGGCCAGGACCCGACCCGCGTCATTCGCGTCAGCAACTGCGCGGTCTACCCGGAGCGGCTGGCGGACGTGCGGGAGGGGTCCGTGCGCCTGGTCGAAGAGGGCCGTGCCGGCACCGCACCCGCCCGCCGGCACCTCGCCGCACTGATGCACCTGTGCCTGGTCCACTACCCCGCGGGCCGCTGGGAGGAGGTCGTACGCCTGGCCGGTGAGGGGCTGGTGCTGTGCGAGGAGCACGGGTACCGCTTCTTCGCCTGCAAATTCCAGTACATGCTCGCGCTCGTGGCCGCGGCACGGGGCGACACGGCGACGAGCACGGCCCTGTCCCAGGAGATCGTCGGCTGGGCCGCCCCCCGCGGCGCCCACGGTGCGCAGGTCCTCGCCTTCCACACCAGAGCCCTGGCCGCCCTCGGCGCAGGCGACTTCGAGGCCGCCTACCGGCATGCCACCGCGCTCAGCCCGGCCGGAACCCTCGCTCCTTACCTCCCGCAGGCCATGGCCGTCACCATGGACCTGGTGGAGGCGGCCATCAGAACAGGGCGCCCCGCCGAAGCCGCCGCCCACGCGGCAGCCATGCGGGAGTCCGCGATGCCCCGGCTCGCACCCCGTCTCGCGATGCTCGTGCTCGCCTGCGAGGCGCTGACCACGCCCGGCGACGACGCCTTCGCCCTGTTCGAGAAGGCGCTCCGCCAGGCCGAGCCCGGCGACTGGCCGTTCGACGTCGCACGGATACGCCTCTTCTACGGCGAACGTCTCCGACGCAGGCGTGTCACGAAGGATGCCCGCGAGCAGCTGGCCCAGGCGTCGAAGGCGTTCAAGGAGCTGGGAGCAGCCCCGTGGGTGACCCGTGCCACGGCCGAACTCCGTGCGAGCGGCCACGGCGCATCGGCCGCCGCGCAGCCGGGGAAGGGGGCCCTGACCGCCCAGGAGCGGGAGATCGCCACCCTGGCGGCCACCGGTCTGACCAACAAGCAGATCGCCGAGCGACTGTTCCTGTCGCACCGGACCATCGGCACGCACCTGTACCAGATCTACCCCAAACTCGGCATCAACTCCCGCGCCTCACTGCGTGACGCCCTGGCCGCCCTCGACCTGGAGGACATCGGCTGAGGGGCGGTCCCGGCGACCGTACGGTGACGGGACCGGGCGCGAGCCGTCGTGGACCGGCCGCCGGAGCGGACCTCGAGGCGCTCACCGGCGTGGCCCGGCGGACACGGCGGAGGCGGCACACGCGGCGGACGCGGCGGACGTACCGGACTCAGCCGGTGGTCAGCAGGACGCCGGCGTACGACAACCCGGCCACCACGACCCAGGACGCCGCCCCGAGCACCAGCATGCGCCGGCCGGACGTGCCCGCGAGTGTGCTCAGGTTCACCACCGCGCCGAGGCCGAAGAGAGCCGAGGCCAGCACGAAGTGCTGCACCGCGGCGGCGCCGTCGAGCACCGCGGCGCCGAGCAGTCCGGTACTGCGCAGCACGATCATCGCCAGGAATCCGACCACGAAAAGGGGGAGTGCCGGAGGCCGCTCGCCGCCCGCGTCCGCCTGCGCGCCCCGGGACCGGCGCAGGGCGACGGCCGTACCCGCGGTCAGCGGGGCGAGCAGGACCACCCGCATCAGCTTGACCAGGACGGCCTCGCGCAGGGCGAGCGGACCGGCGGTCTGCGCGGTGGCGACCACCTGTCCGACATCGTGGACACTGGCCCCCGCCCACCGGCCGAACCGCACGGTGTCCATGCCGAGGGCGGTGTGCAGCACGGGCAGTACCGCGATCGCGAGCGTGCCGCACAGCGTGACCAGCGCGACCGCGCCGGCGACGTCGTCCTCCTCGCTCCTGGCCACCTGGCCCACCGCGCCGATGGCCGAGGCACCGCAGATCGCGTAACCGGCGGCCACCAGCAGCGGGACATCGCCGGGCAGGCCCAGTCGCCGGCCCAGCCAGGAGGTACCGAAGAAGGTGGCGAGGACGACGCACACCACCATCGCCACCGTGGGCAGCCCGAGCCCCGCCACGTCGGCGAGAGAGAGCTGGAGCCCGAGCAGGACCACGCCGACCCGCATCAGCCGCTTCGCCGCCACGGCCAGTCCGGCCCTGGCCGACGTCCGGACGAACACCCGGGTCCCGGGCAGCTGGGCGGCCGCGACACCGAGCACGACCGCGAAGGTGAGCGTCGGTACGGCGGGCAGCGCCCCGTGCAGCGCCGTCGCCAGCAGCACCCCGGCCGTCGCCAGCGCCAGACCGGGCACGGCGCGATGCCGGGACCACTCCCTGAACACGAGCGGGATGAACGATCTGTCGTGGACTCCGCTCACGGCGTCAGTCGCTTTCGCCGTCGGGGCGCTCGTACACGCGCCGCACACTGCTGCCCAGACGCACCACGTCGGCGCCGTAGATGTGGATGGAGATCGCCGTGCCGGTTCCGGAGTTGCGCACCTCGTGAATGTCACCGGGCGGGGCGAAGCCGCACACGGACCCCACCGGGTTGGTCACCACCTCCGTGTCGACCAGGCGGGAGGCCGCGCCGTCGGACACGAGGCGGTAGCGGTGCTCGGTCTCCGTCCCCTGGTGGACACCCGTCACGCACCAGGAGACGTGGTCGTGGACCGGCGTGCGCTGACCGGGCAGCCAGACGAGCGCCACCACGGAGAAGCTGCCGTCCGGTTCGGCGTGCAGCACGTGTTGCGTGTAGCGCTCGGGCGAGCCGACGCACTGTTCGGCGGTGAGCAGGCCGGGATCCGCGAGGTAGCCACGCAGCGCCTGCGCGGCCAGGTCGGCGGACCGTGCGGGATTCAGGCCACGCGCCACCACGGCCCGGACGTCCGCTGTCAGGGCTGCCGCCGTCTCCGTGATGCGCGCACTGCCGGACGCATGAGCGGTGGTTGCTGTCATGCACAGCAGCTTCAGGGCCGTCGCACGCCGGCGTCCAAGCAGTGTTTCTTCGCTCGTCCCAACCGCTGCTTATACGAGCCGGGAGGGGGCGGCGGGTGTCGAGTCGGTCACGTGCCGTTCCGGGCGGCGGGTGTCGCGGTGCGGTCAGCAGCCGGTCCGGGCGGCGGCCGCCGAGCGCAGGTGCTCCAGCACCAACTCGGTGGCCGGCAGTCGCACATGCTCACGCAGCGCGTAGGCGCTGACCCGGCGGACGACGTTCGGCTCGATCAACCGGCCGGTCACCTGACGGTGGTTGAGGAAGGAGAGCACCAACGAGGGGGCCACCGCGATGCCCACTCCGGCAGCCACCAGGCTCTGCAGCGCGAGATTGTCGTCGGTCGTGAAGACGACGTCCGGTTCGAACCCTTCCTCGGCGCAGATCTGCAGTAAGTTCGCCCGGCACCGGGAGCAGCCCGCCACCCAGCGCGCCTGGGCCAGCTCGGCGAGGCGCACGGCACGTCGGCGGACCAGCGGGTGACCGGCCGGCAGCAGGACCGTCAGCCGGTCCTCCAGGAGGTCGATCTCCGCCAGTTCCGGCGGGACTTGCGCGCGCAGCCCCGGATAGCTGAAGGACAGTGCGATGTCGCACGCCCCGGACAGCACCCGGTGCAGGGACTCGGGTGGCTCGGCCTCCTGCAGTTCCACCCGTACGGCAGGGTGGTCCGCCAGCAGCGCGGCCACCGCTTCCGGGATCAGCGTCGCGTTGGCGCTGGGGAAGGCGCACACGCGGACCCGGCCGGCACGCAGTCGCGCCATTGCCTGCAACTGCTGCTGCGCGTCACTCAGTTTCCCCAGGATCTCCTCCGCGTGACGGGCCAGCGTCCGTCCGGCCTCGGTGACGCACATCCGCCGGCCCTTGCGGGTGAAGAGGGGCACGCCCGCCTCCCGCTCGAGCGCCCGGATCTGCTGTGTGACGGCGGGCTGGGTGTAGCCGAGGGACCGTGCGGCGGCGGTGAACGAACCGGTGGTGACCACCTCGTGGAAGGTGCGGAGGCGGCGGGAGTCCAACATGCGCCGATCATAAGCAGAAGTTTGTCAGCGGCGAGGAAGGTGTGTTCCGGCGGCACCCTCACACCCGGGGTTCGGGTGTGCGAAGCCGTCCGCGAGCCGGGCCGCTTGGTCAGGCCTGCAGAAGGGAGGCCGCGTAGCCGGGGTTGGTGTAGTCGCGCCAGGCCGCGATCCTGCCGTCGCGGAGTTCGTAGACGGCCATGTTCATCACCGGGGCGAGCTTTCCGCCGGGCAGCGAGAGCCCGTGGATCTGCTCGGCGATGACGACGTCGCCGTTGACCGCCTGGTGCACGGTCTCGAACTCGACCCGCTCGAAGTTGGCGAACACGCCCCTCCACAGAGCGACCACCGCGTCGCGTCCCTCGACCGGACTGTCGCCGTAGTTGTGGAAGACCACGTCATCGGCCAGGTACGGGCCGAGGGCGGCGGCGTCCTTGCTGTTGAAGGTGTTCACGAAGTCGCGGACGAGTGAGTCGTTGTCGGTGGCAGCCATGACATGACCTCCAGGGTCGAGGGTGGGTGGAAGAAGCCGCTGGGATCCGCCGATTCCGGCGAACTGTGCGTGATGACGGCGAGCCTAGGCCGGAATGTTTGGACCCGCAAGTCCAGAAAAAGGGACGTCACCCCCGACGGCCGAACCGGACACGGTGAGCCACCGAGGGCGCGAGACCGCCGTGCCTGTCGAGCGGTGACCTCACCTGTCGTGCAACTGCCGACCGGCGGTAAGGGTGCGGGCCTCGCTACCGGCGGGCTCCCCTGCGCTCCGGCACCTCGCTCGCGCGGGGGACATGAATGGAGTAACCCATGTCGACCGGGCCGAAGTCCTCCAGGATCACGAGCCCGTGGGCCTCCGCGGAGGGCCGAGTGGTGATGCACGCGTCGCTCTCTCCCCGGGCGCAGGCCTCGGCCGCGGCCGCGGTGCTGCTCGCCATCTCCACGCGGACATCCAGGCCGTCCAGCAGCCTGGCCGGTGCCGCGTGGGTGAGAACGGTCCTGATGCGTCCCCGCGCTGGCGCGCCCAGAACCAGGGCATGCGTCGGCAGCATGAAGCACTCACGCATGGTCAGCTGACGCAGGTTCTGGTAAACGATCACGTGCAGCTCCGGATAGGCGACGCATCCCAGCAGCACACTGTGCGCCGGCCGGTCGAGCACTGCCGCGGCCGCGTCCTCGAACGTGGCGTGCAGGACGACCTCTCCCCGTCCCGGGTGATGCGAATCGAGCCAGTGTCGCGCCGCGGCCTCGCAGTTGGTGCCGCTCGGGCCCAAGGTGTGCACTACCACGACGTCCGTCGTCGCCGGGTCCCGTCCGAGTAAAACATGTGTGTCTGTCGCTGTCCCGGTTCCGGGCATGCTTCGTACCCCTGTCCTGAAAGTGACCGACGAGGGACCGCCCCGCCGACGGACGTATGTGAGCAGGCAGCAGATAAGTGGGAGTTGTCCGGCTGGCGGTAGGTATCTGTCAGCCGTTTCGTCACCGCTCCATGGCAAGAGCGGAAAAGCCCGCCATGTGCGGTGCCGGAGGTGCGGCGGAAAGCGCTGGGAAGAGTTTCCTCCGACGACGGGCCCGCGCGTCAAGAGAGCTGATTCGGCCACATCCGGCGGCATCCGGTTTGCGCAACGCAAGTTTCTCCACAGACTCCCAGCACGCACATGTGAACTACGTCACACGAACTTTTCCAAGCGCTTCTTCGTACACCGGCCTTTCGGTGCGGCCGCGGGAGGTGATCGGCAAAGGTCACCATTGGAGCGCCGCACATAAACCCGACCAGGAGCTTTTCTCGGTAGATGAAGCAAGCCCCGAAAACGTGAACTGGGTCACACATGATGTCATTGCTCACCGAAGTCCTTCGACCTACTTTGTTGAACCGGTCCAGCCGGTGATCGACATCGATTCCGGACGGTCCCCGCTGCAAAGCCCTCGTGCGCATCCGCACCTGGCTCACTCATGCGGCCACTTACTTCACTAAGGCAGACGTGGGGATTCCTGTGATCGATTTACGCATCCAGACGTTCGACCGGCTCGTAGGGCTCACACCTCCGAAACATGTATTCCAACGACTTGACACGGCATGTGTGTTGGGCGGCAGCATCGCCGGTCTGCTGGCCGCTCGGGTGCTGGCCGGTCACGCCCGCAGGGTCCTGATCGTCGAACCGGACGAGGCCGGCGTGACGGGAAGGCCGCGCAACGGGGTGCCGCACGACCGTCAGCTGCACGGTTTCCTCCCGGGTGGCCAGGCTCTCGCGGAGCGGTGGCTGCCGGGACTCGCCCAGGAGGTCGTGGAACACGGCGGCCTCTGTGTCGATCCGGCACGTTTCCATGTACATGTCGATGGTGCGCCGCAGCGGCCCGCCGGCGGCGCCCCCATCCTCCAGTGCAGCCGCCCCCTCCTCGAAGCAGGCGTGCGCAGACGGGTCCTCGCCCTGCCCCAGGTCGAGTGGGTCCCCGCCCGCGCCACGGGCCTGGAATACCGCGGCGAGGAGGTGTGTGCCGTGCGCTGCGCGGCGGACGGCGGCGAGTACACGGTCGACACCGACTTCGTGGTGGACGCCATGGGGCGTGCCAGCAAGTTGTCCGACTGGGTGGCGGCCGCCGGCTTCGACCGGCCGGGACTTGAGCGCATGCCGATCGGCGTCCGCTACGCGACCGCCGTCTTCGAGCGCGTCCCCACCCCCGCGTTCCCGGACCCGGCCATCACGGTCGCCCAGTACCCGCTGCGGCCGGGACCGGCCGGCGTGGCGGCAGGACTGGTGCTCCCCATCGAGGAGGGGCAGTCGATGGTGGGGGTGGCCACCATGGGAGACCGGCCACCGATCACCTCGGTCGAGGAACTGCGGTCCGTCTGCGCCCACCTGCCCGCGCACTTCCAGGCAGCCGCCGGCGCTGCCGTCAGCCGTGACGTGGTGACGTTCCACCAAGCGGACAGCAGGCGACGCTCCTTCACCGGGCTCGGACGCTTCCCGGCCCGCCTGGTCGGCGTGGGCGACGCGGTGGCGTCCTTCAACGCGATCTACTCGCAGGGCATGTCGTCCGCGGCACTGCACGCCTCGTGCCTGTCCGAGTACCTGACCGGCGACCCCGACCTGAGCCGGTCCGCCGCCCGCTTCTTCGACCTCCAGGAGGTGGCGGTCGACGCCCTGTGGAGCGTGTCCGCAGGCGGAGACGCGGCGCGCGCCGACACCGCCGCCGAGGACGCCGAGGCGGAACCGGAGGCCCAGCGGCAACGGTGGGCCATGGCGCAGCTGATGCAGGCCTCCCGCACGGACGCGACCGTCGCCGAGGCGGTCGGTGCTGTCTCCGCGGTTCTCGCCCACCCGCTCACGCTGGCCGAACCCCGCCTCCTGGAGCGGGCGATCACCGTCAACCAGGCCGTGGCCGCCACGTCCTGACGTAGGAACTCCGCGCCCCGGCGTCGCCGGACGCCGTCGTCGAACTCGGTAATGGGGAGAACATGGCTCTTTCGCCGCGGCTGCCACTGACCACGTATCAGCGAGACGTGTGGGTGAGCGCCCTGCGCAACCCTGAGAGCGCACAGTTCAACGCTCTCGTCGACGTCACCATCACCGGCCCCGTCGACGTGCCGTTGCTGCGTGACTGCGTGGCCCGCTCGGTAGCGCGGCACGAGGCCCTGAACCTGAGGTTCGGTGACGACGGTGGCGTACCGCACCAGTGGGTGGAGCCGGGGCCGCCGCATGCCGGCGGGGTCGAGGTGGTCGACCTGCGCGCCGCGCGGGACCCGGCCGGCGAGGTGGCGGCGTGGAAGGCGCACGCCGCCCGGGTGCCGTTCGACCTGACCAGTGGTCTGCCACCCCGTCGGCTCGCCCTCGTGCGGGAGAGCGACAGGCTCCTGCACCTGCACATCGCCATCCATCACATCTGCACGGACGCCTGGAGCGAAACCCTCCTCTACCAGGAAATACTCGCCGACTACGACTCGGTGGTGCGGAGTGGACGGCATACCGAACCGCCGGGGACCGCCTACACCGACTTCCTGCCGGTCGAGGCGGAGTTCCGCGCCTCCCCGCAGTTCCGGCACACCGTCGCGGCGGTGGCCGCGACGGTCGAGGGCGCCGCACCCGCGCTCTTCCCGCGGCGGCCCTCCCGGCAGCCGCACGACACGCGTACCGCCGTGCACACGTTCCAGCTCGGACAGGACTTCGTGGACGCCGTGCGGGCGAAGGGCGTCACACCCACCGCGTACCTCGCGGCCGTGCTCGGCGTCCTGCTTTCACGGACCCACAGGTCGGACGACATCGTCCTGGGGCTCCCGCTGCTCAACCGCGCGGACACCACCGAGCTGCGCACCCACGGGCTGTTCTCCAGCGTTCTGCCCCTGCGCACCCGGCCCACCGCCGATCTGACCGTGCGGGATCTGGTCACCGAGGTCACCGCGCGGATCGGTGCCCTGCGTGACGCGGCCCGAGTGGGCCTGGGCGACGTCGTTCGGTCCCTCCCCCCGGAGCAGCGGTCCCGGCAGCTCTTCGACGTCACGTTCTCGTCGCTGCGGCTGCCCGCACAGGTACCCGTGGCGGAACTGGCCTACGAGATGCTGCCCGAGACACCCGTGCACGACCAGGACGCCCTGTCCGTGCTGGCCTACTCCGTCGTCGGACGCGAGGGCCTGAACGTCCACCTCCACCATGCGCTCGACGTGTTCGACGAGGACCTGCCGATACGGACGTTCGCGGCGGCCTACGAACACGCCCTGCGGGCCGGCCTCGCCGCCTTCGACCGTCCGGTCGGCGACCTCGCGCTCACCGACTGCCCGGCCGACTCCGTGCTCCTGGGCGAGGACCGCCCCTACGCCCGGGACGCCACGCTGCCCGAGCTGTTCGAACGCCAGGTCGCGCTGCACCCGCACCGCACGGCGCTGATCGACGCGGACGGCACGCGCACCAGTTACGAACAGCTCGCCCGGGCAGCCGATCGGATCGCCGCCGGTCTCCGGGAGCGCGGAGTGCGGTGCGGCGACCGGGTGGCGGTCGTGATGGAGCGCGGACGCGACCTGATGGCCGCCCTGTTCGGGGTGCTCAAGGCAGGCGCGGCCTATGTGCCGGTCGATCCCGGCTATCCGGCCGAGCGGATCGAGTTCATGGTGCGGGACAGCGCGGCGGCGGCCGTGATCACCGGTGCCCGACTCCCGGAGGCCACGGCCGGCCTGCCGCGGGCCGTGCCGGTGGCGGAACTCCTCACCGCCCGGGAACACCCGGCGGGGCACAGCGGCGCGCCCCTGCCGGAACGGCCGACGGGCCCCGCCTCCCCTCGGGACGGGGCAGGGCCGCGCGACCTGGCCTACGTCATCTACACATCCGGCTCCACCGGCACTCCCAAGGGCGTCATGGTCGAACACCACTCGGTGATCAACCGCCTGGCCTGGATGCAGACCCGCTACCCGATCGGCCCCGGGGACGTACTGCTCCAGAAGACCCCGGTCTCCTTCGACGTCTCGGTCTGGGAACTGTTCTGGTGGTCCATCGAGGGTGCCACGCTCGCCCTGCTCGCGCCCGGCGCCGAGAAGGATCCGCAGCAGGTCCTGACCGCGGTCTCGGAGAACGCGGTCACCGCCGTGCACTTCGTCCCGTCGATGTTCGGCTCCTTCCTCGACCTGCTGGAGTCGGACTTCCGGTCGCCCGGACTCATGGGCCGCGTCCGGCACGTGTTCTGCAGCGGCGAAGCCCTCCCGCCGGCTCAGGTGGAGCGTTTCAACCGTCACTTCGCCGCCGCCGACCGCCCGCCGCTGCTCACCAACCTCTACGGGCCCACCGAGGCGACGGTCGACGTCTGCGCGTACGACTGCCCGGACGGTCCCGTCCGCCGGGTGCCGATCGGCCGGCCGATCCACAACACCAGGCTCGCCGTCGTGGACGAGCGGCTGCGCCCTGTCCCCCCGGGCTTCCCCGGCGAACTCCTCATCGGCGGCGCCGGCGTCGCCCGGGGCTACCTGGACCGCCCGCGGCTCACGGCCGAGAAGTTCCTGCCCGACCCCGAGCACCCGGGCGAGCGGCTGTACCGCACCGGCGACCTGGCCCGGGTGCTCGCGGACGGAACTCTCGAGTACCTCGGCCGGCTGGACGGCCAGGTGAAGGTGCGCGGCAACCGTGTCGAACCCGGAGAGGTGGAGGACGCCCTGAGGAGGGTGCCGGGCGTGCGCGCCGCCGCCGTGATCGATCAGGAGCCACCGGGGCGGGGCAAAGTGCTGGTCGGCTACTACGTGGCGGCCGCGCCGATCCCCACCGCAACGCTGCGTGCCGCGCTGGGCGACGTCCTGCCCGAGTTCATGATCCCCGCCTTCTTCGAACGGGTGGACGTCATTCCGCTCACCCCCAACGGCAAGGCGGACCGCCGCGCGTTGCCCGCCCCCGGCCGCCCGACGGCGTCGGCGGCACGCCCGATGACCCCGGCCGAACGGACGCTCTCGCAGGTGTGGGCCGAGGTGCTGGGCGTCGAAGCCGTGGGCCCCGACGACGACTACTACGCCCTGGGCGGCGACTCGTTGCTGATGCTCCGCATCCGCGCGCTCGCAGGCCGTCGCGGCCTCCACTTCTCCCTGGACGACCTGATGAAGCACCGCACGGTGGGCGCCCTGGCCGCCCACGCCGGGAGCCGGCCGGTCCCCTCCGGCACCACGGTCGGGGACGAGCCGGTGCGGTCTCCCTTCGCCCTGGTGGCGGGCGTGGACCGGGCACGACTCAGCGACGCGGTCGACGCCTTCCCGGTCAGCCGGCTCCAGCTCGGGCTGATCTACCACAGCCGGCGCACCGAACGATCCGCCGTCTACAAGGACGTCTTCCGCTACACGCTGCGTATGCCGTGGCGGGAGGAGGTGTTCCGCGCGGCGTACGCGAGGCTGGTCGAGCGGCATCCCGTGCTGCGTTCCGGCTTCCGGCTCACCGGATACACCGAGCCGCTCCAGGTGGTGCGCGCGACGGCCGACGCACTGGACGTCGTGGACCTGCGGGGCCTGTCGGAAGAAGCCGCCGAGGCCGCCGTGAGCCGGCACGTCGAGGACCGGCGCCACCACGAGTACTCCTTCGAGGGGGACGCCCCCTGCCATCTGCTGCGGGCCCACGTACGGCCCGGGGGCGTGGTGCTGGTGCTCAGCTTCCACCACGCCCTCCTGGACGGCTCGAGCGTCGCCAACCTGGTCAGCGAACTGCTCCACGAATACGGCCGCTCGCTCGGCCTGCACTCCGTACCCCTGCCGGGTCAGGCCCCGCCGTCGCCGGCCCGCCACGCGTACGAGGAGCGCCGCGCCGTGCGCAGCGAGGAGTCGAAGGCGTTCTGGCAGACCGAGCTGAAAGGCCGTACGGCACCGTCCCTCAATGTCTTCGGACCGCACGAGCCGCGGCGGGACGGCGGGCGGCAGCCGGCCTCGCACCGGCTGACACTGTCCCGCGCGCTCGTCGAGGACCTGCGGCGACTGGCCCGTGAGCGGTCCATGCCCGTGAAGTCCCTGCTCCTCACCGCGCACTGCCTGACGCTCTCGTTGCTGGGCGGCAGCACCGACGTCACGACCGGACTGATCACGCACAGCCGTCCTGAGGAGACCGGGGCCGAGCGTATGGTCGGCCTGTTCCTCAACACGCTGCCCTTGCGGATGCAGACCGCGGCCACGTCCTGGTTCGGCCTGGTCCAGGAGGCGTTCCGCCGGGAACAGCGGATCCATCCCCACCGCCACTACCCCCTGAGCCTGATCCAGGAGGACCTGGGCGACGATCTGTTCGACACCGCCTTCAACTACGTCCGTTTCGAGCAGCTGTCGAAGACGCTCGAACTGCCCGGCATCGAGATGACCGACGTGCGGACCTTCGAGCAGACCAACTTCACCCTCCTGGTCAACGCCGTCACCGACCCGGTCGACGGATCGCTCTGGCTGCGGGTCGACAACGACGGCCAGAACGTCACCGATGATCAGGTGCGGGTCTACGGCGCGTACTGGACGCGCATCCTCGACCGGCTGGTGCACCGCCCCGACGAAGCCCCGGACCTGTCCTTCCTCACGGGCCGGGCCCGTCCCGTCACGCCCGGGGCGCCGCCGGCGACCGTCGTCGAACTCTTCGAGGCGCAAGCCGAGCGCACGCCCGGGGCCGTCGCGGTCACGATCGGCGAGGAGCACTGGACCTACGCGGACCTCGCCGCGGGCGCCGCGACCGTCGCGAGGAACGTGCGGGCGAGGGGCGTACGCCCCGGATCGGTCGTCGGGGTCGCCGCGGACCGTACCCCGCGGACCGTCGCGATCATGATCGGAGTCCTGCGGGCCGGAGCCGCGGTCATGCCCCTCGACACCGGCTACCCGCGCCGGCGCCTGGACCACATGGTGGAGCACGCCGAACCGGCGCTGATCATCGCCGCCGAGCGGTACGACAGCCTCTTCGACGGCCGATGGCCGCTCGTGCGGCCCGACGAGCTGACCGCAGGCGGCCCGGGGACCGCCCGCCGGGAGGACACCGATGAGCCCCTCCCGTGCGCGGACCCCGACGACCTGGCCGTCGTCCTGTACACGTCCGGCTCCACGGGGCGCCCCAAAGCCGTGGCCGTGCCCCACCGGACCCTCGGTACCGTCGTGTCCTGGCAGAACCGGGCACCCAGCGCCTGCACGGGAGTCACCCTCCAGTACGCGGCGCTCAGTTTCGACGTCTCGCTGCAGGAGATCTTCTCGACGCTCTGCGGCGGCGGCACCCTGTGCCTGGTGCCGGAGGAGGTACGCCGGGACATCCCCGCGCTGCTGCGCCTGATCGACCGGGAGGGCGTCGAACGGGTCTTCATGCCGTACGTCGCCCTCCAGCAACTCGCCGCCGCGGCGGTCGCGCTGGACATCACACCCAGCCGGCTGCGAGTGATCGTCTGTGGCGGCGAGCAACTGCGCGTGACCGACGAGATCAGGCAGCTGTGCCGGCGGCTGCCCGGCGCCGTACTGGAGAACCACTACGGCCCCACGGAGACCCACGTGGTGACCCGGCACACCCTGACCGGGCCTGCGGAGACCTACCCCGACCTGCCGCCGGTGGGCACTCCCGTCGAGGACGCCGACGTCCTCGTCCTCGACCCAGCCCTGCGTCCGCTGCCCTTGGGCGTGACGGGCGAGGTGTACATCGGCGGCCCCAGCGTCGCACTGGGCTACCTCGGACGCGAGGACCTCACCGGCGAGCGGTTCGTCCGGATCCCGGGACGTGCCGGGCGCTACTACCGCACGGGCGACCTCGCCTTCTGTCTGCCCGGCGGTGAGATCGTGTGCGTGGGACGGGCCGACACGCAGGTGAAGGTGCGCGGCTACCGGGTGGAGACCGCCGAGGTCGAGCTGGCGGTGCGCGAACTGGCCGCGGACCGCCACCCGGGCATCCGCGACGTCGCGGTGGTGGCCCGCAAGGGCCCGGGGGCCGAGACCGTCCTCGTGGCGTACCTGGTGGGCGACCCCGACTCCGTGGCGAGCGGTGCCCTCAGGAGCGCACTGCGCCGTACCCTCCCCGACTACATGATCCCGAGCCATGTCCAGTGGCTCGACGCCCTGCCGTCGACGCCGAGCGGCAAGCGGGACGACGCCGCGCTGCGCGCCCTGCCGCTCCAGGCCCCCGCCGCCCAGGACGCCACGCCGCCCCGAACGGAGCACGAGCGGGTCCTGGCGGAGATCCTCGCCGATCTGCTGCGGGTGCCGGAGATCGGCGTGCACGACAACTTCTTCGACCTGGGCGGCACATCGCTCACCGCCATGCGGCTGATGGTGACGGTCGAGGAACGGTTCCGGGTCAACGTGCCCCTGTCCGACCTGATCGCGGCGCCCACCGTGGCGGCGCTGGCGGACCGTCTCACCCACTCCTCCGCGGCGCCCGCACCGTTCGACGCCGTCGTGCCCATCAAGCCGTCGGGCAGCCGCGCCCCCCTCTTCCTCGTCCATCCCATGGGCGGGAACGTCCTGTGCTTCCTGCCCTTCGCCCGGCATCTGCCCGCCGAACAGCCGCTCTACGGACTCCAGTCCGCGGGCGCCGACCCGGGCACGGTGCCGCTGGGCAGCGTCGAGGAGATGGCCCGCAGCTACGTGGAAGCCATCAGGCGCGTCCAGCCCACGGGGCCGTACGCCATCGCCGGCTACTCCTTCGGCGGCTTCGTCGCCTTCGAGATGTCCCGGCAGTTGCGCGCGGCGGGGGCGGAGGTCAGCCGGACCCTCCTGTTCGACTCCGTCGCTCTGAACCCTGCCACCAGCGGACGACACGACGACGACGTCCTGCTGGGCTGGTTCTTCTGGGAACTCCTGTGGCCGGTGCGGGGCGGAACCTCGCCGCTGATGGACCTGCCGCCGGGTGCCACCACCACGGACGAGAAGTTCGACCACATCGCGGACCAGGCGGTACGGCTAGGAGTGCTGCCCTCCGACAGTTCGGGATCGCTGATCCGGCGCCTCTTCCGCGTCTACCGCGCCAACTGGTACGCGGCGGGCGCCTACCGGCCCGGCGACGTGACGCTCGACCTCACCCTGCTGCGTTCCGCGGAACCGCTGCCGGCCTTCCTGGAGTCCATGCACGGGCCCGCCGGCAGCCTGCACTACGAGCCCACCAACGGCTGGCACCGGATGACCGGCGGCCACGTGGAGGTGGTCCCAGTGGCCGGTGACCACCTCTCGATGATGGAAGAACCGCATGTCGCCCCCCTCGCCGCCACGGTCGCCGACCTGCTGGCCGCCCCCGGCACCCCCGGATCCGCGACGCGGCCTCCGCAGCAGGCCTGACCCTCTCCCTTCCCCCCCGCACCGTAGATCGGCGTGACCGCCAGAGAGTGAGTGCTCCGTGTTCACCAGTACGACGATGCCGCCCGCGCCGGACGTCACCCGCCCTGTCGTCAACTCCTTCACGGAATGGGATCCACTGGAAGAGGTGATCGTCGGCATCGTCGACGGAGCCGCCTTCCCCACCTGGCACGCGGCCCTCCCGCCCGTACTGCCCGAGAACCAGCACGAGACCTTCCGCCGTATGGCGGGCAAGCCCTTCCCCCCGGAACGGGTCGCCGCGGCCCGCGCCGAACTGGAGCAGTTCGCGCACATCCTGGAGGCCGAGGGCGTCACCGTGCGACGGCCCGAGCCGATACCCCAGCGACAGCCCTATCGGACGCTGCACTGGACGAGCACCGGAATGTACGCGGCGATGCCCCGCGACGCCCTGTTGGTGGTCGGGGACCAGATCATCGAATGCCCGATGGCCTGGCGGTCGCGCTACTACGAGTCGCTGGCCTACCGGCCGCTGCTCAAGGAGTACTTCCGCGGCGGCGCGCGCTGGGCCGCGGGCCCGAAGCCGGAACTGAGCGACGATCAGTTCGACCTGTGCTGGGAGGACTCCGGTGAGCAGCTCCCGCCCCGGCTCGTCGTCACGGAGTTCGAGCCGACCTTCGACGCCGCCGACTTCACCCGGCTGGGCCGGGACATCATCGCGCAGAAGAGTCACGTCACCAACGAGTTCGGCATCGAGTGGCTGCGCAGGCACCTGGGCGACGAATACCGCATCCACGTGCTGGAGTTCGCCGACACCCATCCGATGCACATCGACGCGACGCTCGTCCCGCTGGCACCGGGCAAACTGCTCATCCACCCCGACCGGGTTCCCGAGGTGCCGCGGCTGTTCAAGGGCTGGGACGTGATGCGGGCACCGCGCCCGGTGATCCCGGACAACCACCCCCTGTACATGACCAGCAAGTGGCTCAACATGAACATCCTCATGCTCGACGAGCAGCGCGTCGTCGTGGAGCGGCAGGACGAACCGATGATCGACGCGATGAAGCGATTCGGACTCACACCGATCCCGTGCGACTTCCGCAACTTCAACAGCTTCGGTGGCTCCTTCCACTGCGCCACGCTCGATGTCCGCCGTCAGGGAAGTCTGGAGTCCTACCTGTGATGCGCGACAAGATATGGGCGAAGTCCCCGTGGGACGCGCTGCTTCTCCTGTACAGCCTGCTGCAATCGGCCCTCACGGTGTGGCTGGCGATCTCGTGGGACACCACGCCGTTACCGTGGCGGGTCGCCGGCGGCGCGGCCGTCGCCGTCATGATCAGCTACAACATCATCGTCGTCTCGCACCTGTTCACCCATGTGCCGTGGTTCACCTCCGCCAGGCTCAACGCGGCCGTTTCGGTGCTGAACTCGGTCAACATCGGGCAGTCGGTGCAGGCGTACCACCTGACCCATGTGCGCAACCACCACCGGTTCAACAACGACGCCCCGGACGGGACCGGCACGACCCGGGACACCTCGTCGACCTACCGCGACGGCAAGGACGGAGAGCACCAGGCCCTGATCCCCTACGCGCTCGGCGGGGCCCTGCAGTCGCTGGGCAGCCGCGGCCGGGAAGCACTCGCGGTACGGCGGCTGTGGAAGGTCGGGCCCACCGAGACGGCGCTGCGGTCCCTGGTCTCCCGTCGGCCGCTGCGCGCCGTCCGCGAACTGCGGCAGGTACAGGCCGACCGCGCGGCACACGTGCTCTCCCTCGTGCTGTTCGCCGCCCTGTCATGGCAGTGGACCCTCATGTGCTACGTGCCGGCGTTCTTCTGCGCGCTCGCCATGGTGAACACGCAGAACTACTACCGCCACTACGGTGCCAACCCCTACGTCCGCGCGGCGGATTCGGTCAGCCACTACGGCCGGCTGTACAACCTGCTGACCTTCAACGACGGGTTCCACCAGGAGCACCTCTCAGCCCCGCCACCCACTGGTCGAAACTGCCCAGGGTCAAGGAGCGCAACATGTCACGGCTCAGCGCACAGCCGCGGATCGTCAGCCCGGTCCCGGCCATGCTCGGCTTCCTGCACCGAGGCAGGCCGCTGCTGCACCAAGGGGCGCAGGCCGGTGAGCGGAAGGGCGGGAGCCGTGCTGCCTGACCTGACCCCCGTGGTGGAGGGCCGCCGACTGCCCGCCGACCGGTTCCGCGTGCACGAGACCTCTCGCCTGGTGGACCGGGAAGCCGTCCTGGGCGTGCTCCGCGGTGAGCTGGCCGTGCATCGCGTGCGTGACTACCTGTCGGCGCAGGAGTGCCGGAGCATCCGGGAGAACTTCGCCGCCTCGCAGCAGGTCCGCCCGCGCCACGGTGAGGGCGAGGACGGTGTCGAGGCGTACATCGTCGGCGCGTCGCACATCGACAAGACCACCGACACCTATCTGGCCGACGCCGCGCGTTCCGCCGGCGCCGTCGCCGGCCTGTACGCGGGTACCGTCGACCCCTTCGCCCGGTTCCGGGCGCAGCTCACCGGCCTCGCGGGCATCGGCACCGTACGGGCCGCCGCCCACGCAGGACGGCCGGCCGGCGACTCGAAGGCCGTGCGGTGGAACAACACGGGTGAGTACCTGCTGCTGCCGCACGAGGACCTCGCCCAACTCGGCGACCCGCTCCAGCACGGCTTCGAGATCCAGGGTGTCCGACGGGTCATGGCCGTCAACGTCTACCCCGCGGTTCCCGCCGGAACCGGCCAGCTCCGGGTGTGGAACGTGGAACCCGACGAGGCCAGCCGCGACCGGCTGGGCCTCTCGCACAGCGGCTACCCCTACCCGCTTTCCGCGCTGGAGGGTCACGAGAGCCTGACCGTCGACGTCACCGACGGCGACCTCGTCCTCCTCGACGGCAACCTGGTGCACGCCGTGCTCGGCGGCGCGCACCCGGCCGGGCATGACCGACGCCGACTGCTGCTGACCTGCTTCACCGGACTCGGTGACAGCGGTGACTTCCTCTGGTGGACCTGAACGGCCCACCCCTGCCGTGCCCCGCGCGATCGCCGCGGGGCACGGCGCACCAACGAGCAGATGGGACAGCAACCATGCGCGTGGTCATCCTCGGAGCCGGCATCGCCGGCCTGTCCACCGCCGCCGCACTGCGCCGGGTCGGCATCGAGTCGGAGATCTGGGAACGGGCGAGCGAACTGCGGCCGGCCGGAACGGGCATCGGGATCGCGAACAACGCCACCACGGCACTGAGACACCTCGACATCGACTTCGGCCTCGGCAGCACCCGCGGCGCCCAGGTGCGGCAGATGCGGATCCTGAGCCCCCGCGGCCGGACGCTGCTGGAGACGCCCGTCGCCGCGATCCAGCGGGAGGTCGGCACCCCGGCGGTCACCGTGCACCGGGCTGACCTCCAGGAGGGTCTGCTCGAAGCGGTCGGGGACACACCGATCCGCCTGGGCGCCCGGGCGACCGGCTACCGGGCCGCGGGTGACGGCACCGGGGTGCAGGTCGACTTCGCCGACGGCCGCGTCGCCACGGGCGATCTGCTGATCGCGGCGGACGGCATCAACTCCGTGGTCCGCAGCCGCCTGCACGGTGGTGCGGGCCGCATCCGGTACGGGGGCTTCGTCGCGTGGCTGGCCACCGTCGACTACCGCGACCCGCTGATCACCCCCGGGTGGAACGCCCAGTTCTGGGGGCGTGGCCGCCGTTTCGGTCTGCACGACATCGGTCAGGGGCGGGTCTACTGGTGGGGCACGATGACCATGGACGAGGCCCGCGCCAACGCCTGGGACGGTGACAAGGACGAGATCGCCCGGGCGTTCCGGGGATGGGCACCGGTGATCCCCGAACTGATCGACATCACACCGTTCGAGCGGATCATCTCGGTTCCCGCGCGGGACCGGCCGTTCGACGAACGCTGGGGCGAGGGCCCGGTCACCCTGATCGGCGACGCCGCGCACCCCATGCTCACCAGCCTCAGCCAGGGCGGCAGCACCGCCATCGAGGAGGCCGTGGTGCTCGCCAGGGTCCTGGAGCACGCCACCGACCCCGTGCGCGGCCTGCGCGCGTGGGAGGTCATGCGCAGGGAGCGGACCCGGATGATGGTCGACGTCTCCTACCGGATGCGCACCTTCGAGCAGATGGACAACGGGTTCCAGGTGATGCTGCGCTCCCTGATGCTCAGATTCGGGTCGAACCGCCGGGTGGAAGACCTGTTCCGCGAGGCGATGATCATGCCGCCACTCCCCGCCTCCCCGGGCGAACGGACGGTCTGATGGCCCTCAGCACACGCCGCCCCCTCCCTGACGGGACGGCGGCCGACACCGCCGCACCGCCTCCCGCATCGCCACTGAAAGGCCGGGTGAACCCGCTGTGAACACCACCTCCGCCGCACCGGACGGACGCGTTCGCGTACTGGTCACGGGCATGGGCGTGGTCGCCCCCAACGGCATCGGTCAGCGGGAGTTCTGGGAGTCCCAGATCACCTCCCGCAGCGGCATACGGGAGGTGACCCGTTTCGACCCGGTCGGCCAGCGGGTGCGTATCGCAGGAGAGGTGGACCTGCCCGACGACCTGGCCCTCGGCCGAGCGGAGGGGGAACGGACCGACCGCTGCACCCAACTGGCCTCGGCCGCCGCGCTGCTCGCCCTGCGCGACGCCGGCCTGGAAGGCGCGGACCTGTCGGCAGCCGGCATCGTCTCGGGCACGGGTTGGGGATGCGTGCAGTCCCTGGAGGCCAGCCACCGCAATCTGCTGGAGGGCGGCCCCGAGGCCGTTCAGGCACGGTTCACACCGATGGCGATGAACAACAACACGCCCGCCTTCATCGCCATCCGCCACGGGTTCGGCGGACCCTGCACGGTGGCGACCAGCGCGTGCTGTTCCGGCGCGGACGCGCTGATCACCGCACACCAGATGATCACCTCGGGCGAGGCCGACCTGGTCGTCGCCGGGGGCGCCGAAGCACCAGTGACCCCCCATCTGCTGGCCGGGTTCGACCGGCTCGGCATCCTCTCCCGCGCCAACGACACCCCCCAGCAGGCGTGCCGGCCGTTCAGCGCCGAACGCACCGGCACCGTCCTGAGCGAGGGCGCCGCCTTCCTCGTCCTGGAATCGGCACCGCACGCCACCGCACGAGGCGCGCGGGCCCTGGCGGTCTTCGCCGGGTTCGGACGGTCCAGCGACGCTCACCACATGCTCCGTCTGCACCCGCGGGCCGCGGGTGCGGAACGGGCCCTCGTCCGGGCGCTGCGCTCCGCGGGGCTGCGCCCCGACGACGTCGACTACGTCAACGCCCACGCCACCGGGACCCCCGGCAACGATCAGCACGAGGCCCTCGCCCTCAGCAAGGTCTTCCAGGACCGTGGGACCCGGCCCGCCGTCGTCGGCACCAAGTCCCTGACCGGCCACGCCCTCGGCGCCGCCGGCGCACTGGAGGCCGTCGCTGCCGTCCAGTCCGTGGTCCACCACGTGATCCCGCCCACCGTCGGCACCGCCCCGATCGATCCCGGAATCGACGTGGACGTGGTCACGGGCGAGCCCCGGGAGAGCAAGGTGCGCGCCGCGCTGAGCAACTCCTTCGCCTTCGGCGGCCACAACGCCGTCCTCGCCTTCACCCAGCCCGGACACACGTCATGAACGGACGGACCGAGCGGAGGTCGGAACAAGCATGACGCCGAAGACCCTGACAGAGCCCCGCACCGGCCCCGTCGTCACCTCCCAGGCGGCGCCGGTCCGTCTCATCGACGCGGCGGGCAGACCGGTGGCCGCCCCCGACGACTACCCCGAGCCCACTCACGAACGTCTGCTGTCGGCCTACGCGCACATGGTCGCCGGACGGCGCCTCGACGCGCAGGCGACCGCCCTGGCCAAACAGGGACGTCTGGGCGTGTACCCCTCCAGTCTCGGACAGGAAGCGTGCCAGGTCGGCGCCGCGCTCGTCCTGCGGGAATCCGACTGGCTCTTCCCCACCTACCGCGACACGGTCGCCGTCATCTCACGCGGCGTCGATCCGGTGGAGGCCCTCACCCTGATGCGCGGCAGCCGTCACTGCGGCTACGACCCGGTCCGCCATCGGACGGCCCCCCAGTGCACCCCGTTGGCGACACACGCCCCGCACGCCGTGGGACTGGCCCACGGCATGCGCCTCCAGGGACGTGCGGACGTCGTCGCCCTGGTGCTCCTGGGCGACGGCGCGACCTGCGAGGGGGACTTCCACGAGGCGCTGAACCTCGCAGCGGTCCTGTCCGCCCCGGTGGTGTTCCTCATCCAGAACAACCGGTACGCCATCTCGACCGGCGCCGACCGGCTGAGCGCCACGAGCAGCCTCTCCGGCAAGGGCGTCGCCCACGGGGTCCCCTCCGTGGAGGTCGACGGCAACGATGTCGCAGCCGTGCTCTCCGTCCTCGACCGCGCGGTCGGCGCGGCCCGGGCGGGCCACGGGCCGTGCCTGGTGGAGGCACACACCTACCGAATGGCGCCGCACACCAACGCCGATGACCCGAGCCGTTACCGGGACAGCGCCGAGGAGGAACAGTGGCGGGAACAGGACCCGATCGCACGCCTCGACCGCTTCCTGCGCTCCCGCGCCGTGCTCACCGACGACCTCGCGCGGGAGCACCGGGACCGGGCCGACGAGCGGGCCGCGGACCTGCGGTCCCGGATCGCCGCGGAACTCCCCGTGGACCCGATGTCCGTGTTCGACCACGTCTACCGGCACCCTCCAGCGCCACTACAGGAGCAACGCGCGGCCCTGCGGGCCGAACTGGACGAGGGAGAGCCCCGCACATGACGAGCACCACCATGGCGCAGGCGCTGAACAGCGCCCTGCGCGACGCCCTGCGGCAGGACCGCCGTACCGTCGTCTTCGGAGAGGACGTGGGGCGACTGGGCGGCGTGTTCCGCGTGACCGACGGCCTCGCCCGTGACTTCGGCGACTCACGCTGCTTCGACACCCCGCCGGCCGAGGCCGGCATCGTGGGGCTGGCCGTGGGACTGGCGATGGCCGGGATGCGCCCGATCGCGGAGATCCAGTTCGACGCCTTCGCCTACCCGGCGTTCGAGCAGGTCGTCTCCCACGTCGCCAAGATGTGCTACCGCACCCAGGGTCGGGTGCCCATGCCCCTGGTCCTGCGCGTTCCCTACGCCGGCGGCATCGGCGGGGTGGAACACCACAGCGATTCCAGCGAGGCGTACTACGCGCACACCGCCGGCCTGAAGGTGGTCACCCCGTCCACCGCCGCCGACGCCTACGGTCTGCTCCGAGCGGCCATCGAGGACCCCGACCCGGTCGTCTTCCTCGAACCGAAGCGGCTCTACTGGGACCAGGCCGACATCGGATCACCTGCCGCCGTCACGCCCCTCGGCCGCGCCGCGGTCCTCCGCCCCGGCCGGGACGTCACCCTGGTGTCCTACGGCGCCACCGTGCCGGCGGCCCTGCGGGCGGCCGAGGAGGCGTCGGCCCAGGGGCTCGACGTGGAGGTCATCGACCTCCGGAGCATCGCCCCCCTCGACGACGCCACTGTCGTGGCCTCGGTCCGCCGCACGGGCCGTTGCGTCGTGGTCCACGAGGCCCAGGGCTTCTGCGGAGTCGGGGCGGAGATCGCCGCGCGGATCCAGGAGCGCTGCTTCCACGCCCTGCACGCCCCCGTGCTCAGGGTCACCGGGTTCGACGTCCCCTATCCTCCACCGCTCCTGGAGAGCTTCTACCTGCCGGACGCGGAACGCATCCTGCGCACGATGAGCCGCCTCCAGTTCGACGATCGTCCTGACCCCGCGTACGGGGCCGAGGCAGGGGTGTCCCGATGACCGAAGCTCTCGCGTCCGACGTCATGACCTTCTGCCTGCCGGACCTCGGCGAGGGGCTCACCACGGCGGAAGTGGTCGAGTGGAAGGTCGCCGTCGGTGACAGCGTCTGCGTCGACCAGAGCGTCGTGGAAGTGGAGACCGCCAAAGCGGTGGTCGACGTCCCCGTCCCCTTCGCCGGGGTCGTGCACCGGCTGCACGGTGCGCCGGGTGACTCCGTCACCGTCGGGGCCCCGCTGATCAGCGTTCACCCGGGTCCTTCCGCCGGCGACGGCCCGGAGGAACGCGGCACCGCGGGATCGGGATCGGGCAGCGTCCTGGTCGGTTACGGCACCGACCACGGCCCACGGACCCGGTCGGCGGTGAGCCCCGCCCGGCCCGGCACGGCACCGGATCGGCAGCCCCTGGTCATCTCACCGGTGGTGCGGCACCTGGCGGCCCGGCACGACGTGGACGTCGCCGCCCTGGTGCCGAGCGGCGCCGGTGGTGTCGTACTGCGCCGGGACGTCGAGGCGGCGATCCGGCGGGCCGCCTCACCGCAGGTCACGCGGGCCGCCACGGCGCCGCAGGTCACGCGTATTGCGCTGCGCGGCATACACAGGTCGATGGCGGACGCCGTCGCGCGCAGCCGACGGGAGATACCCGACGTCACGGTCTGGGTCGAGGCCGACGCCACCGCCCTCTTCGCGGCACGTGACCGGCTGCGCACGGCGCCGGGCGGCGCCGACGTGAGCGTCCTCGCCCTCTTCGCACGCATCTGCACGGCCGGGCTGCTCCGCTTCCCCGCCCTCAATTCCCGGTTCGACGCGGCGCGGAACGAAGTGCTGCGACCCGCCCATGTGAACCTCGGTTTCGCGGCACACACCGAACACGGTCTCCTCGTTCCCGTCGTCCACCACGCCGACCGCGCCCCGCTGCCTCAGCTGGCCGCCACCATGAGGCGGCTGACCGACGCCGCCCGGACCGGCCGCCTGACACCGGCAGACGCCACCGGCGGCACCTTCACCCTCAACAACTACGGGGTGTTCGGCGTCGACGGGGCGACTCCCGTGATCAACCATCCGGAAGCAGCCATGCTGGGCATCGGCCGCTGCGCGGACCGACCGCACGTGGTGGACGGACAGGTGACGGTGCGCATGACGACGCAGCTCTCCCTCACCTTCGATCACCGGGTCTGCGACGGCGGCACCGCCGCGGCCTTCCTGCGGTTCGTCGCGGACCACACGGAGGATCCGCTGCTCCTGCTGAACTGTCTGTGAGCGGTCGCCGCACGGCCCTGGTGCGCGACGGCGGTCGACGGGCCGCCGGCACGGCGAACACCGTCCCGAGCGGCCGGTTGGGAAGCACGTATGCCAGTAGGTCCACTTGACGTAGATATGTTGCAACATAGGATGTGTGTTGGTCCAAGCTGCAGGGCGGCTCGCGGGCTCGTCCGGCCTGGCGCCAGGCGTTGAACACATGTGAGGGACCACTCAACGAGGAGCGAGCTTTGCCCGAGAACAACCAGAGGCCGTTGACCACGGCTGCCGGTGCACCGGTTCCCGACAACCAGAACTCCCTGACGTCCGGTCCGCGTGGCCCGATGCTCCTGCAGGACGTGTGGTTCCTGGAGAAGCTCGCTCACTTCGACCGCGAGGTGATTCCGGAGCGCCGTATGCACGCCAAGGGCTCGGGCGCCTTCGGGACCTTCACGGTGACCCACGACATCACGCGGTACACGAGCGCGAAGATCTTCTCCGAAGTCGGCAAGAAGACCGCGCTGTTCGCCCGCTTCTCCACGGTCGCGGGCGAGCGCGGCGCGGCCGACGCCGAGCGTGACATCCGCGGCTTCGCCCTGAAGTTCTACACGGACGAAGGCAATTGGGACCTGGTCGGCAACAACACCCCGGTGTTCTTCTTCCGCGACCCGCTGAAGTTCCCCGACCTCAACCACGCGGTGAAGCGCGACCCGCGCACCAACCTGCGCGACCCCGAGAACAACTGGGACTTCTGGACCAACCTCCCCGAATCCCTGCACCAGGTCACCATCGTGATGTCCGACCGGGGCATCCCCGCCTCCTACCGGCACATGCACGGCTTCGGCTCGCACACCTACAGCCTGGTCAATGCCGAGGGCGAACGGTTCTGGGTCAAGTTCCACCACCGTACCCAGCAGGGCATCAAGAACCTCACCGACGCGGAGGCCGAGGCCCTCATCGGCAAGGACCGCGAGTCGCACCAGCGTGACCTCTTCGAGGCGATCGAGGCCGGCGACTTCCCGAAGTGGAAGCTGTTCATCCAGGTCATGCCGGAGGCCGACGCGGAGAGCTACCGCTTCCACCCCTTCGACCTCACCAAGGTCTGGTCGAAGAAGGACTACCCGCTGATCGAGGTCGGCGAGTGGGAACTCGACCGCAACCCCGACAACTACTTCGCGGACGTCGAGCAGGCCGCCTTCAGCCCGGCGAACGTGGTTCCGGGCATCGGCTTCTCCCCCGACAGGATGCTGCAGGGCCGCCTCTTCTCCTACGGTGACGCCCAGCGCTACCGCCTCGGTGTGAACCACCACCAGATCCCCGTCAACGCCCCGAAGAACCCGGTGAACTCCTACCACCGCGACGGCGGCATGCGCGTCGACGGCAACCAGGGAGCCACCCCCGGCATCGAGCCCAACTCCTACGGACGCTGGCAGGAACAGCCCGCCTACCGCGAGCCGAGCCAGGCCGTGGGCGCCGTCGCCGACCGGTTCGACTTCCGTGCCGACGACGACAACTACTTCGAGCAGCCCGGCAATCTGTTCCGCCTGATGAGCCCCGAGCAGCGGCAGGCCCTCTTCGAGAACACGGCCCGTGCGATCGACGGCGCCTCCCGGCGGACCGTCGAACGGCACATCGCCAACTGCACCCAGGCCGACCCGGCCTACGGCGAAGGCGTCCGCAAGGCCGTCGAGGCCCTGGCCGCCGGCGACCTCTGACCCCTTCGCCCCCCCACGGCACACGCGAGACGCCCCCACCTGGCCCGGCGCGGGCACGGAACACGCCCACGCCGGGCCGGGACCCGCACACCGCGGACCGCCGCACGGACACGAGGAACAGCCGTGCCCGCACGATCCGGAGAAGGACACATGACCAGCGGTGGACTGACTCCTGAGCAGACGCGCCGCGTCATGGCCATCGCCATGGACCTGGCCCGGGAGGGCAGCACCGGACCCCTGGTGGACTTCGTGGAGCACGGGCTCCCGGTGGACACCGTGGACGCGGCCGGCAACACCCTTCTGATGCTCGCCGCCTACCACGGCCACGCCGACACCGTACGGGCCCTGATCGCGCTCGGTGCCGACCCGGACCTGCGCAACGCCCGTGACCAGTCGCCCATCGCCGGTGCCCTGTTCAAGGGCGCCGACGACGTCGTGCTGGTACTGCGGCAGGCCGGCGCGGACCTGAACTCCGGCACGCCGACCGCGCGGTCGGCCGCCGCCCTGTTCGGTCGCACCCACCTGCTGGCCGACTGATCCGCGAACGCGCCGGCCGCGGCGGCAGCCGTGCGGCGCGAGACCACGGAGGGCCGGCCTTCCGTCGGTCCTCCGTGCCGCACAGCGCGGCGGGGTCACGGCACGTGTCAGCCCGGAACGACGTCCCGGGCGCCGTCGTCCAGCGGCAACCGGTACGGCTTCGTCCGGCTCTCCCCAGGTGTGACCGGTAGGGGGCTGCGCACAGGGCGGCGGCCGGCAGGGGGCTGGGCCGAGGGCGGCCGGGTCACCGGCTGGGGTCGAGCAGCAGCTTGCCGGAGGTACGCCGCGACTCGATGTCCGTGTGTGCCTGAGCGGCCGCGCCCAGCGGGTAGCGCTCACTGATGTCGATCCGCAGCTTCCCCTCGCGGATCTTGCCGAAGAGATCTCCGGTGTGCCGGAGCAGCAGCTCCCGGTTGTGGATGTGGTCCGCGTACACCGCGTAGGTGATCCTGACGCTCCTGGGCAGGTCGAGCATGCGCACGGTGGGGATGTCGCCGATCAGCGGGCCGTAGTAGACCAGCGTGCCGACCCTCCGCAGGACCTCGAGCGAGGGCCGGAACGTGGTGGCACCCCCGCCGTCGAAGACCGCGTGCACGCCCTCGCCGTCCGTCAGGTTCTTGACCCGGTCCACGAAGTCGCCGCCGGAGGAGACGAGGACCTCGTCCGCACCCGCTGCCTTCGCGGCCGGCACCTTCTCCTCACGGGAGACCAGGCCGATCACCCGTACGCCGCGCAGTTTGAGCAGCTGGGTGACGATGCGACCCACACCTCCGGCGGCGGAGTGCACGAGGGCGGTCTCGCCCTCGGCCAGGGGCGCGGACTCCGTGACGAAGTGGTGTGCGGTGAGTCCCTGCATCATCGTCGCGGCGGCGATGTCGCTCGGGATGTCGTCCGGGACAGGGACGACCATGTCGGCGGGGACCGCGATCTTCTCGGCGTAGCTGCCGTAGACCGAGACCCAGGCCACCCGGTCGCCGATCGCGAAACCGCTGACGCCCTCGCCGACGGCGGTGACCCGGCCGGCGCCCTCGACACCAGGGACGAAGGGCAGGTCGCCGGGTACCGAGAATCCGGCACGGGTGCCGGTGTCCATGAAGTTGATACCGGCGAAGTCGATGTCCACCACCAGCTCACCCGGCTTGGGCTGGGGGTCGGGCCATTCCTTCAGCTGGAGCACTTCCGGCCCGCCCAGCTGTTCCACCGCCACAGCACGCATGGTGCACACCTCTTTCTGTCGGTACGGTCGCCGGTCGGCCGGCGAGTGCTTCGGAGGGTCCCTCGGATCGGAAGGGACTCTGTGTCTCGGGTTTGTCGGCGAAGAGGCTCGTGCCGCGTCTTCGGCGCAGCGGCCCGACTGCGTGACGACTGTGAGCGTAGGGCGCATTTTTTGGACCGGCAAGTCCAAGAAGTTCGGCGCCCCAGGGGCCGTAGAGACGGCTGAAGGGGCCGATGCGCAGGCCTTGGCCGGACCAGGTGCTCCATGAGACAGGTAGCCTGCAGGCATGGCACGGAATGGGGAGAGCCGGCTCACTGCGAAGGGCCGTGCTACCCGGCAGCGCATCATCGAGGGCGCGTCGGCACACCTGCGCAGCGAAGCCCCCGGGACCGTGACGCTGGACGACATCAGGGCGATCACGGGAACCAGCAAAGGACAGTTGTTCCACTACTTTCCCGGCGGCAAGGAGGAGATCCTGCTCGCCGTCGCCCAGTTCGAGGCTGATCGCGTCATCACCGACCAGCAGCCGCACATCGACCTCCTCGGTTCCTGGGAGGCCTGGTCTGGCTGGCGGGACGCCCTGGTGGCACGCTACCGGGCGCAGGGGGCGCACTGTCCGCTCGCCCACCTCATGGACCAGGTGGGCAGCACACCGGGCGCCGCCGAAGTGGCCGCGTCACTGCTCACCCGCTGGCAGCGGCTCATCCGCCAGGGGATCATCACGATGCAGGCCGACGGGCTCGTCGACCCGGCACTCGACGCGGACCGGGCCGCTGCAGCGTTCATCGCCGGGATCCAGGGCGGTGTCCAGATACTCAGGTCGACCGGCGACAGCGCACACCTCGAAGCAGTGCTGGACATCCTGATCGACCACCTCAGGGGTCGAGTTTCCGACAGGACGTGAGGCCTCCGGGCCGCTTCACGCCTGGTAGACCTGCACACCGGCGCCGATTCCCGGCCGGCCGGGTCTGGTGGGGCGGCACGTGCTCCCTTCGGCATACGTCATGTGAAGGTGTGGCTAGTTCCGCTCTCCCCAACGCATGGTTGAACGTGCAAGATTCTGCTGTCCCTGCATTTGAACCCAACGAGTGGTGGCGACGCCTTCTGAAACGTCGCCGCGACACAGGAAAGGTGGGTGGCATGTTCAGCCCCAGGGCGAGACTCCGCAGCGCAGCGGCTGCCGCGGCCATGGCCGCGGCCCTGATCGGCCTCAACACCGGAGCGGCGCACGCGACCGACTGGCCCCCTCTGAAGGAAGGCGCGTACCTCTACTCGGGTCCCACCGGAACGGGCACGGAGACCACCGTCGACCTGAACGACATCGGCACATGTCACACGTTGTCGGAGCCGGCCGCTTCGGTCACGATCGTTTCCGGCTCCGCGGCCCTCCTGCTCTACTCCGGGCCCGACTGCACCGCCCGGTGGCCCTATGGCACCGGCTCGCTGGCTCAGTGGGACCTTCCCTGGGAGATGCTGAGCTACCGGGTGGTCAGCCTGTAACGCACTCTCCCGTGGTCGCTGTGCCGCGGCTCCCCGCCCCGTCGGTGTGACCCACCAGGGCGGTGGCCGCCTGGCGGACACTGCGCCGGAGGCCACACGAGCTGCTGCCGCAGATTCGCCCGCACCTCGTCGAGCCTCGTCTCGGTGGGCCCCGCTCTGCTCCGCGCAGAGCGGGGCCTTCTCGTGTCAGCCGGCAGCAGGGGGACCGCCATCCGGCCCCGGGGCGCCACCTCGGCCGACATGTGCCGAGAACCCGCCACGTCCCGGCGCCCACTTGTTTCACAGTACACGTAACTGCATAATGCGGTTATGGATAAGCCGGACACGGAGACTGGTGAGCCTGTCGAGGGCCTGACCATCGCCTTGGAGCACATGCTCCGCCACATCCGCAAGAGTGCGACCGCCGGCGGTCTGAGCGCCGCGTCGTCGCTGGTCCTGAGCCGCCTGACCCGCGAGGGAGCCTGCCGGCTGACCGAACTGGCGCGGGCCGAGGGTGTGTCCCAGCCCAACATGACCCAGCTGGTCACCCGCATGGAAAAGGCGGGCCTGGTACGGCGCACCGCCGACGCGCGTGACGGCCGAGGTGTGCTGGTGGAGGTCACCGACACGGGCATCGAGGTGTTCCACCGACGGCGGGCGGAGCGCGCACACGCGCTGGACCTGCTCATCCACGAGCTCACGGAGCAGGAACAACAGGCGGTCCGCATCGCGCTCCCCGCCCTGTCCCGCGCCATCGAGGCTCGCACCGCCCGCGAGACCCGCTCCTGACGCGGCGCGTGCCCGTCCCCACGTTCCCGTACCTGTTTGCCGAGGTGGAGAGATACATGAGCGCACCACATTCCGAGGCGGCCAGTTCGTTCAGGCAGCCGAAGGCCGTCTGGGCCGTGGCCTTCGCCTGTGTGATCTCGTTCATGGGCATCGGCCTGGTCGACCCGATCCTGCCCGCCCTGGCCGAGAGCCTGCACGCGACGCCCAGTCAGGTCTCCCTGCTGTTCAGCAGCTACCTGATCGTGACGGCCGTCGCCATGCTGGTCGTGGGCTGGGTGTCCAGCCGCATCGGGGCCAAGCGCACCCTGCTGACCGGACTCGGCGTCATCGTCGTCTTCGCCGCCCTGGCCGGGGCCTCCGGCTCCATCAACGGCATCGTCGGCTTCCGGGCCGGCTGGGGACTGGGCAACGCCCTGTTCATCGCCACGTCGCTGGCCGTCATCGTCGCCTCCGCGAGTGGCGGCTTCGGCGGCGCGATCATCCTCTACGAGACCGCGCTCGGCCTCGGCATCGCCGTCGGCCCCCTGCTCGGCGGTGAGTTGGGCGCCATCAGCTGGCGTGGCCCGTTCTTCGGCGTGGCCGTCCTCATGGCCCTCGCGTTCGTCGCCACGCTCGCCTTCGTCCCGTCCCTGCCCAAACCGGCCCGCCCCTCCTCACCGCTCGCACCGCTCAAGGCGCTGCGCCACCGCGGTCTGCTGACCATGGGCATCATGGCGCTGCTGTACAACTGGGGCTTCTTCACCATGCTGGGCTACGCCCCGTACCCGATGGAGCTGAGCGCCCACCAGCTCGGGCTGGTCTTCACCGGCTGGGGACTGCTGGTCGCCGCCTTCAGCGTGTTCTTCGCCCCGCGCCTGCAAGCCCGTTACGGCACGGCTCTCGTGCTGTACGCCAACCTGCTCGGCCTGAGCATCGCGATGGCCGTCATCGCCGCCGGCGTCGACACGCCCGCCGTGGTGATCGTGGCCGTCATCGTCAGCGGCGCCTTCATCGGCATCAACAACACCCTCACCACCCAGGCGGTCATGCTCGTCTCTCCCGTCGAGCGCCCCGTCGCCTCCTCCGCCTACGGCTTCCTGCGCTTCATCGGCGGCGGCCTGGCCCCCTACGCCGCCGGAAAGCTCGCCGACGCCACCGACCTGAGCGTCCCCTTCTACGTCGGCGCCGCCACCTTCCTGCTCGCGATACCCGTCCTGGCCAGCGGCCACCGGCTGCTGCGCGAGGCGGAGGCGGACACCGGTGACGGCGAGCCGGTGGCGCCCTCGCTCACCCCGGTCGGCACTCCGGCCGCAAGCGACGCCCCGCCGGTCATCGTCGCCGTCGGCGCCCACGACCAGGCCCCGGCCGTCGTCGACGCCGCCGCCCGCCTCGCCCGGGACACGGGCAGCCCGCTCGAGGTCGTCCACGTCCAGCTGACGGCGGTGGTCGAGGAGCAGGCCGCCGACACCGAGACCCACGAGCAGGCCCGCGCGGCCGTCACCGCCCACCTGGACCGCCTCGCCGCCCGGGGCGTCACGGCCACCGGACAGATCCTGACCAGCGTCGGCGACCGCGCCGCCGCCGGGCGCGTCCTGGCCCGGCACGCCGCCGACGTCCACGCGCGGACCGTCGCTGTCGGCCGCTCGCCCCGCGGTCCCCTCGCCCAGTTCGCCGACGGCAGCTTCACCACCGCCCTCAGCCACAGCGCCCCCTGCACGGTGGTCCTCGTCGACCCCCACTCCGAGACCGCACCCCGGCACCTGACCGAGGCCGCACTGGCCGAACTGCGCAACAGCGCCTCCTGAAGCACACGGACGACGAACCGGCCGCCGGGGACCAGCCAGGCACCCCGCCGCCCCCGGCACAGGCCCCGGCCGCCGCGCGCGCCGTGCTGGGCCCGCGGCAGTGGTCCCAGCACGCTCGCCCCCGCGTACGGGACGGAACGGGTTTCCCGCACGCGGCTTCGCATGGCCGGTGACTGCGGCGCGCGCCTGCCCGTTGTCCGCGAACGAGCCGACACCTCCGCCTTCTCACTACGTATGCAGCTCACCGGTACCCCTGGCCCGTCGTTCTCTCGTGAAAGCGGACACCGGGCGGGCACGGAGCCGGTGTGGGCGACCGGGCGCGTCCGGCCGGGCGGTTCACGGCCCACCCGTCGAGACGGCCTTGTCGCCGACCCATCCGGCCCTGCTACTTTTGCGGTCGTCCGAGGCGCCGGCACCGACCCGCGGCCGGAGCGCAAGGCCACAGCCTGGGGTGAGAATGGACAACAAGGCTACGTTCGGTCGGTTGTTGCGTGAGGCCCGGCAGCGTTCGCTGCTCACGTTGGAGAGTCTCGCCGAGGCGTCCGGTGTGAGTGTGCGGGCCATCAGCGACATGGAGCGGGGGAAGAGCCTGCCGCGGCAGGCGACGCTGGGCGAGTTGATGGACGCCCTGGAGCTGGACGAGGCCGATCGGCGTCGGCTGGTGCGCGCGTCCGCGCGCCGCACCCAGCAGGTGCCGCGGCAACTGCCACCCGATCTGGCCGTGTTCTGCGGTCGGGAGGATGCGCTGGCGAGGGTCGGCGATGTCATGTCGCCGGTTCCCGGGCTGGACGGGCATGCGGTCGTCTCGGCGATCGTCGGTATGGCGGGCATCGGCAAGACGACACTCGCGGTCCACTGGGCACACCAGGTGGCCGACCGTTTCCCGGACGGTCAGCTGTATGTGAACCTGCGCGGATTCGAGGACTCCGAGCAGCCCCTGGACCCCGGAGAGGCTCTGGGCGGGTTTCTCAGAGCGCTGGGTGTGCCCAGCGGTGATCTGCCGCGTGGCACCGCCGAACGCAGCGTGCTCTTCCGGGAACAGACGGCGTCCCGGCGACTGATCGTCGTACTCGACAACGCGCACGACGAGGAGCAGATCAGGCCCCTTCTGCCGCATACCGCGGGCTGTCTGACGATCATCACCTCGCGCAACCGGCTGGCCGGACTGGCGGCGGGTGAGGGGGCCTCACTGATCAGCCTGGACGTGTGGACGAGGCAGGAGGCGCTCGCTGCGCTGGCCGCGCGGATCGGCGAGGAGCGGTGCCGGGCCGAGTCGGCGGCCGCCGCCGGCCTGGCGGAGCTGTGCGGGTACCTGCCGCTGGCGGTCGCCGTGGTGGGCGCGCAGCTGAGTGCGACACCCGAGATGCCCCTGCGGCTTGCCGCGCGCGAACTGGAAGAAGCCCGGCTGGACGCTCTGTCGACCGGCGACCGTCGGGCCGATGTCCGGGCCGTCTTCTCCTGGTCGTACCGGGCCCTCGACGCCGAGACGGCACGGGTGTTCCGGCACCTGGCCCTGCACCCCGGGCCGGCGGCATCGCTCGAGGCCGCGGCCTCGCTCGTCGGCACACGACCGGCGCGGGTCCGGCGGCATCTGCGCGCACTCACCTCCGCCAGCCTGCTCTCCCGTGACGCCGACGGCCGCTACGTCCTGCACGACCTGGTCCGCGCGTACGGCATCGAACTCGTCGAGAAGGAGCGCGACGACCGCTTGGCCGCCGAGATCCGCCTCATGGACTATCTGCGGCACAACGCGTACACGGCCGGACAGTATGTGTCCAGGTACAAGGCCGACCCGCCCGGTCCCGCGGCCGAGGGTGTCGTACACGTCCCGGTCGACAGCCGTGAGGAAGCGCTCGACTGGTACCGGCAGGAGGAGTCGACCACGACCGCCGTCCTGCGCGTCGTCCAGGACCCCCGGCTGCTGCGGCACTGTGTCGACCTCGTGCTGGAATGGGTGGGCTACAACACGGTCGTGGGCCGCTGGACGGAGGAGATCACGGCCGAACGCATCGCACTGGACGCGGCCGGCGCGCTCGACGATCCGATTGCCATGGTGAGAGCCGGCGCGAACCTGGCACGTGCCTTGATCGAGACGGGCAACCACGACGAAGCTAACGAGCCGATCAAGGTGATGTTCACACACATGCACCGGCTGTCCGACCCACACCGCGCCCGTGCCGAGTTGAACCTCGCCTGGCTGCGGGAGCAGCAGCGACGCTTCAGTGAGGCTCTTGAGCATGGGCGCAACGCCCTGATGATCTACCGCGGCCTCCGACAACCCGACAAGATCGGACGTGCGCTCGGCTTCGTGGGCTGGTCCCTTGCCGCACTCGGCGAGTACCGGGAGTCCATCGCCACGTGTGAGGAGGCACTGCCCATACTGCAGGAGGCCGGGGAGCGCCGTCTCGAGGCGGACCTATGGAGCACCATCGGATACGCCTGGCATGGACTGGGCGATCTCGATGCCGCCGTCGCCGCCTACGAGAAGTCGCTGCGGCTCTTCGATGAAGTGTTCGACGATTACGGCGCTGCCGAGGTGTGGGACCATCTCGCGTCCGCCCAGCTGGAACGGGGGGACGCGGAGCAGGCACGGGCAAGCTGGACCCGGGCAGCCGAGCTGTTCAGTGCTCTCCGTGTCGCCCGCGCCGCCCAGATGCGAGCCAAGGCACAGGCCGTGGCACAGCCGGAGACGAGAACGGCCCACCGCGCCGAGAGGTGACCACCGACCGACAGCGATCACGGGCTGCGGCACGTGTCGGAGCGCAGGACGTGCGGCCGTGGCCGGGGGCGCCGGTCCCGCCCGTGAACGCGACGGCGCCGCGAGACGCGAGGCGATCCTCGCCGCCGTGGTCAGGTGCCGGTAGAAGCCGGCGTTGTCGACGAGGATGTCGACGGGGCCGTCGGCGGTGGCCGCCCGGGCGACCTCGGCGGCGGCGCCTCGTCGTCGGCCAGGTCGCCCAGGACCGTGGTGGCGGTCCCGCCGGTCCCGCCGGTCTCGCGGATCTCCCGCGCGACCTTCTCCCTACGGTCCTTGTCCCGGGCCGTGCACCACGATCGCCGCGCCCTCCGCGGCGAGCAGCTTCGCGGTGGCCTCACCGAGCCTCGAGGGTCGCTGGAGTGGAGGTTGGTCGCCGCCGCCGAAGAAGGGGAGGATGCTTCCGGGGCAGGGGCACTCGACGCGCCGGCCACCAGCACCGGCTCCACCGACGCCCCGCGGGGCATCGGACAGTTCACTCGCACACCCCCGACGTTCAGCCACGACTCGGACATAGGGCACCAGTCGGAGTCCGGCCAGGCGCGACGTGGCCACTTCACACCACCGAACCATGGAACCCGCTCGACCCGAGCAGCATCATCAGTGGCACAGCGACACGGAAAGGAAAAAGGTCGAGAGCAGTGCAGCAAAGCAACGCGACCCGTTCCCTCGACGGCGCCCGTCCGACGACGGAGCCCGGAGACTGGCAGGAACGGCTTCGCCGATTCGGATACGTAGCACGCTCGGGGGCTGACACCCGCGAGCGTCTCGTTCCGCCCTTTCCGCGGCCGCCGGTCCGTCTGTGGGAGTTCACACGTGTCGATCCGGCACGGGTGTACCGCGTCGCGAAGGTGATGGACTGGCTGGGGCCGGTACTCGTCGCCGTCCTGGCGGGGGCGATCCGCTTCTGGCACCTCGGCCGGCCGCGGGACCTCGTCTTCGACGAGACCTACTATGCCAAGGACGCCTGGTCCCTGCTGCACCTCGGCTACGAGGGCACCTGGCCGGACCGCAAGATCTCCGACCCGCAGATCCTCGCGCACCCCCAGGTGATCCCGCTCTCCGACACCGGGGCCTTCGTCGCGCACCCGCCGACGGGCAAGTGGGTGATCGCCCTCGGTGAGTGGATGTTCGGCCTGGACCCGTTCGGCTGGCGCTTCATGACGGCGGCCCTGGGCACCGTGTCGGTGCTCATGCTGTGCCGGATAGGACGCCGCCTGTTCCGTTCGACCCTGCTGGGCTGTCTGGCCGGCGCGCTGATGGCGATGGACGGTCTGCACGTGGTGATGAGCCGCAGCGCGCTGCTGGACCTCGTCGTCATGTTCTTCGTCCTGGCGGCGTTCGGATGCCTGCTGATCGACCGCGACCACGCACGAGCCCGGCTCGCGGCCGCCTTACCGGTCGGCGCGGACGGTCGTGCGCGCCCGGACGCGCGCACCGGTGACCGTGCCGGGACAGGGGCCCGTCCCTGGCGGCTCGCCGCCGGCCTCGCCCTGGGACTGGCGGCTTCCACCAAATGGAACGGACTGTACGTCCTGGCCTTCTTCGTGATCCTGACGGTGCTGTGGGACGTCGGCGCCCGCCGCGTCGCCGGGGCCCTCCGCCCGTACCGGGCGGTGCTGCGCAAGGACCTCGGCTGGTCGGTCCTGTCCCTGGTCCCGGTCGCTGTCGTGACCTATCTGGTGACCTGGACCGGCTGGTTCCTGTCCGACGACGGCTACGGACGCCACTGGGCCGACGGCCGCGGCGGCACCTGGTCATGGATCCCCGCTCCGCTGCGCAGCTGGTGGCACTACGAGTACGGGGTCTACCAGTTCAACGTGGGACTGCACTCTCCCCACACGTACGAGTCCAACCCCTGGAGCTGGCTGGTCCTGGGCCGCCCCGTGCTGTTCCACTACCAGTCGCCGAAATCCGGACAGGACGGCTGCCACACGGCGGCCGACTGCTCACAGACGGTCCTCGCCCTCGGCACCCCACTCCTGTGGTGGTCGGCCTGCTGCGCCCTCGTGTACCTGCTCTACCGATGGGCGCTGCGCCGCGACTGGCGGGCCGGCGCCATCCTGTGCGCGGTGGGTGCCGGTTATCTGCCGTGGTTCCTCTACCAGGACCGCACGATCTTCTCCTTCTACGCGGTCGTCCTCGTGCCGTACCTGTGCCTGGCCGTGACGATGATGGTGGGGGCCTTGCTGGGTCCGCCGGGCGCGGACGACAGGCGCCGCATCGTGGGCGCGGTGGCCGCGGGCGTGCTTGTCCTGCTCATCGCCTGGAACTTCATCTACTTCTTCCCGATCTACACCGGGCAGACGATCCCGTACGCCGACTGGCACTCCAGGATGTGGCTCGACACCTGGATCTGACGGCGGCGGCACGGGTGTGAGACGCCGCACGGTCCAGTGCGCCGTCGAGCACTTACCGGCCCTCGACCCCACACCTGCTACCTTGTCGGCATTGCGTGAAAGACACATATGTGTTCCGCTTTGTACCTGGCCGTCCGGAGGTCCGGCCGTGGTGACCGTGCCGAGGCCGGCCTCCGCGAAACGGCCGGTCCGGACGACATCACTGGCCTGACGGCCTGACCCAAGGAGACTGCGCAATGCTTCGCAACGGACTGGAACCCTGGCACCTGCTCATCGTGGCGGCCGTTCTCATCCTGCTGTTCGGGTCGAAGAAACTCCCCGACGCCGCCCGCGGTCTGGGCCGCTCGATGCGCATCCTCAAGAGCGAGGCCCGGGCGATGCGCGAGGAGGACACCGCGGACGGGATCCCCGCCGCCGCTCCGCCCGCCGACCGCACTCCCGCCGCGGACACCGCCACGGCAGAGCCCGCCACCGAGCGCTGACCGTCGCCCGGTCGACCGTGACCACCGGTGCGCACCTGGCCGGTGACCGCATGGTGTGGCGCACGGGCCGCCAGGGGACGGAGCCGGACAGTCGTCCGACCCAGAGACGGAAGCCGCCCTGGCGCCGGTGACGCAGTCATTCGACGGATGTGTGAGCAATGTCGGTTCCCGGACACTGATCGGGCGCTGCACGCCGCGCCGCGCCGCGAGCAAGCGGGCATCGGCCCCCACGGCTTCCCCGCCGCCGCGGACGCGCTCCCGACCGACGAAAGGCGACCCGTATGCCCACCTTCGCTGACCACGTCATCGCCTCCCTGAAGGCCTCCGGCGTGCGGCGCCTGTACGGCCTGCCCGGCGACTCCCTCAACGGTCTGACGGACGCCATACGCCGGGACGGCGACGTCGACTGGGTGCACGTGCGGCATGAGGAGAGCGCCGCCTTCGCGGCGGCGGCCGAGGCCGGGTTGACCGGCGATCTGACCGTCTGCGTCGGCAGCTGCGGCCCGGGCAACCTGCACCTGATCAACGGGCTCTACGACGCCCAGCGCAGCCGGGTGCCGGTTCTCGCGATCGCCGCCCAGATCCCGGGCAGCGAGATCGGCTCCGGCTACTTCCAGGAGACACGTCCGCAGGAGCTGTTCGCCGAGTGCAGTGTCTACGCGGAGGTGGTCAGCAGCCCGGAGTCCGGACCGCGCATCCTGGAGATGGCGATGCGGGCGGCCGTCGAACGCAGGGGCGTGGCCGTCGTCGTCGTACCCGGCGAGATCTTCCTCGCGAAGACCGGACGTGACCTGGCCCCCGCGGTGGTGCGGCCGGCCAGGACCGTCGTCCGCCCGGACGACGCCGACCTGCGCGAGGCGGCCGCGCTGCTGAACGAGGCCCAGCGGGTGACGATCCTGGCGGGCGCGGGCGCCGCCGGCGCCCACGACGACCTGGTCCGGCTCGCCGAGACGCTCAAGGCGCCCGTCGTGCACGCTCTGCGCGGTAAGGAGCACGTCGAGTACGACAACCCCTACGACGTCGGGATGACCGGCCTGCTCGGCTTCGCCTCCGGTTACAAGGCCATCGAGGAGGCCGACACCCTGCTGATGCTGGGCACCGATTTCCCCTACCGGCAGTTCTATCCGCAGGGCGCGAAGGTCATCCAGCTCGACATCCGCGGCGAGCAGATCGGCCGGCGCACCCATGTCGACCTGCCCCTGGTCGGCAGCGTGCGCGACACCCTGCCCGCGCTGCTGCCGCTGCTGACCGTCAAGAGCGGGCGCAGGCACCTCGACGAGGCCCTCGCCCACTACGCCCGCACGCGCAAGTCGCTGGACGCACTCGCCGTCAACGACCGCGAACGCACCCCGATCCACCCGCAGTTCGTGGCACGCACCCTGGACCGCCTCGCGGACCGGGACGCGGTCTTCACCGTCGACGTCGGCTCCCCGGTGGTGTGGGCTGCCCGCTATCTGACCTTCAACGGGCACCGGCGGCTGCTCGGTTCGTTCAACCACGGGACGATGGCGTGTGCCCTGCCGCACGCCGTGGGCGCGCAGGCGGCGTATCCGGGCCGTCAGGTGGTCTCGCTGTCGGGTGACGGCGGGCTCACCATGCTCCTCGGGGAGCTGTTCACCCTGCGGCAGAACCGCCTGCCTGCCAAGATCGTCGTCTTCAACAACGGCTCGCTGAACTTCGTCGAGCTGGAGATGAAGGCGTCGGGCATCGTCAACTACGCGACCGAGCTGGACAACCCGCAGCTCGCCGAGGTCGCCGCCGCGGTCGGGCTGTGGGCCCGCCGGGTGGAGCGGCCCGGTGATCTGGAGGACGCGCTCAAGGGCGCCTTCGCCCATGACGGACCCGCCCTGGTCGAGGTCATGACGGCCCGCCAGGAGCTGTCCGTGCCGCCGGCGGTCACGGTCGAGCAGGCCAAGGGGTTCACTCTCTACGCGATCCGCACCATTCTGTCCGGCCGGGGTGAGGAACTGCTCGACCTGGTCACCACGAACGTCGCCCGGCGGATCCTGCACTGAGCGGTCCCGCATCCGGAAATACGTGTCTCAGAAGACATGTGTGCCAGGGCACACCTCTGACGCTTGCCCCGGGCACCCGGGAAACACCATAGTTGCCTTAAGCAATAATGTTGGGAGGCACGTGTGGCCGACAATGCTCAGTACGAGGAGCTGATGCGCCAGCTGAGCGCCATCGGATCCGTACGGCGGGAGCTGGGCCGGATCCTTCCGGCCGGCTGCTCCAACGTCGCGGCCACGGTGCTGGCGCTGCTCGGCCGCGACGGCGACATGCGCATCGGCAGGCTCGCGGAACTGCTGGCCGTCGACATGTCGGTCACCAGCCGCCACGTCGCGCACGTGGCCGCCCGGGGCTGGCTCGACCGCTGCCCCGATCCCACGGACCGGCGCTCGCGCATCCTGCGCCTGACCCCCGAGGGCCGCGCCATGCTCGCCGAACTGTCCGAACACACCGCCCAGTTGCTCGCTCGGCGGCTGAGCAACTGGAGCGACGAGGACGTTCGCCGGCTGACGTCTCTCATGGCCCGGCTCCGGGCGAGCCTCGAGGGCCCGTGGACCGAAGCGGACCCCTGCGCCGGACGGCCCGAGGACGAGCGCCCACCCCGTACCCCCGAGGGCGACCAGTCATCCCGTACCGCCGAGGACGACCGGCCATCCCGTACACCCGCTGTCACCACGTAAGGACGACAAACCCCATGACAACCACCCCGAAAGCCGGTGTACGGGCCCACGCCCGTCCAGGAGGAGGTTCGCCCGACACGCCTATGACCCACGCGCAGATCATGCGCGCGCTGTCGGGACTGCTGCTCGGCCTGTTCGCCGCCATCCTGTCCTCCACCGTCGTCACCAACGCGCTGCCGAGGATCATCGGTGACCTCGGCGGCGGCCAGAGCGCCTACACCTGGGTCGTCACCGCCTCCCTGCTGGCGGTGACCGCGTCGACCCCGCTGTGGGGCAAACTCGCGGACCAGTTCAGCAAGAAGCTCCTGGTCCAGTCGGCGCTGGTGGTCTATTCCATCGGTTCCCTGGTGGCCGGTCTCGCCCCGAACCCCGCGACGCTGATCACCGCCCGCGTCATCCAGGGCCTGGGCGGCGGCGGTCTGTCCGCGCTGGCACAGGTCGTCCTGGCCGCGATGATCTCCCCGCGCGAACGCGGCCGGTACTCCGGCTACCTGGGCGCCACCTTCGCCGTCGCCACCGTCGGGGGCCCGCTGCTCGGCGGTGTCATCACCGACACCAGTTGGCTCGGCTGGCGCTGGTGCCTGTTCGTCGGCATCCCCTTCGCGCTCGTCGCGCTGGTGGTCCTCCAGCGGACGCTGAACCTGCCGGTCGCCAAGCGTGAGGTCAAGGTCGACTGGGCCGGCGCCTTCTTCGTCACCGCGGCCGTCTGCACCCTGCTGGTCTGGGTCACCTTCGCCGACGACAAGTACGCCTGGCTGTCCTGGCAGACGTACACCCTGGTCGGCGCGTCGATCGTACTGGCGCTGATCTTCCTGTTCGTCGAGACCCGGGCGAGCGAGCCGATCATCCCCCTGCGGCTGTTCCGCAACCCCACCATCGCCCTCGCCTCCCTCGCCTCCCTCTTCGTCGGCATCGCGCTGTTCGCGGGCACCGTCTTCTTCAGCCAGTACTTCCAGCTGGCGCGCGGTGACTCCCCGACCAAGTCGGGTGTGATGACGATCCCGTTCATCGCGGGCCTGTTCGTCTCCTCCACGGTCTCCGGCCGGGTGATCACCCGCACCGGCAAGTGGAAGGGCTGGCTGCTGACGGGCGGTGTGCTGCTGACGGCGGGCCTGGCCCTGCTGGGCATGCTCCGTTACGACACGTCCTACCTGTTCATCGCGCTGTGCATGGCGCTGATGGGCCTCGGCGTCGGCATGACGCTCCAGAACCTCGTGCTGTGCACCCAGAACCAGGTCGCCCCGACCGACCTCGGTGCCGCGTCCTCCACGGTGACCTTCTTCCGGTCCCTCGGCGGCGCGGTGGGCGTCTCCGTGCTCGGCTCGGTCCTCACCACCCGGATCGGCCACTACGCGCGCGCAACCATCACCCAGCTCAGCCCGCCGGACCGGGCCGTGGCCGCGAAGGCCTCCGGCGGCGGCCAACTGCCCGACCTCGCCCTCCTGCCCACCCCGGTCCGCACCTGGCTGGAAGGCGCCTACGGGCACGGCATCGGCGACATCTTCATGTACGTCGCCCCGATCGCCCTGATCGCCTTCCTGGTGACCCTGTTCATCAAGGAGGTCCCGCTGCGCGCCTCCAGCGGTCTGGCCCAGGCGGCACAGGCGGTCCAAGCGGCGGAGACCGCCGAGGCCGTCGCCGGGATGCCCGTACCGGCGGAGGCCGTCGACGCGGACGCGCAGCAGCCCCCCGCGTCCGGGGGCATCCCGGTGCACGGCCGAATCCGCGTCGCCGAGAGCGAGCCGGTCCCGCGGGCCGCGGTCACACTGACCTCACCCGAGGGCCAACAGCTGAGCCGGTCGGAGGTACAGGCCGACGGCTCCTACACGCTGGACGCCCCCGGCTCCGGGCGGTACGTCCTGATCACCTCCGCCGACGGCTACCAGCCGCAGGAGTCCACGATCGTCGTCGACGACGAGTCGGTCGTCCACGACGTCCTGCTGACGGCACCCACGGGCTGACGGTACGACACGGCCGTGCCGCCCCCGTCAGGGACCGGCACGGCCACCGCCGTACCGCGGCGGCCGGGGCGCCCGGCCGGGAGTACCGACGGCTACGACGCCCAGCCCGCGCCGATCCGCGCCGCTCGCGCCCCGAGCGCCGCGGTAAGGTCCCGCCCGTGACCGAGCGGCGGCCCGCACCGACGCCGGTGAACAGCGAGGCGACCGCCTCCCGCTACGCCGGCGCCATCACGGTGCTGGGAGGGGCCGACACGGTCCGCGGACGCCGCGGAGCACCTGACGGGACATCAACCGCAGGCGGCCGGGCATGAGATACGCGGACGCACGCCGCGATAAGGACGACGTCAGACACGTATCTCCGCGCCCGCGTCGGCCGGTTGGAGACAGCCGGGGCGCACCGGGTGACGCCGCCGGGCGTTCCGCATCCCACCGGCGGTCCGGCACTCGCCGCGACAGCCGCGGGAGTTGGGGTGATGCTTGAGGCGGGCCGAAGCCCGAACCGGCCCGCCCACCCCACGCGGCCGTGGCACCGTCCCGCGGGCCGCCCGAGCAACGAGGTGAAGCCCGTGAGCGCACCCGTCCGTCCTCCGTCGGCCACCCCACGCGGCACCGGCGTTCCCGTCGAGCCGGCCAGGTCCGCGCAGCGGGTCGTGGAGTGCCTGCAGGCGAACGACGTGCCGTACGTCTTCGGTGTTCCCGGCGCGAAGATCGACGCGGTCTACGACGCGCTGGCCGACGCCGGACCGGAACTCATCGTCTGCCGGCACGAGCAGAACGCGGTCTTCATGGCCGCGGCCGTCGGCCGGCTCACCGGGGTGCCGGGGGTGGTCCTGGTCACCTCCGGTCCTGGCACCAGCAACCTGGCCACCGGCCTGCTGACCGCCACCACCGAGCAGGACCCGGTCGTCGCCCTGTGCGGCGCGGTCTCCCGGCCGGACCGGCTCAAGCGCACGCACCAGTCGATGGACGCCGCCGCGCTGCTCGGGGCCGTCACCAAGTCCGCCGGTGAGGTCAGCCATCCCGACAACGTCCCCGAGGCCGTCGCCAACGCCTTCCGCGCCGCGGTGACCGAACCGCGCGGCGCCGCGGCCGTGATCCTCCCCGCCGACGTCGCGGCGGAGACCACGCCCGCGGCCATCCGCAAGACGCTGCCCGTT
Organism: Streptomyces sp. NPDC048521; assembly: GCF_043199855.1. NCBI lineage: Bacteria > Bacillati > Actinomycetota > Actinomycetes > Kitasatosporales > Streptomycetaceae > Streptomyces > Streptomyces sp. NPDC048521. Next base: position 286,337 of record NZ_JBICWR010000011.1, read on the forward strand.
CCGCCCGCGGGGCCCGCCCCCGCCGCGCAGACACGCGAGGCCGCCCGCATCCTGCGCGACGCCCGAAACCCCGTCGTCCTGGTCGGCGCGCGCGGTGCCGACCCGGCGGCCTGCGCGGCGATCCGCTCCCTCGTCGCCGAGGGCGGCCTGCCGGTGATCGAGACCTTCCAGGCGGCCGGTGTGATCTCCCGTGACCTGGAGAGCCACTACCTCGGCCGCGTCGGGCTGTTCCGCAACCAGCCCGCCGACGTCGTCGCGGCCGCCGCTGACGTCATCCTCGCCATCGGCTTCGACCCGGTGGAGTACGACCCCGGACTGTGGAACACCGACCCGGAACGCACTCTCGTCCACGTCGACGCCGTGCCGGCCGAGATCGACAACCACTACCAGCCCGCGCTCGAACTGCGCGGCGACATCGCCGCCACCCTCGCCGAACTGGCCCGCCACGCCGGGCCGGTCCGGCTGAGCCCCGAGGCCGACGCCGCCGTGGCGGCGCAGCGCGCCCGGCTGACCGCCATCGACGACGAGGCTTGTGCCCGGCCCGTGTCGGACCGAGGGCTCGACCCCGCGGCCGTCTGCCTGGCGCTGCGCGACCACCTCGACGACCAGGCCACGATCGCCTGCGACATCGGCTCGGTGTACATCCACATGGCCCGCCACTTCCGCGTCTACGAACCGCGGCGGCTGCTGTTCTCCAACGGCCAGCAGACCCTCGGCGTGGCACTGCCCTGGGCCGTCGCCGCCGCTCTGGTCCGCCCCGGGACACAGATCGTCTCCGTCTCCGGGGACGGCGGGTTCCTGTTCTCCGCGCAGGAGCTGGAGACCGCGACCCGCCTGGGCCTGACCTTCGTCCACATCATCTTCCGCGACAACACGTATGACATGGTCGGCTTCCAGCAGGTCCTCAAGTACGGGCGCAGCAGCGGAGTCACCCTCGGCGACTACGACGCCGTCGCCTACGCGGAGGCGTTCGGCGCCCGGGGCGTCCGCGTGCGGAGCATGGAGGAGTTCGGCGACGCCCTGCGCGGGGCCCTCGCGGCCGACGGACCCACGATCATCGACGTGCCGGTCGACTACTCGCGCAACACCGAACTGGGCGAACACCTGATCCCCGGCGCGTTCGAGTGAGGAGAGAACAGGACATGACCGCGACCGAAGCCGCAGCCGACCGGCTGCACCGGTTCGTCTCCGCGCTACGGCACCTGCCACCCTTCCGCGGCGCGCCACCGACCCTCTACCAGACCTCGACGATGGCCGCCCTGCTCGCCGGGGTCTACGACGGTGACGTCACCGTCGCCCGCCTGCTGCGCCACGGCGACTTCGGCCTCGGCACCTTCGACGGGCTCGACGGCGAGATGCTCGTCCTCGACGGAACCTGCTACCGCCTGCGCGCCGACGGCTCGGTCGAGGAGGCCGACGGGGAGGAGCTGACGCCCTTCGCCGCGGTGACCCGCTTCCGGCCCGAACGGAGTGCCAGGCTGGCGGGGCCGCTGACCCGGGCCGAGACGGAAGAGGCCGTGGGCGGACTGCTGACCAGCCCCAACATGGTGCACGCGGTACGCATCGACGGACGCTTCACCGAGCTGCGCACACGGACCGTGGCCCGGCAGCACCGGCCGTACCCGCCCCTCGCCGAGGCGACGGCCGGTCAGGTGGAGAACATCTTCTCCGAGGTGCCCGGCACGCTCGCCGGCTTCTTCACCCCGTACTACGAGCAGGGTGTGTCCGTCGCCGGGTACCACCTGCACTTCATCGACCAGAGCCGGACCCGTGGCGGCCACAGCCTGGACTTCACGCTCGCCGACGGACGCGTCACCGTCGAGGCGATACCGGAACTGCGGCTGCGGCTGCCCGCCACCCCGGAGTTCCTGCGGGCCCCCACCCCCTCGACCCCCGTGGACGAGCAGATCCGCCGCATCGAGAACGGCTGACCGACGCGGTCGTCCCGCGGGAGTCCCCGGACACCCTCAGCGGGTGTCCGGGGCGCGGCGGCCGGGGACGTCGACGGAGTCGTTGCCGGCTCTCAGCACGTTGTTGTACGTCCGTCTGAGGAGTTTCGCCGACTGGCACATGCCGCCTCTGCCCGCGCAGTACCGGCAGGTGCGCACATGGTCCTCGTACGCCGCCCGTGCTTGCTCGGACGGTGTCTGGGCTGACTGCATGGTTCTTCCTCGGAATGTGCTGTGCGGTCCGCCGGCGCGCGGCGTGCCGGGCATCGGGGTGGCCGCCCCCGCCCTCTTCCCAGGAGCGAAGGCGGCCACTCCCTCTTCTCCTGGAGCGGGCGCCAGCCGACAGGCGCCACGTTCGCGGAGAGTCTCCCCAGTATCCGAACGGTCGGGACGCGGCCGGAGTTCACGTCCCGTGGAAGAACGTTTCGACGGATCCCGTCGGGACACCCACGGCACACGTGTCCGAGGTGGCCGACATTCACCCTTGTGCGGGTGCGGAAACGTGTGATTGCCTCGCAGAAAGAACGGTCGTTCTGCCCATGCGGCTCCGACCGCACCCGACGAGGAGGACACACGATGATCGACCGACGCCTTCTGCTTCGTACGAGCGGTGTCGCGGCGGCCGGCGCGCTCGGCGCAGCCGCCCTGTCGCCCGCGGCGGCGGCGGAGACCACCGGGCACTCTCCCGCCCACCACCCGGTGGACCCCGATCCCACCGCGGGCGTCACACGCACCCTGCTCCAGGAGCACCCCTCACCCGCCGAGGGCTGGGAGGCCGTGCAGACGCTCGTGCAGATCCCGCGCCACAAGGAATCGGGCCGGCACAGCCACCCCGGCATCGAGGTCGGCTACATCATCCGCGGCGACGTCCTGATGGAGTTCGACGACAGGCCGCCCCTCAGGCTGCGCACGGGGGACCCGTTCTTCATCCCCAACGGCGCCATCCACAACGCCCGGAACGTCGGCACGGTGACGACGATGATGCTCTCCACGTATGTCGTGGACGAGACCAAGCCCCTCGTGACGACCTACTGAAGACCGGTCGGGCGCACCGCGTGGACCGGGTGCGCCCCGGGCCTCGGTGACGGGGGCGCACCCACCCACCCCCGCCCGCCCGGCGGAGGACCACCCCCGGTCCCGGCCCTTCCCCGGGGTCCCCTCCGGCTTTCCGTACCCTGCTGTCATGACGTCGGGCCCCACCCACCACACGCACCCGCGAGACCGGCTGCTGGGCACAGCGGCCCGGCTGTTCTACGAGAACGGCATACACACCGTCGGCGTGGAACAGCTGGTCACCGAGGCCAAGGTCACCCGGGCCACCTTCTACCGCCACTTCGCCGGCAAGGAGGGCCTGGTCCTGTCCTACCTGCGGCAGCGGGACGCGCGCGTGCGCCAGGAGGTGGCCGCCATCCTCTCCGCCCACCAGGGACGCGAGGCCCTCCTCGCCCTCATGGCGATGACCGGTGACAGCGTGCGGCGGCCGGGGTTCAGGGGCTGCGGTTTCCTCAACGCCGCCGCCGAACACCCCGACCCCGGGCACCCGGTGCGCCGCTGCGTCGCGGAGCACCGCCGGTGGTTCCTGGGCGTCCTGCGGGACGCGGCCGAGGAGGCGGGCCACCCGGACCCCGAGGGCCTGGCACGGACGCTGGTCGTCCTGCGGGACGGGGCGATGGCCGGCGGATACCTCGACGACAGCGGGAACGTCGCCGAGACGCTGCGGAAGACGACGGAGAGCCTGCTGGACGCCTGACCGGCGCGGGCGCGCCTGGCCTGCCGGACGCCTGGCCTGCCGGACGCCTGGCCTCCCGGTCACTTGCCCCGGCGGGCGCTGACCTCCTGGACGACGCCTGAACGAGCGGGCGCTTGTCTCGTGGTGGGGTGTTTGGTCGGGCGGGCGCTTGTCATGGTGGCGTGTTTGACCGGGCGGCTGCCTCTCGCGGTGGGGTTTGTCCGGGCGGGCGCCTCTCGCGGTGGGGTGTTCGACCGGGCGGGCGCTTGATCCGCAGGACGCCTGTCGCACGCGCCATCGACGGCTGTCGTACGCGCCATCGTTGCGGCACACCTTTCCCAGGTCACCCGAGGTGGCACCCGAACCGGACCGCTCACCCGACCTCGCCGCCCACCGCCCGCGTCACCGGTACCGCCGCCGCCCGCACACCCGGTCCGAGCGCGGCGAGCACACCGACGGCGCCGGCGCCCGCGAACAGCGCCAGCAGGGCTGCCCACGGCACCGAGATCACCGCTCCGTGCTGTCCGGCCACGGCCGCCACCCCCGCCGCGCCGCCCGCGAGGATGCCCAGCCCGGCGCCCAGCGCCGACACCACCACCGCCTCCACCCGCAGCATGGACCGCACGCCCGCGCGGTCGAGACCGACCGCGCGCAGCAGGCCGATCTCCCGCACCCGCTCGAAGACCGCCATGCCCATGGTGTTCGCCACGCCCAGCGCCGCGACGGCGACCGTGACGCTGAGCATCGCGTACAGCACCGACAACAGCGGGCCGAAGCCGCTCTCCGCGTCCCGTGCCGCGTCCGCCCGGTCCTCGACGAGCAGCACCGGATTGCGCAGGGCCCGGCGGATCTCCTCTTTCAGGGCGGACGTGTGCCCGGGCTCGGCACGCACCAGCACCGAGGTCACCCCACTGCCGGCCACCGCGTTCTCGGGCAGCAGGGCCGGGCCGAGGGCCTCCGGGCCGTCGTAGATCGCGACGATCCTGCGGTCCAGCGCCGGGCCGTCCGCCGCGCCCTCGTCCGACAGACGCCTGCCGTCGATCCGGTCGCCCAGCCGCCACCCGTGCTCCTCGGCGAGGTCCCGCGTGACCGCGATGCCGTCGGCCCGGTCGGCCAGCTCGTCCAGGTCGCCCGCGTGCACCGTGAGGTCGGCGAGGCGGCCTCGGCCCACGGCCCGCGGATCCACCACCGTGGTCCACAGGTCGGAGCCGTCGCGGAGGCGGATGCCGGCCTCGCGGACGGCGCTGACCGCCGCCACGTGCGGCAGCCGCGCCACCCGCGCCGCCGTGTGCGGGCCGATCGTGGCGAAGTCGACCGCGGTGATCCGCAGGTCCGTCGGCATGGCGGCCTCCGCCTGCCGCCCCGCCGTGGCGCTCAGCGAGGACAGTGCCACGGTGACCGCGCTGACGAGCGCCACGCACACGGTGAGCGCCCCGGCGGTCGCGGCCGTACGCCGTGGATCGCGGCGCGCGTTGGCCAGCGCCAGGGTGCCGCGTACCCCGGTCAGCCGCCGCACCGGCGCGCGCAGCGCCCGCGTGACGGCGCGCGCCAGCTGCGGCGTGAGCAGGATCAGCCCGGCCAGCAGCACCGGCGTGGCGAGGGACAGGACACCGAGGTCGCCCTCGCCGGCGGCCATCAGCAGCGCACCGGCCACGGTGACGGCGAGGCCGGTCCTGTTCCGGCGCCGCAGCGCGACGGCCGGGGTCGGCAGATGCGTGCGCAGTGCCGCCACCGGGGCGACGGCGGAGGCCCGCAGGGCGGGTACGTACGCGGCGGCGGCCGTGAATCCCACGCCGACGCACAGGGCCGTCAGCAGCGGAAGGGGGGACAACGGCGCCGGCACAGCGGTGCCCCCGGGGGCGACTGCCGCTCCGAACAGGGTGTCGAGCAGCGTGGCCACGCCCACTCCGAGCGCGTACCCGGCCACGGCCGCCACGGCACCGACGACGGCCGCCTCGGCGAGCACCGTGCCCAGCACCCGGCGGCGGCTCGCCCCCACCGCGCGCAGCAGGGCGTGCTCACGCGCCCGCACCGCGCTCAGCATGGTGAAGGTGTTGCTCACCAGGAAGGCGGAGACGAACAGGGCGATGCCGGCGAAGAGCAGCAGGAGCGTGCCGAGCTTCTCCTGGTCGGGCGCCGCCGCGGCCTCCCTGTCGAGTTCGGCGCGGGTCGCCGCGCCGAGGCCCCGCGGCAGGATCCGCGACGCCCGCTGCGCGAGGGCCTGCGCCGAGGTGCCGGGCGCGGCCGTGAGCGTCACCGACTCGTACCGGCCGGGCGCCGGCGCGAACAGGGTGCGCGCGGTGGCACCGTCGAACGCGGTGACCGTGCCGCCGACGGGAGCGGTGGCGGGGTCGTACACGGTGAAGACACCGGTGAGCCGGACCGAGCGGACCTCGCCGGCGACGACGACCCGCACCCGGTCACCGACCCGGTGTCCGGCCCGCTCGGCCGACCACCGGTCCACGGCGATCTCCCCGGGACCCTGCGGGCCGCGCCCACGCGTCATCGGGTAGCGGGGATCGGCGCCGTGCGCGTCCGGCACGAAGTTCACGCCGACGTCGGCGGACGGCGGTCCCACCAGGGTGCCGTCGCGCGCCACGAGGAAGGCCCGGCCGCGCAGGGTGCCCCGGGCCGCCGCCACCCCGGGCAGCGCGGCGAGCCTGCGCCGCAGCGCCTCGTCGGGCGCCAGGCCGCTTCCGGTGGGGCGCACCTCCACGGACACGTCGGGACGCGAGGCCCGCTGGAGTTGCTCGGCCCCCCGTGCCAGGGACTCGGTGTACAGCAGGGAGCCGCTGACGCAGGCGACCCCGATCAGCACGGCCAGGGCGGGCAGCAGGAAGCGTCGCCGGTCACGGAGCACGGAGCGCACGACGGTACGGAGCATGAGGCCTTCCAGGGCTGCGGTCGGGGTGGCGATACGGGGAGTTGGCGAACGGTCCGATCCTGACCGGGGCCGGGGCGGGCGCGGATCAGCCAGAGGTGCGGAGAATCCGGGCGCGGGCCCGGCGCCCCTCGGCCGAACGGACGAGGCGCGGCGGTGGGGGAGCCCCGTACCCTCCCCGGCATGAACCAGCTTTTCGACGTTCCGTCAGGAGGCAGGCGGATCGCGGTGGCCTGCGTGGCGGTGCTGCTCATCGCCACGGTGGCGACCGAGGGCGCGGACACCGGCTCCGTGCCGCTGGCCGCGGCCTGGACGGTCTCCGGCGGCCTGCTGCTGGCCGCCGTCGCCGTGCGCCGGGAGCGCTTCGACACGGTGGCCGCCGCGGGCGTCCTGGCGTCCTGCGTGGTGACCCTGGTGAACACGCGGGTGGCCGCCAGGCCCGACACCACTTTCGGGCTCGTCGAGACCTGTGGGCTGCTGCTGGTCGTCGTCCGTGCGGCGCGCCTGCGTCCGCCGCTGCGCGCCGCGGCACTGACCGGTGGAGCGCTGGTCGCGCTGACCGTGATCCTTCTGCGGCTCCCGCCGTCGGAGTACGAACCGCTGGTGCCGTTCGTGGTTCCGGCGCTCTGGTTCGGCACCGCCCTGGCGACGGTGCTGGGTCTGTACCTCCGGCTGCTCGACCGGTACCGGGCGCAGGAGCACGCGGCCGGGCTCCAGGCGCAACGCCTCGACTACGCGCGGGAACTGCACGACTTCGTCGGCCACCACGTGACCGCGATCATCGCCCAGACCAAGGCCGTGCGGTACGCGACGGCGGCCGGCCGTCCCCCGTCGCCGGAGGAACTGGACGGCATGCTGGCGGCCGTGGAGGAGGCCGGATCGCAGGCCATGCAGTCGATGCGCGGCATGGTGGCGGTCCTGCGCGACCCGGGCGGCCCGGCGTCCGCGGCGGGGCCGGGCGGGGAACTGGCGGACCTGCGCACCCTCACCGAGGGCTTCTCCGCGACCGGCCCGGCCACCAGGCTCACCCTCGATCCCCGCCTCCTCGCCGGCGCTCTGCCGCCGGGGGTGGCCGCCACCGTGCACCAGATCGTCCGCGAGTCGCTGACGAACGTGCGCAAGCACGCGCGCCGGGCCGGGGCGGTCACCGTCGACGTACGGCTGGACGGCGACACCGCCCGTCCGGCCGTTCTCGTGTCGGTGACCGACGACGGACCGGACGCCGCCGGGAGCGGCGCCGAACCCACCGCCGGGAGTGGCGGCGAACCCTCCGCCGGGGGCGTCGACCGGCCCGCGCGCTCCGGCTACGGCCTGGTCGGGCTGGCGGAACGCGCCGCCATGCTCGGCGGTACCGTCACCGCGGGGGCGCGGGCGGGCGTGGGCTGGCTCGTCGAGGCACGCATCCCGCTGCCGGGCCCGCTGCCCCGCCTCGGGGAGGACCGGCGTCACGGTGACGACCGTACGACTGCCACCCTGGAGCCATGACGATCAGCATCCTCATCGCCGACGACCAGCAGATGATCCGCTCGGCCTACGGCATGATCCTCGGCGCCCAGCCCGACATGGAGATCGTCGCCTCGGTGGCCGACGGCGCCACCGCCGTGCGGGAGGCCCGGCGGCTGCGTCCCGACGTGTGCCTGCTGGACATCAGGATGCCGGGACTCGACGGCCTGGAGGCGACCCGGCTGCTGGCGGGCCCGGACGCGGCCGACCCGCTGAAGGTGCTCATCGCCACCACCTTCGACCTGGACGACTACGTGTACCGGGCGCTGCGCAACGGCGCCTGCGGCTTCCTCCTCAAGGACGGCTCCCCGGCGCTGCTCGTCGAGGCCGTGCGGGCCGTGGCCGCCGACAACGCCCTGATCTCCCCGGCGGTCACGGTCCGACTGCTCAAGCACATGACCGACGCCGCGTCCGAGGCCGCCTCCGGGAAGACGGCGGACCGGCGGCGCGGCTCGTCCCGCACCCGCCGGACAGCGCTCGAACTCCCGCTCACCGCCCGTGAGCTGGACGTCGTACGACTCGTCGCGCGCGGCCGTACCAACGAGGAGCTGGCGGCCGAGCTGCACGTCTCCCTCTCCACCGTCAAGACGCACCTCGGCAGCGTCCAGCGCAAGCTCGCCGCCCGCAACCGGGTGGAGATCGCCGCCTGGGCCTGGGAGAACGGGGTGTGCACCGGCCAGGGCACGCGGGGCCCGGCCTCCGACTGACGCCTACGGATGCGCTACGGCACCGAGGCCCGGCTCCCGGGCTCACGCGCCTGCCGGTGCTCGCGGTGTGCTCGGCGGTGTCCCCGCCGTCGCGGGCCCGGTGCCGCACGGGTCGGTGATCGGGGGTACGGCGCTCAGGACGCTGCGTCCGCCGGAGTCCTGCACCGGCCAGGCGTCGCAGATTGCGCCACCGTCCGTCGTGCGCCCCCGCAGGACCAGGAACCGCAGGTCGTCGTGCGTCTCCAGGGCCACCCCCAGCCTGGTGGCCGGGACGGCGAACAGCTCGGCGAAGTACCGGCTCGCGTAGCCGGAGCCGACGGAGTCGGGCCTGAACAGCCGCTGGAAGGACGCCGGATCCTGCTCGCGTACGTCCTTCGCCGCGTCGGCACGCAGGGCGGCGGCGCCGGGCGCGCCGGGGGCGGCGTGACCGCTCGGCATCAGCAGGGCGCCGCACACGACGGCCAGCCACACGCCGATCGCGCCCAGCACGATCCAGGTCCAGGGAATCCTCGGCAGACGCGGCATGTCACTGCTCCAGGGCGGGTCCTACCTGGTCCGGGCGGCTCCCGGAGCGGTGTCACCGGGCACCCATCCCTCACGGATGCCCGGTGACACCTGCCGCGGTCCCGTGCGTCCCCTGGGGGACCGCGGCGGTCCCGGGAGGTTGCGACATATGTTTCTCCTCCCGTCCGGTCGCCGCGATGGAGCAGACCCCACGCTTTTCCACGGGGCACCGTAGGGGTTCCCCCTACCGCCTCGAGGCGTGGTCGCCTCCGCGGACAGGGTCTACGGAGGGGAGAGCCGTTCCCAGTTCGTCCGCCACCTCCAGGACCGTCTTGACGGCGTCGGAGGTGGTCCGGAAGTTCACGAAGCAGGCGCGCAGGCAGGTGCGGCCGTCGACGACGGCCGGTGCGAGGAAGACCCGGCCGTCGGCCTGCAGGGCACGGGCGAGACGTTCGTTGTGGGTGTCGAGTTCGGCGTCGCTCATCCCGGGAACGAGGTGCCGGAAGCAGACGGTCGACAGCATCGGTTCGTGCAGCAGCTCGAACGAGGCGTGCGCCCGCACCTCGTCGGCGAGCAGCGCGGCGTTGGCGAGCGTCTGCTCGATCCAGGAACGGAACCGGTCGGCGCCGTGCACCCGCAGGGACAGCCACACGCGCAGGGAGCGGAAGGGGCGCGAGTACTCGAAGGTGTGGTCGACCGGGTTGCCGGTGTCCTCCTGGTGGAGCATGTAGCGCTCCTCGTGGCCGAACGCCGCCCGCAGCGGACCGCGCCGCCGCAGCATGACCACGCTGCAGCTTTTCTGCACGCCGAGCCATTTGTGCGCGTCGACGGTGACGGAGTCCGCCCGGTCGAGCCCGGTGAACAGGTGCGCGGCCGTCCTGGTGGCGGCGGCCGGCAGGCCGTAGGCGCCGTCGACGTGCAGCCACACGCCCTCGCTCTCGCACACGTCGGCGATCGCGGCGAGCGGGTCGACCGCCCCGGTCAGCGTGGTGCCGGCGGTCGCGACGACAGCGACCGGGGTGCAACCCTCGGCCCGGTCGCGCAGCAGGGCCGCGCGCAGCAGGTCCGGCCGCATCCGGCGCCGTCCGTCGGTCGGTATCCGGCGCAGCGCCCGGCGCCCCAGCCCCGCCGCCTCCACGGCCCGTACGACGGAGTGGTGCGCCTCGTCCGAGCAGTAGACGGTGGCCCGCCGGCCGGCCACCCCCTGCTCGCGGGCGCCCGGCAGCGCCTGCTCCCGCGCCGCGAGCAGCGCGGTGAAGTTGGAGGTCTGGCCGCCGCTGGTGAAGTGCCCCTCCGCCATCGGGTAGCCGACGAACTCGGCCACCCAGCGCACGGCCTGCTCGTCGAGCAGGTCCGCGGCCCCGGCGGCGGTCGCCAGGTTCGCGTCGTAGGCGGCGGACAGCGCCGAGGCCAGCACACCCGTCTCCAGACCGGTGGAGCCGACGTAGGCGAGGAACAGCGGTCGCGACGGCGACACACTGGCCTCCAGGACGTGCACCGCGTCGTCCAGCGCGGCACGTGTCTCGCCCGGCAGCTCCGGCAGCGCGCCGCCGAGCCTGCCGACCAGTTCCGCGTCCACGGGGGGTTCGCTCGGCCGTGGACGGTCGAACGACTCCCACGCCGTCGCCAGGTAGCGGCACAGGTCGTCGAGGATCTCGGCCCGCTCGGCCGGCGCCGCGATCGAGCCGTAGGGCGGCACGGACAGAGGAAGTGGAAGTTCAAGGGATCGAGCCATGTCAGCAGCGTGCGAAACACGTGTGTGTCCATGCAACAGAGCAACCTGCCACTGAGCAGTATGATACGTGTATAAAGCATCGAATATCAGAATGGTCACCATGGATGCTCTCGACGCCCGTATCCTGCTCGCTGTCGACGACGACCCCGACGCCACCAGCCTCGCCCTGGCCAAGCGGCTGGGTATCGCCCGCAACACACTCCACGCCCGGCTCCAGCGGCTGCGGGCGAACGGCGTCGTCCGCGAGTTCTCGCGGCGCGTCGATCCCGCCGCCCTCGGCCACGGCCTCGTCGCCTTCGTCTCCGTCGCGCTGAGCCAGACCACCGGGCGCCGGGCCACCGCCGCGCTCGCGGCCTTCCCCGAAGTGGTCGAGATGCACTCCACCACGGGCGAGGCCGACCTGCTGCTGAAGATCGTCGCCCGCGACACCGCGGACCTGCACCGCCTCTCCGGGGAACTCCTCGAGGTGCCCGGCGTCGTGCGCACCAGCACGGTGGTCTCGCTGCGCGAGGAACTGCCGCCGCGCACCCGCGCGCTGATCGAGCGGGCCGCCGAGCGGGGAGGAGGGCCGGGGAGGCCGAGGCGGAACCCGCCCGACGCCGCCCGTCCGGTGCGGGAGACCACGAGGGCGCGTGCGGAGATCCCCATGCATGAGTGATACACAAACCGTAGGGCTCCCCCTATGGTCCCGCCGTCGGGCCATTGGGCATGCTGAGGCTATGTGCATCAACATCGTCGTCGTCGACGACGACCCCGGATTCCGCCGCATCGCCACGACGCTGCTGACGGCACGGGGCCTGCGTGTGGTGGCGGAGTCCGGGGACGGCGCCTCGGCCTTGGCCGTGGTGCGGGCACACCGCCCCGACGGGCTGCTGCTCGACCTGCACCTGCCCGACCTGGACGGACTGAGCGTGGCCCGTCGGCTGACCGAGGAGGACAACCCGCCGCGGATCGTGCTGACCTCCACCGACAAGTCGTTCTGGTCGCCGGAGGAACTGCAGAGAGCGGGAATCGAGTCCTTCGTCGCCAAGGACAAACTGTTCGACGCCGACCTGCGGGGCTTGTTCGCCCCCTCGGCGTCCTGACCGGCCCCACCTGCGGGGCCGGCTCGCCCCCTCGGCGTCCTGAGGCGCGGCCTGCGGGCTTGTTCGCCCCCTTGGCGCTCTGACGGCCCCACCTGCATGGCCCGGGGCAGTAGTGAATGCAGTGATCCCGGCAGCCGGCGGACCCGGCAGCGAGCCCCAGCCGGCAGTGAGCCCCGGCAGCCCGTTACTGTCCGAGGTAGCGCAGCACCGCCAGCACCCGCCGGTGCTGCCCGGAAGCCGTCTGGCTGAGCCCCAGCTTCATGAAGATGCCGGTCACGTGCCGTTCCACGGCGGCGACGCTCACGAAGAGCCTCTCGGAGATCCCGGTGTTGGAATGGCCCTCGGCCATCAGGGCCAGGACCTCCCGCTCCTTCGGCGTCAGCGCCGCCAGCGGGTCCTCCGGACGCTTGCGCCCCAGCAGGGCCGATATCACGTCTGGATCGAGGGCCGAGTCGCGAGCCACGACGCGCTCGACGGCATCCGTGAGGATCTGGGGACTGGCCACCTTCTCCTTCAGCAGGTAGCCCACCCCGCTCGGATCGTCCCCGACCAGATCGAGCGCGTAGGAGGCGTCGAGGAACTGGGAGAGGACGATCACGGCGGTCTCCGGTCGCGACGCGCGGATCTTCCGCACGGCGCCCAGGCCGTCGGCCTCCAGGTTCGGCGGCATCCGGATGTCGGTGATCACCACATCGGGCCGGTGCTCCTCGGCGGCGCGGACGAGGTCCACCGCGTTGTCGACGGACGCGACCACGTCGATGCCCGACTTGCGCAGGATGGTCGCGATGCCCTCGCGCACGATGGGCTGGTCTTCTCCCAGCACCGCCCGCAGTGGTTGGCTCATGGCGGAATCTTAACCTGTGCCGAGTCGCGCATACATGACAAGAATGTGATGTAGGGCGGTACGCACACTTGTGTCTTGTTTGCCATGCATCCGATCGCGCCCGGCGGCGCCCCAGACGCGCGTGCCGCTCCAGACGCGCCGGCCGCCCCGGGCCGGTCCGGCCGCACATGTGTCACCCCGGAGGCGCAGCGCCCCGCCGAACCACCGGGGGCAGTGCTCCGGTCCGAACAACCGGGGGCACTGTTCCCCCGGCCCGAACCGAAGGGCGGCACAGCGCCCCGTCGCTCAGACGGCGGTGCCCATCGAGTCGACCTCCCGCGCGTACATACGGGCCAGCTGGACCCGGGAGCGGACGCCGAGCTTCTCGAAGGCGTGCCGCAGGTGCGTGTTCACCGTGTGCGGGGAGAGGAACAACCGCTCCGCGGCCTCGCGATTGGTGGCACCGTGGGCGATCAGCCGCACCACGCCGAGTTCCGACCTGGTCAGCCCGCGCCAGTCCGGCTGCGGGGCGGCGGGGGCGGCGGCGCCCGCCGTGCCGAGGGACCGGACGCCGAGCTTGCGGAGCCTGCCGTGCACCCGCCGCCCGTCGCGCTCGGCCCCGCACGCGGTGTACAGCCGGTGCGCCTCCTCGAAGCGGGACAGGGCGGTGGCGGTGTCGGCCACCGCGGCGTACTCCCCGGCGTGCTCCAGGGCGCGGGCCCGCAGCAGCGGGCGGGCGGCCCCATGGCGCTCCGCCGCCTCGGCGAGCAGGTCGGCGTCCTTCGCGAACAGGCCCCGCGCGTGCGCGGCGGCGCCCGCGAACAGCGGCAGGCCGGGGTTGAGCCGGGCCCGTTCCTCGGCGAACTCCACCGCCGCGGCGGCCACATCACGCTGCCCGGAGGCGAGCGCGGCCTCCACCAGCAGCACCACGTCCCCGGCGTCGAGGCAGGTCGCGTGGAGGAAGCCGCGGCGCAGGTGGGCGGCGGCCGCGCCGAGCAGATGACGGGTCGGGGCCTCGTCCCGGTACAGGGCGGTCAGGACCGCGATCCAGGCCCCGGCCCTGCGCGACTGGCGGTCGTCGCTCCTCAGGTAGGCCTCCGCCAGGGCCGAGCACATCTCCAGTTCGGCGTCGTCCCCGGTGTGGAAGGCGGTCCGGGCCCGGGCGCACACCACAGCCGCCTCGCTCGCGGCGGACGTCCCCGGAGCGTGCGGCCCGGTCGCGGCCACCGCCAGTTCCCGCGCCGCCTCCCGCACGCGGCCGCCGTCCAGCAGCAGCCGGGCCCGCGCGGTGCGCCACAGGGGCAGGTACGCCCGCCGGCCCCGCTGCTCCGCGTCCGCCAGGCCGCCCTCCACCAGATCCGCGGCGGCCGTGCCGTCACCGGCCAGGTTCAGCAGCGCCGCCCTCCAGATCGTGGACAGCACCACTTCGGGCAGGGCGGCCCCGTGCACCGGGTCCAGCTCGGTGGCCTTCGCCTGCACCGACTCGCTGTGGCTGAGCGCCTCGGTCCAGTGCTGCCGGTGGCAGGCGCTCATCGAGCGGAGAGTGCGCTGCGTCAGGTCGTTCAACGGGTGCGTGCCCCGAGTGCGCGTCAGGGACCCGGCCAGGGCTCCGCCCGCCTCCTCGGCCTCGCCCGCCAGCAGACGGTGGAGCAGGGTCGTCGACAGCAGCTGGTCCTTCACCGGCTGCGGGACGCCGTGGTGGTGCAGGGCCCGGCGCAGATGTGCCTCGGCCTGGGGCACCGGGAACCGGCCGCCCATCCGGGTCAGCTCCAGGCACACCCGCGCGTGGGTGGCCGCGTCCGGTGGCACCTGCACGACCTCGCGGGCCAGGGCGCGGGCCTCGTCGGCCTCACCGGTCTCCCACAGCAGCGGGATCAGCCGCGCGGCCAGCCGCAGCCGCCGGGGTCCGGCGGCCGGGCTCAGGTCCATGGCGCGGCGCAGGTGCGCCGCGGCCGTCGCGGGCGAGTGGGGCGCCAGCTCCCGGGCAGCGGCCTCCAGGACGCGGATCGCGTGCTCGTCGCCCGGCTCGGCGAGTTCGGCGATCTCGGTCGCGAGCGCCGCCGGGGGCGTGCCCTCCGCGAGCCGCAGGTCGACCGAGCGCCGGCGCACGGACAGCTGTACGGGCGGGGGCAGGGTGGCGACGACGGCGTCGCGCACCGTGGGGTGCGCGAAGGCGAGGCGTTGCTGTTCGGCCCGCATCAGCCCCGTCGCCAGCACCTCGCGCAGGGGCCGCAGCAGGACGGACTCGCTGTGGCCGAGCACCCGGGACAGGTGCCGGACACTGAGGCTGTCGCCCAGCGCGGAGGCGATCAGTACCAGTTCCCTCGCGTTCTGCGTCAACTGGTCGAGCCTCCGAGCGGCGACGGCCCCGGCCACCGGGTCCGTTCCGGCACGGGCACGGGCCCCGTCGGCGCTCTCCGCGGCGGCGGCCCCGGCCACCAGGTCGGTTCCGGCACGGACACCGCCGGCGGTCCCGGTCCGCGAGGTGAGGAGGGCGCACAGCTGCCGGACGGCGCCGGGCAGGCCGCCGCACAGAGGCAGGTAGGGGTCCGCCTCCGCGGCCCGCGGCCCCAGCAGGTCCCGGACCAGCAGCCGTACGGCGTCCGGGTCCAGGGCCGCGATGTCGAGGGGGGCCGCCCGTTCGGTGAGCAGATCGCGGCGCAGCGACTCCACGGCCGGCACGTCCAGGTGGGACCGTGCGGCGAGCACCCACAGCAGCGGCAGCCCGGCGAGCCGCGCGGTGAGCGTGCGCACCGCGAGCAGGGTCTGGTCGTCGCAGTGCTGCAGGTCGTCGAGGACGACGACGAGCGGCTGGTGGCGGGCGAGGTCCCGCAGACCCCCCTCCACCCGCCGCATCACCTGGTACGGCGACCCGGACTCGAGGTAAGGCGACCCGGCTTCGTGATGCGGCGTGCCGGGTGCGTGATGCGGACTGCCGGAGCCGTCCTGCGGAGTACCGGACCCGGGGTACGGCATCCCGGACCCGCGCAGCGGACTGTCCGGCTCGCCGCTCCAGGCGGCCGGCACCGCGTCGAGGGCCTCCAGCAGGGGAGCCAGCGGCGGCATACCGCCCCCGGCGACGCCGCTGCCGGTCAGGGCCAGGGCCCCGGCCAGGGCCGCCTCCTCGGCGGCGAAGGCCAGCAGGCGGGACTTTCCGGCACCGGCGGGCCCCTCGATCCACAGCACCCCGCCCTCGTCGCGGTGCACGAGCCGCAGCACCCGCTGAAGGAGCTGCTCCCGCTGCGCCCCGTGCCCGCGCGGTGCCGGCGAGGGCAGGGGGACGGCGGCGCCGTCCGTCGTCGGCGGGATGTCAATCGCCTGGATCAAGGCAGCCTCCACTGGTCCGTGTGCCGCGCGCCGCTCGCGGTACCCCGCTCGGTGCGGCACTGGCCGCGAGCCCGGCCGAGCCGCAAGCGACCGGCCGCGTTCGCGCCTCGTCTTGGACCCGCACACGTGATGTGTCCTCGGTCGTGACACAGGATCTGTCGCCGTCGCGCCCGGTGGCTGTCAAGGGCACCTGAGAGGTGAAGGGGGGCGCACTCCACGGGCGATGTGGGGAGAACCCGACGTCTGCACGGGTGCCGCCCCGGGATCCGGCCCGCGCGGCTCGGTCGGCGCGTGTGTCCCGTCGCACGTCACACGGCCGATGCCCGCCGCGCCGTGGGGTGGGCCCTACACAGGAGTGGGGGAGCCCCTAGGAAGGGCGAGGGAACACACGACAGACCGGGATGCCGCCCGCTCAGAGACTAGCGCTTGGATCCGGGGGTTCCCGGCCACGTCCGATCAGCCACCACGGGGGTTCGGAGGGCCGGGGCGAAGGAGCGCTGATCCAAGGAAAAGCGATGTGACGGACAACCGCCACCGCTGGACACGTTTCGCGCCGACTCACCCACCGGAACCGGCACGTTTCACCGACAGAACAACAAGGCCCGCGGTCCACCGGACACCTGCGGCTGACGAACGGGAACTGGGCATGGCACAGCTGGACATCCCTCGGGACGAGATCCGTCACCCCCTGGGCGGCCCCGGCGTCCGGATGGTCGCCGGCCCGGGCGGTGCCCTCACCCGGGGGGCGATGCTGGCCGGTGCGCTGGTCTCGGCCACCGTCGGCGGCACCCTGATCGTCGCCCACGTCCGTACGGTGACGGCGGCCGGGGCACTCTTCGGGGTGCACATGGCCGTTCAGGGGGTCCTGCAACTGCTGGCGGTCCACGAGTCGAAGGCGTCGGCGGCGGTCCGCGGGATGTTGTCCGCCGGAGGCCTCGCCGCCCTGCTGCTCGGCGCGGTCCTCTTCCACGGCTGGGCCGACACCGTGTTCCTGCTCGGGCTGTGGAGCGGTTGCGGTTGGCTGCTGCGCGGACTCACCATGGCCGTCTCCGCCACCTCGTCCTCGGTGAGCCACGTCTTCGTCTACGACGACGTACTGAACGCGGTGATCGTCTCGGCGGGTCTGTTCATGACCGCCTTCCCCTTCTCGTCCTCGGGGCAGCTGGCCGACGTCGGCGGCTCCGTACTGATGGCCACCGGTGCGGTCGAGGCGTTCACCGCCGCACGGCGGCACCCCCGCACCCTGCGCGCGATCGACTGAGTCGGGTCCCCGGGCCGGGCCGGCGCAGCCGGCCGGCAGCCGCTCGGCGGACCCCCACGAGCACGACAACCCACGTTTCCAGGCCGGTCGACCGGCCGCGCCCCAAGGAGGCGATCATGAAGAACAGCCAGCTCTCTCTGGAGATCACACACTGGGTGACCTCGGAACTCACCCTCACGCTGGACTGCGAGATCTCCTACGACACCCATGACCCGCTGGCCGTCACCCTGGTCCTCGACACTGACGGCCCGCGGCCGGTGCGCTGGGTCTTCTCCCGCGATCTGCTGGCCGACGGCATGACCGCGCGTGTGGGCGAGGGCGATGTGGTGCTCTGGCCGGTGTGTGACCTCGACGGCGAGGCGTCCTCCTTCTGCATGCGGGTGGGCGACGTCCACACGGCACTCTTCGAGATCCCCGCCGAACCGGTCACGGAGTGGCTCGCCGGAACCTACGCCATGGTCCCGCGCGGGGCCGAGCTGGACGGCGTGGACTGGGACGAGCTGGTCCAGCTGGCGGAGTGACGCGTCGGCCGTCGGCACGGCACGCGTGAGCAGTTGCCCGGACGTGTTCCACGAGGGACCGTCACACCCCTGATCGGAAGGACGACGATGGGAAGCAACCCGCGGCCCCTCCTCAGTGACTGGCAGTGGCAGCAACGCGCCGCCTGCCGCGGAATGAGCAGCTCCACCTTCTTCTCCCCGCCGGGGGAGCGGGGCCGGGCGCGCCGCGACCGCGAGGAGCGGGCCCGCCGCATCTGCGGTCGGTGCGAGGTCGCCGACATCTGCGCGGCCACGGCCCTCAAGCACGGGGAGGCCTACGGGATCTGGGGCGGGATGTCGGACGTGGACCGTCGGCAGTTCGACGCGGGTACCGCGGACGCGGTCTAGATGCCGCCGGCCATGGCGGCGTCGCATGGGCGGGAGTACTGCCCGGGGGATCGCGCTGCTGGAGCACCCGTGCCGCTCGAGCAGCAGGGCCAGGGCTGACACATCGCTCGCCTGCGCGGCCCGGGTCGGAGCGGCGGCCTCCATGTCCTGGCGTTCTCCCGCAACCCGCCCATACCTTCTCCGCACACCGAGACACCTGACTCCCTTCGACTCTGACGCTCCCAAGGACACGTGTGTCCGCGTGTCCGCGGTCCCCCGGCACTCAGTACCCGTGGGTGGCTTGGCAGCCGCCACGCGGGCGCCCTGCTCGGTGTCCCTCTCGACGGACGCGACCCGCTGATCCGCGGGCAGGTCCGCCACGCCCAGCGCATCTGAACCATTGCCCCTGATCGACTCGTGTCAAGAGAAGGTTCGGCATCGGTCGGTGACCGTGGCGTACGGAAAGGCTGGTCCTGTGACATGTCCGAGGAACTGACGAGGTCCTTCGAGGTCCGCTGGGACGACGTCGACCTGAACGGTCATCTGCGGAACACGAGATACCTGGAGTACGCCGCCACGGCACGGCTCGGCTTCCTGATCGACTCCGGATGGGGGCCGAAGGAGCTGACGAAGGCAGGGATCGCGGCCGTCTCGCTCGGCGAGGAGGTCCGCTATATGCGCGAGATCTTCCCGCTCGAAAGGGTCGTCGTCAGCTCGCGTGTCGTCGGTCTGAGCGAGGGTGGAGCACGGTGGCGGTTCGAACACCGCTTCGCTCGGGAGAGCGGGGAGGAGGCGGCCGTCGTTCGCACCCTGGGGGCGTGGATCGACATCCGTGCCCGCAGGATCGCCCCGCCGCCGTCCGGCCTGCTGGCTGCGGTGTCGTCCGCGCGGGCGGACGACTGCGAAGTGATCACGTCGACTTCATGAGCGGGTTGCGGGGGCGGGCCGGGGGTGAAGCGGCCGCCCTCACATCAGGGAAGAACGTGGGGACGGCCGCTCCTTTCCTGCGGCCGGGCCAGCCGGCGAACACACCGACCGCAGGAGTCCTTCTCTGGGTCAACGGGCCGGTGACCGGCGCGGGTTCACGGTTCGGGCGAAGAAGATCCGCCCGGAGCGTCTTCCTGCCGTCCCGCTGCCCCGCTGCCGGGCGCCCGGCAGTAGGCTGGTGCGCCGTCCTTGATCCCCGCGGTGACCGGAGTACCGGGTGACGAACGACCTGAGGGCGGTGCCCGGCCGAGGCCCCCGCCCGGATGCCGGCAGGCTGCGGCGGCACGTGGAGTTCCTCGCCGCGGGGCCGCGCAGCCGGCGGCGGACGCCGGACATGATGGAACGTGCCGAGGCGTACGTGCACGACGAACTGACCGCGCTGGGCTGGCTGGTGCGGCGACAGCCGTTCGACGTGCGCTGGCAGGTCGGCGCGACCGACCGGCACGGACACCGGGCCCTCGCCCTCAAACCCCGGCTCCATCCGCGGCTGCGCGGCGCGAACCTGATCGCCGAGCTGCCCGGCCGCGGTGCCGGGCCGGCCGTGGTGATCGGCGCGCACCTGGACAGCGTCAGCGGCAGTCCGGGCGCGGACGACAACGCCTCCGGTGTGGCGGTGGTCCTGGAGACGGCACGTCTGCTGGCCGCCTCGCCCGTCGCCCCGCGCGTCGTCCTGGCCGTGTTCGACATGGAGGAGCTAGGTCTCATCGGCGCCCGCCAGGCCGCCCGGGAGCTGGTCCACGACGGCGGTGTGCGCGGGATGATCTGTCTGGAGTCGGTCGGCTACTTCGCCGACGACCCGGGGACGCAGCGTCTGCCCGCCGGCTTCGGACGGATCTTCCCCGAAGCGTCCGCCGCGACCCGTGACGAAGGCTATCGGGGCGACTTCACCCTGGTGGTGCACCGCCGTTCCTCGGCCGCCGCGGCCGAGGCGTGGAAGCGGGCCGCCGCGGCGGCCTCCCCGTCCGTCCGTGGCCTGCTGCTGCGCGACCCGCGTCCCGACGGGCTGCTCGGGCTGCTGATCGGACTCGCCGTGCCTCCGGCCAACCACCTGGGGCGCAGCGATCACGCGCCGTTCTGGAACCGGGGTGTTCCCGCGCTCATGCTCACGGACACCGCGAACTTCCGGAATCCGCACTATCACCAGCCCACGGACGTACCGGAGACGCTCGACTACGGCCGCCTCACCGCCGTCACCGAGGCCACCGCGGTGACGGCCGTCTCGTGGGCGTCACAGTGACGGTGGGGGCGATCCGGCGGTGCCCCGGCATCTGCTGATGCCGGCAACCCCGCCGAAGGACGCCCCGCCCGATACGCCACGAGACCTGCGGTTCGGCGCGGCATCGAGGGCAGACCGGGCGTCCGCGCGGACCCGTCCCGGGCCGGCTGCGGAGCCGTCTGCACCAGTCCCTCCGTTTCTCGTGCTCGGCGCGAGAGTGCCGTTCGGGAGGTGATCCCGGGAGGCGGCCCGTCGGCTACCCCGGCAGCACGTTGTGATTGATCCGGAACACATTGCTTGGATCCAGCCGCTTCTTCACCGCGGCCAGCCGTGCGTAACGCTCGTCGCCGTACAGCCGCCGCATCTCCGTCTCGGTCGAGGCGGCCAGGGGCGAGAGGAAGTTGAGCACGGTTCGCTGGTCGGCCCAGGGGGACATGCCCTCGGCGAAGGCGGCCAAGGCGTCCGTCACCGGCTGCGCCTCGGCCCTCGGCGCGACCCCGAGGGCGAAAGCCATGAAGGGCAGTCCGCGCGAGGGCACCGCGTTGGGCGCGGGCGGCTCCCGGTCCAGGGCGCCGCCCAGGGCAGGGATCTCCACGCTGGCGAGCGGACAACCGGAACCGGGGCCGGTGAGCGTGGTGAGGGCTGCCGCGGTGGCCGCGGAGAACTCCCGCAGACCCATGCTTGTCTCCGAGACGGGCGCCGGCCGCACCGGGTCCCGGTGGATCTCGCCCACCTGGTCGAAGGGGCGCTCGTCGACGGTGTCCAGGAGACGGACGGCCGCCCGGCGCAGCGGGGCGACCAGACGCTCGCCCCGGGCGGCCGGACCCAGGTGGCCGATCCGGACGTGCAGGACGAACGCCCCCCCGCAGGACGCCGGGCAGGGCCGGATCGTCCGGCAGCCGCTGCACGGCCGCCGACGAGGTCGTGTCCTCGTCCACCGTCTCCAGCCACGCCCGCCACACGGCGAGCACGTCGGCTGCGTCCTCGCCGCGGAACCACAGACCGCCGCCGTAGAACCGGGTCACCGGGAAGACCGCGA
Organism: Streptomyces sp. NPDC048521; assembly: GCF_043199855.1. Taxonomy (NCBI): domain Bacteria; kingdom Bacillati; phylum Actinomycetota; class Actinomycetes; order Kitasatosporales; family Streptomycetaceae; genus Streptomyces; species Streptomyces sp. NPDC048521. The sequence goes on from NZ_JBICWR010000011.1 coordinate 307,949, forward strand.
ACTCCATGGCGACCACGATGCCGAAGTTGCCCTTGCAGCCGAGCAGTGCCCAGTAGAGCTCCGGATCGCTGTCCGGCGTCACCCGCAGCAGGTCACCGTCGGCCGTGACGACGTCCAGGCGGCGCACCTGGTCGGCGCCGTACCCGTGCCTGCGGCTCAGCAGCGGGCCGATGCCCCCGCCCAGGGTGTAGCCGACGACGCCCACGTCGGGTGCCGAGCCGCTGAGCGGCGCGAGGCCGTGCTCGACCGTCTTCGCGACGACCTGACGCCACCGGGCGCCCGCGCCGACGGTCACCGTGCGGGCCGTCGGGTCGACACGTATCCCGGCCATGCGGGCGGTGGTGACCAGCAGCCAGTCGCCGCTGTCCGGCAGGACCGGCTGGTGGCCACCGTTGCGTACCGCCACCGGCATGCCGTGTGCCCCCGCGAACCGCACGGCGGCCACCACGTCCGCGGGACGGGCGGCCCCGACGACGATGGTGGGCCGCACCGCGCGCAGCACGTTGTGGCCGGCGCACTCCGTCTCGTAGGCGGGGTCTTCGGCCGTCAGGACCGGGCCGAGGACGGCTTCGCGCAGTGCGGTGAGGTGGGAGCGCCGGCCCGGTCGGCCGGTCGCGCTGTGCGTCGTACTCATGCTCCGTACACGCGACCGGCGCGAAGGCCGGTTCATCGGTTCAGGTGTGAGGGTGGTGAGTCTCAGCGGACCCGTGCCGTCGGCGCATACGTCCACGCTTCGTGCGACGGTGAATTCCTCCGACCGCTGCAGTCGGCCGAGGAGTACAGCGTCACCACCCATATGTGGGTGACCGAATGACCGCTTCCGGACCGGCTCCCCCCAGGCGTACGGGCGCCCGCCCCCCGGACGGGAGCGGGCGCCCTCATGGCCGTACCGGCAGACCGTCAGGCCCGCTCGGCCGAGGTGGAAACGGCGGTTGCCGAAGTCGCCGCCGGCAGGCTCCACTTCTGCTGCTCGGAGCCGCCGCAGGTCCAGATCTGCAGCTTGGTTCCGTTGGCGGAGCTCGCGCCGGTGGCGTCCAGGCAGCGGCCGGACAGCGTGTTGACCAGGCTGCCGTTGGCGCCCGCCGTCCACTTCTGCCCGCTGCTCCCGTTGCACACCTGGAGCGTCACCGCTGTACCGCTGGCGGTGGCGTTGTTCGCGACACCGGCGCAGCTGCCGAGGATCTGCACACTGCCGTCGCCGGCCACCGACCAGTCCTGGGAGACACCCGTGCCGCAGGTGTTCAGCTGGAGCGCGGTGGCGGCGGCGTTGGTGGAACCCGACCCGGCGAGGTCGACGCACTTGCCGCCGATGCCGGTGATGTGCCCGGTGGGCACACCGGCGGGCAGCTGCCAGCGCTGGTTGTCGGAGACAGCGCAGGACCAGATCTGCAAGGGGGTACCGTTCGTGGAGCTGGGGCCGGTGGCGTCGAGACAGGAGCCCGACCTCTTCGCGACCAGGCCGCGGTTGGCGGCCCACGTCCACTGCTGATCCTGCGAGGACGCGTCGCAGGCCGCCAGCACCACCCGGGTGCCGTTGGCGGTCGCGCCGTCCTTCACGGCCATGCACATCCCGAGCACGCTCACCGTGCCGTCGATGTTGACCGTCCACTTCTGCGAGGCACCCGTGCCGCAGGTGTTGAGCTGTACCTGGGTGCCCGCGGCGCTGGTGGAACCGGACCCGGCCAGGTCGGCGCATTTGCCGCCGTACCCGGAGATGCGGCCGCTCGGACCGCCGACGGGCAGCTGCCACACCTTGGCCGGGGTCACCGGACCGCACGTCCACAGCCACAGCACCGCGCCCACCGCCGAGGAGGTGTCCTTGACGTCCAGGCACTTGCCGGACAGGCCGTTGACCAGACCGCCGTCGGCACCCGCGTGCCACTGCTGCGCGGCGGAGCCGTCACAGATCTCCAGCACCACCTGGGTGCCGTTGTCGGCCGTGCCGCCGCCCTCGGGCGTCATGCACCGCGAGTCGAACAGCCTGAGGGTGCCGTCGGCGGCGACCTTCCACTGCTGCGAGTCGGCCGGCCCACAGGTGTTCAGGACCAGCTGGGTGCCCGGCGTCTGACGACCGCCGTCACTGTCGGCGCACATGCCCTCGATGCCGGTGAGGTGCCCCTGCGGCCCGGCCGGAGTGGTCGGCAGGCCGAACTTCTGCCCGGTGGTGGTGGTCGCGCAGGCCGCGGTGACCACGGGCGTGCCGACGGTGGTCGAGGAGCCCTTGACCTCGGCGCACAGCCCGGACGCCCGGTTGACCAGGCTGCGGTCCGCGGCGGCCGTCCACTGCTGTGCGGTGGAGCCGTCGCAGGCCGCCAGCACCAGCGTGGTACCGGGGGCACCGCTCTTCGCGGCGGGCATCACACACTTGCCCTGCACCCACAGCGAGCCGTCCCTGCCCGCGATCCACACCTGCGAGGCGTCGCCGTCACAGGCGCCGGTCTGCACCGCCGTACCGTTGGCGAGTCCGGAGGCGTGGTCGAGGCACGTCCCGCCGACGGCGGTGAGCGGTCCGACCGGACCGGCCGGAGCGGGGGACGCGGAGAAGTCCAGCCCGATCTGCGTCCTGCCCAGACGCCTGGGCAGTTCGGCGGGTTCGCCGCCGATCTTCTCGAACGGCAACGAGGTGACCGGCGCCGACTGGCGCTCGATCAGATACGCGTGCCCGGCTTTGGCGGGCAGGGTGAACCGCGCGGCGGTGGAGAACGCCACGACCGTCGACCCGTCCGCCGCGTCCACGACACCGGCCGACTCGCCGGGCCACGGGTTGCGGGTGACGAAGGAGGCGGTCGAGCCGGCCTCCAGGGCCACGGTGACCGGGACACCGCCCCGGACCTGCACATCCACCTTGGCGTCGCCGTGCACCGACACCGTGCCGTCGACATCCCAGTCGGAGGGGACCGCCGGGGCGATCCGCAGCACGTCGTCGTAGTCCTGCACCAGCGCCTCGTTGACCGCGGCGGCGATCACCCCGTCGGTCTCGCTGTACGGCTCCCGGCCGGTCTGCACGTTGTTGTTGCTGGTCAGACCGGACGGGTAGAGCTGATTGGTGACGTTGAACAGCAGGCCCGCCTTGACGGCGCCGGCGTCGCCGAGGCGGGCCGCCTGGAGCGCGTCGAAGCTCCAGTTGGCGTCATCGGGCCAGCGGCGGTGGTCGTAGGTGCGCTGCGCGAGGTCGTGCAGCGCACCGGTGTCACCGATCAGACCGTAGGGCCACACCGCCTCCAGGTCCAGGTTCTCGGAGTTGTGCGTCTCGGCGGCCGGCTCGGCCGACAGCGCGATGACGTCCTCGCCGGAGGAGTCCGCCGAGGGGGTGAGCACCTGGGTGTGGGTGGCGGCGTCCGTACGCGGCAGCGGCGGCAACTTCGCCTGTGCGGCCGTCAGCTGGGTCTGGAAGTCGGTGTCGGTACCGAGCGCCTTGGCCGCCGAGACGACCACCGGGAACAGCGCCTGCATGGCCGCGACGTCCGTGACCGGGTCGCTGACGTCCCACTGGGTCTCGTGCGCGTTGGCCCTGGTGTGCAGCAGACCGTCGCTCCCGGTCGTGGCGTACGACAGCAGGAACTGCGCGCTGGACTTCATCAGCGGGTAGCTCTCCCGCAGGAACGCCAGGTCGCCGCTGGTGCGGTACTGCTGCCACAGCGCCAGCGACACCTCCGCGCCGGTGGAGACGGTCTGCGCGTTGTACGACGTCTCACCCGCCTCGCAGGCGGCGTTGCCCGTGCCGGCGTCGAACCAGCCGTTGCCGTTGAACCGCATCGTCTCGGGGACGCAGGCGCCGGTGTGCCCCGGCATGTGGTCCTTCGTCCAGGCCTCGATGTTCGCCAGGTTCGACGTGTAGAGGTCGTAGAACGGTGTGTTGAGGTCGGAGACGCCCGAGGTCAGGTTGGCGGCGGCCTGCATGCGCAGGTTCCACCACCAGTAGTCGCGCGGAGCCCAGTCGTGCTCGTCGCGGGTGAAGGAGAACAGGTCCGCGACACCGGCCTGGGTGCCGGGCAGCGGGCCCCGGTTGCTGGCGGCCGACTGGTAGAGGAAGACCGTCCGCAGGTTCTCGACGTAGGAGCCCGTCCCGTCGGCCGACTCGATCTTCATCGTGGCGGCACGGTCCCAGAAGTCGTGCCACCAGGCGGTGTGCGCGGTCTTCAGGTCGGCGGAGGAGACGGTGGCGTCGCTGCCCAGGTACGACGTCGCCGTCGCGCCCGCGTCGCCGCCGGCCCAGTGCGGGGCGGCGATCACGACCCGGAACGAGCCGTCGGCCGCCGGGTTGAACGCGACCTGCACGGTGTCCCCGTCGGTCACCGACGAGGTGACGTTCCGTCCGCCGGCCGTGAGGCCGAGCAGCGTGCCGTACGTGTCCCCGGTGCCGCCGGTCCCGTCGTCCTTCCACGTCTCGGCGAGGGTGGCGACCGCGCCGGCGGCGGTGGTGGACGGCGAGCGCCCGTCCCACAGGTCGCCGCGCACCGTCTGGGCGCTGTCCGGGTCGGCGCCGGTGACGTCCACGACGAGCTCGTCGCGGTCGGCCCGCGTGTAGATGGTCGCCGTCATGCCGCCGCCGGACTCGGTGAGCACACCGTCGTACAGGTTCAGGCGGGCGGAGAAGTCGTCGGCCTCGGTGAGGGTCTTCAGACCCGGGATGGTCACCCGGCCGGGGGACTTGCGGTCGGGGAAGGCGTCGCCGCGGTTGAGCTGGGCCGTGAGGCCGTCCGCGGCCCACACCGCCGCGCCCAGTGTGCCGTTGCCGAGTGGCATGGACTGGGCGGGGTCGGTGTTGGCCTGCCCGAGCACGATGTCGGAGCGGTGGACCACGGCGGCGCGGTCCACCTGAAAGGCGTTGTTCTGCCAGGCCGTCGTGGGAGCGGCCTGCGCCGCCGCCGTCCCCTGCGACGTCGCCGTCGCTGCGACGGCCGGTGGGCTGAGGAGTCCGAGGGCCAGGGCGGTCACGGCACCGGCGGCCATGAGCGTGCTCCGGCCGGGTCTGTGCCGGCGCATCGGGTCCTTCGCATCGGGTGAAGGCCGCCCGTCGGCGGAAGTTCTGGTTCTCACACCGCGATGACGTGGGCGGGACGACACCGAGTTCATGCGCCGGTGGGGTGACGGCCGATATGCCGCGTCCGGTCCAGTCCCCGTGCGGTACGCCGCCACTCCCTGGTCACGGACGCCGGCGCGCAAGTTGGCCGAAAACGGCACTGCGACCGGTGGGCGGTCACACGTGCCGGGCGAGCAACCGTGCTGATCCATGACGGCGTTGGCTGCTGGTCAGCGAGGTGACGCGGGGTCAGCCGGTGATGACACCCACCGCGATGCCGAGCGTCGCCGTGTTGTAGATGAACGCGAGGATGCTGTGCGACAGGATCTTGGACCGGATCCTGGAGGTCTGGGTCTCCACGTCCGATACGGAGAACGTGGTGCCCAACGTGAAGGAGAAATACGCGAAGTCGACGAAGTTCGGGCGCTTGGCGTTCGGGAAGACGAGCACCTCCTCCGGCAGCGCGCGGTAGTACTCCTGGGCGTAGCGCTCGGCGTACCCGAACTGGAGGATCGCCCAGGCCAGGAGGACAGCCGGGACGCCCACCACCTTGGACAGGAACTCCGCGTCCCCGTTCCCCTTGTTGACGACGATCAACACACCGGCGCTGATCCCGATGACGGCGGTGAGTACGGTGAAGACGTAGCCCGTACGGCGGCCCTGGATATTCCTGAGCCACTCGGCGTCTTCACCGTCGATGTGGCTCTTCCGGGCCCTGAGGCGGAACACCCGGGTGGACAGGTAGACCACGGCCAGGACGTCCCACAGCCCTATGTAGAGCATGGTGTGCTTCTCGAAGACGGCGATGGCGGCACCGAGCAGGATCAGCACGGCCTCGATGGTCCGTGACATGAGAAGCGCAGCTTTGTTGAACATGATTCCTCTTCAGGGATTCCGCGGGTCACGTGCGGGAGGAGACTCATCCGGAGACGTGCCGGAGGGAAGACACCCTAGCCGACGCCAAGTCACATACGTGTCTTGACACATGGGCCCCCTGACGTCCGATGCGGCGGCCCTGCCTGCCGAACGAACACCAGATGACGAGCGGCAGTTGCTTCCCCACCAGTCATGAACACGTGTCTCCCGACGAGTGGGTCCTCGTCGGGAGTCGGGAGTCGGGAGTCGGACGGAGCACGGTTCCGGGCACAGCGGCGCTTGCCCACGGACGCCGGCGGCAACAGCTCTCTTCGAGAACACCGCCGCGCGATCGACGGCGCGTCGCAGCGGATCGTCGAACGGCATCGCCCACTGCACCCAGGCCGACCCGGCCTACGGCGAAGGCGTCCGCAAGAGGGGAGGACGCTCCACAGGCCGCACGGGTCCCTTTCCGGGAGCATTCCGGCTCAGCGGAGGGAGAGACCCCGCACCAGCAGGTCGAGCAGTGCGCACACGAACAGGGCGATGCCGATGAAGCCGTTCACCTGGAAGAAGGCGCGCTTGAGGCGCGACAGGTCGTGCGGGCGGACCAGGGTGTGCTCATAGCCGAAAGCCCCGGCCACGATGAGCAGACCCAGCCACAGAAGCGGGCCCGCGTGGGTGGCGAGGGCGTACCAGACGAACAGGGCCGTCGTGATGGTGTGGCAGGCCCGCGCCCCCCAGATGGCGGCCGGGACGCCGAATCGCGCCGGCACCGACTTCACACCGATCGCGCGGTCGGTGTCGACGTCCTGGCAGGCGTAGATCAGGTCGAAGCCGCCGATCCATATGCCCACCGCGCCGCCGAGGATCACCGCGTCCCAGTTCCAGGTACCGGTCACGGCCAGCCAGGCTCCGACCGGCCCCATCGTCTGGGCCAGTGCGAGGAAGGCCTGCGGGAAGTTCGTGAAGCGCTTGGCGTAGGGGTAGACCACCATGGGCACCACGGCTACGGGTGCCAGCGCCAGGCACAGGGGGTTCAACAGGGCCGCGGCAGCGAGGAAGACCACGACGGCGATCAGCGCACCGGTCCGCGCGTTCCGCACGGACACGGCGCCGGCCACCAGCTCACGCCCGGCGGTGCGCGGGTTGCGGGCGTCGATCTCACGGTCGATGATCCGGTTCGCGGCCATCGCGAAGGTGCGCAGGGCCACCATCGCCACGGTCACCAGCAGCAGGTTCACCCACTGGACGGCGCGGTCCCGCTCGTACATGGCGGTGAGGGCGGCGATGTAGGCGAAGGGCAGCGCGAACACCGAGTGCTCGATCATCACCAGGCGCAAGAACGCCCGGGTGTTCCCCGGACCCGGGGCTGCCACGGAAGCAGCGGTACTCACCTGCTCATACTCCTTGCTCCACCGCAGGTCGCAAGGTGGCGACAGGTGTGAGGATCGCATTGGTATGTCTGAGGCCGCTCATACTAGCCATGTGTGGCCCATGCACACATCCACGCCGGCATGACCCACCACCGGCCGGAACGTCAGGCATTACCGGGCTCGACTCGGCTGCGCGTGCCATGGGTCCTGAGCGGAACCCGGAGGCGAGGAAGTGCGGGCCGGCGGACCGTCCCGGAGCCGATCCGAGAGGTGTGAACCTTTCGAAGTCCCGAACCCGTTGTCGGATCGTAAGGCTCCGCCGCGCGATCGAGGTGCGGCGGGCCGGCGGCCGTTCCTTCCCCCGGCGGGACGGCCGCCTTCCGCTGCGCGCGCCGCCGCGCTGTCGATCCCTGGAGGCCGCGGTGAGCACCGCTGACACGACCGTGCTGAGGGCGGGCCGACCGCTCATCCTCGCGTCCCTGGTGTCGCCCGGCGGCGCCTACGCCCTGGAGCATCGGCGCGACGGCAGGGCCGTCCTGCGTGACCGCGTCCAGGGGCGCGACCTGTGGCACGTCGGCATTCCGGGCACGGCGCCGGGGCAGCTCACCCTGCTCCACGACGGGCGTCTGGTGCTGGAGGCCTGGCCCAGAGTGCCCGTCTGGATCTCGGGGGACCCCGACCCCAGAGCGGTCACCGCCATGGTCACCGACCAGGGGCGCCTCGTCCTCACCGACCCGGACGGCGGTCTGCGCTGGAGCCGGGATCCGCTGAGCGAGGCCGAACTGGCCACCCACCGCCCCGCGACCGGCGACCGGCTGCTGCCCGGTCAGGTGCTGTCCGAGCCGCTCGTCTCCCCGAACGGGCAGTACCGGCTCAGCCACTCCCCGGGCGGCGAGACCGTCCTCGCTACATCCGGTGACCGGGGGGACCGCCAGGTCTGGTCGCGTCACGTGCAAGCACCCGGCGAGCTGACCCTGGGCACCGACGGCATCCTGCGCGCCGGCACCAACTCCATGGTCCTGCTGCGCTGGACCGGCCGCTACCGGCTGGATCCGACAGCCGTCCGGATCTCCGCGGTGGTGGTGCGCGACCAGGGAGACGTCGTGCTGCTCGACGAGAACGGCGACGAGTTCTACGACAGCAGGACGGCCCAGGAAGAGGCCCGGCTCGCCAAGCTCCGCCGTTCGGAGGACCGCAGGCGGGCCAGGGAGGCCGCCAGGCCCGTGCGTCCGCCCGGCACCGGCCTGCCCCGGGACTGGTTCGACCTGCTGGACCTGTCCGAGGGACCGTACACCCTCACGCTGGTGGAGCACACCGACGAAGGGGAGGCCTTGCAACGCCTGGGCGCCTCCGCCGAGGCGATCAGGACCACGACGTACCGGGACCTCCTGGAGGCGGCTTTCCGGGATCCGGACAGCGACTGCGCGAGCGCGCTCGCGGTGCGCACGGGTGACCATGCCGTGGTCGTCGAGCCGTGCGGCTACCAAGCCGTGGAACGCGGGAAGGACCTGTCCCGCGGGACCAGCGCGATCGTCTACTACCGGGACTACGACGGCTGGCAGTCCCTCGCCTGGTACCGGGACGGGAAACTGCTCGCCGGGTACGGGGAGGACGACTCCTCCCGGCTGGAGCGCGGCAAGGCGGCCCCCAGGGGAGCGGAGCGGAGCGCCTTCGTCCCGTTCATGGAGCAGATCGGCATGGGCCGGTACCGGGAGGACGAGGAGAGCGCCTTCCTGCCGCCGGCCGTCGAGGTGGCCTTGCTGGCGGCGGGGGTACGGCTGAGCGGCGAGGACTTCGCCGGCGCGCATGCCGGAGCCGTGTTCGGCATCTAGCGCCCGGCCGCGACTCCCGTCCGGGCAGAGACACACGTATCAATTGGTCATGGCGAACGGGAATCGCGGGACGAACATGTGTGTCGACATGTGAAGCGGGGTGGTGTGCCGTGATGCCGCCGCCCGTCCCGGCCACACTGAAAGGCAGCCCCGCCATGAGCGCCCTGAGCAGCACCTCCGTGGACATCGCCACCGCCGACGGTATCGCCGACGCGTATCTCGTCCACCCGGACGACGGGAAGGCACATCCGGGGGTGCTCATGTACCAGGACGCGTTCGGGCTGCGCCCGCATCTGAAGGCGATGGCCGACCGGCTGGCGGCGTCCGGCTACACGGTGCTCGTCCCGAACGTCTTCTACCGGCACGGTCCCGCCCCGGTCGTGGAGCTGCCCGAGTTCATCGACATGGAGGCCCGCCCGGACATCGTGGAGAAGATCGTCCCGGTCATGGAGTCGCTCACGCCGGAACTGAGCGAGCGCGACGCAGGGGCCTACCTGGCGTGGCTCGCGGACGCGCCGCAGGTCGCGGACGGGCCGGTGGGCATCACCGGATACTGCATGGGCGCCCGGCTCGCGCTGTACACGGCGGGCACCCATCCGGACCGGGTCGCGGCGGCGGCGGGCTTCCACGGCGGCTGGCTGGCGAGCGAGGCGCCCGACAGCCCGCACCTGCTCGCCGGCCGGGTCACGGCCGAGCTGTACTTCGCGCACGCCGACGACGACCCGTCGATGCCCGAGGAGCAGGTCCGCCGCCTGGAGCAGGCGCTCACCGAGGCGGGCGTCAAGCACCGGTGCGAGGTCTACGAGGGCGCGCACCACGGCTACACCCAGTCCGACACCGCCGCCTACAACCCCGCAGCGGCCGAGCGGCACTGGACCGAACTCCTCACCCTGTTCGCCCGCGCCCTCTGAGAGCACGGCGCGTCACGGTTGCGATGTCGGTCCCTTCGGCCCCTTCGCCGGTGCGCGGTTCCCCCGGATGACGGCGGATCCCGGTCGTACCACGGCGAGCGGTGGGTCCCCGAACACCAGAGACAGCCATCCGAACGGGCGCCAAGCAGACGCGTGGAGTCCGACGGGAGGGCCGCCACCGTCGCCGGGCCTTCCTTCGCGCCGGGCCGGACGAGGAGGTCGGCCCGGTGGACGCCGTGACACAGAAGCCGGCGCCGCCGCCCTGGACACCGGGGAGCACGTCGCGCGGTCAGTGACTGATCAGGCCGGCGTTCACGGGCATGGCCGTACCGGTGACGTACCGCGATTCGTCGGACGCCAGGTACAGCACCGCGTTGCTGACGTCCGCGGGCTCGACGGTGTCGGCCTCGAATCCGCGGTGGAACGCGCACTCCGCGTGGGTGTCCCCCTGGGCGTCCGCCACCGCGGGCAGGGTCTGCGGCATGCCCGTTCCCGATACGCCGATCGGGCGGACCGCGTTGACACGGATGCGCTCCTCGATCAGTTCGGCCGACAGTGAGCGCACCAGTCCGAAGACACCGTGCTGAGAGGTCGTGTACGCCTCCGCGCAGGGCAGGCCCTCGACGCTGGCGACCGAGCCGGTGACCACGACCGAACCGCCGCCGCGGGCCTGCAGATGGGGAATCGTGGCGACCATCGTGTTCCAGGTACCTGTGAGGTTCACACCCAGCACGGCCTCCCACTGCTGCCCGTCCGTGTCGTTCCACCGCCCGAACGCCGCCACACCCGCGTTGGCCACCACGATGTCCAGGCCCCCGAGTTCGGCGACCCCGGCTTCCACCGCCTCCGTGAGGGCCTGCCGTTCGCGGACGTCCACCTTGGCCGTCACGACCCGGCGGCCCGCCTCGGCCACCAGGTCCCCGGTGGTGCGCAGTTCGTCGAGGGTGGCCATCGGATAGCTGATGCCGGCGACCGGTGCGCAGATGTCCAGCGCGATGATGTCGGCGCCCTCCTCGGCGAGGCGCACGGCGTGGCTGCGGCCCAGCCCGCGTGCCGCGCCCGTCACCAGTGCGATCTTGTTCTCCACACGTCCCATACCGTCTCCTCGAAGAAGAAGTGTGTCCGCCGTCGGAGGGGCGGAAGCCGTCAGCCGAGCCGGTGCACGACCGGCGGGCCGGCCCGGCCGGCTTGGGGACCCGGGGTTTCGGCCCGCCCACTGGGGACACGGAATCCGGGGGCGCTGGGGATCACATGTCCGTCGCGGGGCCCGGCAGGCGGCGACAGACTGTCGTCCCGGTTGATCGGTCCGGAGGCCGCCGCGTGCGCCTGGGCCCGCTCCTCCGGCAGGCGTTCCGCCTGGCGATCTCCCAGGTCCGCTCGGACCAGGGCGTGGGCTTCGGGGCGCCCGGGTACAGACGGACGACGGTCCGGCTGCCGTGCGCGTGCGTCGTCCTGCCGTCGGCCGAGCACACCGGCAGCCGACCGTGGCGGACGTGGCGCCCATCCGCGTCATCCACAGGTGCACGGCGTACTCGCCGATCCCCGACACAGCGAGGCCGCAGGTGATCCCGGGGACAGACCTCGATGGTGCAGCCGTTCGGTCGACGACCGGGTGGTCGTGCAGGTTGCGGCTCACTCCGGGCAGCTCGCGGAAGACCTCCACTCCGGCCTCGCGCGGTTCCTGGGCCGGCGCGCGGCAGGAACTGGGTGGAGCCGATGCCACCGGCCGTCAGGGCCACCTCACGCGCGGCCCGCGCGGTGAACGCCCGACCACGCCACCCGGGCCACCGAGGCGTCGAGCCTGCCGAACCCCTGCCTTCAGCACGACTCCAGAGGCGCCTGAAACCCGCCCAGCTCGCGCGGGGTGAGCAGACGTGCAGCTGGCGCACCGGGTTCTCGGGCGGCTCCCGCCGGCCTCCGTCTCCTCGGCCGGGTCAGACGGCCGGCGGCGTTCGACCGCCGCCGCCGGCCGGTGGGGTCAGGGACCGACGGAGGCCTGAAGCGGCTCCTTGGCCTCCGCGGACTGTGTGGGCACGGGCCCGAAGGGCGGTTCGAGGTCCGGCGACAGGTCTTCCGGACGCTCGGCTTCGGCCGACGACCGGGCCACCGTCTCCCGCAACACCTCGGTCCGCACGCGCATGGCGACCGGGCCGGCGGGGTTGAGGTAGAACTCGTGACCGGCCGGAAGCTCGTCCAGCAATTCGACTACGGGGGCGGTACGCGCGCTCAGCCGCCCGACGCCCAGCAACTGGTCCACGGCCGTGTAGACGGGGACCACTGCGGCGCCGTCCTGGGAAAGGGCGGTGACGAAGGATCCGTCCAGCGTGGTGAGGACGGCGACCTCCTCGGCCTCGGCGAGGGCCTCCAGAACTGCTTCGACAGTTCCGAGTCCGGTCGCCGCCGCCTGCATCGCCTCGTCCACCGGATCCGTCGGATCGGCCCAGCCGAGGGCCAGGGGGGAGGGCCGGTAATCGTCATTCGGGCGCCAGGCGACGATCAGCCCCTTGGAATCGATCTGCCACTCACCGACGATTGCCCAGGACGGCACATCATCCTCGTCCGCCCAGAAGGGATCGACCTCCGTGAGCCACTGGCCACGCGCGAAACGGGCGGCGCTGATGATCTCCGGTGGCGGGATGGGCAGGGCGATGGAGTCGGAGTCGTCATGTGTGTCGTCGGTGGGTGCCGGATCCATGTTCCGCCCGGTAAGTGCGTGCTGCTCCGTCATGCGCAGTTCCTGTCACAGAGACAAAAGCTAGTGGCGATCGACTTGGTGCGGGATTGGCCCTATCTGTTCGGCAGTGCTCCTCCAAAGGCCGTGTACATGGCCATCATCTCCGGGTCCACATGTTGTCCCTTGATCAGGCGCAGGAATACTTCCGCAACGAATTCCAGCGGGTTTTGCCCGGCGTATCCGGGCATCGCGGCACTGGTGGTGGCGCTGGCGGCGAGCCGTTGCGTCCTGGCGTCGATCCAATTCGCAGCACCCACTTCTTCGTAGAGAGCGAGGTTTCGGGTGAAGTGTAGAGCGTGCCCGATCTCATGTATGAGGGCGTCCTCGCTCACGTTGCTCTTGGCGAGGATCACGATCGCCGACGGGGGTAGGAAGAAGGCCACCCGGCCGTCATGGAGAAGCGACTGTACGCCCTCGGTGTCGATCTTGCGTTCCTCCACCACCTTGTTCTGGTTGATGACGTAGTGCGTGTTGTTGTAGCGCGAGACGTGCACTTCCAGTTCAGGCACGTCAAACCTGGCGAGGGTCCTCTGAACTGCCGCCGTGTATGTTGCCACCGCATGTCTCTTGAATTCGTTGCTGGGATCCGAGTGCAACGTGAACCGGGTGTTCCCGACCTTGTGCCTGGTGGCCTCCGGCCTCCGCAACGCGGCGTCCTGGCGGCTGTTCTGGTGCCTCGCCTGATACGCGAAGAACGATTTCAGCGCCGGATGGTAGTTCGCCAGGTTGTCCTGCTCAGAACGCGACAAGGGGGCTGAGTGCTGTGTGACGGACCCCTTCCCCAAGGCGTCCGTCAGAAGTTGGTAGTGCTCCCTCCTGGTGTTTTCTCGGCTGCGGAAATACTCCAGAACGACAGTGCCTTCCCTGCCGGTCGGGTGATTCCTGTAGCGCGGCGCTTCACTCCATTGCTTGGCGCTCTCGGGCTTCATGACCAAGTATTTGTGCAGCTCGGGTGCCATGGCTGGCCCGAGGTTCTGTGCCACCTGGTGCGACGCCGCACTCGAAGGCTGCGGGTTCTGCCGCTGCGGCGCGTCCGCGCGCCGCGGTGCCCTGTGCGGCCCGGCCGTCTGGTGAGGCACCGGGTGACCGGGAGGCTGCGCGTACATCGCCCCTTGGGGGTGGACGTGTGTCGGGGCGTACGCCTGCGGACCGCCCTGCGGCGGCGCGCTCGGGGGCATGGCCTGGAACTGGTGAGGAACGCTGTATCCGGTGCCGGCCAGGGGCCTCGACGAGTGGCCGGCCTGTGGAGCACCGAAATGGCCGACGGCGGGTTGCTGCGCGTACACCGCGCCCTGGGGGTGGACAAGTGTGGGGGCGTACACCCGCGGACCGCCCTGCGGCGGCGCGCCCAGGGGCATGGGCTGGGACTGGTGGGGAACGCTGTATCCGGTGCCGGCCGGGGGCCTCGACGAGCTACGGCCACGCGGCGGTTGTTCCGTGCGGTGTCCGGAGGCCGAGGGCGGTCTTCCGGGCATGCCGCTTACCCATGACGGCTGCTGGCCGGTCGGTTGAGCGTGCACCGGGTGTCGCGAGTGGGGGTGTGGCTGGGGGGTGCCGTGCCAGGTCGGGTTCACGTTCATTCCCTGGAACTGGCCGGCGAGACTGTCGACGCTGACCCGGCTCGAGGAACGTCTGTGCCCGGTGACGGGAGCGCCGGTCGGGTGCGCCTGGACAGTGCCGTGCGGGCTTGTCCAGTGCTGATCGTGACCTGTGCCGGGTCGCGTCGTCGAAGAGGAACGCTGCCGCGGCGGCGCCTGGCCACCCCAGGTCGGCTGATGGCCGGCGTTCTGCGGGTGGATCGTCCCTTCGGGATGAGGGAGGCTGTCTCTGCGCGTGCTGTCACGGGAAACCGAACGCTTGAATGTGTCTGCGATGCGTCCGAAGACACTCCGGCTCCTCGAGCGGCCCCGCCCCGCATCGCTCGCCACCGATACGAAGCTGCGATGACTTTCGCGGGTGTCCGAGCGCTCCAGGCTGTAGCCGATGTCGAGCTGGCCCGACGAGCTGTTCCTGCTCTGATGCCGATATACCGGTTCCGAGGGCATACGGTTCTGTGTCAGCTGAGCCAGATGCTCTTGCAAGTTTTTCACAGCACCGGTGGCCTTGCTGCTGCCCCGCCCTGCGAGCGTGTGCAAGTAAGCATCGATACTGCGATTGACCGCGTCCACGGATCCGCCATTGAAGACCCAGGCTTCCGTAGCGTCATAAACGCTGGCGAAGTGCCTTTTCCCCCGTGCTTCTGCCGGAGTGGACCGGAGCCATCTCGTGACGTAAGCGTCAGGTGCCGCCGGCGCATGGTGCGTGCCGGTCATTCCGGGGTGCGTTCCGTAGCCCGGCCGTGCCGGACCCGCCCCATGACCCTGGACAACCGGCACACCCGCGGATATGTCCGCTGTTTTCGGTTTCAGCAGCGGCATACCGCCGCCGAGCCCCGGCCCCTCGTACCGCTGCACCTGCGGCAGCGGCTCGCCGTTCGTCACCTCGAACCAGTGCGCCTCCGCCTCGGACAAGGCGTGACCGGCCCACACGTACTCGTCGTAAGCCTGCGCCAGGCGCACGTCGTCGTCGACGCCGCCCACGCCTTGCCCGATGTGTTCCCGTATTCCCTCCAGCACCGACTCGGCACGTGCCAGATCGAGCCGGGCGGACGTGAGCGCCGCGCCCGCGTCGATCACCGCGTCCTCGTCCCGGGCGCGGTCCACGTCGTCGCCCTCCCAGACGTGGGCACGCTCCTTGCCCTTGTCCACCGGCGCTCCGACGGCATCGTCGGCGTGCGTTCCGTCGGCGTGTGTTCCGTCGGCCGTCGGGGCAGGTGCGGTGACCGTCACATGCGGAGCGACGACCGTGTGCTCGGTGATCTGGGAGGCCGGAACCGAAAGGCCGACGGGCACCACTCCGGTGGCCTCGGTGGAGGAGTCCCCGTGGTGGAAGGCGAAGGTGAACTTCACATGGCCGTCGAAGTGTTCGAGCGGGACAGGGATCTTCGCGTTGTCGAAGACACGGCCTCCGCTGGCCTGGTCGGCCCGGCTGCGGTACCGGAAACCCCCGCCGAAGGTCAGACCCGCCCCCAGCTTGCTGTGCAGGGCACCCGAGCGCGCCCCCAGCTGGCTCACCAGCAGGAACTGCCGAGAATGCAGTCCGCGCCGGCTGAACAGGGAGAACTTCTCGCTGGCCAGCGCCACTTCGGCCTTCGCCTCCGGACGCGTGTGCGTGAGGTCGACCACCTCGGCCCTGACCGACACCCAGGCCTCACGGCCGTTCACCCTGAACGACTCGCCCCGCAGCTCACCGCCACGGGTCAGGTGCGGCAGCGCGGCCATCAGCCGGTCCTTGCCGAACTCCGCCATGACCAACGTGCTCCGCCGGCTGCCCACCTGGGTGACGTCGGACCACGCTCTTCCGAACACGTTGCGCCCCTCGGTGTCCAGCAGGTCCCGCAGCGACCCGACGTCCGGCAGATCGCGGACGAGCTGGCCGTCCGACATGCCGTGGGTCCACAGCGATCGTGGCGGCTGCGGCACCACCGAGGTACTCGCGGACGCGTCCCTCGCCGGGCGCGGGGGCACGGAACCGGGCCGCGGCGCCTCGAAGCGGGCCTGCTCGGCCCCCGAGACCTTGACGGCGTCGGCGCTCTGCACCAGCGCCTGGAAGCCGATCTCGGCCTCCCCGACCTTGCGCACGCGCACGCCGAACGTCCGCTTGGTCATGGAGGGAGAGCCGTTCGGCCCCGCCTCGGCAAGCTTGGCGGCGGCCGATGCCCGGATGCGCTCGGTCTGCGCATTGAGCGCGTCATGGAACTCGGTCCGTGCCTGGTCCCGCCGCGCCCGCACAGCCTCGGACTGCAGCAGAGCGCGCTCCAGCTCGCGTCGCGGACCGTCCGGGCCCTGGGGCCGCTCGTCGTCCCCGGGCCGCTGGCCGTCCCCGGGCCGCTGGCCGTCCCCGTTCCGCACGGCCGGGTCCGGACCGTGGGCATGGCCGTCGGACATCCGGTCGAGCAGTTCAGCGACCCGGAGTTCCTGCGCCTCGAGCTGCCCCTCCAGATGCACGAAACGATCGCGCAGCTGACCGATGTGGAGCTGTTCCCGCGCCGTGCCCTCCGGTACCCGCGTGTCGACACCGGGTCCGAACAACCGCCACCGGTCCCGGAACGCGACATGCAGCCGTGCTACACCGTCGAAGACGCTGCCGGGCACCTTGGTCTTGGTGCCGGCGGCGGAGCGGACGCCGGTCGACGTGTCCGCGATGTCCTCGACCTGGGAGGTGTGCGTCAGCGTCCCCCCGGCGAACACCTCCGCCGGGGAGCCGCCCAGCGGATCGGAGGTCCCGACCACCGTGAGGTTGGTGGCGTCGGCGGTGACCTGGGGGCCGGAGCCGTGCGGATCCGTCCGACCGCTGCTGGTGACGCCGAGCGTGGCCGAGTTGAACTCGGTCGCCTTGGTGTTCGCGGTGTGGGTCATCTCCTTCACGCTCGCGGTGATGGCCAGTTCACGGCCGTTCACCCGGACGACCCACGGCTGCCCGGCCATCATGGACCTCAGCCGCCGCTGGAACTCGGAGCCGTGCAGACGCTCCGCGAGCTTCAGCCGGGCCGCCTCCCACTTCTTGCCGGAGCCGAACACCTTCGGTCCGGTCGCGTCCAGCTGGCGCAACACGTCCTGCACCAGTTCGGCGGCGTGCGCGTCGGGCGCCCCGGCCCTGTCGGCCCCCACCGGGCGTACGTCGAGCACGACATCGTCGGCGCCGAGGCGCAAGGTCCGCGCGATCCGGTCGGGCACGCGGAAGTGCTGCTCCGGTCCGGGCGCTTCACCGGTCGTGGGATCCACCGGCAGATCCCGCACGGGGAACGCGAACTGACCGCTGTTGACGACGGTGAACGTCCGCCGGCCGCCGTCGGCTCCCGGGAGCACGTGGGGGAGGCGGACCTCCACGGTGTACGTCACGTCGCCCTCGAAGAGGGCGGCCGGTTCGACGGTCTTGTCCTTGGAGACCACGCCGCCGCGGTGATCCACGCTGCTGCCGGACAGCACGTCACGGTGTCGCTGGTGGCCGACGGAGAACGAGACGTGCGGCGCCTTGAAGCCGGCCCGCTGCCACAGGCTCCGGCGGGCGTTGCCGTCCTTCTGGGCGGCCGACGCTGCGGCGGACTCGGTGCCGTGCTCGAACTCGAAGTCCTTCACCACCCGCAGGTACCGGGTCATCTCGGCCCTGGCCGAGGTGATGTGTATGTCGGCTCTCACCGGACCGCCCTCGAAGACGCCGCCCCAGGTCTCGCCGGCGGTCAGCCCGGCAGTCCTGGGCTGAAGCGCGTCCGAGTCGAAGAAGTGGCCGATCTCGGCCTCCACCTGGTCCCAGTGCTCACCGAACGTGCCGGAGAGGTTCTCCTTCATCGCCGCGACGACCCGGTCCCCGGGCAGCTCCAGAACGACGTCCCCGTTGCCGATACGACCGTTGACCGCCCGTTCCGGCGGTTGGAAGGCGAGGTGCGCTTCCGGCGTGGACCCGGCGGACGAGGGTGCCTCGTGGGCGGTCCCGGAACCGGCCGGCGCCGGGCGGACCGGCACGGTGTCGCCGGCGGCCACCGGGTGCACGGGGTTCCCGGGCACGGCCGTGGCCGAGTCCGCCGTCCGCTCGTGTACGGCCGGCCCGCCGTCGGCGGAGGCGTCCGGCCGGGTGAACACCTGCGTGCCGGCGCCGTCCCGCGCGACCTCGAAGCGCTGGGCATGGGCCTGCGGGAACGCCACGACGAAACGCACCTGCGTCTGGCCCCGGTGCGCCCCTGACACGTCCGGCCGGCTGACAGCGGCGTCGACGCTCACCGTGGCGATGTACGCCACCATCGGCTCCGGGTACTTGGCACTGGCCACACTGCTGTAGCCGTCGGACATCCCGGCACCGGTCCGGTACCGGTGCGCGATGCCCGCGCCCGGGGCGTGCACACTCAGGAGCACATCGTTGCCGAGGTCCGGTTCCACGCCCCCCTGCGCCCACTCGCCGTGCGTGACGGCCGACCCCGTACGGGTGCTCAGTTCGTCCGTCACGTCGTTCAGCAGGTTCACCTCGGCCGCGTCGAGAACCCGCAGGTACTCCAACGACTCCAGCCGCCCGTTCAGGCTGAGCTGGGCATCGGACCGCAGCGGCGCCGGCAGCGGGATGCTGTGGGCGGTGGTGCCGCGAGTGATCCGGGGGAGGTTCGTGGCGAGCTGTTCCCGGGTGGCCAGGTCATGAGCGGCCGGACGTACGACACGCCAGTGGGAAGCGAAGAAGTCACGGCCGATCCCGTCCAGGAGATCACCGAGCTTGGGCAGGTGGGCGGCGTCCGGCGACCCCTCCTCCCCGGCCAGGACGTCGAGGACGACCGTGTGGGCCGGAAGCCCGGTCCAGACCTGGGGCGACGGCTGCCAGGCGGTGTCCCCGGGCTCCAGCGGCGTCCCGGTCATACGGCGGGGCTGCTGCGGCTGCTCGGCGGCCGAGAAGACGGTCGGCTCCGAGACCCCACGCGCGTCGCCGGCGTCCACCAGAACCTGGAAACCGATCCGGGCCCGGGCACCGCGCGACGGAGCGGACCCGGACGTCCCCGGGTGCGGCGCGGTGCCGGGAGAGTCCGACGCGGTCGTTCCCGAAGACGCGCCGAGCGGGTCGGCACGATGGACGAAGGTGAGGGCGGCCGTACCGTCGAAGACGGCACCGGGCACCTTCATCTTGATCGCGGTGCCCGTTCTGACCGAGTGCTGATCGACCACGGTGCCGTCACGGTCGAACTCGCCCTGCACGGTACCGGTGACCGTCGTCGGACCCGCGTGCAGATCACCGCTCTGCGCGTTCATCGCCGCGCGGAAGGACTGTTCGGAGACCTCCGCGTCGGAGAAGACCCGGGTGACGTCCGAACCGGTGTTGAACTCCGTCCTGTCGGTGTTCCGCACATGCTTCATCGACGTGACCTCGGCGGAGACCAGCAGACTCCCCCGGTCCCCGCCCAGGTCGATCTCCAGTGCCTCGCCCGCCGTCAGGCCCTTCAGCTCGTACTGCAGGACGTCCAGGGAGTCGAGGCGGTCCCCGACCGTCCTCCGGATCCCGCTCCATTCGGAGCCGAAGACGCGCCGCCCGTACGACTCCAGTGAGGTGGGTTCGTCCGGGGAACCGAACAGGTGCTCGTGCAGAGTTCCGGTGACGCGTTCGCCGTTCGCGTCCACGAGGAACACGTCACGGACGGTGTCCATGCCACCGAGCGCCAGCGTCTGCTCGACCCGCAACGGAGCCGTGTAGTGCCGGGCGTCGGGCGTCTCGGACAGCGGGCGGGTGTCCCCCTCGGCGGTGGCCACGGGCACCGTTGCCGACACCTGGACCCGACTGGTGCGCGCACCGTCGCCGGCATCCCACGTGATGCCCTTGCCGAGGGAGCCGCGGACCGCCGAGAAGTCGAACTCCAACCGGACCCCGGCATCGATGCGCAACGCCGGCTCCGGCGTCTTCGTACGGCTGAACAACCGGCCGCTGGACAACGTGCGGTGCGAACGGGAATGGGACCAGTTCGCGGACAGGCTTCCCGTCAGTTCGGTGCGCTCGGCCGCTTTGCCCTTCACCAGCAGGCCGCCGGTGACGGTCGAACGCTTGTCGCGCTGGAAGCCGTCGCGGATGAGCGATTCGCTGCCGTCCTCGAACTCGAGGCTGTCGAAGACACCGACCGTCTCGGCCCGCGTGACCTCGGCCCGGACCGGGACCTCACCGCTGAAGCCGGCCACGTCCAGGGTGAGGGTGCGCACTTCACCACGGGTCATCGCCGACAGCGACGGCCAAATGGTGCGGCGCAGCTGGTCTCCCCAGTCCGCCGACAGCGCTTCACGCTCGGCCGGGTCCAGCACGGCGTCGAGACGTGCCACCACGTCCTCCAGGACAGCGGTGGCGGCGTCCTGGGACGGCAGGACACGGTCCGCGCCGCCGATCTGACCGACGACCGTCATCCTGGCGGGAGGCGGGGGCAGCGACCCGGCGACCGGAGCCGGGGAGAGATGGTCTCCCGCGGAGGTCGCTCGGGCCTCCGCCGCCCCGGCCTCCGGCACGCGGTCGTGGGGCGGGGCCGGCTCCGCGGCGGCCCCGGCCGGATGAGCGCCGGGCGTCACGGCTGACGCGTCCGGGACTTCGGTCTGCCGGGGCGACTGCGAGTCGCGGACACCGTGGCCCTCGCCCTGGGCGGGCGCCGCCGTGGACACCTCCTGCCCGTCGTGGACGTCGGCCCGGTCCGGCGCAAGCCCACCGGAGCGGGACGAGTCCCAGGGCACGCCGCTTGCGTGTACGGGGCCGCTCGGCCGGGGCTGGGCACTGCCGTCCGCCGCCGTTCCGGTGTGGGGGACATCGGAGTCGATGCCGTGGGCGGCGGGTGACGTGAGCATGGAGAAGACCGAGTCGACGACGCTCGGGCGAGTCGTCTCGACGGGGGACGAGGCCTCATCGGTGCGCGCGGACGGCTCTTCACCACGGACCCCGACACCGGGGCCGTCGAGGTCCTGGGTCACGTCCGGGTGCTCGGCGGCCTGTGGCCGGACCGGCTGCCCGTCGGCTTCGGTGGTCACCCCGTCCGGTTCGCCGGGGGCCGGCTCCTGCTCGTTGAGCGCGGTGAAGTCGCGGAAGCCTTGCCAGAGGTTGTTCTCGGCTGTGGTCGCGCTGAGAGGGTTGTATCCGGTGTCGGGCGGGGTGGGGCTGTCGTAGAGGCGGTGCAGGAGGGGGGCGAGGCCGGGCTCGTTCCGGGTGACCCATTCGACGCCGTTGTTGCGGGGCAGGCCGGTGTGGGGATCGTTCCCGTGATTCGCGCCGAGGTAGGCGTTCGCGGTCTGGGCGAAGTACTCCTCGACGTCGCGGGACGCGTAGTTGTCGTTCCCGTCGGCGTCACGGAGGGGGCCGTCTGCCCATTCGGCGTCGGGGCCCGTGTCCTTCTTGGCGGTGAAAGCCGTGCCGACGAGGTCACGGTCGGTGTCGGTCAGCCCGAAGTGGTAGATCAGATGGTGCAGTTCGTGGCTGACGGAGGAGTAGCCGTCGCTCTGGTGCGGCTGGTCGTCGCTGACGGGGGTGTGCTCACCGAGGAGGTTCTCCTCGGCGACCAGGACGAGGCGGTGGTCCGTGAGGGTGGCACCGCGCACCGTGTCCAGGGGACGGCCGTCGGGGGCGTGCGGGCTGTCGGGCAGGCCGGCGGTCTCGGCGGCGGTGCTGGTGCGGGGGATGATCCTGACGCGGACGCCGCTGGCGGCGACGCGGGCGGCGGTGTCGGGGTCGGCCAGGACGGTGGAGAGCTGGCGGGTGAGTTCCAGGCGCGCAGCGACCGGGCGTTCGACTCCGGCGGGTACGTCGATGAGGGACTGGGCGATGCGGACGGCTTCGGTGTCGGGCAGTGCCTGGTAGAAGTCCACGCCCAGTCCTGGCGGATCCGTCTCCACGGCCGGCCGGACCGCCCCGGCCGGCGGCTCGGCACTGAAGCCGCCGCCGAATTGGTCGCCTGAGCTGGTTCCGGCTTTGCGGAAGTGTTCGGCCCAGTCGGTGGCGGATCCGACGGTTTTCTGGAGTTGGACGCGGGTGGCGACGGGGACGTCGACGGCGATTTTGGTGCCGATGGTGGGGTTTTCGGCGTGTTGTTTCTTCCAGTAGGCGAGTTCTTGTTCGGCGATGAAGCGGTGTGCTTGTTCGGCGCGGGGGTCGTTGGCGGGGATTTTGTAGAGGTCGGTGAGTTCGGGGCGTTGGAAGACGGTGTGGATGTCGCGTGCGCCGTTCTCGCCGGCGGCGAGGCGGATGGCTTCGATGGATCGGGCGATGCCGGAGCCGACGGTTTCTTGTCCGTCGAGGCCGGAGTCTTTGAGGACTTTGTCGATGTGGGTGATGGCGAGTTGGCGGGAGTTGGTGGTGGGGCGGGGGTCCTGGTTGAGGCGCAGGACGCTGAAGCTGGAGCGGATCATGTCCCGCCAGGTGCCGCCCGTGTCCTCGGGGCGGGTTCCGCCGGGCATGCGGGTGTCGTGACGGTAAGGGGCGTCGGTCAGCAGGCGCAGGCCCAGCGCCATCGCACCGGGGAGGTCGCCGGGGTGCTGCAGGAGGTGACCGGCGACGATGAGCCCGTCCTGTTCCAGCCGTGTCAGCTCTGCCGGGTCCGTCGTCTCGTCCAGGCGGGTGGTGAGGCCGGGTTCGGGGGTGTGACCGAGCAGTTGGAACGCGGTGGCGAGTGCGCGTTCGGGTGGTCCGAGCACGGTGTGTTCGGAGTCTTCCTCGCCCGCGGGTGACTTCTCCCAGCGCCGCCAATGGCCGGCGAAGCCTTCCAGACGCCTGTCCCGCTCGGCACCGGAAACGGTGTCACGCCCAGCCGTGTGATCCGAACCCGAACCCGAACCCCTGCCGGTGCCGGTGCCGGTGTCGTGGACAGATGTGTCGGTGTGGTGGCCGTATGAGTTGAGGGCGTCGGTGAGGGTCTGGAGGTGTTCTTCGGTGAGGAGTTCGCGGGTGGCGGGGTCGTTGAGGAGGTGTTGCAGGCCGGATATGGCGGAGTTGCTGGTGTCGGCGTTGAATTGGAAGCTGCCGCCGAATGGGTCGCTTGTGCTGGTTCCGGCTTTGCGGAAGTGTTCGGCCCAGTCGGTGGCGGATCCGACGGTTTTCTGGAGTTGGACGCGGGTGGCGACGGGGACGTCGACGGCGATTTTGGTGCCGATGGTGGGGTTTTCGGCGTGTTGTTTTTTCCAGTAGGCGAGTTCTTGTTCGGCGATGAAGCGGTGTGCTTGTTCGGCGCGGGGGTCGTTGGCGGGGATTTTGTAGAGGTCGGTGAGTTCGGGGCGTTGGAAGACGGTGTGGATGTCGCGGGCGCCGTTCTCGCCGGCGGCGAGGCGGATGGCTTCGATGGATCGGGCGATGCCGGAGCCGACGGTTTCCTGTCCGTCGAGGCCGGAGTCTTTGAGGACTTTGTCGATGTGGGTGATGGCGAGTTGGCGGGAGTTGGTGGTGGGGCGGGGGTCCTGGTTGAGGCGCAGGACGCTGAAGCTGGAGCGGATCATGTCCCGCCAGGTGCCACCCGCGTCCTCGGGGCGGGTTCCGCCGGGCATGCGGGTGTCGTGACGGTAAGGGGCGTCGGTCAGCAGGCGCAGGCCCAGCGCCATCGCACCGGGGAGGTCGCCGGGGTGCTGCAGGAGGTGACCGGCGACGATGGCGGCGTCCTGGTCCAGCCGGGACAGGCCGGTGAGGTCCGGTCCGGCTTCGTCCAGGCGGGTGGTGAGCCCGGGTTCGGGGGTGTGACCGAGCAGCCGGATCGCGGTCAGCAGTGCGTCGTGGACGGGGACACCGGCTTGCAGTTCCTGCGGTCCGTCGTCACGCACCGGTGACTTCTCCCACCGCCGCCAATGGCTGGTGAAGTCTTCCAGACGCCTGTTCCGCTCGGCACCGGAAACGGTGTCGCGCACAGCCGGGCCCGCGTCGGTGTCGGTGTTGCGGACAGCTGTGCCGGTGTTGAGGGCGTTGGTGAGGGTTTGGAGGTGTTCCTCGCTGAGCTGGGCGGTGATGTCGGGGTCGTTGAGGAGGTGCTGCAGGCCGGATATGGCGGAGTCGCTGGTGTCGGCGATGAACGTGACGTGCTCGTTCGGGCCGCTCCAGTGGCCGCTGGCGTCGGCAGGGGCTTTGGGGGTGGTGAGGGCTTCGGGGGTGGGGTGGGGCAGGCCGAGGGTGTCGCGGTAGGCGGTGGCGTGGGCTTTGGCGAGTTCGGCGCCGGTGGTGGGCTCGTTCTGGTGGGCGGCGAGGATGTTCGCGACGTCGGTGAGGACGGAGTAGGCGGCCGGGTGGGTGTCGGCGAGACCCCCGGCCAGGTGCGGCGGCATGTCGATGACCGAGCCGGTGATACTCGAGGCCTGGGTGATGATCCGCTGGTAGGCGGTGTCACCGAGGTCTGCCCGCAGCTGGTCGTGGATGGCTTGGGTTTCGTGTGGTGGTCGCAGAGCGGTGGGGTCAGGCGTGATTTCCGTGTCTGTGGTGTCTGTGGTGTCTGCGGCGCTGGCTGTATCTGTGGTGTGTTCGGTGTTGGTGCTGGTGCTGGTGCTGGTGTTGGTGCTTGTGGTGTGTGTGGTGGTGTGTGTGGTGCTGGTGGTGAGGACGGTGTGTTCGTAGTCGGTGTTGTCGCTTTCGTCGGTGATCCAGTCGATGTTCTGCCAGCGGTTGATTTCCCGGGGGTCGAGGATGGCGGCTTCTTCGTGGGGGGTGGTGGTGCCGAGGTTGTAGGACTGGATGTGGTGGGCGAGTGCGATGGCGAGGGTGGTGGGGCCGGTGAGGAAGGCGCCGTTTCCTTC
>NZ_JBICWR010000012.1:0-13075 GCF_043199855.1 Streptomyces sp. NPDC048521
CGACGAGCGCCTGGGCAAGATCACCTTCTGGACGCTGTTCATCGGCTTCCACGGCACCTTCCTGGTCCAGCACTGGCTGGGTGCCGAGGGCATGCAGCGCCGGATCCCCGACTACCTGGCGGCGGAAGGGCTCACGACGCTCAACACCGTCTCTTCGGTCTTCTCGTTCCTGCTCGGTGCGTCCCTTCTCCCCTTCCTCTACAACGTCTGGAAGACGGCCAGGTACGGAGAGCGGGTGACGTCCGACGACCCGTGGGGTTACGGCCGCTCCCTGGAGTGGGCGACCTCCTGCCCGCCGCCGCGGCACAACTTCCTCACCCTGCCCCGCATCCGCAGCGAGTCCCCGGCGTTCGATCTCCACCATCCGGAGGTCGCGTCCGCGGAACGGGAGTTGACCGCGCCGTGACGAGCGGGGAGGACGAGGACCAGGGGGCGCGGGCCCTCGTCCGGGAGATCGAGGGTCATCTGCTGCTGGCCGCCGCACGGGAGGAGGGCCGCACGGCGGCGGCCCGGGTCGCCGCCCGGCTCCACTGGCTCACGGACACCCAACGGGAGGAACTGGAGCGGCAGTTGGAGGTGGAATACCTGGCGCTGGCCCGCACCTCGTGGCGGCGCACCGCCGAACGCGCCGCGGAACTGCGGCAGACGTACGAGGTGAGATACCGGGCGCTGCGGCAGCGGCTGGTGGCCTGGTCCGTGCTGGGCTGTGCCCTGCTGGCGGCGACCGGCCTGCTGGTGCTCGCCGCCGCCTAGGTCCCTCGTCGGGCCCGGGACCACTTCTGGTCGCCGCCGCCGTCGCCGTCCCGCGGCCCGGGCGGAAGTCGGCGTGTCCGGCTGGGCGTTCGGCTGCCGGCGGCCGGGGTGCGGGCCATACTGGGACCCGTGCGGGTTGCGATCATGACGGCGGGCTCACGCGGCGACGTGGCCCCCTACACCGGCCTGGGGCACCGGCTGCACCGTGCCGGACACACGGTCACCCTGGTCACACACGCCCGCTTCGAGCCGCTCGTGGCGGGCTCCGGAGTCGGGTTCCGCGCGCTGCCGGTCGACCCTCGGGCGGAGCTGGAGTCGGCGCGCGGCCGGGGGCTGCACCGCAGCGCGAGCGGCGCCGGAAAGCTGATACGGATCGCGGAGATGGCGCGGCGGCTGGTCGGGCGGATGACCGACGACCTGCTGGCGGCGGCCACGGAGAGCGACGCCCTGCTGCTGTCGGCGTCCCTGGCCCCGCTCGGGCATACGATCGCCGAGGGGCTGCGGCTGCCCAGCATGGGTGTCTATCTGCAACCCATCGCGGCGACCAGGGAGTTCGCGCCTCCGGTGCTCGGGGGCGGCTCCTGGGGCGGGGCGGCCAACCGGGCCGCCGGGCACGGGGTGAGCGTCGCCGTGGAGCGGGTCTTCGCCGGTACCGTGCCCTCCGTGCGCGCTCGGCTGGGTCTGCCTCCGCTCCGGGCCGGTGCCGCGCGGCGCACGCGGGAACGGCAGCGCTGGCCGGTGCAGCACGGTTTCAGCCCGACGGTGGTGCCCCGGCCCGGGGACTGGCGGCCGGGGCTGGAGGTGGGCGGCTACTGGTGGCCGTACGACGACGGCACCCGACTCCCGCCCGCGTTGGGCGCGTTCATCGACGCCGGGCCGCCGCCCGTGTTCGTCGGTCTGGGCAGCGCCACCGTGCCGGACGCCGGCCGGCTCAGCGCCCAGGTGGTCGCGGCCCTGCGGCGGGCCGGGCTGCGCGGGGTGATCCAGCGCGGATGGGGCGGGCTCGCGGCCGACGGGGACGACATGCTCACCATCGGCGACGTACCGCACGCGCCGCTCTTCCCGCGGATGGCGGCCGTGGTCCACCACGCGGGCGCGGGCACGACGGCGGCGGGGCTGCGCGCGGGGGTGCCGGCCGTGCCGGTGCCGATCCAGTTCGACGCGGGCTTCTGGTCCGCCCGGCTGGTCGCGCTGGGTGTGGCACCGGACGTCGTACCGCTGCGCCGCCTGACGGTGCCGGCCCTGGCCTCGGCTCTGCTGCGGGCCACCCGTGACCCGGCGTACCGGGAGCGGGCGCGGACCCTGGGCGCGCGCGTCCGGGGCGAGGACGGCGCCGCCCCCGTGCTCGAAGCGGTGGACCGGCTGTGCGGCTGAGGGGTCAGCCGGTGGTCAGCACCATCCGGAAGCGGGCCCGGCCGGAGAGCATCTTCTGATAGGCCTCAGCCGCGCCGTCGAGCGGGACGGTCTCGGTCATCGGGCGGATGTTGTGCAGGGCGCTGAACTCCATGGTGTCCTGCACGTCCTGCGCGGTGCCGGACGGGTGGCCGCGGACGACCCGGCCCATCATGAGCAGCTGCACGGGGCTGATGCCCAGCGGCTCGGGGTCCGCGCCGATGGCCACCAGCTCGCCGCGGGGTGCGAGGCCGTCGACGGTGGCCGTGATGGCCTCGGAGTTCCCGGCGGTGGCCAGGACGACCTTGGCACCGCCCAGGGACTGTAGCGCTTCGGCGACCGCGGTGCCGGAGGTGCTGTCGACATAGTGGTGGGCGCCGAGCTGTTTGGCGAAGTCCGCCTTCTCGGGGCCCCGGGCGATGGCCACCGTCTCGAAGCCCATCGCCACCGCGTACTGCACGCCGAGGTGGCCCAGGCCGCCGATGCCCAGCACCGCCACCAGGTCGCCCGGCTTCGCCGCGCTGCGGCGCAGGCCGTTGTACGTGGTGACGCCCGCGCAGGCCATGGGCCCCGCGTCGCTCGCCGACAGCGCTTCGGGAATCCGGGCCAGGGCGTCGACGGGCGCGATCACCTTGTCGGCGAAGCCTCCGTCGTAGGCCCATCCGGGGACCTTGAGGTTGGCGCACACGATGAAGTCACCCTGGCGGCAGGGGGTGCAGTGGCCGCAGCTGCCGCCGAACCAGCCGACCGCGACCCGGTCGCCGACCTGGTATCCCCATTCCTGCACGCCCTCGCCCAGCTCCTCGATCCGGCCGGCGATCTCGTGCCCGGCGACCACCGGGAACGTGACGCCCGGTAGTCCGCCGCCCACGATGAGGGCGTCACTGTGGCAGATCCCGCACGCCTCGACGGCGATCCGCACATGGCGGGGCCCCGGCTGCGGCACCTCCCGCTCGGCCAGTTCCAAGGCGCCGTCCGCGGCCGTCACCTGCGCGACTCGGTAGGTACTCATCTGTCTCTCCGGAGAACGGGTACGACCCCCCGCACCAGCAGACCAGCTCCCGGCCGATCCCGCGCGCCGAACAACGGGCACCCCGGATGACCTGGGGTTTTCGATCCGGGCGGCCGACCCACCAGCGTCTACCGGCCTACCGGCGTCCACCAGTCCACCGGCCGACCAGCTCACCGGCCCACCGGGCTATCCGGCCCCTGGGCGCCAGCCCTCCGGGCGCAGCATCCCCAGGAGCAGGCGCACCAGTTCGTCCACCACCTCGTCCAGCGTGGCGTCCACCCAGCCGGCGCTCCAGTCGTGCAGGAGGCCGTTGACGCTGCCGATGAAGGCCGTGGCCGCCAGCCGGTAGTCGCGCGGCGCCGCCTCCCCGCGCGCCACCGCCGCGTCCGCCTCGGCGCGGATGAGGTCGACCCAGCGGGCCCGGCGGGCGAGGCGCTGCTCCTCCAGGCGCGGGCTGACCCCGATGATCTCCATGAAGGCGATGCGGATGCGGCGCGGGTCACAGGTGACCTCACGTGCGTAGGCCCGGAAGAGCGCCGTGGCGCGCTCGGCCAGCGGCAGCCCTTCCGCCGTGGCGAGGGCGTCCAGCACGGCCTGTTCGGCCCAGCCGTTCACCTGGAGGTGCAGCGCGGCCAGGACGTCCTCCAGGGTGCGGAACTCCTCGTAGAACTGGCGCGTGGACAGGCCGGCGGCCTGGCTCAGCGCGGCGACCGTCGTGCCCCGGTAGCCCGGGGTGTCGCCGAACAGCCGGAGTGCCGCGTCCAGGAAGCGGCGGCGCCGCTCGGCCTGCCGCTCCTCGGCGGACCTGCCGCCGTAGCGGCCTGTGGGCGCTCTGAGCCTGCCCGTCACGCTTCCCCCTCCGTCACCCCACCGATCGCCCAATCTTGTCGTGCACACATCTTGTCGAGAAGGCCAACCCCTCCTTACTTTTCAGTAAGTTCACTGTGAAAGCGCCCGTGTTCAGATTTCCCGAGGAAAGAGAGCAGTCATGCCTGCCTCCAGAACCAGGCACCTTCGCTCCGTGGCCGCCGCCCTCGCCCTGACCCTCGCCGGGCCGGTGACCGCCGCTTCCGCGGCCACCGGCACCTCCAACGGACTGCGCGAGGTGCTGTTCGTCGGCAACAACTGGGACGGCACCGCCGATGTCATCACATCCTCCGGCGACTTCGCGAAGGTCGGCCGGATCAGCGTCATCCCCGACAAGGACCAGCGGATGGCGGAGATCAACGCGGACCCCATCAAGTGGATCTACTTCCAGGCGATCCGCAACAGCGTCGGCGAGGGGCACGACCAGTTCGCCGACGACATGTACTCCACCCCGGACGGCCGGTCGGTCGTGGTGTCCCGGCCCAGCTTCGCGGACGTCGTCTCGATCGACCTGGCCACCGGAAAGGTCAACTGGCGTTTCGCGGTGGCCGGTTACCGCGCCGACCACATGGCGGTCTCGCCGGACGGCACCCGTGTCGCGGTGTCCGCCTCGACCGCGAACAAGGTTCATGTGCTCGACATCGTCAGCGGCAAGCAGCTGGGGTCGTTCGCCACCGGCGACAAGCCGCACGAGAACATCTTCAGCAAGGACGGCGCGTACATCTGGAACATGTCCATCGGGGACGTCAACACCGCGCTGGACGACCCGGGTTGGGACTGGACCAAGGGTGACCGGCACATCACCGTCGTGGACGCGACGACGTACCAGCAGGTCAAGGTCATCGACATGCGCCAGCGGCTGGACGCGTTCGGGCTGAAGGACTTCTCCGACGCGGTGCGCCCGGCGGTCTTCTCCCCGGACGAGTCGAAACTGTACTTCCAGGTGTCGTTCTTCAACGGCTTCCTGGAGTACGACGTCGCCACCGACAAGATCACCCGGAGCAAGACCCTGCCGAAGAACCCGGCGACCAGCGACGACCGCACCACGTGGGTCAACGACTCGCGCCACCACGGCATGTCGATGAACCCCGACGGCACGAAACTGTGTGTGGCGGGCACGATGGACGACTACGCCACCGTCGTCGACCGTGCCACCCTCCAGGAGGGTCCGCTGGTCCCCACGTCCAAGCCGTACTGGGCGACGATCAGCGGTGACGGCAAGGACTGCATCGTCTCCGAGAGCGGCGCCGACCAGGTCACGGCGATCGACTTCGCCACCGGGCGGAAGGTGGCGTCGATCCCGGTCGGCGACCACCCGCAGCGCGTCCGGCTGGGGCATGTGCAGGCCGACTGGACCGGCCCGAGCGGGGGTTGAGCGGTCGTACGGCCTCCGGGACGCCCCACTCGCCCGGAGGCCGTACGGCTCCGCGTCACGAGCGGGCCGCCGCCCATGCCGCCGAGCGACCGGGCGGCTGACGCGAGGATTGTCGGCGGCGCCACGGCGCCGAGGCCGGCCCGTTCCGGCGTCCGGCGACCGGACCGGGCTCAGTCCCCCACCCGGCGCGCCATGTTCAGCAGGTACTCCTTCCGGTTCAGCGGGTTGAAGTCGGTACGCGGCCGTTCGGGGACGGTGCCGCGGGTGACCGGCGCGTAGTGGTCGAAGGCCGTCTCCAGTTCGCCCTCGCCCCGGGTCAGCCCCGGCAGCCGTTGCTCCAGCTCGTGCACCCGGGCGGCCGGCACGGTTCCCTGGAGGACGCAGGCCGGGCCGTGTGTGCCGGTTGTCTCGGGTACGGCGCCCAGCCGGGCGAGCACCGGCAGCAGTGTGCCGAGCGTGTCCGCCGGCGCCTGGAGCCGGAAGCGGTGCATCGGCTCGTGCACCAGGCTGCCGGCCCGTCGCAGCGCCTCGACGAGGACCAGCGGGGTCACGCCCCGGAAGTCGTAGCCGGTGCTCGACATGCTCTTGTCGAAGCCCTGGTGGGCGTGGCTCTGCCGGGGTGAGTAACCGGAGTGGGTCATGGTGACCGTGCAGTCGGTGACCTGCCAGCCGTGCAGTCCCTGGCCGAGCGTCTCGCGGACGGTGTCCTCGACGGCCTTGAAGAAGGCGTACGGCATGGAGCCCAGTTCCACCTCCAGCCGGAACGCCACGCCCGAGCCGGGTGGGGCGGGGTCGACGCGCAGGCCGACGGTGGCGAGGAAGGGGTTGGCATCCTTCTTGTCGAACTCCACGGCGTGCCCGGTGCCGACCGGCCGTTCGACGCACAGGGTCGTCGTCCTGCGGAAGGTGACGTCCAGGCCGTACTCGTCGGCGAGGGTCGCCTGGAGGACCTCCTTCTGCACCTCGCCGTAGAGGGAGACCGACGTCTCCTTGCGCAGCTCGTCGTGGCGGACGCCGATGAGCGGGTCCTGTTCGGCGAGCTGGGTGAGCGCGAGGTGCAGGGAGCGCCGGTCGGTGCCGGGGCCGGGGACGACGACGGTCTCCAGGGTGGGCGGCGCGAAGTGGTGCTCGTACGCCGTTCCGGGCTCGCCGAGCGCGTCGCCGACCCGGACGGCGCCGAGGCCCCACACCTTCACGATCCGCCCGGCGCCGACGCTCTCCCGCCGGTCGTCCGCGCCCCGTTCGAAGACGCTGAGCGCGGTGATCCGGCCTTCCGTGCGGCCGTCGGTCTCCCGGCGTTCCTTGCGGCCGGCGGCGGACCGGCCTTCCGTCCGGTCGCCGGTGGCTCGGCCCGGCTCAGGGCCGTCCGTGGTCCTGCCCGTCCCGCAACCGTCCCCGAAGGGGACGCGGTCGCGGACGCGCAGGGTGCCGGAGAAGACGCGCGCGTAGGCCACCTTCTCGCCCGCCGGGCCGCGCTCGACCTTGAAGACCGTGGCCGACAGCGGGCCGTCCGGGTCGCCGTCGGCGGCGGGCAGCAGCCGCTCGATGCCCCCGATCAGTTCGGGCACACCGGCACCCGTGACGGCGGAGCCGAAATACACCGGATGGACCAGTCCCCGCCGGGTCTGGGCCGCGAGGGCGGCGTGCAGCCGGCTGTCGGGGACACCGCCGTCCAGGTAGGCGGCGAGCAGATCGTCGTCGTGGTCGGCCAGCACGTCCAGCGCGGCCGCTCCCAGGCCGGGGACGAAGCGGGCGGCGCGGGTCCCGAGCGCGGCGGCCCGCCCCATGGGGACGAGCGGTACGGCCAGCAGGCGCGCCGTCCGGTGCAGTACGGCCTCGTCCTGGGCGCCGCGCCGGTCGATCTTGTTGACGAAGACCAGGGTGGGGATGCGCAGTCGGCGCAGGGTCCGCATCAGCACCCGTGTCTGCGCCTGGACGCCTTCCACGGCCGAGACGACCAGGACAGCGCCGTCGAGGACGCCGAGCACGCGCTCGACCTCGGCGATGAAGTCCGGGTGACCGGGAGTGTCGATGAGGTTGACGGTGACGCCGTCCAGCGGGAACGACACGACGGCGGACTTGATGGTGATGCCGCGCCGGCGCTCCAGGGCGAGCGTGTCCGTGGTCGTGCTGCCGGCGTCGACGCTGCCGAGCTCGTCGATCACTCCGGCGGTGTGCAGCAGCCGTTCGGTCAGACTGGTCTTACCGGCGTCGACATGGGCGAAAATTCCGAGATTGAGCGGATGCACTGAGCGTGATGTCCTTCGGCATGAGGTGGGTTCCTTCCTGGGTGGACATGCACGCAGTGCGCATCTGGAGGTCCTCTCTCCGGTGACGTCGGGTCCCGAGCAGTGCAGCAGGGACGGCCTACCGACAGCAATGGATTAACGCTCAACCAATCGCCTGCCGCAGCGCTCGCCGCCCGCAGGGCGCGGTCATAGAGTGACGTACATCACGCCGGTCCGGCTGATTCCCTCACTCCTGTCCGCACGGTCTGGAGGGCGCATGACCCACATCAAGGTGAACGTGGACGGCACGACGTACGAGGACGACGTGGAACCCCGTCTCCTCCTCGCCCACTACCTGCGCGACCGCCTCGGCCTGACCGGCACCCCGATCGGCTGCGACACCTCGAACTGCGGGGCGTGCACGGTCGACCTGGACGGGGCGACCGTCAAGAGCTGCTCGGTGCTGGCCGTGCAGACGGACGGCTGCGCGGTGACGACGATCCAGGGACTGGCGAAGGACGGCACGTGGACGGAGCTGCAGCGCGCCTTCCACGAGCGGCACGGTCTGCAGTGCGGCTACTGCACCCCCGGAATGATCATGGCGGCGCGCGATCTGCTGCGCGAGAACCCGCACCCCACCTCCGACGAGGTCCGCCACGCTCTGGAAGGCAACCTGTGCCGGTGCACCGGTTACCAGAACATCGTCCGCGCGGTGCTCGCCGCGTCCGGACAGGAACCAGGGCCCGGGCAGGAGCCCGCGCCCGGGCGACAGGTCACCGAGGAGGCCACGGCATGACCGATCAGGCCGTAGAACACGAGATCGGCCGCTCCCGGCTACGCAAGGAGGACGCCCGGCTGATCACCGGCCAGACCAACTGGACGGACAACATCCAGGTCGCCGGGTTGCTGCACCTGGCCGTCCTGCGCAGCCCGATGGCCCACGCCCGCCTCACCCGCGTAGATGTCTCCGCCGCCCTGGAACGGCCCGGTGTCGTCGCCGCGTTCAGCGGCGCCGACCTCGCCGAAGGGCTGGGCTCCCTGCCCTGCGCCTGGCCGGTGACCGAGGACATCGTGCTGCCCGACCATCCGCCGATCGCGGTGGACGAGGTCCGCCACGCCGGTGACCCGGTGGCCGTCGTGGTGGCCCGCGACCGGTACGCGGCCGCCGACGCGCTGGAGGCCGTCGAGGTCGACTACGACCCGCTGCCCCCGGTCCTCGACCTGGAGGCCGCCCTCGCCGAGGGCGCCCCGCTGGTCCACGCCGACAAGGGCACGAACCGCTGCTACACCTGGCCACTGGCCACCGGCGAGAGCTTCGACGCGGTGCGGGAACGCGCCGAGGTGACCCTGAAGCGCCGCTACCACCAGCAGCGGCTGATCCCCAACGCCATGGAGCCGCGCGCGGTGGTCGTCACGCCGATCGCCGCCTCCGGCGAGTACACCGTCTACTCCGCGACCCAGATCCCGCACATCCTGCGGATCATGCTGGCGACGGTCACCGGTGTCCCCGAGCACAAGCTCCGGGTGATCGCCCCGGACGTGGGCGGCGGCTTCGGCTCCAAGCTCCAGGTGTACGGCGAGGAGGCCCTCGCCCTGACGGTGGCACGCAGGCTCGGCCGCCCGGTGAAGTGGACCGAGTCCCGCTCCGAGGGCTACCTCGCGACCCACCACGGCCGCGGCATGATCCAGGACGTCGAGGTCGCCGCCACCCGCGAGGGCAGGCTGCTCGGCCTGAAGGTCGACCTCCTCGCCGACATGGGCGCCTACCTGATGCTCGTCACCCCGGGCATCCCGATCCTCGGCGCGTTCATGTACCCGGGGATCTACAAGATGGACGCCTACGATTTCACCTGCACGGGCGTCTTCACCACCCGCACCCCCACCGACGCCTACCGCGGCGCCGGCCGCCCCGAGGCCACGTTCGCCATCGAGCGGACCATGGACGAGCTGGCCCACGAACTCGGCCTGGACCCGGTGGAGGTGCGGCGCCGGAACTGGATCCGGCACGAGGAGTTCCCGTACACCACGATCGCCGGGCTGACCTACGACAGCGGCAACTACGAGGCCGCGACCGAGAAGGCGCTCGCCCTGTTCGGCTACGACGACCTGCGCGCCGAGCAGCGCGAGCGCAACGCACGCGGCGACACCGTACGCCTGGGCATCGGTGTGTCGACCTTCACGGAGATGTGCGGTCTCGCGCCGAGCCGGGTGCTGCGCGACCTCAGGTACGGGGCCGGCGGCTGGGAGGCGGCGAGCATCCGCATGCTGCCGACCGGCAAGGTCGAGGTCGTCACCGGCACCAGCCCGCACGGGCAGGGGCACGTCACCTGCTGGAGCCAGATCGCGGCCGATGTGCTGGGCGTGCCGTTCGAGGACGTCGAGGTGGTGCACGGCGACACCAAGGCGGCCCCGCAGGGCATGGACACCTACGGCTCCCGGTCGCTGGCCGTCGGTGGCGAGGCCGTGCACCGGACGGCGGTGAAGGTGGTGGAGAAGGCGCGGAAGGTCGCCGCGCACCTGCTGGAGGCCAGCGAACAGGACCTGGAGTTCAGCGGCGGTGTGTTCTCCGTCAAGGGCTCCCCCGAGGCCCGCAAGAGCATCCAGGAGATCGCCTTCGAGACCTTCACCTCGCACGACCTGCCCGACGGGATCGAGCCGTCCATCAACGCCGAGACGCTGGTCGACCCGGAGAACTTCTCCTACCCGCACGGCACCCACCTGTGCGCGGTCGAGGTCGACACGGAGACCGGGAAGACACGGATCCGCTCGTACGTCTGCGTCGACGACGTCGGCACGGTCGTCAACCCGATGATCGTCGAGGGCCAGGTGCACGGCGGGCTCGCCCAGGGCATCGCACAGGCGCTGTTCGAGGAGGCCGTCTACGACGACCAGGGCAATCTCGTCTCCGGCACGATGGCCGACTACCTCGTGCCGTCGGCGGCGGACCTGCCGGACTTCGTCACCGACCGGACGGAGACGCCGGCGGCCTCCAACTCCATGGGGGTCAAGGGGGTCGGAGAGGCGGGGACGATCGCCTCGACGCCCGCCGTCGTGAACGCCGTGGTGGACGCGTTGCGGCCCCTGGGGGTGCGGGACGTACGGATGCCGTGTTCGCCGCACCGGGTGTGGCAGGCCATCCAGGCGGCGCGGTCCGGTGCCGCCGGGGCGGCCGACGAGACAGGGGGCACGGGTCCGGCGCAGTCCGGCCAGTCCGGACAGGCCGCCCGGTCCGGCGACATCGGCCAGTACGGCGACATCGGTGAACCGGGTGTCGGCGAGTCGGGTCTCGGTCGACCAGGTGTCGGCGAGTCGGATGCCGGTCGGTCAGGTACCGGCGAGTCGGGTAAGGAGGGTCCGGCATGATTCCTCCCGCGTTCGAGTACACCCGTCCGGGCAGCGTGGACGAGGCGGTGCGCGCGCTCGCCGACGCGGGCGAGGAAGGGAAGGTGCTGGCCGGCGGGCAGAGCCTGCTGCCACTGCTGCGGATGCGGCTGGCCTTCCCCGAACTCGTCGTCGACGTCGGCCGGGTCCCGGAGCTGCGCGGGGTCCGCGACGGCGGCGACACGCTCGTCATCGGCGCCATGACCACGCACCACGAGGTGGTCCACGACCCGCTGGTGCGCCGCCACGCCGGTCTGCTGGCCGAGGCGACGGCCACGGTGGCCGATCCGGCCGTACGGCACCGGGGCACCCTCGGCGGCTCCCTCGCGCACGCCGACCCGGCCGGGGACCTGCCCGCCGTCGCCCTGGCCCTGGACGCCGAACTGGTCGTGGCCGGCCCCGGCGGCCGGCGCACGGTCCCGGCGCGGGAGTTCTTCGTCGACTACCTGCAGTCGTCGCTGGCCCCCGACGAACTGCTGGTGGAGGTGCGGATCCCTAAGACGGACGGCTGGAGCTTCCACTACGAGAAGTTCCACCCGGTCGCCCAGTCCTGGGCCATCGTCGGGGTCGCGGCGCTGGTGCGGCCCGACGACGGGCATATCGCCGAGGCGCGCGTCGGACTGACCAACATGGGCTCGACCCCGCTGCGGGCCACGGCGGCCGAGGAGGCGCTGGCCGGCGCCGACAGTGCCGAGGCCGTCGCACGGGCCGCCGCCGCGGCGGCGGAGGGCAGCCGTCCGTCGCAGGACCTGTCCGGCTCGCCCGAGTACCGGGAACACCTCGCGCGCGTGCTGACCAGGCGGGCGGTGCTGACCGCCATGGGATGGGGGTGAGCGCCGATCACCGGGATGGACGACCCGGAGCAGGTGCGGGCCCGCCTGGAGGAGACGGGGTACCTCGTCGACGAGGGACTGGCCATCACCTGCTTCCTGGCCCTGAGGCTGCACCGGCCGCTGTTCTGCGAGGGCGACGCGGGCGTGGGCAAGACCGCGCTCGCCGCCGCCCTCGCCCAGGCGCTCGGCGCACCCCTCATCCGGCTTCAGTGCCACGAGGGGATCGACGCCTCCCAGGCCCTGTACGACTGGGACTTCCCGCGCCAGCTGCTGCATCTGCGGGCCGCGGAGGCCGCCGGCGTGACGGACGCCGACCGCCTCGAGAGCGAGCTGTACGACCGGCGTTTCCTCATCGCCCGGCCGCTCCTGCATGCCCTGCAGACGCAGCCCTCGGTCCTGCTGGTCGACGAGATCGACCGCGCCGACGACGAGTTCGAGGCGTTCCTGCTGGAGCTGCTGTCCGAGTACTCGGTGACCATTCCGGAGCTGGGGACGCTCCGTGCCGAGAAGCCGCCGGTGGTCGTGCTGACCTCGAACCGGACCCGGGAGGTGCACGACGCGCTGAAACGGCGGTGCCTGTACCACTGGTTCGACCACCCCTCCTTCGCCCGCGAGCTGGCCATCGTGCGGCGCCGGCTCCCCCGGGTGTCGGCGCGGCTGGCCGAGCAGGTCACCGCGCTGGTGCAGGCGCTGCGGGGCGCGGACCTGATCAAGCCGCCCGGTGTGGCCGAGACGATCGACTGGGCCCAGGCGCTGGACGCGCTGGGGGCCGGCGAGGTGGACGCGGACCTGGCCGTGACGACGCTGGGCTCGGTTCTGAAGTATCGCGAGGACGCGGACCGAGCACGCGGCCTCGATCTCGCGGCGGTCCTGGCGGCCCGGGGAGCGTGACACCGATGACCACACCCGGAAGCGGGGCGGACCGCCGATCGGGGACCGAGTCCCGACCGCTAGAGACGGACGCCGCGCCCGCCCGACGGTCAGGCCCCGAGGCCCGACCACGCGGGGCGAACGCCGGGAGCGGGGCGGACCGGCCGTCAGAGGTGGACGCCGACCTGCTCCGGGCAGGTGCCCCTGCCGGGGCCGGCCGGGCGGGAGGGGCGGACGACGGGTCGCTGCGGGCCGGTGCCGGGGCAGGGGCCCACCAGCCGTCAGAGACAGACGCCGACCTGCTCCGGGCAGGCACCGGGAGCGGGACCGACCGGGCGCGAGAGGCGGATGCCGGATCGCTGCG
>NZ_JBICWR010000012.1:13172-327948 GCF_043199855.1 Streptomyces sp. NPDC048521
CCGGGGCCGGCCGGGCGGGAGGGGCGGACGACGGGTCGCTGCGGGCCGGTGCCGGGGCAGGGGCCCACCAGCCGTCAGAGACAGACGCCGACCTGCTCCGGGCAGGCACCGGGAGCGAGAACGACCGGGCGCGCAAGGCGGATGGCGACCTGGGCGGGGCAGGTGCCGCTGCCGGGGCCGGCCGGGCGGAGGACGGGTCGCTGCGGGCGGGTGCCGGGGCAGGGGCGGAGAACGGGGGACTTCGGGCGGATGCCGTGCTGCTGGGTTTCGTGCGGGCGCTGCGGGCGGCCGGGCTCGATGCCAGTGCCGAGCGGCTGTACGCCTTCCTGCGTGCCGTGGACGTCCTGCGGCCGGGTGTGCGGACGGACGTGTACTGGGCGGGGCGGGCGACCCTGTGCGGCGGGCACGACGACCTGGAGCGGTACGAGCGCGTGTTCGCCGCGTACTTCGGGGCGCCCGGCGAACCGTCCGCGCGCGCGGTGCGGACCGCTTCCCCGCCCCGGCTCAGGCTCGTCGCCCGGGAGGCGTCCGGCACTCCTCACCGGCCCGGCGAGGGCGAGCCGTCGGGTCCGCCCACGGCCACGCTCGCCAGCGCCGCCGAGGTGCTGCGGCACCGCGACGTCGCCGAGCTGGACGCCGCCGAACGCGCCCAGCTGCGGCGCCTGCTCGCCGCGTTCGCGCTGCACGGGCAGACCCGGCGCTCGGCACGGCGGCGGCCCGCCCGGCGCGGTGACGTCGACCCGCGCCGCACGGTACGGGAGTTGCTGCGACGCGGCGGCGAACCCGCCCAGCTGCGGCGGCACGCGCGCGTGGAACGGCCCCGCCGGGTCGTGCTGCTCGTCGACGTGAGCGGCTCGATGGCACCGTACGCCGACGCGCTGCTGCGGTTCGCGCACGCGGCGGTGCGCGGTGGCCGCACGGAGGTGTTCACCATCGGTACCCGGCTGACCCGGGCGACCCGCGAGCTGTCCCACCGCGACCCGGACCTGGCGATGACGGCCCTCGCCGCCGCCGTGCCGGACTGGCGCGGCGGCACCCGGCTGGGCGAGCTGGTGCGCGAGTTCCTGAACCGCTGGGGACAGCGCGGCATGGCGCGCGGCGCGGTCGTCGTACTCCTCTCGGACGGCTGGGAACGCGGTGATCCGGAGCTGCTCGGTGCGCAGATGCGCCGCCTGCACGCCTTGGCGCACCAGGTGGTCTGGGCCAACCCGCGCAAGGCCCGGCCCGGCTACGCGCCCCTGGCCGCCGGGATGGCCGCGGCCCTGCCCAGCGTGGACGCCTTCGTCGAGGGGCACAGCCTCGCGGCACTGGAGCGGCTCGCGGCGGTGGTGCGCGGCGCCGCGGACGGTGCCGCGATCGTGAAAGGAGCACGGCGTGCGTGAGATCCTCCCGGCGCTGGAGCGCTGGTACGCGGCCCGGAGCCCGTTCGGGCTCGCCACGGTCGTCGCGGTCAGCCGCAGCGCCCCACGCGGGCCCGGCGCCGCCATGGCCGTGGGCCCGGACGACGAGGTCGTGGGGAGCGTGTCCGGCGGCTGTGTGGAAGGCGCGGTGTTCGAGCTCGCGCAGGAGGTGGTGGCGAGCGGCGAGGCGCGGCTGGAGACCTTCGGGTACAGCGACGAGGACGCGTTCGCGGTCGGTCTCACCTGCGGGGGCGAGATCACCGTGCTGGTGCGGCCGGTCACTTCCGGCTCGGACCCGGCGTTCGGCCCGGTCGCCGCGTCGGTCACCGCGGGTGAGCCGGTGACCCTGGCGACGGTGGTCGACGGGCCCGCCCCGCGCGGTGCCTCCCTCGCGGTCTGGCCGGACAGTGTGGCCGGGACACTGGGCACGGCCGGGCTCGATGCCGCCGTCACCGCCGACGCGCGCGGCGAACTCGCCCTCGGCGCCACGATCCTGAGGCACTACGGGCCGCACGGTGAGCGCCGCGAGGACGACGTCACGGTGTTCCTGCACTCCTTCGCGCCGCCGCCGCGCATGCTGGTCTTCGGCGCGATCGACTACGCGGCCGCGGTGGCCCGTATCGGTGACTTCCTCGGCTACCGGGTGACCGTGTGCGACGCCCGCCCGGTCTTCGCCACCCCGAAGCGCTTCCCGGCGGCCGTGGAGGTCGTCGCCGACTGGCCGCACCGCTATCTCGAGGGCACCCACACCGACGAGCGCACGGTGATCTGCGTGCTCACCCACGACCCGAAGTTCGACGTGCCGCTGCTTCAGGAGGCGCTGCGCCGGCCGGCCGCCTACATCGGGGCGATGGGCAGCCGCCGTACCCACGACGAGCGGCGCGAGCGGCTCACCGAGGCGGGGCTGACCGACGCCGAGCTGGCCCGGCTGCGCTCACCGCTCGGGCTCGACCTGGGGGCCCGTACACCCGAGGAGGTCGCCGTGTCCGTCGCCGCCGAGATCGTCGCGCTGCGCTGGGGCGGCAGCGGGGCGCCGCTCACCGCGACCACCGGAGCCATCCACCCGACCGCGGCCCGCTGAGTGCGAGGAGGAACCATGGAGTTGCAGCACGAGTTCACCGTCCCCGTCCCGGTCGACGACGCCTGGCACGCGCTCCTGGACATCGAACGCGTCGCGCCGTGTCTGCCGGGCGCGGTGGTGGAGGAGTACGACGGCAAGACCGTGACCGGCTCGGTGAAGGTCAAGGTCGGCCCGGTCACCGTGGCCTACCGGGGTACCGCGGTCTTCGAGGAGCAGGACGGGTCGGCGCACCGGCTGGTGCTCGTGGCGAGCGGCCGGGAGACCCGGGGGCAGGGCACGGCCAGGGCGACGGTCACCGGCACGCTGAGCGAGCGCGACGGCGGTACGGCGGTGTCGGTGCGGACCGATCTGACGGTGACCGGACGTCCGGCGCAGTTCGGCCGCGGGGTGCTGGCGGAGGTGGGCGACCGGCTGGTGAGCCAGTTCGCGACGTGCCTGGCGCAACGGCTGACGGAACGGGCCCCGGCCGCCGACGAGGAACCGGGCCGCCCGCAGGAGACCGAGCCGGCCCCGCTCCGGCAGGCGGAGCAGGCGGAACCCGAACCGCTCGACCTGCTGCGCGCCGCCGGAATGCCCGTCGCCAAGCGGGCCGCGGGTCTCGCGGCGGCGGTCGCCGCCGTGGCGCTGGTGGCCGTCCGGCTTCGGCGCCGCGTGACGTCGAGCAGGACCGGGTGGCACCGGCAGTCCCCTTGGCGCGCTACTCGGGGTCGCCGGCCACGCGCGCGTGCAGGTGCTGGTCGTGCCAGCCGTCCGCGTGCAGCAGGGCACCGCGCTGCGTGCCTTCGAAGGTGAATCCGGCCTTCTCCGCCACCCGGCAGGACACCGGGTTCGCCGTCGAGTGGCACAGGCGCACGCGGTGCAGGCCCAGTTCGTCCAGGGCCCACCGGGAGAGTCGCCGGGCCGCCTCGACCGCGACCCCGCCGCCGCGGGCCTCCGGCAGCAGCCAGTACACGAGTTCCGCGGCGCCGCCCGCCAGGTCGACGTCGTTGAGCCCGATGAGCCCGACGGCCGGGCCGCCCGGCCGGGCGACGGCCCACACGGCGCCGGTCTCGGCCCGCCACCGCTCGTGCATGCGGGCGATCCGGGTGCGGGCCTCCGCGCGGTCGGCCACGGTGAACAGGTTCCACCGGCGGATCGCCGGGTCCTGTCCGGCGGCGAGCAGCGGGTCGGCGTCGTCCGGCCGCCAGGGCCGCAACTCCCGGCCGTCCGGCAGGCCGAGGACGGGCTGACCGTGGTAGGCCATGCGACCTGCGGGTACGACGTCGGGTATACCGGTGCTGGAGATCATCCCGGCATCCTCGCACGAGCAACGGACCGCCACCGCGGAGCGGACGGCGGGACGGGCCGGACCGGCGCCCCCGCTCCCGTCACGGCGGATCCGGCACGCCGACCGACCGCGCACCAGGCCTGGTCGTGGAACACGGTCGTTCCGGCAGCCTCACGGGCGCCGAAGCCTTAGTCCGGGAAACGGCGCCGTCAGGTCCGCTCCCGCTGGGGCAGGCGGTGCAGGGTCACGTCGGTGAGGGTTCCGTCGGCGGCCGTCGCCGTGAGGTAGGTGCAGTGGGGCTGGCGGCGGCGGTCGGTCGGGGAACCGGGGTTGAGCAGCCGCAGGCCGCCGGGGGCGGTGGTGTCCCAGGGGATGTGGCTGTGGCCGAAGACCAGGACGTCGAGGTCCGGGAAGCGGGCGGCGCAGCGGGCCTCTCGGCCCTGGGCGGGGCCGGTCTCGTGCACGACGGCGAAGCGCAGGCCGCCCAGCTCGGCGTACGCGACCTCGGGCAGCCGGGCGCGCAGTTCGGGGCCGTCGTTGTTGCCGTAGACCCCGATCAGCCGGCGGCTGCGGCTCTCCAGCAGATCGAGGGTGGCGATGTCGACCCAGTCCCCGGCGTGGAACACGACGTCCGCGGCGGGGATTTCGGCGAGCAGCGGCTCCGGAAGTCGCTTGGCGCGCTTCGGGAGGTGCGTGTCGGACATGAGGAGGAGGCGCACGCCGTCAGCCTATGCGGCTCAGGAGGTCAGGCGGCGGATGCCGCGTACGGCGCCGAGCGCGGCGGCGCCCGCGCCGAGGGCCGTGACGGCGGGGTGCCGGACCAGGGTCTCCTGCCAGGAACGGGAGTGGGCGCTGTCGTCGAAGGCGCCGTGGGCGCCCTGGTCGTCGGCGGGCGTGCGGTCGACCGGTTCGAAGAGGTTGTCCAGGCCGGCGGGCGGGATGCTGTCGCTCTGCTGGGAGTCGAAGCCGGTGCGGGCCAGATAGCGGTCGAGCAGGGCCGGGGCGAGACGGTTCGCCCAGATGGTGGCGACGGTGGTGGCGCCGACGTAGTACTGCTTGCGGCGCGGGTGGTCGGCCGCGTACAGCACGCCTCGCGCGGCGACCTCCGGCTGGTAGATCGGTCGCACCGGCATGGGGTGCCGGGAGAGCCGGGAGCGGACCCACTGGAACTGGGGCGTGTTGACCCCGGGCATCTGGGCGACGGTGATGTGCACGTTGCTGCCGCGGTGCAGCAGTTCGGTGCGCAGGGCGGAGGTGAAGCCGTTGATGGCGTGTTTGGCGCCGCAGTACGCCGACTGCAGCGGGATGGACCGCTCCCCGAGCGCCGAGCCGACTTGCACGATCGTGCCGCGGTCGCGGGGCAGCATGCGCTTGAGGGCGGAGCGGGTGCCGTTGACGAAGCCGAGGTAGGTCACCTCGGTGACCCGCTTGAACTCCTCGGCGCTGATCTCCTCGAACGGCGCGAACACGGTGGAGAAGGCGCAGTTGATCCAGACGTCGATCGGGCCGAACCGCTTCTCCGCGGCCTCGGCGACGGCCTCCACCTGGGCCGGGTCGGCCACGTCGGCGGCCTGGACCAGGGGGCGTCCGCCGAGCGCGGCGACCTCGTCGGCCGCCGCCTCCAGGCCGCCCTCGCCACGCGCGACCAGCACGACGTGCGCGCCGCGCCGGGCGTACCGGCGGGCGGTGGCGCGGCCGATGCCGGCGCTGGCGCCGGTGATGACGACGGTAGGGGGCATGGTCCTCTCCTCTTGCAACGCGGTGTCTGTCACTGCACCCGGTAGGGTTCGGCCCGCTTCTCGGCGAGGCTCAGGCCCAGTCCGGGTGCCCCGTCGGCGCCCGGGACGATGCTGCCGCCGCCGGGGTCGAGGGCGCCGTCGAAGAGGAGCCGTTCGATGCGGACGTGGTCG
The DNA here is from genome assembly GCF_043199855.1 of Streptomyces sp. NPDC048521. Classification (NCBI taxonomy): domain Bacteria; kingdom Bacillati; phylum Actinomycetota; class Actinomycetes; order Kitasatosporales; family Streptomycetaceae; genus Streptomyces; species Streptomyces sp. NPDC048521. Next base: position 18,831 of record NZ_JBICWR010000012.1, read on the forward strand.
TGGAACCACTCCAGGTGGCGGAGGTTGGGCACGGCGGCGGCCACCTGGGCGTGGGCGTGGGGAGCGCAGTGCCCGGAGATGTCGATCCCGCGCGCGTGGGCGAGCGCGGCGGCGCGCAGCCAGACGGTGATGCCGCCGCAGCGGGTGACGTCCGCCTGGAGGCAGTCCACGGCTCGGGCGGCCAGCATGTGCTCGAAGTAGGGCAGGGTGTAGCCGTATTCGCCGGCCGTGACGTCCATCGGGAGCCGGCCGCGGAGGTCCGCGAGCGTGCCGAGGTGGTCGGAGGAGACGGGTTCCTCGAACCAGGTCACGCCCTCCTCGGCGAGGCCGTGCGCGGTCCGTACGGCCTGGCCGCCGGTGTAGGCGCCGTTGGCGTCCACGTACAGCTCGGCCGCGTCGCCGATGCTCGCCCGCGCGCGGGCGACCCGTTCCAGGTCGCGGGCTTCCCGGGCGCCCCAGGACTCCCCGATCTTGATCTTGACGCGTGGAATGCCCTGTTCCTCGGTCCAGCCGCGCAGTTGGCGGTCCTGGCGCCCGTCGTCGTAGGTGGTGAAGGCGCCGCTGCCGTAGACGGGCACGTCGTCGCGGGCGGCGCCCAGCAGGCGGACGAGGGGCAGGGCGAGCAGGCGGGCCTTCAGGTCCCACAGGGCGATGTCGACGGCGGAGATCGCCTGGGCGGCCACGCCCGGCAGTCCGGCGTTGCGCGCGGCCCGGCACATGCGCTCGTTGGCGCGCGGCACGTCGAACGCCGGGAGGCCGGTGACGGTGTCGGCGAGCAGTTCGCGGACGACGTGGGCGGTGGCGGCGGGCGCGTAGGTGTAGCCGAGCCCGGTGGTGGATGCGCAGCGGGCGGTGACCAGGACGAGGGTGGTCCGCTCCCAGGCGAGGGTGCCGTCCGCCTCGGGGGCGTCGGTGGGTACGGTGTAGACGGCGGTGTCCACGGCCTCGACGGCCGGCTGGTCGCTCACGGTCGCCTCCTCAGTTCCGGCGCCGCAGCCGCAGTATGGTGCCCGCGCCGGCCGCCGCGGCGAGGGCCGCGGCGGAGGCGGTCGTCGTCCAGCGGGCCGTGCGGGACGGCTCGGGCGGGCGGTCGGCCAGGCGCTCCGGGCGGTCGCTGGGCAGGGTGCCGTCGAGGGCGAGCGCCAGGACCTCGGCGAGGTGCAGGGCGCGGCGGCCGGTGCCGCCCTGTTCGATCTGGGTGCGGCAGCTGAAGCCGTCGGCGAGGACCAGGCTGTCGGGGGCGGCTCCTCGTACGGCGGGCAGGACGCCCTGTTCGGCGACGGCCATGGAGACCTCGTGGTGACCGCGTTCGAAACCGAAGTTGCCGGCCAGGCCGCAGCAGCCCTCGTCGAGGACCTCGGCGTCGAGGTGGGCGCGGCGCATCAGTTCGCGGTCGGCGTCGAACTTCATGACGGCGTGCTGGTGGCAGTGGGTCTGCACGGTCGCCTGCCGGGCGAGCTGCGGTGGCCGCCAGTCGCCGGGCGCGTGGTGGACGAGCTGTTCGGCGAAGGTGCGGACCTGTCCGGCCAGCCGCTGCGCGTCCTGGTCGCCGGCCAGCAGTTCGGGGGCGTCGGACCGGAAGACGGCCGTGCAGGAGGGTTCGAGGCCGATGACCGGGGTGCCCGCCTCCAGGTGGGGGCGCAGTACGTCGAGAGTACGGCGCAGCACGCGCTTGGCGGTGGGCAGTTGCCCGGTGGAGATCCAGGTCAGGCCGCAGCACACCGGTTCGGTGGGGACGGCGACCCGGAAGCCGGCGTCCTCCAGGACGCGTACGGCCGCTGTCGCGATGGAGGGGTGGAAGTAGTTGCTGAAGGTGTCGGGCCACAGCACGACGGTGCGCGGGTCGGCCGGGTCGGGCTCCTCGGCGCCCCGTGCCCGCCACCACTGGAGGAAGGACTGTTCGGCGAAAAGGGGCGCCGGGCGGGCCTCGTCGAGGCCGGCCAGCCGTTTGGCCGCGCGGGCCAGACCGGGCGCGTGGAGCGCGGAGTTGACCAGGGAGGGGGCGAGGCGGGACAGCCGCGCCCACACCGGCAGCCAGCCCATCGAGTAGTGGGCGGCGGGGCGGAGGCGGCCTTCGTAGTGGTGGGAGAGGAACTCGGCCTTGAGGGTGGCCATGTCGGCGCCGGTCGGGCAGTCGGACTTGCAGCCCTTGCAGGCCAGGCACAGGTCGAGCGCGTCGTGGACGGCGGTGGAGCGCCAGCCGTCCTTGACGGCGGAGTCGGCGTGTCCGTTCAGCATCTCGAACAGCAGCCGGGCGCGGCCGCGGGTGGAGTGCTCCTCCTCCATGGTGGCCCGGTAGGAGGGGCACATCACGCCACCGGAGTGGCCGCGGCAGTTGCCGATGCCGACACAGCGCATCACGGCGCGGTTGAAGGAATGGTCGTCCTCGGGGAAGCCGAAGTGCGTCGCTGGGGTGTCCGGCCGCCAGGCGGGGCCGAGCCGGAGCTGTCCGTCGACCGGGTCGGGGTGGACGATCTTCCCGGGGTTCATCCGATTGGCGGGGTCGAAGAGGGCCTTCAGCTCGCCGAAGGCGGTCACGAGCCGTTCGCCGAACATACGGGTGAGCAGTTCGCCGCGGGCCTGGCCGTCGCCGTGCTCGCCGGACAGGGAGCCGCCGTAGGAGGCGACGAGGTCGGCGGCGCGTTCCAGGAAGCGGCGGAAGTCGGCGACGCCCTCGGCGGTCTTCAGCCCGAACGGGATCCGAGTGTGGACGCAACCCTGCCCGAAGTGCCCGTACAGGGACGGGTGGTCGTAGTCGAACTCCTCGAACAGCTTCTTCAGGTCGCGCAGGTAGTCACCGAGCCGCTCGGGCGGTACGGCGGAGTCCTCCCAGCCCTCCCAGGTCTCACGGTCGTCCGGCGGGCGCGCGGTGACGCCGAGTCCGGCCTCGCGGGCCTTGAGCATCTTCTGCTCGCGCTCGGGGTCGTCGGAGAAGGCGACGTTCGCGTCCTTCGCGCCGCGGCCGATGGCGCGCAGCAGCGCGTGTGCCTGCCCGTCGACGTCCTCCTGGCTGTCGCCGCTGTACTGCACCATCAGCCAGCTGTCGCCCGCGGGCAGGACGTCGAGGGAGTCGAGGAAGGCGCCCTCCTCGCGCATGAGCTGTGCCATGCGCCCGTCCAGGGCCTCCAGCTGGGTGGGGTTGCAGTGCTCCAGCAGCCGGGGTACGTCGTCGGCGGCGGAGCAGATGTCGTTGTAGCCGAGAACCAGCAGCGACTGGTACGCCGGGACCGGGACGAGGTCGAGTTCGGCGCGCAGGACGGTGACCAGGGTGCCCTCGCTGCCGACGAGCGCCTTGGCCACGTCGAAGCCGTTCTCGGGCAGCAGGGAGTCGAGGTTGTAGCCGGAGACGCGGCGGGGGATCTTGGGGTAGCCGCGGCGGATGTCGGCCAGGTACGTGGTGGCGATGCGGTCGAGGCCGGTGTAGATCTCGGCGAGCCGTCCGCCGCCGGCGATGATCCGGGCGCGTTCGTCGGGCGGGGTCGGGCCGACCCAGGCGCGCTGCCCGTCGTAGGTGAGGATCTCCAGCCGCCGGACGTTGTCGACGGTCTTGCCGTAGGCCTGGGCGGAGGCGCCACAGGAGTTGTTGCCGATCATGCCGCCGAGGGCGCAGTGGCTGTGGGTGGAGGGTTTCGGGCCGAACTGCAGCTGGTGGCGGGCGAGTCGGCGGTTGAGTTCGTCGAGGACGATCCCGGGCTCGACCACGCAGGTGCGCTGTCCGGGATCGACGGAGAGGACTGTGGTGCAGTACTTGCTCCAGTCGATCACGACGGCGGCGTTGGTCGACTGTCCGGCCAGGCTGGTGCCGCCGCCCCGGGACAGGACGGGGGCGGCGAAGCGCGCGCACACCGACAGGGCGCGGGCACCGGCCTCCACCGTGCGGGGTACGACGACGCCGAGGGGGACCTGCCGGTAGTTCGATCCGTCCGTGGCGTAGGCGCCGCGGCTGCCCGCGTCGAAGCGGACTTCGCCGTCCACCTCGGCGCGGAGCGCCGTCTCCAGGCCGGACATGTCCGGAGAGGTCATCTGCGCTCCTTCACTTCACCGGGGTGCGGGGTCAGCGACCCGTCGTGTTGTCCGAGGACCGGCGAGTACCCGACTATTCTTCAGGCAAAGCTGAACAGTTTCACCTGGACAGTTGGGCCTGACGGTTCTACGCTGCGGGCATGGACCACATCTCCGACTCGGCCGTCCGTGCCGCGCGCGACCTGCGCGTGGTGTTCAGCCGGCTGCGGCGCCGCATCCGGGAGATCGCGCAGAACGCCGACCTCACCCCGTCCCAGGAGTCGGCGCTCACCCTGGTCGGCAAGCACGGCGCGGCCACGGCCAGCGCCCTGGCCGCCGCCGAGGGCGTACGGCCCCAGTCCATGGCCACCACGCTGGCCGCGCTGGACCAGCACGGGCTGATCCGCCGCGCCCCCGACCCCGACGACGGCCGCCGCCAGCTGGTCACCCTCACCGACGCCGGGCGGGCCCGCGTCGAGGGCAACAAGCAGGTGCGCGAGGAGTGGCTGGCCCGCGCCTTCCAGGACCGGTTCACCGACGAGGAACGGCAGACGGTCCTCGAGGCGCTGCGGCTGATGGAACGGCTCTCGCAGCCGTGATACCGCGGCTCACCGCACGCGCCGGGACCGCCGGGCCCTCCCCCGCCGGTTTCGACCGCCGGCTGATCGCGCCGATGGTCCTCGGCTCCGTACTGAACCCCGTCAACTCCTCCATGATCGCCGTGGCGCTGGTGCCGATCGGCGTCGCGTTCGGGGCACCGCCCGCCGAGACGGTCTGGCTGGTCTCGGCGCTCTACCTGGCCACCGCGGTCGGGCAGCCCGTCATCGGCCGGCTGGTCGACATGTACGGCCCGCGCAGGCTCTACCTCGCCGGTACGGCCCTCGTCGGCGTCGCCGGCCTGCTGGGCGCGCTCGCGCCCTCGCTCGGCGCGCTGATCGCGGCACGGGCGCTGCTGGGCTTCGGGACCTCGGCGGCGTACCCGGCGGCCATGCGGCTCACCCGCGGCGAGGCCGAACGCACCGGGCAGGACAGCCCGGCCGGCGTGCTGGCCGCGCTCGCCGTGGCCAACCAGACGGTGGCCGTGATCGGCCCCGCACTCGGCGGACTGCTGATCGGGCTGGGCGGCTGGCGTGCCGTGTTCACCGTCAACGTGCCGCTCTCCGCCGCCTGTCTGGTCCTCGGGGCACTGCGGCTGCCGACGACCGCGGGGCAGCGCCGGCGGGGCGTGGACCTGCCCGGCATGGCCCTGTTCGCGGTCCTGCTCGTCGCGCTGATGCTGTTCCTGATGGCCCCGCGCGAGGACCGCTGGTACCTGCCGGTCGTGTCCGCAGGCGCTGCCGCCGCGTTCGCGTGGCGCGAGCTGCGGTTGCCGGACCCCTTCATCGACCTCAGGGTGCTCGGCGGCACCGGCCCGCTGCTCGCCACCTACCTGCGCCAGCTCCTGGCCTACACCACCGCCTACGCCTTCATGTACGGCTACACGCAGTGGCTGGAACAGGGCCGGGGGCTGAGCGCCTCGACGGCCGGGCTCGCGCTGCTGCCGCTGTCGGTCGCCGCCCTGACCGTCTCGACACTCACCGGGCGCCGCGAGGCGGTGCGCGCCAAGTTGCTCGTGGGGTCCGTACTGCAGCTGGCCGGCAGTGCCGTGCTGCTCCTCGTCGGCGTGGACAGCCCGCTGTGGCTGCTGCTCGCGGCCGGCGCGCTCCTCGGCATCCCGCAGGGCCTCATCGGCCTGGCCACGCAGAACGCCCTGTACCGGCAGGCCGACCCGGAGCGGATCGCCTCGGCGGCCGGACTGCTGCGGACCTTCATGTACCTCGGCGCGCTGGGCGCGTCCGCCGCCACCGCGGCGTTCTACCCCCGCCGCGCCGACACCGCCGGGCTGCACGACCTGGCCCTGTTCATGCTCGCCGGCTCCGCCCTGTTGGTGGCGGCGACCCTGCCCGACCGTTCCCTCGGCCGGCTGACCCCCCGTACCCCCCGAAAGGCCTGACCGACCCATGTCGCTCACCACCCTCGACGCCCGTACCGCCCTCGTCGCGATCGACCTGCAGAACGGCATCGTGGCCATGCCCACCCAGCCGTACCCGGGCGCGGACGTCGTCTCCCGCACGGCCGAACTCGCCGACGCCTTCCGCTCCCGCGGCCTGCCCGTCGTCCTCGTCCGGGTGTCCTTCGCGCCCGACGGGGCGGACGCCGTCCCCGGCCGCACCGAGCGCCAGCCGCGCGGACTGGCCTTCCCGGAGGGCTGGGACCTGATCGTCGAGGAGCTGTCCGGGCACTGCGGTGACATCCGCGTCACCAAGCACAACTGGAGCGCCTTCCACGGCACCGACCTGGACGTCCAGCTGCGCCGCCGGGGCATCACCCAGATCGTGCTGACCGGCATCGCCACCAGCATCGGCGTCGAGTCCACCGCCCGCGACGCCTACGCGCACGGCTACCACGTCACCCTCGCCACGGACGCCATGGCCGACAGCGACCCCGTGGCACACACGGGCAGCGTCGAGCGGATCTTCCCGCGGCTCGGCGAGAGCGGAACGACCGCGGAGATCCTGGAGCTGCTGGCCAAGACCCACGCCTGACAGGCCGGCCGCCGCCCGGCATACCCTCCACAGCCTCGCGCCGGGGAGCAGTCACCTCGTGGCGCTGCGCTGTCCGTGCGGCTCCCGCCCGTCGCGGAGGGGGCCCGGTACGTCTCTGCCGCTCGGCTCGATGCCGTCGCCGGGGCGGGCACCACGTTCGCGACCGGCCACCCTTGGCCGGTCGCGGTGGGGACGGCCGGTCAGTCCTCGCCGCGCACGATGTTGTCCTGCGCCCCGGTGCCCTGCTGCTGGGCGGACGTGCGGTCCAGGACGGCCGGGAGGCAGGTGCGCACTCCCCGGCCCCGCCGGCGGCGGGCCTTCGACCAGCCGGTCTCGGCGTAGGGCAGGGCGGGCTTCTCACTGGCATGCGCGGTCACGTCGTTCATCTTCCTTCTGCCCGATCCTGCGGCACGATCTGTGCCTCGCCGGGTCCCCGCGCCCCGGCGCCCGCAAACCCGGCGGCGCGGGGACGGGCTCAGGTCCGGCCGCCGCCACCGCCGCCGAAGGACCCGCTGGAACCGGTCGACCAGCGGGAGCGGCGCTGGTCGTCGGCGCGCTTGGTGCCGACGTTGCCGAGCTGGTGGGGGGTGAGCCGCTCGCTGTCGTCGGCGGCCCGGGGCACCTCGTCGGGCTCGCGCACCTCGTGGGTCTCGTGGACCGGCCCGGACGGCGGCATCTTGGGCTGCTCGTCGGGTCGCGGCGGAGCCGGTTCGCGCTCGCGCACCTTGGCACCCAGCCGGAAGGCCCAGATCAGTCCCACGACACAGGCCACTCCGGCGACCAGGATCAGGACGTACCCGAAGACCTGGGCGCCGGTGGCCGCTTCGTACATGGCAGTGTTCATGGTCGCCGGGTACCCGGCGGCGCGCCTCGGATGCGCGCGACGGTGCGGGTCAGCCGCCCGGCGCCGCGCACCGCGCGCCCGGGGCCTCGGTCAGCTACTCTGCTCCGCCGCCGCCCGTTCCACCTCGGTCTCGATCTCGGCGCGCGGCCGGCCCGTCTCCTTGGCGTACTCGCTCACCGCGGTCTGCACGTCCCGGGCCAGATCCCGCCAGGCGCGCAGTGCGGTCTCGTAGGTGCCCGACTGGGCCCCCGTCATCCCGCGCTCGGCCGGCGGGCCGTAGGCGTCCCGCAGGTCCTCGACGGTGGCGTGGGCCGCGTCGGCCGCGCGCTGTTTCTGCACCAGTTCATCGAAGGTGTGTGCCACATCATCCGACCCTAGGCACGGGTCGCGGAGCGCGCCTCTCCAGGCTGCCTGAACGGCTCTCCTGCGCACCCGAGTGGCGGGTCAGCCGTCGGGTACGAGGTCCGCCCAGACCTGCTTGCCGCCACTGACCGGGATCGTGCCCCAGGCCGCCGACACGGCCTCCACCAGCAGGATGCCCCGGCCGCCGGTGGCCTCCCAACCGATGCTGGCGGGCTTGACGGGGCTGCGCGGCGAGGAGTCGGCGACCGCGAGCCGCAGCCGGTGGTTGACCAGGCTGAGGTCGAGCCGGACCGGGCCGCCGGTGTGCACGAGGGCATTGGTGACGAGTTCGGAGACCACGAGCAGGGCCGCGTCGAGGGTGTCCCGGGAGGCGCCCCAGGTGCGCAGGGTGCGCCGGGTGAAGCGGCGGGCGTGACGGACCGCCTCCGGCACCCGCCACACCGTCCAGCTCTCGCGCAGCGGCCGTACGGCCATGCCGTCGTAGCGCATCAGCAGCAGGGCCACGTCGTCGCCGCGGTGGGCGCCGGTGAGCAGGGCGTCGGCGACCAGGCCGAGGTGCCCGGGGTCGGCGGCGGCCAGTTGGCCGGCGAGCCGGTCCATGCCCATGTCGATGTCGGCGTCGGCGGACTCCACCAGGCCGTCGGTGGTCAGCGCGATCACCGTGCCGGGCTGGAGCCTGAGCGGGGTCATCGGGAACTCGGCCTGGCCGAGCACACCGAGCGGCGGACCGCCCTCGGCCTGCATGATCTCGACCGAGCCGTCCGGGTGGCGCAGCACGGGCTGCAGATGGCCGGCCCGCACGCACCAGGCGGTGCCCTGCTCCATGTCGACGTCGACGTAGCCGCAGGTGGCGAAGAGGTCGGTCTCCATGTCCAGCAGCAGCCGGTTGGCGTGGGCGACGACGACGTCGGGGGTGTGGCCCTCGACGGCATAGGCGCGCAGGGCGGTGCGCATCTGGCCCATCAGGGTGGCGGCGCCCGCGTTGTGGCCCTGGACGTCACCGATGACGAGGGCGACGTGATTGTCGGCGAGCGGGATCACGTCGTACCAGTCGCCGCCGACCTCCAGGCCCTGGGTGGTGGGCAGGTAGCGGGCCACGGCGACCGCGCCGGGCAGCCGGGGCAGGCGACGGGGCAGCAGGGTGCGCTGGAGCATGCCGACCAGTTCGTGCTCGGCGTCGAAGGCGTGGGCGCGCAGCAGGGCCTGACCGGTCAGGCCGGCGCAGGCGGTGAGCAGGGCACGTTCGTCGGGGGCGAAGTCGTGCGGGCGGTCCCAGCCGATCAGGCAGGCGCCGGCCATGTGGCCGCCGGCGGGCAGCGGCAGCACCGCGAGACCGCCGGGGCCGACCTCGGCGAGGGCGGGCTCCAGCGGGCTGCCGGCGGGCCAGATCCGGGCGCGGCCCTCGCGCAGCGCGGCGGCCAGCGTGGGCATGGCGCGCACCGGCGCGTCGGGCCACTCGGTGCGCCACTCGCTGCGCCACAGCTCGGGCCAGGCCTCGGGCTGGGGCGGGTCGAGGACGGTGACCACCAGCCGGTCGTTCTCCAGTTCGGCAAGGGCGATCCGGTCGGCCTGCAGCGGCTTGCGCAGGGCGGCGACGACGGCCTGGCCGACGTCCTTGACGGTGCCCGCGGTGGCCAGGGAGGCGGCCAGGCGCTGCACCCGGGCCACGTCGGTGACATCGGAGCGCAGGGTGGAGGCATCGGCGACGGTGCCGACGAGCCGGGCCGAGCGGCCCTCCCCGCCGGGCACCAGCCGGCCGCGCAGCCTCAGCCACTTGGGCGGGCCGGACGGCTGCAGGATGCGGAACTCCAGCTCACGGTCGCCGATGGACATGTGGTCGGCCTCGACCACGGACATCAGCGCGGGCAGGTCCTCGGGCACGGTCCGTCCGAGCAGGGTCTCCACCCGGCCGTCGAAGCCGTCCCGGCCGATCCCGAACAGCCGCAGGATCGCGTCGCCGACCTCGACCCGGCCGGTGTCCATGGTGAGGCTGAAGGCGTCGGGGGGCAGTTCGCCGGTGTCGTCGGCGGCCTGCGGTGCGGGGACGGTGATCGCGCCGGCGATCAGCTCCAGGCAGGCGCGGTCGTCGGTGCCGAAGCCGCCGGGGTGCTCGCTGACGGCCAGCAGACAGCCGCAGCCCGCCGGGCCGAGCGGCAGCGCGGCCAGGGAGAAGTCACCGGACGGGGTGCGCCGCGCCTCCGGGCAGCCGGCCAGTTCCGCGGGGCCGAGCCACAGCGGCCGTCCGGTGCGGTGGGTCTGGGCGGCCGGGGAGCCGCCCGCGGCCGGGTAGCCGTCGCGGAGCCCGTAGAAGGTGCGGGGCAGGCCCGCCGACTCGGCGAGGAACAGATGGGACGGGTCGTCGCCGGGCGTGTACACACCGGCGAAGGACGCCCCGGCGAACACGAGGGCCTGTTCGAGGGCGCGGTGGAGCCGGTCCGGCGTGGCGTACCCGGTGAGCGTTTCGAGGGCGGCTTCGGCACGCTCCGTCCTCGTTCTGCTGATCGCAGCGCCCTCACTGACCACGTCGCCATTACAGCGCGTGTGGGCCGCCTGCGCAGCCCCTGTGGACAAACCGGGTGCCGTGGGGTCGACTCGCCCGGCCTCCCCACCCATCGCTCGAAAGCCGCCGAACACATCTTGACCCGTGAGTTCCGCACGTCGATCTCATGACAGACGCTACTGTCCGCGACCGTACGGCTGCTGCGAGTGTCTATCCGTCACCCACGGACGAGGGACGGGAGGCGCATGGACAAGCGCTACGAGGTGTACGCGCTCGCCGACGGGCACTTCTACGACACGCCCGACCGGCTCTCGGCGGACGACGGGGAGCCCGCGCCGCTGTTCGCGACGGCGCGTCGCGCCGTACCGGAGGGCTGGCACGCGATCCGCACCGGCGACTGGCTCACGCTGACCCCGCTCGGCGCGGACGGTCTGCCGCTCCCGTCGCCGGCGCAGGGCTGGAAGATCCACTCATCGGCGACCGCGGCGAACGCGGAGCGGATCGCCGGGATCGTGTGGGACTACTGCGTACCGCGCCGCATCCCGTTCAAGTTCGTACCGGGCCCGCACCTGCTGCACCTGCGCAACGCCAAGTACGCGGGCCGCGACACCAGCGGCAAGTTCGTCACGGTCTACCCGGCCGACGAGGAGCAGCTGCGGCGGACCCTGGAGGAACTGGGCGCGCTGCTCGAGGGGTGCGAGGGCCCGTACGTCCTCACCGACCTGCGCTGGCACGACGGTCCGCTCTACGTCCGCTACGGCGCCTTCGCCCGCCGGTACGTGGTCGACGAGCGCGGCACGCTGGTCCCGGCGGTGACCGACGGCTCGGGGCGTCTGGTGCCCGACCGGCGGGCGCCGTCCTTCCAGGTGCCGCCGTGGGTGACACTGCCGGAGTTCCTGCGGCCGCACCTCGACGCCCGGAACACCACGACGGTCGGCGACCTGCCGTACCGGATCGAGAAGGCCCTGCACTTCTCCAACGGCGGCGGCGTGTACGCGGGCACCGACACCCGGGACGGGCGCCGGGTGGTGCTCAAGGAGGCCCGGCCGCACGCGGGCCTCGCCGCCGACGGCGCGGACGCGGTGGCCCGGCTGGAACGGGAGAAGGCCGCGCTGGAACGGGCCGCCGGGACCGGTGTGGTGCCCGAGGTGCGGGACTGGTTCACGCTGGGCGAGCACCGGTTCCTGGTCATGGACTTCCTCGACGGCCGCCCCCTCAACTCCTTCTTCGCCGAACGGCATCCGCTGCTCACCCCCGACCCCGACCCGGCGAAGGTCGCCGCCTACACGGCGTGGGCGCTGCGCGTGCACGCGGCGGTGGAGCGGGCGGTGGCGGCCGTGCACGCGCGCGGTCTGGTCTTCAACGACCTGCACGTCTTCAACATCATGGTGGCCCCGGACGAGGAGTCGGTCTACCTCATCGACTTCGAGGCCGCCGCCCCCGCCACGGAGAACGCCCGCCAGACCGTCGCCCACCCCGGCTTCTTCGCCCCGCCCGACCGGCGCGGCACGGACGTAGACCGCTATGCGCTGGCCTGTCTGCGGCTGGCCCTGTTCCTGCCGGTGACCACGCTGTTCGTGGTGGACCGGGGCAAGGCCGCACACCTCGCCGAGGTGATAGCCGAGCAGTTCCCGGACGTGCCGCGCGCCTTCCTCGACGAGGCCGTCGCCGAGATCACCCGGGATCCGGCGGGACGTCTGCGCAGCAGGACGGCGCCGCCCGTGGTGCCGGGTGACTGGCCCTACAGCCGGGACTCGATGGTGAAGGCGATCCTCGCCTCCGCCACCCCGGAACGCGACGACCGGCTCTTCCCCGGTGACATCGCCCAGTTCTCCGACGGCGGCGGCCTCGGTCTCGCGCACGGCGCGGCCGGGGTGCTGTACGCGCTCCAGGCGTCCGGGGCCGGCCGGTACGACGAGGGCGAGCGCTGGCTGCTGGACCACACCGCCCCGCCGCCGCCCGGTACCCCGCTCGGGCTGTACGACGGCCTCGCGGGCGTCGCCCTGGTGCTGGACCGGCTCGGCCACCGGCAGCGGGCATCGGACCTGGTGGCCGGCATCCTGCGGGAGAACTGGCAGAGCCTCTCCTCCGACCTGCACGGCGGCCTGGCCGGACTCGGCCTGGTGCTCGGCCGGCTGGCGGCCACGACCGGCGACGGGGAGCTGCGGCAGCGCGCCGCCGAGGCCGCCGACCTCCTCGTACGGCGCCTCGCCGAACCGGTGCCGGACACCCCCCGCCGACGCGCCGGGCTGCTGCGCGGTGCGAGCGGGCCCGCGCTGTTCCTGATCCGGTGGTACGAGGAGACCGGCGAGGACCGCTTCCTGAGCGCGGCGGCCGAGGCGCTCCGCCGTGACCTGGCCTGCTGCGTGGTGCAGGAGGCGGGTGGCGGCCTGGAGGTGGACGAGGGCCGGCGCACCCTGCCCTACCTCGGCGACGGCAGCGCGGGCATCGGGCTGGTCCTCGACGACTACCTGGCACACGCCGGCAGCCGGCGGTTCGAGGCCGCCCGGGCGGGCATCCTCACCGCCGCCACCTCCCGCTTCTACGCCCAGCCCGGCCTCTTCCAGGGCCGCGCCGGACTGATCCTGCACCTCGCCCGCAGCTCCGCCCCGGGGGCCACCCCGCAGCGGCTGGAGCAGCAGATCGCGGGGCTCGGCTGGTTCGCGATGGCGTACCAGGGGCAACTGGCCTTCCCCGGGCACCAGATGATGCGGCTCTCCATGGACCTCTCCACCGGTACGGCAGGCTGCCTGCTCGCGCTCGCCGCGGCCCGCGATCCCCAGGGCACCGCGCACCTGCCGTTCCTGCCGCCCCCGACGGCGGCCCGCACACGCGGCTCCGCGACCTGACGGAGTCGTGACACAACGCCCGTCCCCGAGACAGGGACCGACACAGGGAAAGGACCCCATCATGGCACTTCTCGACCTGCAGACCCTCGAGTCCGAAGAGCACACCCACACCGGCGCGAGCACCGCGAGCCTGCTCTCGTGCGTCTCGGCGGCGAGCGTTCTGCTCTGTCTCTGACCGGGCCGGCGAGTCCACGGCTCCGGACGGCCACCTCCCCGTCGGAGGGGGCCGTCCGGAGCCTTCCCGTTCCCGTCCGACCCGAGCGAGGCAGCAGCCGATGACCCTGTGTCCCGACGGCACCCCTTCCTCTCCCCCGGCCGGCCGTGCCCTGTCCCGAGCGGTGCTGCGGCACACCGGCGGCCGGTGCGCCGCGCTGTGCGCGGTGAGCACGGCGGCCACGGCGGCGGGTCTGCTGCTGCCCGCCCTGCTCGGCCACACCCTCGACCTGCTGCTGGAACGCGTCCCGGCGGCCCGCTGGGTCGGCTGCTGTGCCGGGCTCGTGCTGCTGATCGCCCTGCTGGAGGGCTGTACGGGTGTGCTCGCGAGCACGACCGACGCGGCCGCCACCGCGTGGCTGCGCCGCCACGCCACCGGGCACGTGCTGGCGCTGGGACCGCGCGCGACGGCCCGGTTCGGCACCGGGGACCTGGTGGCGCGGCTGGTCGGCGGCGGGACGCAGGCCGGGACGGCACCGGGCGCGGTGGCCGCGCTCCTGGCCGCGCTCGCCGGGCCCGTCGGGGGTGTGGTGGCGCTCGGCCTGATCGACCCGTGGCTGGCGGCCGTGTTCCTGGCCGGGGCGCCGATCCTCACCCTTCTCCTGCGGGCCTTCACCCGTGACACGTCGGCCTGTGCGGCGGAGTACCAGCGGGTGCAGGGACGGATCGCGGAGTCCCTCGCCGAGGCGGTCGGCGGTTTCCGTACGATCCGGGCCGCCGGCGCCGAGGACCGCGAGACGGCACGGGTGCTCGCGCCGCTGCCCGAACTGTCCCGCGCCGGGCACCGTATGTGGCGGGTGCAGGGACGGGCCGCCGCGCAGGCGGTCACCGTGGCACCGCTGCTGAACCTGGGCGTGCTGGCGGTCGCCGGACTGCTGCTCACCCGGCACCGCCTGTCGGTCGGCGAGGTGCTGGCCGCGTCCCGGTACGCGGCGCTCGCGACCGGTGTCGGCGTGCTGGTCGGCCGGCTGGCGGCGCTCGGCCGGGCCCGCGCGGCGATGGACCGGCTCGCCGAGGTGCTGGCCGCGTCCGCACCCGGACACGGCACCCGCAGCCTGCCGCCCGGCCCCGGCCGCCTGGAGCTGCGGGGAGTCACCGCCCGACGGGGCTCGCGCACGGTCCTGGACGGTATCGACCTGATCGTCCCGGGCGGCACCACGCTGGCCGTCGTCGGCCGCTCCGGTACCGGCAAGTCCCTCCTCGCGGAACTGGCCGGCCGGCTCGCCGACCCGGACGCGGGCGAGGTCCTCCTCGACGGTGTCCCGCTGCGCGAACTCACCCACACCGAGCTGCGCCGCGCCGTCGCCTACGCCTTCGAACGTCCCGCACTGCTCGGCACGACGATCGAGGACACCATCGCCTTCGGGCTCACGTCCCCCTCCCCCGCCGACGTCCGTTCCGCCGCCCGCGCGGCCCGGGCCGACGATTTCGTCCGCCGCCTGCCCGACGGCTACGCGACCCGCATCACCGACGCTCCCCGCTCCGGCGGCGAGTCGCAGCGGCTCGGCCTCGCCCGCGCCTTCGCCCACGGCGGCCGGCTCCTCGTCCTCGACGACGCCCTCTCCAGCCTCGACACGGTCACCGAGCACGAGATCGCCCGGTCCCTGCTCGCCCCGGGCCCGGGCCCGACCCGCCTGCTCATCGCCCACCGCCCCACCACAGCGGCCCGCGCCGACACCGTGGCCTGGCTGGACGCCGGCCGCATACGAGCGGTGGGAACGCACCGGGCGCTGTGGGAGGACGCGGGGTACCGGGCGGTGTTCGCGGACGGAACGGAGACCTGCGGCTGATGGACACGCGCGGGCAGGCCCGGCGGTTCGTCCGGGCGCGGTGGCGGGTGCTGGTCCGGCTCGGTGCCTGGTCCGTGCTGGAGGCGGGGCAGACCTTCGTCGTCGGATACGCCCTCGCGCGGGCGCTGGACACCGGTTTCCTCACCGGCGACGCGCGGGCGGGTCTGCTGTGGCTGGGGGCCGCGGGGCTCGCCGTGGCCGTCGGCGCGTACGGGACCGGGCGGGTCTACGGCGTGGTCGCCGCGCTGGTCGAGCCGGTCCGGGACCGGCTGGCGACGGCGGTGGTCGCGCGCGGGGTCAGGGAGGCGGACCCGGGGACGCTGTCCGGGCTGACCCAGCAGGTGGAGATCGCCCGGGACGCGCTCGCCGGGCTGGTGATGGTCTCCCGCTCGTTCGTGATCACCTCCGCCGGTGCCCTGATCGGCCTGTTCTCGCTGGCGCCGCTGCTGCTGGCGGTGGTCCTGCCGCCGCTGCTGGCCGGGGTGACCCTGTTCGCGGCGACGCTCGGGCCGCTGGCCCGCCGTCAGGAGGCGTTCCTCGCCGCGGACGAGGCGCTGGCCGGGGAGTTGGGGGCGGTGTGTCCGGGGCTGCGGGACATCACGTCGGCCGGTGCCGAGGCGCGGGTCACCGTGGACACCGGGGAGCGGATCGACGCGGAGCTGGGGGCCGCCCGCGCGCTGGCCCGCTGGAGCGTGGCCCGCGTGGCCGCACTGGCGGTGGGAGGCCAGTCGCCCGTGGTGCTGCTGCTCGCCGCCACGCCCTGGCTGCTCGGCCACGGCGTCACCCCGGGCGCCCTGGTCGGGGCGCTCGCCTACGTCACCCAGTCCCTGCTGCCCGCCCTGCACAACCTCGTCCACGGCCTGGGCACCGGCGGCTCCCGCCTCACGGTGGTCCTGCGCCGCTTGGCCACGCCACCGGCGGAACAGACACCGCCCCCTCCCACTCCGGCCGAGCCCGCCCTTCCCCAGCCCGCACCGGCACAGCACCTGACCCCGGAGCAACCACCGGACACCCGACCGCTCCCCCCACCGCCGCTCCCCCCACAGCCACCGCCCCCACAACCCCCGGCCCCCCATCCACCCGCCCGACAACCAACCACCACCCCGCCTCCCGCTGGACACCCGCCGATCGGCCAGCCACCCACTGAGAACCCGCCGATCAGCCAGCCACCAGCCGGCACCCGTCCGGCCCCACCCTCACCGGCCCCCCAGCCACCGGCCCGACAACCAACCACCACCCCTCCCCCCGCTGAGAACCCGCCGGTCGCTCAGTCACCCGCCCGGCCGTCAGCTGGGCTTCGGGGGGCGGGGGTGCGGCTGTCGGCGGCAGGGCGGGTGGGGGCGGACGCGGTGCCGGGGTCCGGTGCGCCCGCGCTCGCCCTTGCCTCCGTCGCCTTCGCCTACGGTCCCGCGAGCGAGCCCGTGCTGGACGGGCTCGACCTCGCCGTCCCGGTGGGCGGGCATCTGGCCGTCGTCGGGCCGAGCGGGATCGGCAAGTCGACGCTCACCGGGCTGGTCGCCGGGCTGCTGCGGCCGGTGCGCGGCACGATCCGGGTGTACGGGCACGCCGTACCGGCACCGGCCGCGGCCGCCCTGCGCGTGCTGATCCCGCAGGAGGCCTACGTCCACGGCGGCACCCTGGCCGAGAACCTGGCGCTCTTCCGTCCGGACCCGGTGCCGGAGGCGGAGTTGCTGGCGGCTGCCGAGGCCGTCGGACTGACCCCGCTGCTGCGGACGCTGGGTGGGCCCGGTGGCCGGGTCGAACCGGCGGCGCTGTCGGCGGGCGAGCGGCAGCTGATCGCGCTGACCCGGGCCTATCTGTCCGCCGCCCCGCTCGCCCTGCTCGACGAGGCGACCTGCCACCTCGACCCGCAGGCCGAGGCGCGCGCCGAGCGGGCCTTCGCCGCACGCCCGGGCGGCACCCTGGTGGTCGTCGCCCACCGGATCAGTTCCGCCCGCCGCGCCGACCGGATCCTCGTCATGGACGGCCCGCGCACCTCCTGCGGCGCGCACGAGGAGCTGCTGCGGACCTCGGCCCTGTACCGGAACCTGGTCGGCGGCTGGGCCACACCCCGCGCGCCGCTGCCCGGCTAGTCACACCCAGCCTTCCCCCCGCGATATCCGGATCGCGTCGATCCGGTTGCGTGCGCCGGTCTTGCGGGTGATGGACGCCATGTAGTTGCGGACGGTGCCGTGGGACAGATGCAGGCTCCCGGCGATCTCCGCGATGGACGCGCCCCCGGCCGCCAGCGACAGCACACTCAGCTCGCGTCTGGTGAGCGGCATCTGTGCCGCCTTGAGGAAACCGAAGCCCAACGAGGCATCGATGAAACGTTCCCTCTCCGCGACGCTCCTGATCGCGCGCACCAGGCGGTCGGGGGACCCCGCCTTGTCGACGAAGCCGAGCGCACCGGCCTCGGCGGCCCGCTTGAGCAGTCCCGGCCGGTCCGCGCGCGCCAGCACCACGAGCGCCGGCGGCCTTCCCCTGGAGCCGGACGGGCACAGATCGCCCAGCGGTGGCGCCCCGTGGCCGTCGGTGGAGTCCAGGTCCGCCGCGCACACGTCCGGGCATAAGGACCGCACCCGCGCCGCGGCGCCGCCCCACGGGGTGTCGTCCACGTCGAGCCCGGGATCCCGGCGCAGCCATTCCGCCAGGACCGATCGCACCAGACTCGTGTCGTGCACCAGAAGCACCCGGATCACTACCCCGCCCCCTCGGTCGGTCGCCGTACCTTCGTTCGCTTCCCGTCGCCGTGCCGCGTCGCCGTCCGTCCCGTTCGTGGCCCGCCCCGACTGCCTGGGCGCGGTAAGCGCGTGCCCATTCTTGGGCCCGATCATCGTTCGCGGGCGCGGAGAACCGGCCATCGCGGTGCGCGGGGGCGCACACAGGGCGCCCGTGTGCCGCCCCGCGCATCCGCTGCCGGGGCATGGGTCCGGGCGTCCGGGGTATGCGAAGGCATCCGTCACGAGGGGTTCGTCACGAGGGCCCGGCTCGAGGGCACGGGCGCGCTCGCCATGCGCGGGGCGCGCCCGCGCGGGAGTCTTGTCCCTTAGAGCGACGCGCGGCCGTACGAGGAGGTGGTCGGCGTGTCCGACGGGCCGGGTCCGGGACGGGAGCCGGCGGCCGACGGGGCGTCGGCCGGGCAGCCGGTGCTGTCGCTCGCGCTGGCCTCGATGCTGGAGGAGGTGCACGCGCACTCCGGCGCGGTGTACCTGCTCAGGCCCGACGAGCCGGTCCTGGAGCTGACGGTCATGGCGGGCATGCCCCGGGCCTTCGCGGCGCCGTGGGAGCGGGTGGGACTGAGCGCGCCGATCCCGGTCGCGGACGCGGCGCGTGAGCGGCGACTGGTGTGGGTGGGCGGCGAGGACGAGATGGCCCGCCGCTATCCGCGGGTCTCAGTGGTGCTGCCCTACTCGTTCGCGCTGGCGGCGGTGCCCGTGGCGACGGAGCACCAGGTGTACGGCGCGGTGTTCGTGACCTGGCCCGGTGCCCGTCCGCCGGAGCTGTCCGACGGGGAGCGGGAGCATCTGACGGCGGCCTGCGCCCGGCTGGCGCTGCGACTGGAGCGGGCCGCCGAGGAGAACCGGCCGGTGGGCCCCGAGAGCGATGTGCTCGCGGCACCGGTGTCGGGCGTGGCGGGCACGCTGGGCTCGTCGGAGGCGGCGCGGCTGGTGTCCCGGCTGCCCTACGGGCTGATGTCGCTGGATCTGCACGGCAAGATCGGCTTCGTCAACGCGGCGGCGGCCGAGCTGCTCGGCAGACCGGCCGGGGAGCTGCTCGGCGCACCGCTGTGGGCGTCGGTGCCCTGGCTGAACGACCCGGTGTACGAGGACCGTTACCGGGCGGCGCTGCTCAGCCAGCAGGTGATGTCCTTCGTGGCGCTGCGCCCGCCGGGCGACTGGCTGTCGTTCCGGCTGTACCCCAGCACGACCGGGCTGAGCGTACGCATCGGCCGGGCCCGGGCGGTGGCGGATCTGGTGCCGGGGGCGACGGAGGCGGATGCCCACCCCGCGCGGCTGGTGACGATCTCCCAGCTGCTGAGTCTGGCGGGTGCGCTGACCGAGGCGGTGAGCGTGCAGGACGTGGTGCAGATGGTCTGGGACGAAGTGGCCCCGGCGGTCGGCAGCCAGGCTCTGGTGCTCCTCCGCTCGCAGGGCGGGCGGCTGCACGTGCTGGGCCATCGGGGGTATGCGGACGCGTACGTCGTGGAGCGGTTCGACGGACTGCCGCTGAGCGAGCGCACGCCGGGGACGCAGGCGCTGAACAGCGGGGTGCCCGGGTTCTTCGACTCCCGGGCGCATCTGGAGCGGCTGTATCCGAGCCGGCACGAGACCCCCGACGGCTTCGCGGCCTGGGCCTTCCTGCCGCTGATCGCGTCCGGGCGGCCGGTGGGCACGTGCGTGCTGGCGTACGCCGAGCCGCACACCTTCCCCGCCGACGAACGGGCCGTGCTGACGTCCCTCGGCGGACTGATCGCACAGGCCCTGGAGCGGGCCCTGCTCTATGACGCCAAGCACCGGCTGGCGCACGGCCTGCAGCAGGCGCTGCTGCCGCACTCGCTGCCCGCGCTGCCCGGCCTCGAGGCGGCGGCCCGCTACCTGCCCGCCACCCACGGCATGGAGATCGGCGGCGACTTCTACGACCTGGTGCCGGCCCGGCCGCTGGCGGCGGCGGTGATCGGGGACGTCCAGGGGCACAACGTGACGGCGGCGGGCCTGATGGGACAGATCCGCACCGGGGTGCGCGCGTACACGACGGTCGGGCAGGCGCCGCACGAGGTCATGAGCAGCACCAACCGGCTGCTGATCGACCTCGGTACCGAGCTGTTCGCCAGTTGTCTGTACCTGCGGCTGGATCCGGCGCGCGGGCGCGCCGTGATGGCGCGCGCAGGGCACCCGCCGCCGCTGCTGAGACGGCCGGACGGGCGGGTGCGGGTGCTGGACCTGGCCGGGGGCCCGCTGCTGGGGATCGACGCGGCGGCGGTCTATCCGACGACCGAGGTCTCGCTCGCGCCCGGCTCGGTCCTCGCCCTCTACACCGACGGTCTGGTGGAGTCCCCCGGCATCGACATCGAGGACGCCCTGGTGGAGCTGGGCGGGCTGCTCTCGGAGATCGGCGACCGGCCGCTGGAGGACCTCGCGGACGAGGTCCTCCGGCACAGCGCGGCGGCCCGGGAGCGGCTGGACGACGTGGCGCTGCTGCTGTTGCGGGCATGCCCCGACGCCTGACATCCCGAGTCGGCGGTGCCGCCGCGGCCCGCCTGGTGTGACCCACCTGCTGTGGGCCCGTCCGCTGTGACCCGGCCCTCCCCCCGAAGGGCCGGGCCGGTCCCTGCCGGCCGGAACCGCGCCGAGGCCGGCAGGGGTGCGGGCGTGCTCCCGGCTCAGTGCGTGTCGGTGAGGGACGAGCCGTCGTCCGCCGAGCCGGTTCCCAACTGGTCGCCGGCCGAGCCACTGCCGGACTGGTCGCCGCCCGGGGCGGACGGGTCGGCGCCACCACCGATCTGGTCGCCGCCGGCACCGGCCTGGTCACCCGCACCGGCCTGATCACCGGCACCCGCCTGGTCACCGGCACCCGCCTGATCACCCGCACCGGCCTCGTCACCGGCACCCGCCTGATCACCCGCACCGGCCTGGTCGCCCGCACCCGCCTGGTCACCGCCGCCGTTGCCGCCGGCGCCGAGGCTCGCGCCGGTGGCCTGGAGCGCGGTGGTGACGGGCTGGAAGAAGGTCTCGCCGCCGCTGGTGCAGTCGCCGCTGCCACCGGAGGTGAGGCCGAGGGCGCTGCCGTCCTGGGTGAACAGGGAGCCGCCGCTGTCGCCCGGTTCGGCGCAGACGTTGGTCTGGATGAGGCCGGTGACGGTGTCGACGCCGTTCGGGTCGGTCTCACTCTGGAAGTTGACGGTGGCGTCGAGGCCGGTGACCTGGCCGTTGTGCAGACCGGTGGTGGACCCCATCCGGAACACCGTCTCGCCGACCGTGGCGTCGGCGGCCTGGTTGATCTGCACGGTCTGGCCGTTGCCGGCGTTGACCTCGCTGGGCGCCTGCGTGCCGGCGTCATTGTACTTGACCAGCGCGAAGTCGTTGCCCGGGAAGGTGGCCTGGTCGACGGTGGCGATGGGCCGGCCGGTCTCGGAGTCGGACCAGTCCTTGGCGGCGACGCCGCAGTGACCGGCCGTCAGGAAGGCGGGGCTGCCGTCGGACGCGGTGACGTTGAAGCCGAGGGAGCAGCGGACGCTGCCGCCCTGGACCTGGGAGAAGATGGCGTCGCCGCCCGAGACGAAGGTCTTGAAGGTGCCGGCGGACTTCTTCAGGGTCGCCATGCCGGAACCGAGGCTGCGCACGGTCGACTCCAGCCGGTTCCACTTGGCGCCGGTGACCGTGGAGTCGGCGGTGACCAGGACCTTGTCGGTACGCGGGTCGACGGCCCAGGCGGTGCCGGGGATCGTCGCCCTGGCCTTCAACGTCCTGGCGGCCGCCGTGAGTTCGGCGATGCTGTTGTCCACCTGGCGGACGACCGCGCCCGCCTTCTTCGCCTGGACGATGACGTTGTCGTCGCCGCTGACCACGTTGACGACGAGTTGCTGTTTGCCGCTGTCGTAGTACGACCCGGCGAAGGCGTCGCCGAGGATCTTCTCCAGCTGGGCGGCGAGGTCCGAGGCGTCCGCGGACTTCAGGGTCTTCGCGGTGCCGGTGGCGCCGGACGCCTGGTCCGTGTCCTGGGACGCGTTGGCGTGCGGCAGCAGAAGGGCCGCCGCTCCGAGTGCCGCGACACCGCCCACCGCTATCGCGGCCTTGCGCTTGGGCATTCGCTTGTGACTCAAACTTCTCGACCTCCTGGGGACGGGGGTCTGCCGCTGTCGGGCAGTTCGTATCGGGGCGCCTGGATGGCCGTTGGTACGCACCGGCCGTGCGGTGCGTTCAATTCCGTTTCGCCCCGGCCGCGTTGCGGGGGCGAATCGGCCAGGCTCCGCGTGTCGTGGCGGGCGGCCGGGAACAATCCCCCATATGACGATGACCACCGCCGAAGCCGACAAGATCCTCTCCGCGAACTTCGCCCCCTGGGTGCTCGATCTCGGGCTCGCCGTCGAGGCGGTGGGCGAGGACCGGGCCGTGCTGCGGCTGCCCTGGTCGGAGCGGCTGGCCCGGGAGGGTGGAGGGCTGTCGGGGCAGGCACTGATGGCGGCCGCCGACACGGCGACGGTGATCGCGGTGTCGGCCGCGCGGGGTGGGTTCGTGCCGATGACGACGGTTCAGCAGTCCACGACGTTCCAGCGGGCGGTGACCGGTTCGGATGTCCTGATCGAAGCGGTCCTCACCAAGCTGGGCCGCCGGACGGCGTTCGCGGACATCGCCCTGAGCGACGCGGAGTCGGGTGCGCTCGCGGCCCGGGCGAGCACGGTCTACGCGATCCTGGGCTGACACGATCAGTCACCGATCGATCACGGTCTGCTTCTGACGCGTACCGGAATCCCGGCTTCAGGGAATCTCCACAT
The DNA here is from genome assembly GCF_043199855.1 of Streptomyces sp. NPDC048521. Taxonomy (NCBI): domain Bacteria; kingdom Bacillati; phylum Actinomycetota; class Actinomycetes; order Kitasatosporales; family Streptomycetaceae; genus Streptomyces; species Streptomyces sp. NPDC048521. The sequence goes on from NZ_JBICWR010000012.1 coordinate 41,472, forward strand.
TGAATGCTCAACCAAGTCATCGCCGCCAGCGGATCTGCACATCCGCACGCCCCCCGGTACGCCTTTGACGCGGAGTGCCGGATTCGCCGTACGGGGGGCAAGAGCCTCGGCGCGACGATGCCGTGCGGCATGTGAAGGAGTCGCCGACATGCCGTGCGCACGCCTGCACGGATGAGCCCCCACGGGAGCCAAGTGCCCAGGTGAGAGCGGTGGTTGATTGGAAGCTGGCCCTGCGTGCGTGCTTTGATCCATCGCACCGCAGGGGGCGCCCGGGTCCCCGGAGACGGGTGCCCGGCGCCTGCGGTCGCGGCCGTCCGTCTGTCCCCAGAGGGGGCCGCTCTCCCCCTTGTGAAATATCCATATGAAGGGAAGTTCCACCATGAACTCCACCCCCCAGGTCGAGACCGTCGAGATCTCGGACGCCGAGCTGGACAACGTCTCCGGCGGCCTGTCCGTGAACGCCCTGACCACCGTGACCGGTGCCGTCAACGGCATCGCCCCGGTTGCCGGCCTGGTCGACACGGTCGTCGGCACCGTCGAGGGTGTCACCGGCCTGAACACCCAGCCGGTCACCAACCTGGTCGCCGGTCTCTGATCGCACCTCGGGTCACCTTGGTCCCGGAGCCGTCCCTCGGCTCCGGGGCTCTTGGGTGCCCGCAGGAGCCCGACGGCCCCGTCGGCGTGCCCTTGTCGTCGTAACGATGTCTCTCCTCGGGTGAGGGAAGTTCCGTGCAGTTCCGCCAACAGGCCCTCGCCAAGCTCCAGTCACCGGAAGAGCTGGACCTTCCGGTGCGTCTCGCCCGTCCGCAGGGCTGGCTCGCGCTGGGCGTCACCGTCGTCGTCATGGCCGCGGCCTCCGTCTGGGCGGTGACCGGGTCGGTCGCCTCCACGGTGAGCGCGCAGGCCATCCTCACGCACGGGCAGGGCAGTTATCTGCTCCAGAGCCCCGTGGCCGGCCAGGTGACGGCCGTTCTCGCCCGGCAGGGCCAGCGGCTGCCGGCGAACGCGCCCGTCCTGGAGGTCCGTACCCCGCAGGGCACGTCCGTGGTCCGTACAGTGGCCGCTGGCCGGGTCACCACACTCGCCGCCACCATCGGCCAGATCATCCGGACCGGCACGAATGTGGCCGCGGTCGAGAAGGTCGCCCACGCCTCCGACCCGCTGTACGCGACCGTGTACGTGCCCGCCGAGAACGCCGCCGCCATCCCGGCGCACGCCTCCGTGGACCTCACCGTGTCCTCGGTGCCGAGCCAGAAGTACGGCGTGCTGCGCGGCCGGGTGAAATCGGTGGACCGCACGGCGCAGTCCGCCCAGTCCATCGCCGCGTTCCTCGGCGACAGCCAGCTCGGCGAGCAGTTCACCCGCAAGGGCCGCCCGGTGGCCGTCCTCGTCGAGCTGGACGAGTCGAAGGCGACGAAGAGCGGTTACCGCTGGTCCACCACCGAGGGGCCCCCGTACGCGCTCGACTCGATGACCCTCGCCTCCGGTTCGGTCGAGCTGGCCGAACAGCGCCCCGTCGATTGGCTGCTCCCGTGACCACCACGCAGGAAACCCGTGGCCGCAGACGGGCCGCCCCGGCCAAGCGGCCGGTCCCCAAGCCCCGTGCGGGCGCCGTCCGTACCCCCACCGTGCTGCAGATGGAGGCCGTCGAGTGCGGCGCCGCCTCCCTCGCCATGGTCCTCGGCCACTACGGCCGGCACGTCCCGCTGGAGGAGCTGCGCATCGCCTGCGGTGTCTCCCGCGACGGCTCGCGCGCCAGCAACCTGCTGAAGGCGGCGCGCGGTTACGGCCTGACCGCCAAGGGCATGCAGATGGATCTGGCCGCCCTCGCGGAGGTGCGCTCACCGGCCATCCTCTTCTGGGAGTTCAACCACTACGTCGTCTACGACGGCATGGGCCGCCGCTTCGGCCGGCGCGGCGTGTTCGTCAACGACCCCGCCAAGGGCCGCCGTTTCGTGCCCCTGGAGGAGTTCGACGGCAGCTTCACCGGCGTCGTGCTGGTGCTGGAGCCCGGTGAGGGCTTCACCAAGGGCGGGCGCAGGCCGGGCGTGCTCGGCGCGATGCCGGCCCGGCTGCGCGGCACCGCCGGCACCCTGCCGGCCGCCGTGCTGGCCAGCCTGCTGCTGGTCGCGGTGGGGGCGGCCGTACCCGCGCTCAGCCGCACCTACATCGACCTGTTCCTCATCGGCGGGCAGACCTCGCTGCTGGGTGTGCTGTTCGCCTCGATGGCCACGTGTGTGCTGCTGTCCCTGGTGCTGACCTGGCTCCAGCAGGCCAACCTGCTGCACGGCCGGATCATCTCCTCCACCCTCTCCAGCGCCCGCTTCCTGCGCCATCTGCTGCGGCTGCCGGTGACGTTCTTCGCGCAGCGTTCCCCCGCCGACCTGGTGCAGCGGCTGCAGTCCAACGACCAGGTCGCCGAGACCCTGGCCCGCGACCTCGCGGCGGCGGGCGTGGACGCGATCGTGGTCGTGCTGTACGCCGTCCTGCTGTACACCTACGACCCGCAGCTGACGTTCGTCGGCATCGGCGTGGCCCTGCTGAACGTGGTGGCGATGCGGCTGGTCGTACGGCTTCGGGCGACCCGCACGGCGAAGCTGCGCGCGGACACGGCACGGCTCACCAACACCTCGTACACCGGCCTGCAGCTGATCGAGACGATGAAGGCGACCGGCGGGGAGGACGGCTACTTCCGCAAGTGGGCCGGGCAGCACGCCACCACGCTGGAGGAGCAGCAGCGGCTCGGGGTGCCGAGCGCCTGGCTGGGTGTGGTCGCGCCGACGCTGGCCACCTTCAACAGCGCGCTGATCCTGTGGATCGGCGGCATGCGGGCCGTCGAGGGACACATCTCGATCGGTCTGCTGGTCGCCTTCCAGGCGCTCGTCACCCGCTTCACCGCACCGCTGACCCGGCTCAACGGCGTCGCCGGCCGCATCCAGGACTTCGCGGCCGACGTGGCCCGGCTGAAGGACGTGGAGAACTTCCAGGCCGACCCCCTCTACGCCCGCCCCGGCGGGAGCGACTCCACCCGCCGGCTGCACGGGCACGTGGAGCTGGAGAACGTCACCTTCGGCTACAGCCCGCTGGACCAGCCGCTGCTGACCGGCTTCGACCTCACCGTGGGCCCCGGGCAGCAGGTGGCGCTCGTCGGCGGCTCCGGCAGCGGCAAGTCCACCGTGTCCCGGCTGATCTCGGGCCTGTACGCGCCCTGGGACGGCGTGATCCGCATCGACGGCCGCCGCCTGGAGGACATCCCGCGCGGCGCGCTCGCCTCCTCCGTCTCCTTCGTCGACCAGGACGTGTTCCTCTTCGAGGGCTCGGTCCGCGACAACGTGGCCCTGTGGGATCCGTCGATCCCGGACGAGGCCGTGGTGGAGGCGCTGAAGGACGCGGCCCTGTACGACGTGGTGATGCGCCGGCCCGGCGGCATCCACAGCAGGGTCGAGCAGGACGGCCGCAACTTCTCCGGCGGCCAGCGCCAACGCCTGGAGATCGCGCGGGCGTTGGTGCGGCGGCCCAGCATCCTCGTGCTGGACGAGGTCACCAGCGCGCTGGACGCGGAGACCGAGCTGGTCGTGATGGACAACCTGCGGCGGCGCGGCTGCGCCTGTGTGGTGATCGCCCACCGGCTGAGCACCGTCCGCGACAGCGACGAGATCGTCGTGCTCCAGCACGGCACGGTCGTCGAGCGCGGGCGGCACGAGGAGCTGGTGGCGCGCGGCGGCGCGTACGCCGCGCTGGTCAGGGAGCGGTGAGATGACGACTGTTCAGGAGGGGCACGAAGGCGACCTCGTCCTCGGCGCGCTCGGCTCGCTGGGCACACGGCTGGACTGCGCCGGTCTGAGCCGTCTGGACCTGGAGGGTCCGCAGGTGCTGTGGCTGGTCGCGGCCGGCGCCCTGGACCTGTTCGCGGTGGACGCCGCCCAGCAGGGCCACTGGCACCACCTCGGCCGGCTGGAGGCGGGCGCGCTGTTGCTCGGCCCGGTCGCCGGACCCGCGCACACCCTGGTGGCCCGCCCGGTCCGCGACTGCGTGGTGCACCGCGTCAACCTGCGCGAGCTGTACCAGCCAGCGCACACCCAGACCTGGTCGTACGACGAGTACGGCAACCCGCAGTACGTGCCGCCGGCGTCGAGCCCGCTGGAGTACGCGGTCGCCCTGGGCGTGGGCCGCGGCCTGTCCGTCCTGTTCCAGGCGCCGATGGCCAAGGAGCGGGCCGCCGCTCCGGCCGACGACGACGTGTTCTGGATGCAGGTGCCCCCGGGCAGCGTCCAGTACGGGTCGCTGTACGGCGCGGAGGCCGCCGCCGACCTGCTGATGGATCCGGCGCTGTGGCAGAGCATGGTCGACCAGCAGTACCGGCTGCTGACCGCGCTGGACCGGTGGATCGAGCAGCTGGAGCGCACGCACGAGACGCGCACGGCCGCCGGGATCAAGGCCGGTGAGGCGGTCCGCGCGCAGGCCGACCAGACCCTGCTGGCCTCCATCGGCAAGCGCTCGGCCCGCCGGGCGACGGCCGCCGACGCGGACGCCACGTACGCGGCCTGCAAGCTCGTCGCCGAGGCGGCCGGGATCACGCTCGCCGGGCCCGCGCAGAGCGGCACCGAGAGCGACCGCCTGGACCCGGTCGAGCGGGTGGCGCTGGCCTCCCGGGTGCGCACCCGGGCCGTACGCCTGGACGGGCGCTGGTGGCGGGAGAACGTGGGCCCGCTGGTCGGGCAGCGGGCGCTGTCCGGGGCGCCGGTCGCGCTGCTGTGGCGGCGCGGCGGTTATGTGGCCGTACAGCCCGCGACCGGCCGTGAGACGCCGATCGAGAAGGCGAACGCCGAGGAGTTCGAGCCGCGCGCGGTGATGTTCTACCGGCCGCTGCCCGACAAGGGGCTCGGACCGCTGGGACTGCTGCGGTTCAGCCTGCGCGGCACCCGCGGCGATCTGCTGAACCTGCTCCTGGCGGGTCTGGTGACGGTGGTGATCGGCGCGCTGGTGCCGATCGCGACGGGCAAGGTACTGGGCGAGTACGTGCCGAAGGCCCAGGAGGGCCTGATCGTCCAGGTGTGCCTGGCGGTGATGGTGAGCGGGGTGGTGGCGGCGGCGTTCACGCTGCTGGAGAACCTGTCCATCCTGCGGCTGGAGGGCCGTATCGAGGCGGCGCTGCAACCGGCCGTCTGGGACCGGCTGCTCAGGCTCCCGACCCGGTTCTTCACCCAGCGCTCGACCGGTGAACTGGCCAGTGCTGCCATGGGCATCAGCGCGATCCGCCGGGTGCTCGCGGGCGTCGGGCCGGTGGTCGCCCAGTCGGTGACGGTCGGCGCGATGAACATCGGTCTGCTGTTCTGGTACAGCGTGCCGATGGCGATGGCGGCGATCGGCATGCTCGTCGTCATCGCGGCCGTGTTCCTTGGGCTCGGGCTGTGGCAGGTGCGCTGGCAGCGACGGCTCGTGGTGCTCGGCAACAAGCTGAACAACCAGGCGTTCCAGACCCTGCGCGGCCTGCCCAAGCTGCGGGTCGCGGCGGCGGAGAACTACGCGTACGCGGCCTGGGCGCGCCAGTTCGCGCGCAGCCGGGAACTCCAGCAGAAGGTCGGCCGGATCAAGAACCTCACCACGGTGCTGGGCGCGGTCTACCTGCCGGTGTGCACCCTGCTGATGTTCATGCTGCTGGCGGGTCCGGCGCGGGGCGCGATGTCGGCGGCGGCGTTCCTCACCTTCAACACCTCGGTGACGATGGTGCTGACCTCGGTCACTCAGCTCACCGGCTCCTTCGTCTCGGCGGTGGCCGCGCTGCCCCTCTTCGAGGAGATCAAGCCGGTCCTGGACGCGACCCCCGAGGTGCGCACGGCGAGCACCCGCCCCGGCCCGCTGTCGGGCGCCGTCGAGGCCCGCCGCCTCTCCTTCCGGTACGCCGACGACGGCCCGCTCGTCCTCGACGACGTGTCCTTCGCCGTCCGGCCCGGCGAGTTCGTGGCGGTCGTCGGCCCCAGCGGCTGCGGCAAGTCCACCCTCCTGCGGCTGCTCATCGGCTTCGACAGGCCGGTGTCGGGCAGCGTCCTGTACGACGGCCAGGACCTGGCGGCCCTCGATCAGTCGGCGGTCCGCCGCCAGTGCGGAGTGGTCCTCCAGCACGCCCAGCCCTTCACCGGCTCCATCCTGGACGTCATCTGCGGCACCGAGCCGTACACGCCGGAGGAGGCGATGGCTGCGGCGGAGCTGGCGGGGCTGGCGGAGGACATCCAGCGGATGCCGATGGGGCTGCACACGATCGTCGCGGGCAACGGCGCAATCTCCGGCGGGCAGCGCCAGCGCCTGATGATCGCCCAGGCCCTCATCCGGCGCCCCCGCATCCTCTTCTTCGACGAGGCCACCAGCGCCCTGGACAACGACACCCAGCGCATCGTCATCGACAGCACCCGCAAGCTGAACGCCACCCGTATCGTCATCGCCCACCGGCTGTCCACGGTGCTGGACGCCGACCGGGTGATCGTGATGGAGGACGGCAAGGTCGTCCAGCAGGGCACACCGGCCGAACTGCTCGCGGACACCGGGGGCCGGCTGCACGAGCTGGTGCGCCGGCAGATGGCCTAGTCGGTCTCGGCCTCGTCCGGCTCGTCCTCGCCGTGGTCGTGGGACGGCATCCAGTGGTGCTCGCAGAACCAGCGGCCGAACAGAGCGCCGCCGTAGATGACGAAACCGACGCCGATGAGCCAGGACTCGACCACGAGCACGGTGCCGACGGCGCCGTAGCTGAGGGCGTTGGTGACGATGAGCGGGGTGAAGACGAGGGAGGAGAAGGCGCGCAGACCGGCCAGCCCGATGACCGTGGCGAGCGCGCCCGGCAGCAGGGCGCGCCAGCGGACCTGGCCGCCGAGCAGGAAGCGCTGCCCCCACCAGAAGAACAGCACGCCGCTGGCCGTGGACAGCGCGATCCGCTGGATCCCGTGCAGCGCCGTCTTCGTCGCCACCTCCTGGTAGAGGTACGCCGTGAGGACCACCAGCCACGTCGCCTGGCGCCAGACCCGGTGCCAGGGGCCGGCGGCGAGGCCCCAGATCCGCTCGTAGGCGTTCTGCACGCTGCCGCCGAAGGACACGCCGAAGACCACGAGCAGCACCGCGCTCCACACGCTGGTGGCGCCGATGACGTTGCGCGGGGGGCTGATGACGTCGGTGATCACACGGGCGGACTTGCCCGACAGCCCCATGCCGTCGGTGAGCCACGAGGCGAACCCGCCCCGCACCAGGGGATCCGCGGCCGCGACCACGATCAGCAGCGGCGCCAGCGTCACCAGGGCCAGCGTCGCGAACCCCATGGCCCGGTGCATCAGTTCCAGCTCACGGCCGTGCGCGAACAGGGCCCCGATGCGCAGCCACTCCCTAGCGCGGTGCAGGCCGCGCCGCAACCAGCTCACGGCTCCTCCCGTGCTCGCCGCCCCTACGCTCTCCTGTGCCGATTCCTGCGCCGCGGCGCGGACCGGGCGGCTCCCTCGAGGACGGCAGGCACCGGCACGGCGCCACGGTGCGCGGCCCGGACCGTCCGATCCCGCGACACGACCGGCGAGTCCGCCGTTTGCCGGTCCCGTCACCGGAGAATCGGACCCCGTGCGTACTCCTGCCGAGGTGCCCCGCCCCGCGCCGCGTTCGCCGGGCGGCCGGCGACGGACGCTGATCGTGAGCGCGAGCATGGGCGCCGGCCATGACACCGTGGCCGCCGAACTCGCCCGCCGTGCCGCGGCGTCCGGGCACGAGCCGCATGTCGTCGACGTGCTGCGGCTGCTGCCGTACGGCCTGGGCGGCGGGCTGCGCCGCTGCTACCAGGGCTCGGTGCGGCACGCCCCCTGGGTGTACGCCGGTGTCTACGGGGCGTTCCTGCGCGGCGGCTCCGGCCCGCGCCCCAGCGGGGTGCCGCTGGCCCGGCTCGCGGCCGGCCGGCTGACGGACCTCGTGGACCGGCTGGACATCGACGTGGTGGTGTCCGTCTTCCATCTGGCCGCACAGCTGACCGGGCATCTCAGATCCCGGGGCGGACTGCGGGTGCCGAGCGCCGTCTTCGTGCTCGACTTCGCCGTGCACCGGCAGTGGCTGCACCCCGGCAACGACCGGTACCTGTGCCTGACGGACCAAGCGGCGGCCGAGGTGCGCCGGGCGCTGGGCGGGCCCGCGGTGACGACCGGCCCGGTGGTCGCGCCCGCCTTCCTGGCGCCGGGCGCCGGAGCGGCACGCTGGCGGGAGCGGTTCGCCCGGCGGGCGCCCGGCCGGCCGCCGGTGCTGCTGTCCGCGGGTGCCTGGGGCGCGGCGTCCCGTGCGGCTGACACGGCCCGGCTGCTGGCGGGTGCCGGCTATCTGCCGGTCGTGCTGTGCGGCCGCAACGAACGGCTGCTCGCCCGGGTGTCCCGGGTGCCGTCGGCGGTCGCCCTGGACTGGGTCGACGACATGCCCGGCCTGCTGGCGGCCGCGTACGCCCTGGTGGACAACGCCGCCGGCCAGACCGCCGTACAGGCCCTGGCGGCGGGGCTGCCCGTGGTGGGGCACCGGCCGCTGCCCGGCCACGGGGCGGACGGGGTACGGCGGATGGCCGCGCTCGGCCTGTCGGAGTTCACCACGGACGGGGCCGGCCTGCTGGCGGCACTCGGCAGGCTCTCGGAGACCGGGCCGGAACGCGCGGAACGGGTGGCCCGCGGCCACGCCCTCTTCCGCCGTGATCCGATGGAGTGCGTGGCCGGGCTGTGAGGCGGCGAGCTGGGGGGCGGCAGCCGTTCGCTCCCCGGTCGGGGATCTCATCGGGGCCCTCCGTCGTCCGCCGGGGCCGGTGTCCGGGCCGAGGTCCGGGCCGGTGCGGGTGCCGGGCCGTGTTCGCGGAGCGGGCCGACCGTCAGGCCCGCGTCCCGGCAGCCTTCGACGAGGGCGGGCAGCGCGCCCAGCGCGGCGTGCCAGCAGCCGGGGGCCGAGTACCGGTCCGAGTCGTGCAGCAGGACCGTGCCGCCGCCGCGCAGGTCCGCCGCGACCCGTGCCCGTACGGAGGCCGGGGTGGCGTCGGCCGTCCAGTCCTTGCCCCACGCGGACCACAGCACCGTCCGCAGTCCGGCCCGCCGCGCGGCCGACCAGCGTCCCGCGGTGAGGATGCCGTAGGGAGGGCGGTACCACCGCGGACGGCGGCCCGTGAGGTCGTGCACCGCGCGGACGGTGCGCGCGACCTCCTCGGCGTCGCGGCCGAACGCCGGGCGCCAGGGGCGGTCGTGGGTCCAGCCGTGTACGGCGAGTTCGTGGCCGCGCTCCGCCGTCTCCCGGGCCAGGGCGGGGTGGCGCACCACGTGCTCGCCGAGCACGAAGAAGGTCGCCCGTACGCCGAGCCCGTCCAGTGCGTCGAGGAAACGCGGCGTCGACTCCGGGTCGGGTCCGTCGTCGAAGGTCAGTGCCACGTGCTCGCGGGGGCCGGTGCCGGACAGTCCGGGGAAGAGCGGGAGCCGTACGGCCGGGAGCCAGGTGGCCGCCGGGCCGATGTGCGCCATGGCGATGCCGGCCGGCAGCAGGACGGCCGCCGTCCGCCACGAGCGGCCGGACACGAGGGTCATGGGTGAGCTACCTCCTTGGTGCGGAAGGGAGAGGACGCCCGGTCAGTGCCCGCGGGGCGCCGGCTGCCGTTCCCCGCCCCGGTCGGGCGGGCGGCCCGGCACGGACGAGTCCCAGTCCCCCCGGAGGGACGGAGCATGGGCCAGGCCGATGCTGCCCGCGCCGATCAGGGCGACGCCGATCGCCTCCGGTATCAGGCTCAGCCCGAGACGGATCGTCTCGGCGAACAGGACCCAGCCGAGTACGACGCTGGTGAGCGCGTCGCCGAGAGTGAGGGCGGGTTGCGAGGCCGTGAGCGATCCGGCGCCGAGCGCGCCCTGCAGCAGCAGGAAGGCGACGAGCCCGGCACCGCCGGTGGCGTACAGCGCCCAGTGCGCGAACATCGCCCCGGGTCCGTCTCCGAGCTGTCCCACGGCCTCTTTGAGCAGTGCCGCGGTCGTGGCGAAGGCCACGGCGGAGGCGAGGCCCAGCAGTGCGGCCCTGGGCGCGCCCCTGGTCGGGCGGGCGGTCGCCACGAGCAGGACGACGGCGGCCAGCGCCCCGCCGCCGCCCAGCAGCCAGCTCCGGGGCGGTGCGGACGGCCGGCCGGCGGACGGCTCGGCCGCCAGGAGGAAGACGGACAGCCCGACGGCGAGGGCGACGAACGCCAGCCAGGTCCGGCGGTCCGGGCGGCGCCGGAAGACCACACTGCCCACGGCCAGGGTGAACAGCAGCTCGGCGGCGAGCAGGGGCTGCACGAGGGACAGGCTGCCCACCGCCAGCGCTCCCGCCTGCAGCAGGCTGGACAGCGCCAGCAGCCCGGCGCCCGCCAGCCAGTACGGGCGCCGCAGCAGATGCGCGAGCCGGCGCACGGCGGATCCCGCCCCGGTGCCCTCGTCCGGCTCCTGCACGGCGGCCCGGCGCTGCAGCACCGAGGCGCCCGCGTTGGACAGGGCCGCGAGCAGGGCGAGCAGCACCGTGACGGCGAGCACGGCCGCTCACCCGAAGCGGGCGGCGAGCCGCCGGTAGAGTCCGGGCGCGGCGCCCCGTACCCGGGCGGGCAGGCGCAGCCACCCGGGGACGTACACCTCGTCCTTGTCGTGCTGGACGGCGGCCCATACGGCTTCCGCCACGCGCTCGGCGGGCACCGGCCGCGGCCACGACCGCGCGTAGGGGGTGCCCCGCCGGTCGAAGAAGGGGGTGTCGACCACGCCGGGGATCACATGGCTGACGCCGACGCCGGTGCCGCGCAGCTCGTACCGCAGGGCGTCGGCGAAGGTGGCCAGGGCCGCCTTGGCCGCGGAGTAGACGGCCTCGCCGCGCACGCCCACGCAGCCGGCGAAGGATCCGATGAGCACGATGCGCCCGGATCCGGCCGCGACCATGGGGGGCAGCAGGGTGCGCACCAGGCGCAGGGTGGCCAGCAGGTCGACGCCGACGACCTCGTCGATGCGGGCCGGGGGCATGGTGGCGAAGTCTCCGGCCCAGCCCACGCCCGCGTCCGCCACCAGCAGGTCCAGCCGTCCGAGGTGGGCCAGGGCGAGGTCGGTGAGCCGGCGGTCGGCGCCGGGCCGGGTCAGGTCCGCGGGCAGGGCCACCGCACCGGCCTGGGCGGCCACTTGCTCCAGACGGGTGATGTCGCGTCCGTTGACCGCCAGTCGCCAGCCCTCCTCGGCGGCCAGTCGGCGGGCCACGGCCGCGCCGATGCCGGAGGAGGCACCCGTCACCAGGGCGGTGCCGCCGAGTCGGGTTCGGTTCTCGGCCGGCCTCGGGGCGGTGTCCGCCTCGGGGGCCGGGAACGGCCCGATGCGGTTCGACGGTCCTGCGGGGGACGGGGCGTGGGACATGGTGACGACCTCACTGCGACGGTGTGCACGGGTTCGCGGACTCCGGGGGCCGAACCCTCGCGGTGTATCCAGGGCGCCACAGACTGAAACACCGCGCACGGCGGAGCGGCCCGCGGGCGTGCGGCGGGTGGGTCCCGAGTCGCCGGGTGTGGCTTCCGCGGCGACCATGGGAGTGGTACGGCGCCGGGACTCGTGGGAGAGCGGGGCGGCGCCGCCCGGCGGAGAGGCGCATGACGCCCGCCGGGGTGCTGATGGCCGACGGGGCCCGGTCGGTCCCACGCCGCGCTCGGACCGCGTCGGCGGGGACGTTGGGCCCGGCTCCCTGTGCGCGGCCCTGGCCAGGGTGTTCGCGAGTCGTTCCGCCGGGGAACCGGCACCGGGGACACAGCGAAACGTTGCCGTTTCGATGGCGGTGCTCTAGGCTCCAGGTGTACGAAACGGTTTCGTTTACGGCACTGCGTCCGCGCGCCCTTTTCGCGCGCCTCTCCGCACCCGGACGACTTTCCCTGGAGTGGTTCTCCATGCCCCAGAAGACCCTGGCCGAAGGCTCCCGAGAGGGAGCGGCGGTGGCAGGACAGGCCGAGGCCTCGCCCAAGCGGTGGTGGATCCTCGCGGTCATCGCCATCGCCCAGCTGATGGTGGTCCTCGACGCCACGATCGTGAACATCGCCCTGCCGTCCGCCCAGACCGACCTGGGGTTCTCCGACGGCAACCGGCAGTGGATCGTCACCGCCTACGCACTGGCCTTCGCGTCCCTGCTGCTGCTCGGCGGCCGGATAGCCGACCTGTTCGGCCGCAAGCCGGCCTTCCTCGTCGGCGTCGTGGGCTTCGCCGCCGCCTCCGCGCTGGGCGGCGCGGCGAACGGCTTCACCATGCTGGTCGTCGCCCGCGCCCTGCAGGGTGCCTTCGGCGCGCTCCTCGCACCCGCCGCGCTGTCCCTGCTCAACACCACCTTCACCGACGCCCGGGAGCGGGCGCGCGCGTTCAGCGTGTACGGCGCCATCGCCGGCGCGGGCGGTGCCGTCGGCCTGCTGCTCGGCGGGGTGCTGACCGACGCGCTCGACTGGCGCTGGACCCTGTACGTGAACGTGGCCATCGCGGTCGTCGCCTTCGCCGGCGGCTGGATCCTGCTGGGCAACCACCGCGACGCGGCGAACGCCAAGCTCGACGTGCCGGGCACGGTCCTGGTCGCCGCTGGCCTGTTCTCCCTGGTCTACGGCTTCTCCAACGCCGAGACCCACGACTGGGACTCGCCGCTGACCTGGGGCTTCCTGATCGCGGGCGGTCTGCTGCTGGCGGCCTTCACCTGGTGGCAGACCCGGGCCGCGCATCCGCTGCTGCCGCTGCGCATCCTGCTCGACCGCGACCGGGCGGCCGCCTTCCTCGCGGTGCTGATCACCGGCGCGGGCATGTTCGGAGTGTTCCTCTTCCTCACCTACTACCTGCAGCTCAACCTCGGTTTCAGCCCCACGAAGACCGGTGTGGCCTTCCTGCCGATGGTCGCCGCGCTGATGGTGACCGCGCAGGCCGGCACCACGGTCCTGATCCCCCGCCTCGGCCCCAAGACGGTCATCCCGCTGGGCTTCGCCATCGCCACGGCCGGCATGGCCTGGCTGACCGGCATCGGCCTCGACTCCCACTACGGCAGCGCGGTGCTGCCGCAGCTGATCGTGATCGGCGTGGGCCTCGGTCTGGTCATGCCGCCGGCCATGCAGCTGGCCACGGGCGGGGTCGCGGCCGAGGACGCGGGCGTGGCGTCCGCGACCGTCAACGCCATGCAGCAGGTGGGCGGTTCGATCGGTACCGCCCTGCTGAACACGCTCGCCGCGAGCGCCGCCACCGACTACCTCGCCGGCCGGGACGCCACGAGCGGGCTGGTGCGGGCGCAGGCCACGATCGAGAGCTACACCACCGCCTTCTGGTGGTCCGCGGTCCTCTTCGCCGCGGGCGCGGTGATCGCCTTCCTCCTCCACCGGCGCGGGGTGCCGGAGCGGGACGCGAGCGCCGCACCGGTTGTCCACATGTGACAGTGGCCGGACCTCCGGGCCCGAGGGGCCGCCGTCAGCAGGGAGACGGCGACCCCTCGCCCTGTCGGGGGCCCGGTGCGCACGGCGACGGCGGCGACGCCCGGAGGCCTGCACCCGACGCTTGAGACGGCGCCGGCGGGTAACTCGTCGTGGATCAAGAGCACAAGGGTGAGGGAAGGAGACGCCATGCCCGGCGGGAACGACCACGAGGACCGGCCCGAGACGGCCCTGGAGGAGGTGCTCCGGGAGGTCGAGGAGGCCGAGAAGCGCGGCGAGGACAAGACCGGCTCGGGGAAGGCGGGAGACGCCATCACCCCGAACACCGGCGCCGAGGAGCAGGCGGACGGCGACTGAGGCGGCTGGCCGGGCGGTGCGCCCACGGGGTGCTCCGCCGGCGCCCGGGCCACCCCGTGCAGGTTCGCGGCCATCGGGACCGGGGCCGGGACCCAGGTGCCGGTAGGTCCATGCTCGCTGATCACGGTGGGCCCCGTCGTCGTTGCCGGTGACGACCACGCCCGCGACCCGGTCGTAGGCGACCGGGCGGCCCTCGTGGTCGGTCTCCGACAGCATCGCGTCCATCCGCTCCAGCACCCGCTGGGCCACGCAGGACGGGCGCCCCGGCCAGGCGGTCACCCTCCACGTCCACGGCCCGTACGACGCGCGCAATCGATCACTAGTGCTTTCATGCGGTCCGGGTACCCGAGCCCCATGAACCACCACCTGCGAGGACCCCAGCTGCCCCCGCCCCGGGGACCGCTCTCCGCCGCGGTCACCGCCTACCTGCGCGGCGCCGGCCCCCTCCCCCGCCCTGCGGACGCCGAGGGCGCGGACCCGTACGGCGACGACCTGCATCTCGCCCTGTACCTGTGCTACGAGCTGCACTACCGCGGCTTCGCCGGCGTCGGCCCGCAGCTCGAGTGGGACCCCGAGCTGCTGCGCGTCCGCGGTGCGCTGGAGCACCGCTTCCTGTCCGCGCTGCGCGCCGACACCCCGGTGCACCCGAGCCTCGACGACGCGCTCGGCGCCCTGCTGGTCGAACCGGTCGACGGCGCGGGGGTCACCCACTTCCTGCGCGACGAGGGCGAACTGTGGCACCTGCGCGAGTACGCGGCCCAGCGCTCCCTGTACCACCTGAAGGAGGCCGACCCGCACGCCTGGGTGCTGCCTCGGTTGTGGGGCCGGGCGAAGGCGGCGATGGCGGCGGTGGAGTACGACGAGTTCGGCGGCGGCCGGGCCGAGCGGGTCCACGCGCGCCTGTTCGCCGACCTGATGACGGACCTGGGCCTGGACACCGCGTACGGGCACTATCTGGACGCGGCCCGCGCCGAGATGCTGGCCGTCGTCAACCTGATGTCCCTCTTCGGGCTGCACCGCGAGCTGCGCGGCGCCCTGGTGGGTCATTTCGCCGAGGTGGAGATCACCTCCTCGCCGGGTTCGCGCCGGCTCGCCGAGGCGATGCGCCGCACCGGCGCGGGCCCGGCCGCGGAGTTCTTCTACGACGAGCACGTGGAGGCCGACGCGGTGCACGAGCAGGTCGTCCGCCACGAGGTGATCGCCGGACTGCTCGCCGAGGAACCGGAGTTGGCGGGGGACGTCGCCTTCGGGATCGACGCCACGGAGTACCTGGAGGACCGGCTGGCCCGGCGGCTGCTCGCCGACTGGCGTGCGGGCCGGTCGTCGCTGCGGGCACCCCTGGAGTCACACATGGCCCATACATCCTGAATGCCGGGGTACTCGCGGGCCGTGATCGCATTGGTGCTTCCGGGCGTGTACGCCCCTCAGGACGACACGGAACTGCTGGCCGAGGCCCTCCGTGAGGAGGCCCCGCCGCCCGGCGCGTGCGTACTGGACGTCGGCACCGGAAGCGGGGCGCTGGCGCTCGAGGCCGCCCGGCGGGGCGCCGAGGTGACCGCGGTGGACGTCTCCCGGCGGGCGGTGTGGACGGCCCGGCTGAACGCGTGGCTGACCCGGCTGCCGGTGCGTCTGCACCGGGGCAACCTCTTCGGCCCGGTCCGGGACCGCACCTACGACGTCATCCTGGCGAACCCGCCCTACGTGCCCGCGCCCGACGCCGGAGGCGGCCCGCGCGGCCGGTCCCGGGCGTGGGACGCGGGCCAGGACGGGCGGCTGCTGCTGGACCGCATCTGCCGGGACGCGCCCGCGCTGCTGCGGCCCGGAGGTGTGCTGCTGATCGTGCATTCCGCGCTCAGCGATCCCGACCGCACCCTGGAGCTGTTGCGTGCGGCGGACCTGAAGGCCACGGTGGTCCGGCGCCGCTGGATCGCCTTCGGTCCGGTGCTGCGGTCCCGGGAGGACTGGCTGCGCCGGCGCGGGCTGCTCGAGGCGTCCGACGACAGGGAAGAGCTGGTGGTCATCCGTGCCGAACGAGTCCGCTGACGACCGCACCCGCCGGATCACCATGACCCGGCGCGGGCCGCTTCTGGTGGAGGGGCCGGTGGAGATCGAACTGGAGGACGGCACCACGGTCTCCTCGGACCGTTTCCGTGTCGCTCTGTGCACATGCCGGCGCAGTCGCCGCTACCCGTGGTGTGACACGAGTCATCGGCGCAAGGCCTGAACACCGGTTGAAACCGGTGGTTTCTCGCCGCTCCCCGGGCGGCCCCCCACGGGCCGGCCCGGGGAGCGGCTGTGTGCCCGGGAGCCGGCGGGCGGCCCCACTCCGCCCGTCGGTCCCGGCACGGGATCGCAGGTTCCCCGCTCCAGGGGCCGCACTCCCCAGTTGCGGACCTGATCCGGTGTGCACGGAGACCGTGCGA
This sequence comes from Streptomyces sp. NPDC048521, assembly GCF_043199855.1. Taxonomy (NCBI): domain Bacteria; kingdom Bacillati; phylum Actinomycetota; class Actinomycetes; order Kitasatosporales; family Streptomycetaceae; genus Streptomyces; species Streptomyces sp. NPDC048521. The sequence goes on from NZ_JBICWR010000012.1 coordinate 57,663, forward strand.
TCCCGGTCCTCAGAACGCGAAGACGCTGCCCGCGGCGGCGTCCTTCACGCAGGTGTTGCCGAAGGTGCGCTCGTAGGAGACGCGCTTGCCCTGCCAGACGCCCTGGACCGTGACGACCACAGGGTCGTAGAGCTTGGTGCACCACGCGTCGTCCTGGGCCATCAGGGCGTCGAAGTCGCCGTCGACGCCGCGCAGTTCGGCGCAGGCCCGGGCCGCGGCGGGGTGGGTGCCGGAGGCGGTGGGGGCGCAGGTGAGCGTGACGGCGCGCTCCGGAGCGGCCGCGGCCGCGTCGTTGCCGTGGCCGGTGGTGAGCACCAGCGCCGAGGGGGCGTAGAGCGACGACGGGGCGGCGCCCGGTGCAGCGACGGCGGCCCCGGTCAGGGGTCCACAGACGGCGGCGGCCGTGAGGCCGAAGGCCGCTGCCCAGCGCGCGGTGTTCCGCATTGTGTGCATCCTTCCGCTTGAACAGTCGAGGGTCGCCGGCTCCGGTCCGGTCGGGCGCCGGAGCGGCGAGCGCCACTCTGCCGAGTCCACGGGCGAAACTCACATCGAACCCACGGGTTTCAGTAACCTTTCGTGTTGAATCAGTGGCGCGAAGTCACGGAAATCGAACTCCGTGACGCTGGAACTGAGCGGTTCTCGCGTTCCCGCAGTGGCCCGATGGCTGAAAATCAGCGCTTCGTTAATCGTCCTGAAACATTCCGGTGATGACCGCCTCGCGCCCCTTCATGACTCCTTGTGTTCAACCCGCCGCCTGCTCGCCGCCTACCCGGCAGTATCGTCGGCGCCGCGACGCGACTGAGCGACGAGAGGCGGGAGGGACGGATGGCGAAGCACTGGGCGGACTTCCAGTACGAGATCTATCTGAACGGGATGACGGGTGCCGTGCCCCGGCTCCCGACCGACCTGACCCGGCTGGAGGAGCTTGCCGAACACCGGCTGGGTCCGGCCCCGGTGGGCTATGTGGCGGGCAGTGCGGGCGACGGCAGTACCGCCCGCGCCAACCGGCGGGCCCTCGCCCGGCGCCGGATCGTGCCGCGCATGCTGCGGGACGTGCGGGAACGGGACCTGTCGGCCGAGGTGCTCGGACGCCCCCTGCCGGCGCCGCTGGCCCTGGCACCCGTCGGGGTGCTGTCGATCATGCATCCGGACGCCGAGTGCGCCGCCGCCCGGGCCGCAGCCGCGCAGGGCGTGCCGTACATCCTGTCCTCGGCGTCCAGCACGCCGATGGAGCAGGTGGCGGAGGCGATGGGGGACGCCGAGCGGTGGTTCCAGCTGTACTGGGGCAAGGACCGCGAGGTGACCCGGAGTTTCCTCGGCCGGGCGCGGGCGGCCGGGTTCTCGGTGCTGGTCGTCACGCTGGACACTCCGCTGCTGTCGTGGCGGCCGCGCGATCTGGACCAGGCGTACCTGCCGTTCCTGCGCGGGGTGGGCACCGCGAACTACTTCACCGATCCGGCCTTCCAGGCGGGTCTCGCCAAGCCCGCTCACGAGGACCCGGACGCGGCGGTGCTGCACTTCCTCGGTCTGTTCGGGGACCCCAGCCACACCTGGCCGGACCTGGGCTTCCTGCGCGAGCACTGGGACGGGCCGATCGTCCTCAAGGGCGTCCTGCACCCCGACGACGCACGGCTCGCCGCGGACGCCGGCATGGACGGCGTGGTGGTCTCCAACCACGGCGGCCGGCAGGTGGCCGGTTCGGTCGCGGCGGCCGACGCGCTGCCCCGGGTCGCGGACGCGGTCGGCGACCGGCTGACGGTGCTGTTCGACAGCGGGGTGCGCACCGGTGACGACGTCTTCAAGGCCCTGGCCCTCGGCGCGCGGGCGGTGCTGCTGGGGCGGCCGTACGTCTACGGGCTGGGCCTCGACGGGCAGGCGGGCGTGGAGCATGTCATCCGGTGCCTGCTCGCGGAGCTGGACCTGACCCTCGCGCTCTGCGGGCACACCGGCCCGGGAACGGTCACGGCGGCCGACCTGGTCGAGGAACCCGCCTGAGCCCGCCGCGTCCGGGGCCGGACCGCCCGGCCCCGGACGCGGCGGCGTGTCACGTGTCCTTCCCGGCCGGTTCCGCCGGCTGCGCGGACGGCCGGTGCGTACCGGCGATCGACAGCGAACCGGGGCTCGCCGTGGGCGAGTCGGCCGGCCAGCGCTGACCGGCGGAGCGGTCGCGGACCTTGACCACGAGGTCGCCGCCGGGCTCAGCGCCGGCGGTGGCGAGGGCGAGGGTCCGGTCCCAGCGGGGCAGCAACTCGCCCTGCGCCGTGCGGTCGTAGCGCACGTCGTCGGCCCGCTTCGACGCGGCGCCGGCGCAGGTGCCGAGGATCACCACGCCGGCGTCGGCGTGCGAGTCCAGGCACAGACCCGAGTCGGCGGCGCTGCGCAGCAGCCCGTCGGCCTCGTACGTCCACTGCTGGGTGACCGCCGAGGAGCAGGCGGCGAGGACCGCGCTCGTACCGGCCCTGGGCCTGCCGTCGATGTCCAGGCACAGGTCGGCGGCGGCGTTGCGCAGCCGGGTGGGCCGGTCGGCGGCGGGCAGGCCCGCGGTGCCGGGCGCGGTGCCGGAGGCGGGCGGGTCCTGGGTGCCGGCGGCGGCGCCGGTGGAGGCGACCGGGTCGGTGCCGGATCCGCCCTCCGGCCACAGGCTGATCGCGACCACGGTCGCCAGCAGCCCGGCCGAGGCCACGCCGACTCCGAGGAGCAGCGCCCTGGAGGACCAGGCGCTGCCGGGTGCGCGGCGCGTCGGCAGGGGAATGCGGGCGAGCGGCCCGGGAGCCCCGGCGCCGCGCCATCGGGCGCCGGGCAGGGCGGCGCGGGTGAGCAGGCCGCGCCTGCCCCCGCCGCGCCTGCGTCCACCGGAGCGCCGGGAGCCGCCGCGGCCGCGGGCGGGGCTCGGTCGGCGGCCGGGCCGCGAGTCGAGGTAGCGGCGGGCACCCCAGCCGAGGACGGCTTCGGCGAGCAGCACACCCGAGGCGGCGTCGGCATGGCCGAGTTGTTCGGCCGCGTGCCGGCAGTAGGCGCAGGCGGCCAGGTGCTCCTGAACGTCGGGCAGGAGGGTGCCGCCGCGGCGTATCGGGACGTCGAGCAGACGGTTGTAGTAGCGGCAGTCCGTGCCGGGTGCGAGTTCCCGGTGGGCACGCACCAGGCCTTCCCGGAATTTCTCGCGAGCCTGTTCGAGTGCGGCCATGGCGCTCTCGGTGTCGACGCCGAGCAGTTCAGCAGGGGTGTTTATCGGTTCCGCCTCGACCTCGGTATGCCACAGCAGCGCCTGCTCCAGTCGGGGAAGGCCGTGGAACGAGCGGTCGGAGAGGGCGCGGTTTTCCGGTATCAGCGTCTTCGCGGCACGCATCCCGCGGCCCCCGGCGGGCTTTTTGAGTCCGGGCAGTACGGCGGTGATCCGGTCCGTGGCGGACCAGTTGACGACCGTGTCCCGGACGGCCACGAGCAGGCGGGGCCGAAGCGCCTCGGCGGGTTCGCCGAGGGCGAGCCGGCCGAGAACCCGGTGGAAGGCGGTGGCGGTGGCCATGTGGGCGAGGGGCCCGGGGGCGGCCAGGCAGATCACCGCGTAGTCCTGCGCCGGCTGCCAGTGTCGGGCCATCAGGAGGGCGGCGGACCGGGAGGCCTCCGCGTCGGAGCCGGCGCGCAGCGGGCCGGCGAGCGCCTCGTCGGATTCCCCCGGGTCTTGGCCGGACGGCGGATAGAGGGGACGAGGTGGGTGGGGGGTGGGCACTGAAAGGATTCCTTTGGTGCGTGATGCGTCGATGTCTATCTCGGACGCGCGCGGGGAGCGGGAATTCACCGGCACCCGGCCGGTCAGGTTCCGCAACTGCCGGAAGAAGCCCGGACTTTACCCCCCCGCACGGGCGTTTCAACCCTTGCACAACTTCCACACGAGCAACAAGACGCCCGGACGACATCGGCCGGTTTGAAAGAAAGTCAGAAATGGGCCCGGGCGCCTGGTCGGCTGCCGTGGCTTTCGGTTTTTCATGCGCCCCGTGTGAACCGAGCGCACGCACCGGCCGGTCACGCGCTCTCCCGTGGCGTGCGGGTCCGGTGGTGGACTGGGTTCCGGCCTCTCGGAAGGCCCCGCGCGGGACGGCGGCTCTCCTGCACGCGACCGGCCGCCGGCCCCGTTCCTCCCGCCCTCGGCCGGCGGCCCGGCGGCTTCCCCCGCGGCCGGGGAGCGCGTCCGCGCGGAACGGGCCGGCCGGGCGGGGTCAGATCTGCCAGGAGCGGAGCCGGTCGGCCGCGCCGTACACGTCGGTCTTGCCGGAGATCAGGTCGCGGGCGAGGTCGACGAGGGCGCCGTAGGGCGGGTCGATGCCGACGCCGCTGACGAACATGTAGGCCACGGCCGTCGCGCAGGCGAAGCGGGCGTTGGCCGCGGGCAGCGGCTTGAGGACGGCGAGCGTGTGCAGCAGGGCGGCGGCGCGCCAGGCGGGGTCGGAGTCCACGCCCAGCCGGGGCGGGTCGACGCGGTGCCGGGCGACGGCGGCGACCAGTGCGGAGAAGTCGTCCACGGCGGGCTGGTCGGGCAGGACCTCCTCGTGCCGCTGGAGCAGCCACGGGACGTCGATATGGATGACGGAGGGCATCGCTCAGGCGGCCTCGCCCCTGGCGGGGGGCTCGTCCTCGGGAAAGGCCTCCGCGAACTCCTCGGCGTGCGCGGAGAAGAAGCGCCGGAAGGCCTCCGCGCCCTCCTGCAGGGCGCGGTGCCGCGCTATGTCGGCGGCGGCCGCCTCACGTACGAGGGCCTTCATCGACGTACCCCGCTCCTTGGCGATCTGCCGCAGGTCCTCGAGTTCCCGTTCGCTGAACTCCACGTTGAGAGCTGGCATGCCCCTCACGGTACCGCGCGGGTACTCAAGCGTAAATAGCCGCAGGTCAGGAGGCATCAGCCACGGTACCTTCAGCGTCCGAGAGTCATGTCCGATTTCCGCCGGTCCCCCGGCCCGCCGCGCAGCAGACTCGACGGCACCGGGAAACAGCACGGACGTATCGAGGGAGCACCGATGACCACGCGCACCGTCCACACCGTCCACCCGAGCCCGCTGGGCGACCTGCTGATGACCGGCTCGGTCTCACCGGCCGGCCACACGCTCATGGCGCTGTCCCTGCCGGGGCGGTGCGGGGCGCCCGCCGTCCGTCCCAAGGACCGCGACGACCGGCCGTTCACCGAGGCCCACCGTCAGCTGGACGCCTACTTCGCGGGCCGCCTGACCCGCTTCGACCTGCCGCTCGCCGCGCCGGGCAGTCCGTTCCAGCAGACGGTGTGGCGGGCCCTGGACGAGATCCCGTACGGCACGACGGTCGCCTACGGCGAGCTGGCGGCCCGGCTCGGCGTGCCCCGGTCCGGGATCCGCGCGGTGGGCCGGGCCCTCGGCGCCAACCCGCTCCTGCTCGTCCGCCCCTGCCACCGGGTGATCGGGGCGGACGGCTCGATGCGCGGGTACGCGGGCGGCGTCGAGCGAAAGAGGTGGCTGCTCACGCACGAGGGTGCGCTGCAGCCGGCCCTGATCTGAGTCCCGCACGCGGAGTGACCATGACCCTCACCCCGGCCGAGGCCCGCCGCCGGGCCGCCCGTACCGACTGGTCCGCCCTCGCGGCCGAGCTGGACGAGCACGGCAGCGCGCCCACCGGCCCGCTGCTCACGCCCGCCGAGTGCGCCGACCTGGCCGCCCTCTACGACGAGCCGGAGCTGTTCCGGACGACGGTCGATCTGGCCCGGCACCGGTTCGGCTCCGGCGAGTACCGCTACTTCACCCACGACCTGCCCGCCCCGGTGGCCGCGCTGCGGGCCGCGCTCTATCCCCGTCTGCTGCCGGTCGCCCGGGACTGGGCGGCCCGCCTGGACCGGCCGGTCCGCTGGCCCGACTCCCTCGACGAGTGGCTGGAGCGGTGCCATGCCGGCGGCCAGGACCGGTCGGCGCAGATCCTGTTGCGCTACGGTCCGGGCGACTGGAACGCCCTGCACCGGGACGTGTTCGGCGAGCTGGTCTTCCCGCTCCAGGTGGTGATCGCCCTGGACGAGTACGGCACCGACTACACGGGCGGCGAGTTCCTGATGGTGGAGCAGCGGCCGCGCGCCCAGTCCCGGGGCACGGCGACCGCCCTGCGGCAGGGGCACGGCCTGGTGTTCACGACCCGGGACCGCCCCGTGCGCACCCGCCGCGGCTGGTCGGCCGGGGCGATGCGGCACGGGGTGAGCACCGTACGGTCCGGGCGGCGGCGGACCCTGGGGCTGGTGTTCCACGACGCCGCCTGACCGGGTCCGCCCGGTCGCCGGCCGGGGCGTGTCGAACCATTCGCGGCGTCGCCCGGGCCCTGCGGACGGGAATGGTCGGACAGGCCTCAGCCCTGGTCGGCGACGAAGGACGCCATCCAGGCGAGGGCCGCGTTCCAGTTGATCGCGGTCTCGTTGGTGGACCAGGACTGGATGTCGTCGATGTAGCAGAACTGGCCCGTGCAGCCCGTCAGCCTGCTCTGCGCATAGGGGTCCTGGATGCTGGAGTTGGCGCCGCCGGCGAGGGTGCCGTCCGGCGGGTCCGGGAGCTTCGGGTCGAGTTCCCGGGCGTACCAACGGCTGTGCTGACGGTGGGAGTTCACCTCGCCGTAGCCGGTGACGTACGAGATGTTGAGGGCGTTTCGGCCGAGGATGTAGTCCATGGCCTCGATCGCCCCGTCGCGGTACGCGGCGGCGCCGGTGAGGTCGTAGGCGGTGGCGATGACGTGCGCGTTGTTCAGTATCTGCGCGTTGGAGCCCCAGTCGTAGCGGGTACCGTCGGGCGCGTAGGACATGCCGTACGGCTGGGAGCGGGCCGTGGCGAGATAGGTGCCGGCGGCCTCGAGCACCGAGCGGCGGACCTGCTCCCGGCCGGGCAGCGCGCTGGGCACGGTGGCGAGGTCGAGGCGGCCGGCCGCCGCCGTGCGGGCCCAGTCGAAGCCGAGCGGCCCGAAGACGTCGGCGGTGTGCACGGGTGAGCTGAGGATGTGGTCGGCGAACTGCCGTTCACCCGTGGTGAGATACAGCTCCGCCGCCGCCCAGTAGAACTCGTCGGTGGCGTCGTCGTCGGGATAGGCACCGCCGCCGGTGCCGTCGTTCGGATCGGGGTACAGCTCGGGGTGCGCCAGCGCGGCCTGCCAGGCCGTGCGCGCGGCAGTGAGGGCCTTGGCCGCGAACGCCCGGTCGTAGGGCCGGTACAGGCGGGCGGCCTGGGCGGCGGTCGCCGCGAGGTTCAAGGTGGCCTGGGTGGTCGGGGCGTGCAGTTCGCGCTTTTGCGGGTCGTCGCTCGGCAGCAACGGCAGCCCGGTCAACTGGGCGTCGTGCACCTTGCTGTGGGCCATGCCGGCCAGCGGCTGCCCGTCCGGCACCTGCATCTTCAGCAGGAACTCCAGCTCCCAGCGGGCCTCGTCCAGGATGTCGGGCACCTTGTTGCCGCTCTCGGGCAGGTCGAGGCTGTCGTCGCCGAGCCGCCGGGGCTCGCCGGTGCGGGCGTGCCGGGCCCGCTCGTAGGTGCTGAGCAGTTCCCAGGTGGCGATGCCGCCGTTGACGACGTACTTGCCGTGGTCACCGGCGTCGTACCAACCGCCGGTCACGTCCAAGGTGTGGTCGCACACGCCCGGTCGGCAGGGAACGTTCGCGTCGCCCTGGTTCGGGGCCGCGTTCACATGCCCGGCGGGCCTGCCGTAGCCGGGGCGCAGGTCGTCGCGGATCGCGATGCCGCTGCGCTGGGTGTAGTAGTACTTCAGCGCGTCCAGGCGGAGCCGTTCGTAGGCCCGCGTCCCGATGTCGAACGGGCGGCTGGTCTCCCCGTCGGCGACGAGCGTGAAGCCCTCGCCCCGGCCCCGGTAGGCGCCGAAGTCGATCGCGTGGACGTTCTGCCCGGAGGAGGCGTCGGTGCCGCGTGGCACGGTCCGGCCCTGGGCGACCGTCACGCCGGCCGCGTTGTTCAGCCGCCAGGGCAACCGGCCGCCGGCGTCGGTGACGAGGGTGGCGTTCTTGGGGCCGGCGGGCAGATAGGCGACCTGGTTGACGCGCACCCGGGGCCCGGTGTCCGGCTCGTACACCTCCGGCGGCACCCCGCCGAGCAGGGACACGTCGTCCAGGCAGAACCGCCAGGGCTCGGCCGCACCGCCGGCCTGGAAGGCGACCTGTGCCTGGCTGGTGTCGACGGGCGAGGTGAAGGTGTAGGAGTAGGCGTCACCGGAGACGGTCAGCTGCGGGCTGACCTCGTACCAGGTGTCGTACGGCTCCGTCTGGAGGCCCACGATCGCGCGCACCACGTGCCCCTCGGGCGCGCCGGACGCCGTGAACGAGAAGCGGTACGACTCCCCCTTCACCAGCGTGATGTCGTTCTGCCCCACGGCCGCGTCCCAGCGGTTGGCGGTGCCGCCCGGCACGTCCGCGCACAGCCGCCCGTCGGACAGCCCCGCGGTGACGTTGCTCGTGGTCCACCACGGTTCGGTGGCGGTGTCGAAGGTGCCGTTCCTGACCTGTTCGACCTCGTCGGCGCCGGCGGGACCGGCCGGCAGCGCGGTGAGGGCCGCCGCCAGCAGGGCGGTGATCGGCAGCATGGCGGTTCTGCGTCGTTGCACGTCTGGGCTCCTCTGCGGGAGGTGCGGGTCGCTCCTCCCGTGGGAGCGCTCCCAGATGCGGACCTCCCCCATGCTTGTGCCCGAGGTGACACCCCGTCAACGGTCCGGACGGGAAGCCGCGGAACGGCTTCCCGTCCGTCCCCTCAGACGTCGAGCCGGCTGATGCGCACCGCTCCCCTCGCCTCGCCCGGGTAGGCGCTCGTCAGCGTCAGCCGCACCCGCGAGCCGCGCACCGCGTCGAAGGTGATGACGGTCGGACCGTCCGACGTGCCGGCCCACTGCGTCCTCGTGCCGGTCACCGGCACGTACGCCCGCCCGTCCCACACCGCCACCTGGGCCTTCGCGGGCAGCGCGTGCGTGGCGTCGACGGTGAAGGAGACCACCACCCGGTCGACGGTCCGGACCCGCCCGAAGTCGACCGACACCCAGTCCTCGGCACGGGCCCCGGTGAAGGCCGGCAGCAGTGCCGTGGCCGACTTGGCGAAGGCGTTGGACCAGCCGGTCGCCGGATCGCCGTCGAGCATGGCGGCGGGCAGGGTGTCCGGGCGGCCGGAGTAACTGGCGTCCGCGTACGGGTACCGCGGCGGAGCCGGGTGGTCGGGCCGGAAGTCGGCGGCGGGGGTGGTGGCGGCCGAGCGGGCCGGTGTGGTGCGCACCCGCACCGAACCGGTACGCAGGCCGTCCACCGTGGCCGTGACCTTCAGTACGCCCGGCTCGGTCCCGGTCCGTACGATCGCCAGGGCCTTGCCGTGGAAGGCGGTCCGGGTGCTCGCCTGGTAGCGTTCGGCGCTCTCCTGACGCCCGTTGTCGACGCCGGCCAGGGAACCGCCGGTCACCGCGAAGGCGATGAGGTGCTCGGCGTCGGGCACGACCACGCCGTGCGCGTCGACGATCTCCGCGGTCACGAAGGCCAGGGAACGCCCGTCGGCGGCGAGGGACGTGCGCTCGGCGGTCAGGCGCACGGCGTGCGCGGCGCCCGCCGTCCGCAGGACGTCGGTGGCGACCACCTTGCCGTCCTTGCGGGCCACCGCCTTCAACTCGCCCGGCTGGTAGGGCACCTTCCACGTCAGGTGCAGCTTGCCCGCGCTGCCGTTGGGGCTGGTGTAACTGCCCGGGTAGGGGCCGTCGGTGAAGGTCTTGTCGTCGCCGGTGGCCTCGGTGGTCTCCAGGTACGTGCGCCCGTCGGTGGTCTTCTTGACGTCGAACTCCCGTGTGCCGAGCGACTTGCCGTTGAGAAACAGCTCGACCGAGGGCACGTTGGCGTACGCCCAGACCTCGACCGTGTCGCCCCGCTCGTGGTTCCAGGTCATCGGCAGCAGATGGACCATGGGCTCGGTCGTCCACTGGCTCCTGAAGAGGTGGTACATGTCCTTCGGGAAGCCGGCCGTGTCGACCGCGCCGAAGAAGGACGCCTTGACCGGGAAGACGTCGTACGGGGTCGGCTCGCCGATGTAGTCGATGCCGGACCACAGGAACTGGCCCGCGAACCACTTCCGGTCCCGGTCCTTCTTGTGCCCGTACTCGCCGCTCATCGTCCACGAGGCGAGGTTGTTGTCGTAGGAGGAGACCTCCCGCCTGCCCGGCGTGTGGTTCTCCCCCGTGTTCAGGTGCTCCGGCTCCTGGTACGTGCCCCGGGTCGAGGTCTCCGAGGAGGACTCCGACTCGAAGAGGAACAGGTGCGGGTACCTGGCGTGCAGGGCGTCGACCGACTTGGCGGTGTTGTAGTTCAGGCCGAGGCCGTCGAGCTTGGCGAGCATGCGGTCGGCCGCGGAGCCGCCGGCGGGCAGGCCGCGGTACCGGTCCGAGCCGATGACCAGCGGCCGGGTGTCGTCCGCGGCCTTGATCGCGCCGATGATCCGGTCGGCCATCGCGAGGCCCGCCGTGGACGTGGAGTCGGGGATCTCGTTGCCGATGGACCACAGGACCACCGCGGGCGAGTTGCGGGCGGCCAGCACCATCTCCGTGGCGTCCTTCTCGCACCATTCGTCGAAGAACCGGCCGTAGTCGTACCTGGTCTTGCCGGTCCGCCAGCAGTCGAAGGCCTCCACCATCATCACGATGCCCAGTTCCTCGCAGACCTGGATCATCTGCGGCGAGGGCGGGTTGTGCGAGGTGCGCAGGGCGTTGACGCCCATCGACTTCATGATCCGCATCTGCCGGCGGACGGCGTCGATGCTGATCGCCGCGCCGAGGGCGCCCTGGTCGTGGTGGAGGTCGACGCCCTTGATCTTGTGGTGGGTGCCGTTGAGGAAGAAGCCCTCGTCGGGGTCGAAGCGGTAGGTGCGGATGCCGAACGTGGTGCGGTAGGTGTCGGTGGTGCGGCCGGCGACGCGCACCTCGGTGTGCAGGGTGTAGCGGTGCCCGGGGGTCGTGAAGTCCCACAGGTGGGGCATGCCGACGGTCAGTTCGTGGGTCTCGGCGGACTCGTCGGAGACGACGACCGTGCTGGACGTGCGGGCGGCCGTGCGTCCGTCGGGGCCGGTGATCCGGGACACCACCTGCACGTCGGTGCCGGTGCCGGACTCGTTGCGCACCAGGGTCCGCACCCGCACGAGGGCACGGTCGGCGGAGACCTCCGGGGTGGTGACGTAGGTGCCCCAGCGGGCCACGTGCACCGGCTCGGTGATCACCAGCCGGGCCTCGCGGTAGATGCCGCTGCCGGAGTACCAGCGGCTGCTCGGCAGCTGGTTCTGGACCTTGACCGCGAGCACGTTGGGCGTGGTGCCGTCGGTGTGCACCAGGCCGGTCAGGTCGAGGGCGAAGCCGGTGTAGCCGTAGGGGTGGCGGCCCACCTCGGTGCCGTTGCAGTAGACGTACGAGTCCATGTAGACGCCGTCGAACTCCACCGAGATCCGCTTGCCGGCGAATGCGGGCGGGAGGGTGAAGGCGAGCCGGTACCAGCCGAGGCCGCCCGGGAAGAAGCCGGTGCCGCTGGTGGTGCCGTGGTCGGTGGTCGGGGTCTGCTCGATGCTCCAGTCGTGCGGGACCGCGACCTCCCGCCAGGCGGAGTCGTCGTAGCCGGGGGCGGCCGCATCGGCATGGGCGCCGGTCGGGTCCGTGATGCCGCCCGGGTCGGCCAGTGAGAAGCGCCAGCCGTCGCGCAGCGGCACGGTGTGGCGCCCCCCGGCGCCGGAGGAGTCGGCGGCGAGGGCGGCCGGAGCCGCCGGAATACTCAGCAGCGCTCCGCTCGCGGGCGTTGCCGTGGCTGCGACCAGAAGCGATCTACGCGTGACCGTCAAGGCGGCTCTCCCTCATCAGGGCCCATAACTGCTCACAACTGAACGTGGCCGAACAGATTCTGACGCCGTAACACACACGATCGTCAAGGGTCCGGAACCCGCGGAGATCCGGTCGGCACATCGGCCGGTTCTGCGCTTGCCCCGGTCCGTCCCACCGGCCGAGTGGCCGGGGGTCGCGGTTCACGGAAGTGCGGGAAGCACTAGGCTGGAACAGAAGTGATGCCACCTGTTCACTGTGAGTGTGCGCTTGGGAGCGGCAACGATGAGCCGGGTCTATCCGTTCGACGAAGCGGCGACGGCCCGGGCTGTCATCGATGACGACGGAACACTGGTGGAGTGGAACGAGGGCGCACGGCGCCTGCTCGGCCACCCCGCGGACGCCGTCCTGGGCCGGCCCGCCACCGAATTGCTGGCCGGGGGGCGTGCCCTCGCCCTGCCCAGGGGTGCCCGCTGGGAAGGGACCGTCGGACTGCGCCACCGGGACGGCCGTACCGTCTCGGTGTGGCTGCTCGCCCATCGTCTGCCGCCGCACGACCGGCACCCGGGCGACTGGCTGGTGGTCACCCCGCTGACGGGCGCCGAGCAGCCGGCCACGGGCGATCCGCTCGCCGGGGCGGGCCTGATGCAGTCGCCGTGCGCGGTCGCGGTGTACGACGAGGAGCTGCGGCTGCGCCACATGAACGACGCGATGGCCCGCGTCATCGGCCTGCCGCAGGAGCGGGTCCGAGGGCTGCGGCCCTCGGAGATCGGCGGCCGGCCGCAGGGCGAGGAGCTGGAACAGGCCATGCTCGGGGTACTGACCTCGGGCTCGCCCCTGGACCTGAAGCCCTTGATGCGCACCGACGGCCAGGACCGGGCGCACGCCTGGCTCGCCCGGATGGCACCGGTCCGGGACCCGGAGGGCCGGGTGCGGGGCGTGTGCCTGGCCACGCACGACATCACCGACAACTACCAGGCCCGCCAGCGGCTGCAACTGGTCAACGAGGCGAGCGTCCGCATCGGCACCACCCTCGACGTGACCCGCACGGCACAGGAGCTGGCGCAGATGTGCGTGCCCGCGCTCGCCGACTTCATCACCGTCGATCTGCTGGACCCCGAGGACTACGGCGGTGAACCCCCGGCACGCATCACGGCGCCGGTCACCCTGCGGCGGGCCGCCCACTGGTCGGTCCTCGAGGGCGTGCCGGAGGCGGTGATGAAGCCGGGGCAGACCGAGCAGTTCCCGGCCGGCTCCCCGCAGGCCGACTCGCTCACCGCGGGCCACCCGATCATCACCTCCAGGGCCGCGGGCGACATGGCCCGGTGGGCGACCTGGAACACCGAGCGCGCCGAACGGGTGCGCACCTTCGGCATCCACTCCTCGATGTCGGTGCCCATCCGGGCCCGCGGGCTCACCCTGGGCGTGGCGGTCTTCACCCGGCACCGGCGCCCGGACGGGTTCACCGCGGACGACAGACTGCTGGCCGAGGAGATCACCACACGCGCCGCCGTCTGCATCGACAACGCCCGCCGCTACTCGCGCGAGCGCGAGACCGCCCTCGCCCTCCAGCGCAGCCTGCTGCCCCGCAACCTCCCGCGCACGGCCGCGCTGCAGGCGTCCTCCCGGTATCTGCCCGCCGCGCGGGCCGGGGTGGGCGGGGACTGGTTCGACGTGATCCCGCTGTCCGGGATGCGGGTCGCGATGGTCGTCGGGGACGTCGTCGGGCACGGCATCCAGGCATCGGCCACCATGGGCCGGCTGCGCACCGCCGTACGCACCCTCGCCGACATCGACCTGGCCCCGGACGAACTGCTCACCCACCTGGACGACCTGGTGCTGCGGCTGTCGGACGAGTCCGGCGGCGACGGCAGCCCCGGCGAGGTCGGCGCGACCTGCCTGTACGCCGTCTACGACCCGGTGTCACGGCGCTGCACGCTGGCCCGCGCCGGGCATCCGCCGCCCGTGCTGATGCGGCCGGGCGGCCGGCCGCACCTGCTGGACCTGCCCGCCGGACCCCCGCTGGGCCTCGGCGGGCTGCCGTTCGAGTCCGCCGAGGTGGACCTGCCCGAGGGCACCGTCGTCGCCTTGTACACGGACGGCCTGGTGGTGTCCCGGGACCGGGACGGGGACGCCGGCCGTGAGCTGCTGTACCAGGCGCTCGGGGAGTACGCGGGCTCCCTGGACGAGACCTGCGATCACGTCCTGCACGCCCTGCTGCCCCACGGCGGCGCCGCCGACGACGTGGCGCTGCTGCTCGCCCGCACTCAGGGCCTGCCCGCCTCGCAGGTGTCGACCTGGGACATCCCCGCCGACCCGGCGCTGGTCGCGCCGATCCGCAAGCAGGTCGTGGAGCAGCTGGGCGCCTGGGAGCTGAGCGGGGCCGCGTTCACGGCGGAACTGGTGGTCAGCGAGCTGGTCACCAACGCCATCCGGTACGGCTCCCGCCCGATCCGGCTGCGGCTGATCCATGACGCGACCACGCTGATCTGCGAGGTCTCCGACACCAGCCACACCGCCCCGCACCTGCGCCGGGCCAAGACCTTCGACGAGGGCGGCCGGGGTCTGCTGCTGGTCGCCCAGCTCACCCAGCGGTGGGGCAGCCGGCACACCCCGGAGGGCAAGACGATCTGGGCGGAGCTGCCCCTGTACGAGGAGGGCCTGTAGGCCTCGCGAAGGGGATCTGCGGGCCTGCGGGGAGGACCCGCGGGCCTCAGGAGGCGGTCAGCCAGGGCCGTACCTGCTTGCGGGCCTCGTGCAGGCGGGACTTGAGGGTGCCGAGCGGGATGCCGACGCGCTCGGCGACCTCGGCGTACTCCAGCTGGCAGATGTCCCGGTAGACCAGCGGCGCGACCAGGTGCGGATGCTCCCGCTCCAGCCGGTCCAGCGCCTCCAGGAGGTCCACCCGGGAGCCGGCGATGACACTGGTGGTGCGCGGGTCGACGGCGTGGGAGGGCTCGATGGCGGCGGGCTGTTCGGCGGCCCGCCGTTTCAGCTCCCGGTACTTCTGCCGGCAGCAGTTGGCGACCACCGTGTACAGCCAGGTGCCGAAGCGGCTGCGGCCCTCGAAGGCGGAGATGTGCCGGGCCACCTGGAGCAGCACGTCCTGGGCGGCCTCCTCGGCGTCCTCCCGGCAGGGCAGGAAGCGGGCGCAGCGGCGCACGACCTCGGGCCGGATCTCGGTCAGGAGCCGGTCCAGGGCCATGCTGTCGCCGGCGGCGGCACGCCGGGCGAGGTCGTCCATCGGCGCCTGGTCCTGCACGGAAGGGCCCACCTCTCAGTCGATCTCAGGCCAGGCATGATAGTCGTATGCACTCCCTGGAGCGGATCGGCCGCTACCGCCTCGAACGGCCGCTGGGCACCGGCGCCTTCGCCACGGTGTGGCTCGCCCACGATCCCGAGCTTCAGGCCCCCGTCGCGGTGAAGGTCCTCGCCGAGAACTGGGCGCACCGGCTCGACATCAGGGAGCGCTTCCTGTCCGAGGCGCGGCTGCTGCGCCGGGCCGGTTCGGGCCGGGTGGTGCAGGTCTACGACATCGGTGAACTCCCCGACGGCAGGCCGTACTTCGTGATGCAGTACGCGGACGGCGGCACTCTCGCCGATCTGCTGGCCGACGGGCCGCTGCCGGTGCGGGAGGCGCTGGCGCTTTCGGCCGAGGCCGCGCGCGGCGCCGCCGCGCTGCACGAGGCGGGCATCGTGCACCGCGACATCAAGCCGACCAACGTGCTGCTGCACACCGCCCCGGACGGCACCCGGCGGGTGCTGCTGGCCGACCTGGGCCTGGCGAAGAGCCTCGCGCAGGCCTCCGTGCTGACCCTGGCGGCGGGCTCGGCGGGCTACCAGCCGCCGGAGCAGGCCGAACCCGGTGAGGGAATCGACGAGCGGGCCGACGTCTACAGCCTGGGCGCGGTCGGCTACGAGCTGGTCACCGGGAGCGTCCCGGGCCCGCCGGGCAGGGTCGTACCGCCGGGGCGGCTGCGGCCGGATCTCGGCGAGGACGTGGAGCGGGCGCTGCTGCGTGCGCTGGAGCCGGACCGGGCGCGGCGCTGGCCCGGCGCGCAGGCGTTCGCGCACGAGCTGGACCGGCTGGCCGCCGGTCCGCCGGCCGTGCGGTCCGCGCGGCGGCTGGACAGGGTGCGCGGCCGGCTCGACACCGTGACACTGGCGCTCGCCGCGGTCCTCGCGGCCACGGCCGCCGCGGTGACGGTGACCGTGGTGATCCACCGCGACGGCGGCACACCGGACGAGACGCGGATCACCGACACCACCGGCCGGGTGGTCCTCCAGGTGCCCGCCGGCTGGGGCCGTGAGCTGCGCGGCTCCGGCTGGGACCCGCATGCTCTCGGGCTGAGGACGGGGCACGAGCCGGGCCTGGTGGTGGCCGACGACCTGGCGCGCTGGCCCGATCTGAAGGCGGGCGTGGACGGTGTGTTCGTCGGGGTCAGCGAGCACGGCGACGTCACCGCGCGGGTCGAGGCCCTCACGCACTCCGGCTGCCGCCACTCCGGCAGCCGCAGCTTCGCCGACGCCGACTGGCACGGGCTCGTCCGGGCCTGGAGCGGCTGCCCGGACGGCGGCTCGGTCACGGAGACCGCGCTGGCCCCGGCGGGCGGCGCCGCCCAGCCGCAGGTGTACGTGCAGGTGCGCCAGCGTGGTGCCGGTGACGCCACCGACCGCATCCTCCGTTCGCTGCGGGTGTCGTGAGCAGTGCGGGCGGCGGGTCAAAGTGGGGAAAAGAACCCTGAGTGTCCCGAACTTTTCCGGCGTCCGGCGCATCGGAGTGTCATGACGGCGCACCCGGCGCCGCAGGCACGCGGTGGGTCGCGTGCCCCGAAGATCCAGGAGTGTTGAGCGACATGGTGTACACCCCCCGGTCCGCGCGGCACGGGGCCCTGCTCGCGGGCACGGTCGCCGTGCTGGGCCTTCTGACCGCCTGCGGCAACGGCCAGGACGTCCACAGCAACCCACCGACGACGGTGTCCGGTACGGCCGCGCCCGCGACGGACACCGCGAAGAACCCCACGTCCGCCCCGTCCACCGAGGCCTCCGCCGGCACCGGCGCCGCCTCCTCCACCGCCCCGCGGGCGACGGCGTCCTCGGGCGGCGGGACGACCCCGGCCGCCGGTTCCCGGTGCCACACCTCCGAGCTGCGCGCCTCGGTGGGCCGCAACGACCCGGGCGCCGGCCAGGAGAACTTCCCCGTCGTCCTCACCAACGGCTCCGCCCGGACCTGCACCCTGCGCGGCTATCCGGGCGCGGCCTTCGTGAACGGCTCCGGCACCCAGCTGGGCCCCGATCCCAAGCGTGAGCCGGGCTCACCGGCGACGGTCACCCTCAAGCCCGGGCAGAGCGCCTGGGCCGGTCTGACCTTCTCCAACCCGCAGATCAGCGGCGCCGAGACGGCCGCACCGGCCGCGCTGCTGGTCACCCCGCCGGACGAGCGTGACCACCTGACGGTGGCGTGGGCGGGCGGAGCGGTGCCCGTCTCCGGGAACTCCTCGTCCGTCTCCCTGACGGTGCTCAGCCCGGGCACCGGTCCCTGACCCAGCGGACAACCACCGACCTGACACACCTCCGGACCCCCGAGAACCCCGCTGTCCCGCTCCGGCAGCGGGGTTCGTCGTGATCGCGCCACAACTGTCACAGGAGGGCAACAGGCGCCGCCGGCCGCGATCTTTCCTCCGACCCCCGTCATCGAACCCGTCGACCGCACGGCGAACAGGCCCCGCACGGGGGCCGTGACGAGGAAATCGGGGAGACGATGAGCGGGATCTCACGCAGGCGGATACTGACGGCGGGCGCGGCGGCGGGCGCCCTGGGCGCACTGTCCGCCTGCTCCTCCGGCACCGGCCTCGAGGTCGGCGGACCGGACCCGGCGCACGGCGAGGGCACCGCGCAGGCCCGGCCGGTGAAGCCGATCGGCGACGGCTCCACCGCCGACACCGGCGCCCAGCCGCACCAGCCGGAGCCGACCCGGCTGCGGCCGGGGCAGAAGCCCCCGCAGTTCGTGGTGTTCTCGTGGGACGGCGCGGGCGAGTTGAGCAACCGGCTCTTCTCCCGGTTCCGCAAGGTGGCCGCCGACCACGGCGCCAAGATGACCTTCTTCCTCAGCGGCATCTACACACTGCCCGAGTCCAAGAAGCACCTGTACCGCCCGCCGCAGCACCCGGTCGGCGCGTCCGCGATCGGCTACCTCGCCGACCGGCACATCCACGCCACGCTCCAGCAGGTGCGCGGGGCCTGGCTCGAGGGCCATGAGATCGGCACCCACTTCAACGGGCACTTCTGCGGCGCGACCGGCGTGCGCAACTGGTCCCCGGCCGAGTGGCGCAGCGAGATCGAGCAGGCGGTGGACTTCGTCACCCGGTGGAAGACCAACACCGGCTTCACCGACCTCGAACCGCTCCCCTTCGACTACCGCAAGGAGCTGATCGGCGGCCGCACCCCGTGCCTGGAGGGCCAGGCAGGCCTGCTGCCCACCGCCGCCGCGCTCGGCTGGAAGTACGACGCCAGTTCCCCCGGCGGCCTGCAGATCTGGCCGGGCAAGGTGCAGGGCGGCCGGATCTGGGACTTCCCGCTGCAGTCCATACCGCTTTCCGGCCACTCCTTCCAGGTGCTGTCGATGGACTACAACCTGATGTTCAACCAGTCGGGCGGGAACCCGCTCGGCGACCGTGCGCAGTACGACGCCTGGCGCGCGCAGGCCCGGGACACCTATCTGGCCGGGTTCCGCCGCGCCTATGAGAGCAACCGCGCTCCCTTCTTCGTCGGCAACCACTTCGAGCGCTGGAACGGCGGCATCTACATGGACGCCGTCGAGGAGGCGATCGGAAAGATGGCCCGTCACGACGACGTACGGTTCGTGTCCTTCAAGCAACTCGTGGCCTGGCTGGAGGCGCAGGACCCGGCGGTGCTGCGCAAGCTGCGCACGCTCACGCCCGGGCAGTCCCCGGTGGGCGGCTGGGACGAGTTCCTGGGCGCGGCGGGGGCCCGGTCTTCGTAAGGCCCTGGCCATCGTCTGTTTTCATGGTCGCGCACCGCCGTGATCCATCCCGGAAGGACCCGCCCTGAACACCCCGCTCGCCGAGGCCCTGTCCGCCGTCCTGCTCGTCGCCGTGCTCGCCTGGGCCGTGGTGCGGCCCTTCGGATGGCCGGAGGCGGTGATGGCCGTCCCCGCCGCCGGGATCGCGGTCGCGACCGGCGCGATCTCGCTCGACCACGCCCGTGCCGAGGCGGAGCGGCTCGGGCCGGTCGTCGGGTTCCTGGCGGCCGTGCTGGTGCTCGCCCACTTCTGTGACGTGGAAGGGCTGTTCCAGGCCTGCGGGGCGTGGACGGCCCGCTGGGCGGCGGGGCGCCCGGTGCGGCTGCTGACGGCGGTCTTCGCGCTGGCGTCGGCCATCACCGCCGTGCTCAGCCTGGACGCCACGATCGTGCTGCTCACCCCGGTGGTGTTCGCCACGGCCGCGCGGACGGGCGTACGGCCCAAGCCGCACGTGTACGCGTGCACGCATCTGTCGAACACCGCGTCGCTGCTGCTGCCGGTGTCCAATCTGACGAACCTGCTCGCGTTCGCGGCGAGTGGGCTGAGCTTCACCCGGTTCGCGGCGCTGATGGCACTGCCGTGGCTGGTGGCGATCGGCGCCGAGTACGTGGTGTTCCGGCGGTTCTTCGCCCGTGACCTCGCGGCGGCGGCCCCGGCGGGCAGGGACCCCGGCGAGACTTTGCGCCTGCCCCTGTTCGCTCTGGTGACCGTCGCCTGCACGCTGGCCGGGTTCGTGGTGGCGTCGGCGTTCGGCGTGGAGCCCGCCTGGGTGGCCGCGGCGGGCGCGCTGGTGCTCGCCGGGCGGGCGCTGCTGCGGCGGAAGGCGACCCCGCTGACCGTCGTACGGGCGGCCGCCCCGGCCTTTCTCGCGTTCGTCCTGGCGCTCGGCATCGTGGTGCGGGCGGTCGTCGACAACGGGCTCGCCGACGCGCTCTCCCACGTCCTGCCGGACGGCACCGGGCTGCCCGCGCTGCTCGGGATCGCCGCGCTGGCCGCAGTCCTGGCGAACCTCATCAACAACCTGCCCGCGGTGCTGGTGCTGCTGCCGCTGACCGCGCCGACCGGGCCGGGCGCGGTCCTGGCGGTGCTGCTCGGTGTGAACATCGGCCCCAATCTGACCTACGCCGGGTCGCTGGCCACGCTGCTGTGGCGGCGGATCGTGCACCAGCACGAGCACGAGGTGGACCTCCGGGAGTTCACCCGGCTCGGTCTGATCGCCGTGCCGTCCTCCCTCGCCGTCGCGGTGGTGGCACTGTGGGGATCGCTGCAGGTTCTCTGAGGGCTCCGCGAGGGCCCTTTCACCGACCGAGGGAGGCCGTCCGGATGCGTGTGATCGCCTGGCTCGTCGAGGGCACCTGGCCCGCGTGCGTGGACGCCGTGCGCAGGCATGCGCCGGAGTCCGCCACGGTGGTGCTGCTGCACGTCAGCAGTCCCGACGTGCCCGGTGTCGCGCACGGCGCGTTCGCAGGGCTGCTCGGGCGGGGGCACCCGGAGCGTGACCCGGGCGACCGTCTCGAGGCGCTCGGCGGGAGTTCGGCGGCCGAACTGCTCGACGCGGCGGTGCGGCGGCTCGGCCGGCCCTGTGCGCGCGAGGAGCGGTCGGGCCGGGTCGAGCGGGAGGTGGTGGCCGCCGCCGAGGGGGCCGATCTGCTGGTGCTGGCCCGGGACGGGGACCGGTCGCGGCTCGGGCCGCACAGCCTCGGCCCGGCCGTGCGGTTCGCCGTCGACCACGCGCCCTGCCCGGTGCTGCTGGTGTGGCCGGAACCGGCCCCGGGGCTGGGGACGATCCCGCCCGCGCCGCTACACCCTCGCTGAGTCATCGGTGGTGGCGCCCGCCGCCTCCGTAGCCGCCGCAGTAGTACGGGTACGCGGAGCAGAAATCGACGGGGGCGGACGGTGTGGCTGACGGGCCCGACCTGGTCGCCGCGGGGGTGGGAGCCGGCGGAGGGGTCGTCCTGGAGGCCGTGGGGGTGGGCGTCTTGCGGGGGGCCGTGGATCGTGCGGTGGCCGCCGGCGAAGGGGCGCTGTCGCTGCCCCAGTTGACGTTCTGCATCTCCAGGTCGGGTTGGGCGGTGTCGACGGACCAGCGCTGGGCGGCGCCGGCGGCACGGGTCTTGAGGACCAGTGCGCCGGAGCCGTCGGTGGCGGCGGGAGTGAGGGCCAGCTCCTGGTTCCAGCGGGGTACGAGGGCGCCCTGGAGCGTGAAGTCGTAGCGGATGTTCCTGGCGGCCCTGCCGGTGGCCGAACAGGGGGTGAGGCGGACCGAGTAGCCGAGGTGGGAGTCCAGGCACAGACCGGGGGCGGCGTTGTTGCGCAGGAGTCCGTCGGTCTCGTACGTCCACTGCCGGCTCGGGGCCGCGGAGCATCCGGTGAGTTCGGTCTCGGCCCCCTCGACGGCCTCCTCGCCGACGACACCGACGCACAGGCCCGAGGCGAGGTTGCGCAGCCGGCCGTGCAGGGCGCCCTGGCCGGCACCGCTCGCACCGGCCCAGGACGCGCCCGGGGAGGCGGAGTCCTTGCCCGGCGCCCGGGAGGAGGTGCCACCGGGGCCGGAGGCCGGGGTCCCGCCGGAGCCGAGCACCGACCACAGCACCAGGGGCAGCACGACCAGACCGCTGACGGTGACGACGGCCAGCGCGAGATGGCGACGCCGGGCACGCCGCGCGGCACGGCGCCCGGAACGACTGGGGGCGGCGGAATCGGCACGGCGCCCGGAACGGCCGGGGCCGGCCGCCTCGGCACGGCGCGCGGAACCACGCGAGACGGGGGGTTCTGCGTGGCGCGCGGAGCGGCCGGAGGCGGCGGGGCCGACCGGGCCGGTGGGGTGGGTCGGGTCAGTGGGGCCGTCCGGGGCTTGGGCTTCGGTGAAGGCCTCGCCGGCCGGGGGTGCGACGGCGGCGGGGGCCGGGGCCGGTTCGGCGGGCGTCTCGGCGCGGCTCGCCCGGGACTCCGCATAGGCGCGGGCCCCCCAGCCGAGCACCGCCTCGGCGAGCGCGAGCCCGAGGCCCGCGTCGAACTGGGCGAGTTGGTCGGCGGTCCGGCTGCAGTGCGGGCAGCGGGCCAGGTGACCGCGCAGGTCCGGGTCGATGTCGAGGCCGCCGCGCCGGAAGGTCACGTCGAGCATGCGCAGATAGCTCCGGCACTCGGCCTCGGGGGCGAGTTCGCGGTGCACCTGGAGGCATTCCTCGCGCAGCCGTTCGCGGCCCCGGCGCAGTTCGACGCGAACGTCCTCCTCCTCCAGGTCGAGGAGAGCGGCGGGCACCGAGAGGGGTTCGGCCTCGACCTGTGTGTGCCACAGGACCGCGCGGGAGATCTGAGGCACCCGCTGGAACGCGCGGGACAGCAGCCGCCGGCCGGGGGGCGGCAGCAGCCGGGCGGTGGCGCGCTCGCCGGTGCCGCCGCCCGATCGCAGCGCCGGGTGGAGGAGTTCCTGGCGGCCGTCGGTGTCCCACTCGGCCGCGATCCGGCGGACGGCGACAAGGACGTGGGGACGCCAGGCGGCGCCAGGACCGCTCTGCCGGAGCGATTCGCCGAAGAGCCGGGTGAAGGCGGCCGTGGTGAGCATGCCGGCGGCGCGCGGGCCGTCGGTGCAGAGCCGGGCGTAGGCGAAGGCCGCCTCCCAGTGCCGGTCGAGGAGTTCGCCGACGGGGTGGAGCGCGGGTGTCGTGCCGTTCCACTTCTTCAGTTCGGCACTCAGCTGCTCGTCCGACGGGCCTGCCTCATGCACGGCTGCATTCCTCCAGACGTGATACGGAATAAGTCCGTACCAATGGGTAGGGGAGGTCGTTGGGCAGCTCGAACGTCCACCTGAGGCGGCTCTTGTGAAGCGTGGGGGGTGTACGGGGAGCAGCCTGGCGCTTACCGCGGGAATTTGTTTTGCGACGGTGCGCCGACAGCGCACACTTTTACACAGTCCCGCACGCGGTAACAAGAGATCTCTCGATTATCGACAGGGGGCGGGAAGCGGATTTCCCTATTGACGCAACGTCAATGGAATCCCTTTGCCGATCGCGACCCGCTGCGCCGGTATCCGCGGGTGACGCGACCGCGCGAATTCAGCGGCGTGGCAGGGGAGTTCCCGCTGGACGCCCGGTCACGGTCGTGATGCCGGAGAGCGAGGGGGTCCGGTTCCGTGCGGCGCGCAGTGCGCGCCGCACGGACCCCATGGACCGGTCAGTGGCCGCTGACGCCCCGCGGGGTGTAGGGCTGTTCCAGTTCCTCGATCTCCTTGTCGCTCAGCTGGAGTTCGACGGCGGCCACCGCGTCCTTGAGGTGCTGCGGCTTGGCGGCGCCGACGATGGGTGCCGCCACCGTGTCCTGGTGCAACAGCCAGGCGAGGGCCACCTGTGCGCGGGGCACACCGCGGTCGTTCGCGATCCGGGTGACGGCCTCGACGATCGCGCGGTCGCTGTCCAGGTACAGGCGGCTGCCGAAGTCGTCGGCGGAGCTGCGCTCGGTGACCGTGCCCCAGTCGCGGGTCAGCCGGCCGCGGGCGAGCGGGCTCCAGGGCAGCACGCCCACGCCCTGGTCGGCGCAGAGCGGCAGCATCTCCCGCTCCTCCTCGCGGTAGAGCAGGTTGTAGTGGTTCTGCATGGACACGAACTTCGTCCAGCCGTGCCGCTCGGCGGTGTACTGCGCCTTGGAGAACTCCCACGCGTACATCGAACTCGCCCCGATGTAGCGGACCTTGCCCGCCTTGACCAGATCGTGCAGCGCCTCCATCGTCTCCTCGACCGGAGTCGCGTGGTCGTAGCGGTGGATCTGGTAGAGGTCGACGTAATCCGTGCCGAGCCGGCGCAGGCTGTGGTCGATCTCGCTCATGACGGCCTTGCGGGACAGTCCGCCGCCGTTGGGGCCCGGCCGCATCCGCCCGTGCACCTTGGTGGCCAGCACGATCTCGTCGCGGTTCGCGAAGTCGCGCAGGGCCTTGCCGACTATCTCCTCGCTGGTGCCGTCGGAGTAGACGTTGGCGGTGTCGAAGAAGTTGATGCCTGCCTCCAGCGCCTGCCGGATCAGCGGGCGGGAGGCGTCCTCGTCGAGGGTCCATGCGTGCGTGCCGCGGTCCGGCAGCCCGTAGGTCATGCAGCCCAGACAGATCCGCGAGACGTCCAGGCCCGTAGAACCGAGCTTCACGTACTGCATCGTTGCTGCTCCTGCCTTCGGGAGGGTGGTCACCGCCGAGCCTACGACGTGGCCCGGCGCCGACTTGACGGTGTGAGCGTGCGGGCGATTCGATCCTGGCAGGCGCCGCGCCGCCCGGCGTGGGCAGGATGGAGCGGACGTGCCCCTGAAGGGTGTCTTGCGCGCCGCGGGCCGCCGGAGGGCCCCAGGCGCCTTGTCGGCGGCTCTGATCGTGGCCGTGTCGGCACTGGCCGGCTGCGGCTCCGGGAGCGAGGGGCAGGGCGGTTCACCGAAGCCCGCCACGGTGCGGCTGCCGCCGCTGAACGCCGGGTTCGACTATCAGATCGGCGGCGCCTACCCCCCGCCGAAGGGCGTGCGGATCGTCAGCCGCGACCGCTCCGACTCCCCCGCACCGGGCCTCTACAACATCTGCTACGTCAACGCCTTCCAGGCCCAGCCCGCCGAGCGCTCCTCCTGGCCGCCCGACCTGCTGCTGCGCGACGCACACGGCGAGGTCGTCGTCGACGAGGACTGGAACGAGCCGCTGCTCGACCTGCGCACCCCGGCCAAGCGGGAGCGGGTGGCGCGGCGGGTGAACCGGTGGATCGACGGCTGCGCGAAGAAGGGCTTCGACGCCGTCGAGCCGGACAACTACGACAGCTACACCCGTTCCCGCCATCTGCTCACCGCCGCGGACGCGACCTCGTTCATGGTCCTGCTCTCCCGGCACGCGCACGCCCGGCACCTGGCCATCGGGCAGAAGAACACCGCCGAACTGGCCGGCCGGAGACGGCGGACCGGGCTGGACTTCGCGGTGGCGGAGGAGTGCGGGCAGTACCACGAGTGCGGGGTGTACGCGCAGGCGTTCGACGACCGCGTGGTGGACATCGAGTACACCGACGGCGGGCTGCGCTCGGCCCTCGCCCACTGGGGCGAGCGGCTGAGCATCGTCCGCCGCGACCGGGCCGTCTCCACACCGGGCAGCGCGGGCTACGTCCGCGAGGTGCGCGAGGACGTACGGGTTGCTGCCCCCAGGTGACCGTGCGGCGTGGGAGCCGACGGACGGTTCCACAGTCGGCTCATCCTCGGCGCAGACGACCGGCGTCCGGCCGGTCGCGGCCGCCCGGGAGGAAACGCGGTGCCGACACGTCCCACCACTCTCAGAGCCCTGGCCGGGGCGGCGCTGCTGTCCCTGGCCCTTGTCACCCCCGCCTGGGGAGGGTCCGCGGCGGAACCCGAGGGCCCGGCGACGCTGTGCTCGGTCGCCGGCACGCTGCGCGGCGAGCACGGCCAGCATGCCGTGGTCAGCCTGTGCGCGGCGGGCGGCAGCCCGCAACTGACCGTCTCGGCCGCGGCGACCTGCCGGCGGGCCGGCGTCCGGGTCCGGTACACCTGTCGCACCGACGGCACGTGGACGGCCCGGCGGGCCGGCAAGACGCTGGCCACCGGGACACTGTCCGGCTCGCGCGAGTACCCGGGCCCCGGGACG
Source organism: Streptomyces sp. NPDC048521 (assembly GCF_043199855.1). Taxonomy (NCBI): domain Bacteria; kingdom Bacillati; phylum Actinomycetota; class Actinomycetes; order Kitasatosporales; family Streptomycetaceae; genus Streptomyces; species Streptomyces sp. NPDC048521. The sequence goes on from NZ_JBICWR010000012.1 coordinate 83,123, forward strand.
TACGACATCACCGCCACCGTGCGGGTGCGGTCGGTGCCCGCCGGGGTCGACCTGACGGGCACGGTGCAGGCCACGCTGTCGCTGACCGCACCCCGGGCGAAGGCCACGCACGCCATCACGGTCGACCGCACGACGCTGCGCCGGAACGCCACCACCACGCTGACCTACACCATCCGCCGCGACAGTGACGACGGCGACGGCAACGCGCGGTTCGGGCTCGTCGGCGAGGACGGCACGGGCGTACGGATCGCCACGGCCGACGCCCGCTGCGGCAACCCGCTCGTCGGCAGGTACCCGGCGAAGACCCGCCTGCCGCACTCCCTGGACTGCGCGCTGACCGCACTGCAGCCCGGTCACCCGGAGAAGGTGAAGGTCCGCGTCACCGTCGGCGCGACCTGCTCCACCGTGGTCTCCAAGCTCGGCTACTGGCTGCCCAAGGGCCAGGACGTGTACACCGGCGGCATGCTGGCGGGTCCGACGCTGACCTGCCGCCAGGACGGCCAGGCCGGCTAGGACCGCTCCAGCAGGTCCAGCGCGCGCTCCCAGGCGAACCCCGGCCGGCTTCCGTCCGGTCGGGGTTCGCCGGTGTACGGGGAGCCGAAGCGGACGCCCATGCCGCGCAGCCGTACCAGGCTGTCCTGGTAGGCGGGGTGAGCGGCCAGCGCGTCGGCCACGCAGGGCAGGACGGCGATGGGCACGCCCAGCCCGGCGGCCTCGCACAGGGTACTGACGGCGAGCGTGTCGGCGAGGCCCGCCGCCCATTTGTTGAGGGTGTTGAAGGTGGCGGGTGCCACCACGACGGCGTCCGGCGGCGGGAACGGGCGGGGGGCGGCCGGGGAACGCCACGCCGACCGGACGGGCCGGCCCGTCTGCGCCGCGACGGCCTCGGCGTCGAAGAACCCGCCCATCGCGACCGGTGTGGCGATGACTCCGGCCTCCCAGCCCCGGTCCTGGGCGGCCGTGATCAGCCGGGGCACGTCGGCGGCGATTCCGGCCGCGCAGACGACGACGTACAGGAACGGCTTCGCCACGTGTTCGGTCATCCGGGAACCCTATCGACGCCTCTCGGACCGGTATCCGGGCGACCGGTACGTCAGCCGCCGGACTCCGTCACGCTGATGGCGCTCACCGGGCAGGCCTGGGCCGCCACCCGGACCATGGGGTCGTCCGTGCCGTCCTCGCGGCCCGGGAGCAGGGTGCTGTAGCCGTCGTCGTCCTGGGTGAAGACGCGTGGGGCGGCGAGCGCGCACTGGCCGGCGCCGATACAGACGTCCCTGTCGCCGGCCGCAGTCCCCCGGTCTTCATCGAGCGGTGTGGTGATCACCCGGTCGGGCGAAGCTCTCCGCGGTACGGATGATTCGTGCGGTCGCCGGTGTTGAGGCCCGGTGGCAGACAGTTGCCGACCGATGAAGGAGACGGATCCCATGCCTCTTGAGGGCGAGTACGAGCCGAGCCCGACCCAGTGGGTGCGCGAGCAGGTCGAGCTGTACGAGAGCTCCGGCGGGACGAAGGGCACGACACTGCTCGACACCGGACTGCCGGTGATCGTCCTGACCACGCGGGGCGCGAAGAGCGGGAAGATCCGCAAGACACCGCTGATGCGGGTGGAGCACGAGGGGTCGTACGCGGTGGTCGCCTCGCAGGGCGGGGCGCCCAAGCATCCGGTCTGGTACTTCAACGTCCAGAGCGACCCGCATGTCGAGTTGCAGGACGGTCCGGTCAAGCGGGACATGCGGGCCCGCGAGGTCACCGGCGCGGAGAAGGCCGAGTGGTGGGAGCGGGCGGTGGCCGCGTATCCGCCGTACGCCGACTACCAGAAGAAGACCTCGCGGGAGATCCCCGTGTTCGTGCTGGAACCCCTCGACGAGAGCTGAGGTCCGGCCCGGATCCGGTCCGTTCTGGAAAAATCTGTTCCGCAGAGGTGTGAGGTCGGCTCCGGGCGGGCACTCGTGCGTCAGGCCCCGCCGCGTTCCCCCGTCGCGGCGGGGCACTCTTGTGCCTCGCCGGCCGGCCGGTCGGTCACATCGAGGAAGATCTGGTCCGCGTCGGGGAACGTCCGGGCCAGGGAGCGCTTGATGCGCACGGCGACCTCCTCGACCCGCTCGCTGTCCAGGCCCGGTACCAGGTCGATGCGCGCGGCCACCAGGGTGGAGTCGAGGCCCATCTGCATCGTGAACAGCGCCTCCACGCTGTCGATCTCCGGCTGCGCCTCGAGCAGCGACCGGATCCTGCCGCTCAGTTCCGGGGCGGCGGCCTCGCCGATGAGCTGGTCACGGGCGTCGCGCCCGAGCCGGTAGGCGACGTACACCAGCAGCACGCCGATGGCCAGCGACGCGGACGCCTCCCACACCACCTGTCCGGTGACCATGTGCAGGGCCATGCCGATCAGGGCGAGGGTCACGCCCAGCACCGCCGTGCCGTCCTCGGCGACCACGGTCCGCAGCGCCGGGTCACGCAGCCCGCCGAGGCCGCCGCCCTGCCGGCGCACCTGGTGCAGGGCCCGCAGCAGCGAGGCGCCCTCGGCGATGAGCGCCACGCCGAGCACGATCAAGCCCGCCACATAGCCGCTGAACTTCTCCTCGGCGCCCCCGCGCAGTGCCTCGAAGCCCTGGAAGAAGGAGAAGCAGCCGCCCATGACGAAGATGCCGACGGCCGCGAGGAGGGACCAGAAGAACCGCTCCTTGCCGTAGCCGAAGGGGTGCCGTGCGTCGGCGGGGCGGCGGCTGCGGCGCAGAGCGGCCAGCAGGAACACCTCGTTGAGGCTGTCGGCGACGGAGTGCGCGGCCTCCGACAGCAACGCGGGCGAGCCCGCGAGGATGCCGCCGACGGCCTTCGCGACGGCGATCACCAGATTGGCGGCCAGCGCCACGAGGATGGTGACCTTGGTGTGCCGGTCGGTCGTCGACCGGGCCGGCCGGCTCGTCTCCGCGACCTCCGTGCCGGAGGGCGGTGCCGCCGCCCGGTCCGGCGTCCCCGCGTCCGCCACTGGGGCGCGGGTGTGGGTCGCGCCGCTGTCCCCGGCCGTCCGTGCGGCCGTCTCCCGTTCCGAGGATGTCCCGCTCATCTATCGGCGACTGCCCCGGGCCGTGCGGATCACACCGTGCGGGCGGCGGAAAACGGGGAACGCGTTGCACCGGGGTCCCCGGCCGGCGAGGAGGAGACAGATGAGCGGCGACGGCAACAGCGCCTACGGCCACACGACGTTCACCCGCTCCAGGAGCCACTTCCAGGACCGCGTCACCGCCGACGGCCGGGACGGCTGGCCGGTGGCGCCGGGCCGCTACCGGCTGGTGGTCTCCCGTGCCTGCCCGTGGGCGAGCCGGGCGGTGATCTCGCGCCGGCTGCTGGGTCTGGAGGACGCCCTGCCGATGGGGGTCGCCGACCCGATCCAGGACGACCGCAGCTGGCGGTTCACCCTCGACCCGGACGGGCGGGACCCGGTGCTCGGCATCCGGTTCCTGAGCGAGGCCTACGACCGACGGGAGACGGACTACCCGGGCGGGGTGAGTGTGCCCGCGCTCGTGGACGTCCCCAGCGGGCGGTTGGTCACCAACGACTACCAGCGGCTGACGCTGGACCTGGCCACCGAGTGGACGGCTCTGCACCGCGCCAGCGCGCCCGACCTGTACCCGGCCGGCCGGCGCGAGGAGATCGACCAGGTGATGGCGGAGGTCTACGAGGACGTGAACAACGGCGTGTACCGGGCCGGGTTCGCCACGCGGCAGAAGCAGTACGAGGAGGCGTGCCGGGCGGTGTTCCGGCGGCTGGAACTGCTCGCCGAGCGGCTGGCCGGGCAGCGGTATCTGGTCGGCGACACCCTCACCGAGGCGGACATCCGGCTGTTCACCACGCTGGTCCGGTTCGACGCCGTCTACCACGGTCACTTCAAGTGCAACCGCTGGAAGCTGGCCGAGAACCCGGTGCTGTGGGCGTACGCCAGGGACCTGTTCCAGACACCCGGGTTCGGCGACACCGTCGACTTCGACCACATCAAGCGGCACTACTACCAGGTGCACAGCGGCATCAACCCCACCGGCATCGTGCCCCTCGGCCCGGATCTCGCCGGCTGGCTGAGTCCGCATCACCGCGCGGAGCTGGGCGGCCGGCCCTTCGGCGACGGTACACCTCCGGGACCGGTGCCTGAGGGCGAACGAGTGGCCCCGCAGGGACGCCCCGCATGAGGACCGCGTGACGAGGAAGGAGTCACACATGGCCAAGAACAAGAAGAACAAGCTCCCACTCGCCTACAAGCCGGTCGGATTCGTGCTCAGCTGGGCGGGCGGTGCGTTGGCCGGTATGGCCTTCCGCAAGGCGTGGATGGCGATCCGGCACGAGGACGACGCGCCCGACGCCCTGGACCCGGACCGCGGCTGGGGTGAGATCCTGCTGGCCGCGGCGGTCCAGGGCGCGATCTTCGCGGTGGTGCGCAGCGCCGTGGACCGCACCGGTGCCAAGGCCATCGCCCGGTCGACGGGTGTGTGGCCGGTCACCGACAAGGGCGGCCGGGACTGAGCCCTGGGGAGTGTCCTGCGGCGTGGTCCGGAAGACACTCCCCTAGAAGACACTCCCCTAGCCCTGTTTGGGGGCCCTCGTCGGGCTCAGGCGCAGGGTGAAGGAGTGTCCGGCGGGGTCGGCGTAGCCGCGTTCCTCGTACGGCCCCGCCGCGTCCCTCGTCTCGATCGGCCGGCCGCCGAGCCCCACCACCCGGCGCTCGGCCTCGTCCAGGTCCTCGACCAGGAAGTCGAGATGGACCTGGAGGGAGTTCTCCGGGCGCGGCCAGCTGGGCGGGGTGGCGTTGACGTCGCGGCGGAAGGCCAGCCGGGCACCGTCCGCGCCCCGGATCTCCACGAGGTTGGCGGACGCCTCCGTCTGTTCGCCTTCCAGCAACTCCTTGTAGAACTGGGCGAGTTTTTCGGGCTCGGCGCAGTCCAGCACCACGATGCCCGCTTTGACCAGTGGCATGCTTCCTCCCGGGATTCTCCTCTCCCCTGCGGATATCCCGGGCCACCGGATTCAGTCGGCGGGCAGCCACTCCCCGTCGCGCATCAGCTCCCGGCCCCGCAGCTCGTTCGCCTCGCGCCAGGCCTGGACGCGCTGCGGAGTGATACTGAAGTACAGGTACGGGGTGGCGAGTCGGCGGGGGTCGAAGCCGGTCTTCCCGGCGAACACCTCGGCGTCCTCCTCGGGCAGGTCCTCGGGGGTCACCGCCCGGGCGGTTCCCTCGACGATGACGACGTCCCGGGTCGGGCCGATGCCGAGGCGGGCGACGCCGGTGGCCACGAGGTTGCGGCCGGTGGGGCTCTCTGCGGGGGTGGCGATCAGCAGGGTGGAGCCGTCCCACACGAAGGACAGCGGTACGAGATAGGGGGTGCCGCCGTCGGGGCCGGCGGTGGCGACCCAGGTGTCGACGTCGTGCTCCAGCCGGTGCAGGGTGTCCTTCTTGCGCTGTGCGGCGGAGCGGGCGGGCTCTGGGGTCATGTCGTACGGCCTCCTGGTCGTCGTGCCACGGGTATGACGCGCGGACGCCGTCCAGTGTGACGGTCACTGATCGGTGCCGGCCCGGATCTCGTCGAGGCGTGTCCGCGTGTGACCGGTCCGTGCCGCCTCCGGGTCGCCCCGGAGGGCGTGCGCGGGGCCCGGCCGTGCAGTCCCCCCGCGCCCCTGGGGAGTTGCCGTACCACCGGATGCGGGGCTCGGGAGGCGGTCAGGCGCAGGCCACCGGCTTCTTGAGCTGCGGCCAGGCCTCCACGCCCTCGGCTGTGCGGACGTAGGCCGTCGCCTTGTCGTCCGTCAGCCACAGCCGACGGCCGCGGTGGTGGTACCCGGTGTCATGGGCGCCGGCAGGCATGCGGGTCTTCCCGCGGTACGGCGCCCGGAGCAGGCCGTACCGGCCCAGCACACCCTCGGGGTCGCGGGCGTACGTCCGGTCGTCCAGATCGAGGAAGTGGGCGGACTGCCAGCCGCAGTGCTCCGGTCCCGGCGAGCTGCTGAGCCGGGTCACCGGTAGCCTCCGGCCCTCGCGGTCCGTCCAGATCTCCCACCCCGTGGTGTCCGTGAAGCTCGCGGGGAGCTCGGCGGGATCGCAGGAGGCGTGGGTCTCCGGGCCCCAACCGGGCCGGTCCTTCCGGTCCTCGGCCACCACGACGGCCACCTTGGTGCGGCCGCCGACGTCGAAGGAGTACAGCACCCGGTCCGCCTCCTCGCGCTCCACGCGGTAGCCGTGGTCGGGCTCCTCGGGCTTGACCATGTCGAAGTAGAGGGCCAGCCCCTCCTCCGGTGTGTCACCGCCCTCGGACGCGGCCCACCCGTCGGGTCCGGCGCCGTCGAAGATCTCCCCGTCGCACTCCAGCGCCCGGCCGGCGGCCCCGGAGGCCAGGCGCAGCGCCCGGGGACCGCTGTCGTCGACGTCCTCGGTGGGCACGTGGAGCGGGCCGCCGTAGGGGGTCGCGGGTGGGGTCCCCGTCACCACCAGGTCCGGTCCGGGGCCGTCGTCGCACCCCGCCACCGTCACCGCCGTCAGTGCCGTCAGTGCCGCCGCCACGAACCCTCTGCGCATGTCCCGCCCCCTGTTCTCCCCTGCGGTGTGCCGTCCTTCGACGCGGGAGCGGACCGGAACGTTCAGCGGGCCCGCTGGAACGTCCTGCGGTACGTCTGCGGGGACACGCCGATCGCCGCGTGCAGGTGCTGGCGCAGCGAGGCGCCGGTGGCGAAGCCGACCTCTCCGGCGATCCGGTCCACGGACAGGTCGCTGGACTCCAGCAGGTGCCGGGCGCGGGCCACGCGCTGCTGGATCAGCCAGCGGCCGGGGCTGAGGCCGACCTCGTCGTTGAAGCGACGGGCGAAGGTGCGCAGGCTCATCCGGGCGTGCCCGGCGAGATCGGCCAGGGTGAGCGGCTCGTCCAGCCGCTCCAGCGCCCAGGCGCGGGTGTCCGCCGTGCTCGCGGCGCCGCTGACCGGGATCGGCTGCTCGATGTACTGGGCCTGGCCGCCGTCCCGGAACGGGGGGACGACACAACGGCGGGCGACGGCGTTGGCCAGCTCGCTGCCGTGGTCGGTGCGCACGATGTGCAGGCAGACGTCGACGCCGGAGGCGGCGCCGGCCGAGGTGAGTATGCGGCCGTCGTCGACGAACAGGACGTCCGGGTCGAGGTCGACCTGCGGGAACCGGCGGCGGAACAGGTCGGCGACCTGCCAGTGCGTGGTCGCCCTGCGGCCGTCCAGCAGGCCGGCCGCGGCCAGGACGAAGGCGGCCGTGCAGATGGAGACGATCCGTGCGTGCGGGCGGATGCGGGCGAGCGCTGCGGCGACGTCGTGCGGCAGCCCGGTGGGGATGTGGTCGGTCGCCATGGAGGCGACGACGACCGTGTCGGCGGTCTCGAGGAGCTCGGGCCCGTGCTCGACACCGACGGTGAAGTCGGCGTTGGTGCGCACCGGCCGGCCGTCGACGGTGCAGGTCAGTACCTCGTAGTGGCCGTCGGCCGCGCCGAGGATGCGGCTGGGGATGCCCAGCTCGAAGGGGTAGACGCCGTCGAGTGCGAGGACCACCACGCGCTCCGGCCGCCGGGTGCGCAGCTGCAGGTCGAGCATGGCACGATCCTATCGGACGTTGGCCATCATGCCATTTCCTGGGCGGGCGGAGCCCGGCAGGCTGGGTGACCATGAGCGATGTGAACACGATGCGAGCCATCAGCCAGGACGTCCTCGGCGGTCCCGAGGTCCTGAAGGAAGTGCAGGTGGAGCGGCCGAAGCCGCGCCCGAACGAGGTGCTGGTCCGGGTGCGGGCCGCCGGGGTCAACCCCACCGACTGGAAGCACCGGGCGACCGGCGGGTTCCTGGGCGAGCCGCCGTTCGTCCTCGGCTGGGACGTGTCCGGCGAGGTCGCGGCGACCGGGATCGGCGTCGTCGCCTTCCAGCCCGGCGACGAGGTCTTCGGCATGCTGCCCTACCCGTTCGGCCACGGCTCGCACGCCGAGTACGTGATCGCCCCGGCCCGCGCCCTGACGCACAAGCCGGCGTCGATCGACCACACGCAGGCGGGCGCGCTGCCGCTGGTGTCCCTGACCGCCTGGCAGGCGCTGACCGAGCACGCGGACGTGCGGCCCGGGCAGCGGGTGCTGATCCACGCGGCGGCGGGCGGGGTCGGGCACGTGGCCGTGCAGATCGCCAAGGCGCGCGGCGCGTACGTGATCGGCACGGCCAGCGCGGGCAAGCACGACTTCCTGCGGGAGATCGGCGTGGACGAGCCCGTCGACTACCGCTCCACCGACGTCACGGAGGCGGTGCGGGACGTGGACATCGTCCTGGACACGCTCGGCGGGGAGACGTCCGTGAAGTCCCTGCGGGTGCTGCGGCCCGGCGGTGTCGTGGTGTCGATCGTGCCGCTGGGCTCCCAGGAGTTCTACGAGGAGGCCGAGCGGCTCGGCGTAAGGGCGGTGCGCATGCTGGTGGACGCCGACCGCGCCGGGATGCGGGCGGTCGCCGAACTGGCGGAGTCCGGGAAGCTGAGGGCGACGATCGCCGGGACGTTCCCGCTGGCCGACGCGGCGAAGGCGCACGAGCTGGGCGACACCGGACGCACGACGGGCAAGCTGGTGCTGCTGGCCGGCTGACCCGGGGCGGACCCGGTGCCGGGCGGTGGGCGCGTCCCATGGCACCCGGCCCGCGCCATGAGACGCCGCAAACCCGAAGACATATGTCAATCGAACATGCTCAAATTCCTTCCATCGAGGGTAACTTGACGATCGGGAAACCGATGTCCGGGCGCGGGTGGGAGGTGATGTCGTCGTGCGAGACGAGCCCGCTGCGCGCACCCGGCATCTACGGGTGCACGAACACCGCGGCTACACGGTGCTGGAGTTCCGGGGCGAGATCGACATCGCCGCGGCGGCGGAGATAGGTCCCTTCCTGGACCGCGTCACCCAGCGCAGCGGCGCCCGGGTCGTGATCGATCTGCGGCCGGTGGAGTTCTTCGACTGCTCGGGACTGCGGCTGCTGTACCGGGCTCGCGCGCGGGTCCTGGAGCGCGGCGGCCGGCTGCATCTGGTGTGCACCCACCCGCTGACGCTGCGCGTCTTCCGGGTGACCGGCCTGACCCGGCTGCTGCCGCCGCATCCGACGCCGGACGCGGCCCTGGCCGAGGCCGAGGCCGCGTCCGGCTCGCTGTGACCCCGGTCGGCGTCTTGGGTGCCGATCGGTCAACTCACCGGTCTGGTACGGCGGTCGGCGGGCATCCGGAGAGCAGGAAGGAGGACCGTCGCGATGACGACTTCCGTCAGGCGCCTGCCCGGCTGGGCCAAGGCCGTGGCCGCGCTCGTCCTGGTGCTCGCCGTGCTGTTCGCCGGAATCCGGCTGGCCGTGCTGCCGGGCATCAAGGATCTGTTCGGCACCGAGACGCACGACCGTTCCGGACCCGCACTCCTGAAGTCCATCCAGGACATGAGCCGTTACAACGCCGCCTCGGGCAACTTCCAGGTCGTCGTGGACCTGGACAAGGACGCGAAGTTCCTGCCCGACACCATCCGCGGCACCCGCACCCTGTACGTCGGCGCGGGCACCGTGGACGCCTATGTCGATCTGGGCCGGGTCGGTGAGCAGGACGTGCGGGTCAACGGCGACCGCACGTCCGCCACGCTCCGGCTGCCGCACGCCCGGCTCGGCAAGCCGGCCCTCGACCCCGACCACTCCTACGCCGTGTCCAAGCAGCGCGGGCTGCTGGACCGGCTCGGTGACCTGTTCTCGGACAACCCCAACAGCGAGCAGGCCGTGCAGAAGCTCGCCGTGCGGCACATCGGCGACGCGGCCAGGAGCAGCGGACTGACCGCCCGGGCCGAGACCAACACCACCGGCATGCTCCAGGGCCTGCTGCGCTCGCTCGGCTTCGAGGAGGTGCGCATCAGCTACGGCTCCTGATCAGCCGCCCACTACCCCCGGCAGGACCAGCGCCCCCAGCACGGTCGCGCCGAACAGCAGCCAGGCCACGTAGTCGCCGACGTGGCCTGACTGCAGGCGGCGCAGGGGCGAGGCCCAGTCGGGGGCGGCCACCCAGCGCGGGCGGGTCACGGCGAGCCCGGCGAGGGCCGCGGCCAGCACGGCGGAGGCCACCCCCAGCAGGACACCGTGCAACGTCCAGTGCACGGAGGCGTGGGCGCCGCCCGACCCGGCCTCGTTGACGGAGCGGGCCACCAGGTCACCGAGGCCGGGGGTCGCACCCGCGGCGAGGCCGGCGGCGAGCAGCACGGCGGGCACCGTCGTCATGGTGTCCGGGATCCGGCGCAGCAGGCTTGCGGTCTCGGGCTTCTCGTCGGAACCGCTGGTCTCGTACTCGGCGTCCTCCGGGCGCGGACCGAGCCCGAGGAACACCCGGGCGGTGACCCGCAGGACGGCGCCCGCGGTGATCGCGGAGGCGGCCACGTAGACCACGGTGAGCGGGCCGCCGACCGCCTCCTCCGTGACCGCCTTGCCGAGCGCGGTGCCGAACGGCGGCAGGCCCGCGAGGCCGAGGGCGCCGACGGCGAACATCACCGCGGTGGCCCGGAGCGGGCGGGCGCGGCCGTGCAGCGCGTGCTCGTCGACGCTGCCGTACCGGTCGAGCAGCACGCCCGCGCAGGCGAACAGCGCGGCCTTCACCCCGGCGTGCCCCAGGATGTACAGGGCGACCCCGTCGTCGCCCTCGGGGGTGAGGACGCCGAGGCCGACGAGGAAGAGGCCGGTGTGGGCGACGGTGGAGTAGGCGAGCAGCCGTTTGATGTGCCGCTGGTACCAGCACATGACGGCGCCGGTCGCGGCCGTGAGGGTGCCGAGCGCCACCAGGGCCCGGGTCAGGTCGGCGGCGGGGATGCCGCCCGGTCCGGCGAAGACGGTGCCGTACACGCGCCAGACACCGTAGGCGCCGAGTTCGACCATCACGCCCGAGAGCAGCATGCAGACAGGGGTGGGGGCGACGGCGTGCGCGTCCGGCAGCCAGAAGTGGAAGGGCACGGCGGCCGCCTTCACCAGGAGTCCGGTCAGGACCAGCACGAAGGAGGCGAGGACGAGGGCGTCCGGGGCGCCGTGCGCGTCGAGTCCGCGCCCGATCTTCGACATGGCCAGTTCGCCGGTACGGGCGTACAGCAGGGCGATGCCCATCAGCATGGCGTACGCGCCCAGGGAGTTGACGACGCCGAAGGTCAGGGCGCCCTGGACGGCCTTGGCCTCGTCGATGCGGTAGCCGGTCAGGGCGTAGGCCACCACGCTCATCAGCTCGAAGAACACGAACGCGTTGAACAGGTCGCCGGCGAGGGCGAATCCGCACATGGCACCCTGGAAGACCAGCATCAGCGCGGTGAACGCGCCGGTGCGGCCGCGCGGTGGCTCGTCGAAGTAGCGCCAGGAGTAGGCGAGGGCGGCGAGGGTAAGCAGCGAGACCAGTGCGGCCATGCCGAGCGCGGGACCGTCCCCGACCACCATGATGCCGACGCTCTCCCCGCCGACGGGCAGCCATCCGCCGACCCACTCGATCATCGGTGGGGAGGAGTCGAGGAGCAGCACGAGGGCGAGGGCGGCCGTACCGCCGGAGATCACGAAGCCGGTGATCTCGACGGCGGCGCGGGGCAGATGGCGGCCGGTGGCCACCAGCAGGGCGGCCCCGAGCAGCGGGATCGCGACGAGCAGCGGGAGCAGATGGTGCATCAGCCGCGCAGCTCCCGGAGTTCGTCGGGGTCGACCGTGCCGTGCCGTTTGGCGATCTGCAGGACCAGGGCGAGCAGCAGCGCGGTGACGGTGGCGCCGACGACGATGTCCGTGAGGGTGAGGGCCTGGACCACCGGGTCGACCACCGGCCGGGAGCCGGGCTCGAGGTCGGAGAAGACGGGCGCGGTGGCGCCGTCGCGGTAGCCGAGCGCCAGCAGCAGGACGTAGGTGGCGCACTGGCAGACCGCGAGGCAGCCGACGGCGTGGATGAGGTTGCGGCTGGTGGCGAGGCCGTAGCAGCCCGTCAGGAAGATGTAGGCGGCGATCAGGTAGGGAAGGACGTGCATCACGGCGTTCTCATCTCCCGTGCTCCTCCTCGATCTCGACGGCCTGGTCGAGGAAGTGGGCGAGCAGGACGACGACCGCGCTCGCCACCTCCATGCCGATGGCCGCGTTCAGCAGCGGGACGGTGCCGCCGGAGGACAGCGTGTCGAAGGTGCCGTACGGCAGCAGCGTGTTGGCCAGGAACGCGGTGCCGGCGAGGACTCCGGCGAAGCCCAGTACGAGGTAGCAGGAGACGGCCAGCGCGTCGGAGGTCTCGTACACGGCGAGCGGGCGCACGCGTTCCAGCGCCCGGTAGTCGGCGCCGAGGTAGAGCAGGTGCAGGGCGGTCGCGGCGACGACCCCGCCCTGGAAGCCGCCGCCGGGGCTGAGCTGGCCGTGGGCGATGACGTACAGGCCGGTGATCAGGGCGACGGGCAGCGCGATCAGCGCGTAGCGGCGTACCGGCCGTGCCACGCCGGCGGGTTCGGGCGGGGCCCGGTGTTCGTCGCGGGCCTGGCGCAGCAGCACCACGCAGCCGAGGACGGCGGCGAACAGGATGCTCATCTCGCCGAGGGTGTCGTAGGCGCGCTGGTCGAAGTTGACGGAGGCGATGGTGTTGGCGGTGTGCCGGTCGAGGGAGGCGTGGACGGCCCGTCGGCCGTACGGGTGCGACCGGCCGCCGAAGTGGGGCAGGTCGAGGCAGGCGGCGACGAGCAGGGCGGCCAGGCCGGCGCCACCGACGGCCAGCAGCCACCACCGCAGCCGCTTCACCGCGCACCGTCCTTCACCGTCACGTCGCACCGTCCTCCACCGTCACTCCACGCCGTCCTTCACCGTCACGTCGCACCGTCCTCCACCGTCACTCCACGCCGTCCTTCACCGTCACTTGGCGCCGTCCCCTTCGCCCTCACTCCGCGCCGTCCTTCGTCCGGCCGCGCCGTCTGACCTTGCGGACCGAGAGCATGATCAGCAGCGGGGTCAGCGCGGATCCGACGGCCAGCTGGGACAGGCCGACGTCCGGCGCCTGGAGCACGGTGAACAGCACGGCCAGGACGATCCCGAGCACGGACAGCACGAGTGCCTGGCGGGCGGGGTCGCGCTGGGCCACGGCGGCGGTGGCGGACACCGCCACCAGCAGCAGGGCGACCACGATCACGGCATCGGCCATGCCGCACCTCCCCCTCGCCCGTCCGGCCCCGGGTCAGCCACCGCGCACCCCCTGGAAGCCGCCCGACAGCGCCCGTGCGGCGATCACGTTGCCGCCGATCAGCAGGGCGCCGATCACCAGCAACTTCACCATCGCCCGGCCCGGCCCCGTGGCCACGCACAGCGCGACCACGACGACCGCGCCCAGTCCGGCGGCGGTCCAGGTCAGCCCCCAGGCACTGGACCGCTCGCGCTCCAGCTCGTCGGAGAGGAGCCGGGCGAAGACGAGGGTGCCGACCGGGCCGAGCAGGGCGAGCAGCAGGGCGAGGTCGACGTAGGACGGGCGGCCGTAGCCCTGGGAGAGGAGCAGCAGGGCGGGGCACACGGCCGAGGTGGTCAGGTTCTGGGCGATCACCCGGCGGGCCGTGGGGCCGGTGGTCACGCCCCACAGGGCGGCCGCCCCTCCCCCGCCCAGTTCGACGGTCGCGGCGAGGATCCAGCCGTTCACCGCCAGCTCACCGCCCGCCGGCCCGCCCGGGCCAGAGCCGCGCCCACGGCGGCACAGCTCGCTCCGACGATCCGCTCCAGGGTGTCGACCGTCGTGACGAGTACCAGCCACAGCAGCGCCAGACCGGCCCACCAGGCGAGGAGTTCGCCGGCGGCGAGGAGGATCGTGCGCGGGGCCGTACGCCGGGTCATCCGCCACCTCCTCGGTCCGCTCCGCGCGCATGTGCGGTGCTTCGTCCCCTTCGCCGCTTGGGGCATCCAAGCACCGCCGGGCCCGTGGCGGGCGGCGGCACGCTGGTCCGCGTCCGGAGTGCCCCAGGAGCGTGAACGGAAACCAGTGGTGTGCGCCGGGCGGGGGCATCCGGGGCGGCGGGGCGGGTAACCGGCCTAGGGACATCGCGAAGTTGAGGACTGGAGGACCTGATGGCCCGTACCGCCCTGCGCCTGCCCGCGGTCTTGCGCGCTCCCCGAAAGCGAGGGCGGGCCGAGGAGATACGGCCCGCGGCCGGGCGGCACGCGCTTCCGCTGCCCGTCCGGCTGCTGGCGATGCTGGTCGCCTTCGCGTTCATGGTGGCCTTCGCCGTCGTTCTGGCCCGGATCACCCTCCAGCCGTCCCCGGCCTCGGTGCCGCTGACGCACAGCAATCTGCACCCGGGCCGCTCCCTGCGGGCCTACGTGGAACAGGCGCAGTTCCGGGACGCCGTCAAACAGCTCGGCGGGAACGTGCTCCTCGGCATGCCCTTCGGGGTGCTGGTACCGGTCCTCGCCCCGCGGGCCCGCGGGATGCTGCGGGTGCTGGCGCTCACAGCGCTCGTGATGCTGATGGTGGAGCTGGCCCAGGGCGCGCTGGTCACCGGGCGGGCCTTCGACATCGACGACGTCATCCTCAACACCGCGGGGGCGCTGCTGGGTTGGCTGCTGCTGGGGCGGCGGCTCGGGCGAGGCATCCACCGGCGGGTGAGCGGAACGGCGGCTGAATGATCGTCAGCAACCGGTCCGTACCAGAGTATTGACGCTCTCTTATCTCACTCCTTAAATCAAGAGGAATCATGCCCCCCACGCCGAACGGAGAGCCATGGTCTCCCCACGCCTGCTCCGCAGATGTCTCCTCGCCGTCCTCTCCGCCGCGCTGGTCGGCTCCGCCGCCGTCGGCCCGGCGCGGGCCCAGACCGACGCCCCGGCGGCAGCCGCCGCCACCACCTTCTCCGACACCTTCGACGGGCCCGCGGGCGCCGCGGTCGACGGCTCGAAGTGGACGCTGGAGACCGGTGACAACGTCAACAACCACGAGCGGCAGTACTACACCTCGGGCACCAAGAACGCGGCCCTGGACGGCCAGGGCCACCTGGTCATCACGGCCCGCAAGGAGAACCCGGCCGGCTACCAGTGCTGGTACGGCAGCTGCCAGTACACCTCGGCCCGGCTGAACACCGCCGGCAAGTTCACCGCGCAGTACGGCCATGTCGAGGCCCGGATGAAGATCCCGCGCGGACAGGGCATGTGGCCGGCGTTCTGGATGCTCGGCACGCCCGTCAACTGGCCGGACTCGGGCGAGATCGACGTGATGGAGAACGTCGGTTTCGAACCCTCCACCGTGCACGGCACCATCCACGGCCCCGGCTACTCCGGCTCGGGCGGCATAGGCGCGGGCTACTCCCTGCCGAACGGTCAGGCCTTCGCCGACGCCTTCCACACCTTCGCCGTCGACTGGGCGCCCGACTCGATCACCTGGTCGGTGGACGGGAACGTCTACCAGCGGCGCACGCCCGCCGACCTGGGCGGGAAGACGTGGGTGTTCAACAAGCCGTTCTTCCTCATCCTGAACCTCGCGGTCGGCGGCTACTGGCCGGGCGACCCGGACGGCTCCACCCAGTTCCCGCAGCAGCTGGTGGTCGACTCGGTGTCCGTGACGACGAGCGGCAGCGCGGCCGGGGTCCCGATCCGCGGTCTCGCCGGCAAGTGCGTGGACGTGGCCGGCGCGAACCCGGCGAACGGCACCCCGGTCCAGCTCTACGACTGCAACGGCACCGCCGCGCAGGCGTGGACGGTCGGGTCGGACGGCACGCTCCGGGCGCTCGGCAAGTGCCTGGACGTCACGAGCAACGGCACGGCGGACGGCTCGACCGTCCAGCTGTGGGACTGCACCGGCGGCCCCAACCAGAAGTGGACCGTCACCGGGGCGCACGACATCGTCAACCCGCAGGCGAACAAGTGCCTCGATGTCACCGGGAACAACTCGGCCAACGGGACGCGGCTGCAGATCTGGACCTGCACCGGCGGCGCCAACCAGAAGTGGACGGTCGGCTGAGCCGTCGGCTCAGTGGACCTTCCAGGTGTACTTGTCGCCGCCCACGAAGCGGACCACGTCCGGGTCGTCCAGGTCGTGGATCGGGATGCCGCGGGAAGCGGCCGCCTCCAGCACGTCGGTCACGGTCCTGGCCCGACCGACCACCTGACCGTCGATCTCCATGATCCGGAAGGGCGGCTCGCCGGGCCGGCCCGGGCACACGCCGTGCACCAGGACCCGCGGATGGCAGATGTGGGGTGCTGCTTGTTCGGTCATGCAATTCAGCGTAGAACGCAACGCGGGTGGGCGGGTCATCCACGGGAGCCGTCCAGCAGATCGAGGACGGCGGCCTCGACCGCCCCTTGCGTGGCCGGACGCCCGAAGTCCCCGTGCTCGCCCAGCCGGGTGAGCGCGGGGGCGATCGTCACACCCCGTTCGAACAGCTCGAAGACCGCGGGATCGATGTAGGACGCCCGGCACACCGCCGGGGTGTTGCCCAGGTAATGGCTGACCTCGCGGACGGCACGGGTGATCTGCCGGCGCCGGGCCGCCTTCGAGGCGCGGGCGGTGCCGGCCGCCACGGCGACCGCCACGGCGGCGAGGACGGTGGCGTGCCAGGTACGGAAGTCCTTGGCGGTGACATCGGTGCCGGACAGCCGGCGCAGCGCCTCGTTGAGGTCGTCGCTGCGCAGGTCGTGCCAGGAGCGGTGCTCGTAGAAGGCGAGGAAGCGGTCGCCGCCGCGCGGGCGGCGCAGCAAGGAGCGGGCGACGGTCCGCACCTGGTCGTCGACGAGGGCGCGGACCATCTCGACGCCGCCCTTGGCCGGGAAGCTGAACGTGATCCCGTCGCGGCCGCAGGTGACGTGTTCGCGGAGCATGGTCGTCAGGCCGTAGGTCTCGCTGTTGCGGGTGTGCCGGTCGCTGCCGATACGGAAGAAGCCGAGGTCGAGCAGGCGGACCGCGCAGGCGGTGACCCGGGCCCGGTTCAGCCCGCGCCCCGCCAGATCGCCCGCCACCTTGGCGCGCAGCTCGGGCAGGGCCCGTGCGACCTGCCGGACGTGCTCGTGCTTGGCCTTGTCCTGCTCCGCCCGGAACTGCTCGTGGTACAGGTACTGCCGGCGTCCGGCGTCGTCCGTGCCGACCGCCTGGAGGTGGCCGTTGGGCCAAGGGCAGATCCACACGTCGCGCCAGGCGGGCGGGATGGTCAGGGAGCGGATGCGGGAGAGCTGTCCGGGGTCGGTGAGGGGCTCGCCGGCGTCGTCGACGTAGCGGAAGCCCCGGCCGCAGCGGATCCGCCGGTAGCCGGGGCCGTCGCAGGAGCTGGTACGCAGCCTCATGGGTCAGGGACGGCGCCAGTCGTCGCTGGTCAGGTGCGATCCGGCCTGCGGGCCCATGCGGAGCATGCCGCCGTCGACGCTCCAGGAGGCGCCGGTGACGTAGGAGGCGTCCGGGCTCGCCAGGAAGGCGATCACGGCGGCCACCTCGCGGGCGTCGCCGGGCCGTCCGAGCGGGACGCCGGGCCGGGACTCCGTGTGCACGTCGGTGTCCTCCTGACCGGTCATCGGCGTGGCGATCTCGCCCGGCGCCACAGCGTTCACCGTGATGCCGTACTCGGCCAGCTCCAGCGCCATCACCTGGGTGAGCAGGCCGAGCCCGCCCTTGGCCGCGCAGTACGGGGCCGCGCCGACCCGGGGCTGGTGCTCGTGGACGGAGGTGACGTTGACGATCCGGCCCCCGTCGCCCTGCCGGATCATGCGCCGCGCCGCCCGCTGCCCGCACAGGAACGGGCCGACGAGGTCGACGTCGAGGACCCGGCGTACGTCCGCCAGGGTCAGGTCGAGGTAGGGCGTCATGGTGCCCGTACCGGCGTTGTTGACCAGGACGTCGATGCGGCCGAGTGCGTCGCACAGCTCGTCGACGGTGTCGGCGGCCTCGGGCAGCCGGGTGAGGTCGAGCTGGGCGACGGCGGCGCGGCGGCCCTTGTCGCGGACCTCCCGCGCCGTCTGCTCGGCGCCCTTCTCGTCGGTGTGCCAGGTGATGCCGATGTCCAGGCCCGCCTCGGCCAGACGTACGGCGGTGGCGCGGCCGATGCCACTGTCTCCGCCGGTGATCAACGCCGTTCGCTGCGCGGCTGGAGTGGACATGGCAAACCTCCTCGTGGGGGGACACGTGGACGAGACATCGCAGTACCCGGGCGTGCGGTGGACAAACGGGGGCGGTGGAGGGCGGACGTCGACCGCGGGCCGTGGGGGGTGTGCGGGCGGTTCCCCGCGCCTTGGCGGGGCGCCTGGTGGACCCTGGTGTGCATGGACCCCGTCGCCGCCCTTGACCGGATCGCCTTCCTGCTGGAGCGGGCGTTGGCGCCCACCTATCGCGTACGTGCCTTCCGTACCGCCTCCCGGACGCTGGCCGCGCTGCCCGAGGGCGAGATCGCCGAGCGCGCGGCGACCGACACGCTGGAGTCGCTGCAGGGCGTCGGGCCGAGGACCGCCCAGGTGGTGCGGGAGGCGCTGGCCGGGGAGGTGCCCGGTTATCTGCGGAAGCTGGAGGAGGAGGCCGGGGCGGCACCCGTCTCGGGTGCCGGTGCCGGGCTGCGGGCGCTGATCCGCGGGGACTGCCACACCCACTCGGACTGGTCCGACGGGGGCAGCCCGATCGAGGAGATGGGGCGGGCCGCGGCCGACCTCGGCCATGAGTGGACCGTCCTCACCGATCACTCCCCGCGGCTGACCGTGGCCCGCGGTCTGTCGCCGCAGCGGCTGCGCGACCAGCTGGCGGTGGTGGCCGAGCTGAACACGCGGTGGGCCCCGTTCCGGCTGCTCACCGGCATCGAGTGCGACATCCTCGAGGACGGCTCGCTGGACCAGGAGCCGGAGCTGCTGGAGCAGCTGGACGTGGTCGTGGTGTCCGTGCACTCCAAGCTGCGGATGGACGCCCGGTCCATGACCCGCCGGATGGTGGCCGCGGTCCGCGATCCGCACGCCGACGTCCTCGGGCACTGCACCGGCCGCCTGGTGACCGGCCGGGGCCGGCCGGAGTCGGAGTTCGACGCGGACGAGGTGTTCGCCGCGTGCGCCGAGTCCGGGACGGCCGTGGAGATCAACAGCCGGCCGGAACGGCTGGACCCGCCCCGGCGGCTGCTCCGCACGGCCGTGACGGCGGGGGTGCTGTTCTCGATCGACACCGACGCGCACGCGCCCGGCCAGCTGGACTGGCAGATCCTCGGCTGTGCCCGCGCGGAGGAGTGCGGGGTGCCGGCCGAGCGGGTGGTGACGACGTGGTCCGCGGCCGAGCTGCTCGCGTGGACGCGCGGAGGCCGTACGCCGGCACGCGTGGCGGATGCCGGGCGTGGTACCCGGTCCGGCGAGTGAGAGAAAGGATCCCCGGATGGACCGTGCCGCCGTCTTCGACGTCGACGGAACCCTCGTCGACACCAATCACCTGCATGTCGTGACCTGGTGGGAGGCCTTCCGGCAGGCGGGCCACCAGGTGCCCATGCACGCCGTCCACCGGGCCGTCGGCCTCGGCTCCGGCGATCTCGTCGCGCACCTGCTGGGCGACGACCGGGACAAGGGGCAGGACGCCGAGCTGAGCGCGGCGCACACGGCCCTGTACGGCCAGTACTTCGACCGGCTCCCGGCCCTGCCGAAGGCCGGGGAGCTGCTGCGGCGGCTGCACCGGGACGGCTGGACGGTCGTCCTCGCCACCTCGGCGAGCGGTGCCGAACTGGGCGCGCTGCGCCGGGCGATCGACGCGGACGACGCCATCGCGGACACGGCGAGCGCCGACGACGTCGAGGAGGGCAAGCCGGCCCCGGAGCCGGTGGAACACGCCCTGGAGCTGGCCGGGGTCCCGGCGTCGCGGGCGGTGTTCGTCGGGGACACCGTGTGGGACATGCAGGCAGGCAGCAAGGCCGGGGTGCGCTGTGTGGGCCTGCTGTGCGGTGGGATCCCCCGTGCCGACCTGGAGGAGGCGGGGGCGGAGGTGGTGTACGCCGACCCCGCCGATCTGCTCGCCCGGCTCGACGGGAGCCCGCTGGGCTGAGCCTCGCCGAGGGTGAGGCAGGTCACGTACCGGGGCGGAACACCAGGGGGTGGTTGCCCGTTGAACAAGCCGTGGGTACGGATGGGACAGTGTCCCCGGGCCTCACCCTTTGCCCACAGGGACGATCGTTCGGCTGAAGCCCTGTGGAGCCTTTCGCCGAGAGGCGACCGCCATCCGTGCCCGCCCTTGACCGCCCCGGTCGTGATTCCCCCGTCACGGCCGGGGCCTCTCCACATGAGGCCCCGCTCACCGGCCCCCGGCGACCCCGGCCGGCACGGCGCTCCGGGCCCGTCCGGCGGCGAGGAACTCCGGCTCGGTGAGGCGGGACGGGACGTCCGCCGTGTTCGACGCCCTCGATGTCTCCGCGCACCGGCCCGCACGGTCGGTTACCTCGCGCGTCATGCCGCGTGTGCGGGAGCGGCGCCCGGGTACCCGGGCGGTCGTCGCAGCCTCCGCCGCGAGGACGGAAGGAGCCGAAGGTGAGCAGCTCAGAGGGCAGCAGGGTGGTCGTGACCGGCGCCACCGGCAATGTCGGGACGAGCGTGGTGCGCCTGCTCTCGGAGGATCCCCGGACCAAATCCGTGCGGGGGCTGGCCCGGCGGACGCCCGCGTGGTCACCGCCGAAGACCGAGTGGTCCGCGGTCGACCTGGCCTCGGACCAGGCGAACCTCGCGGAGCGGTTCGAGGGCGCCGACGCCGTGATCCACCTGGCCTGGGCCTTCCAGCCGACCCATGATCCGGCCACCACCTGGCGCACCAACGTGCTCGGCGGCATCCGGGTGTTCGAGGCGGTCGCCGCGGCCCGGGTGCCGGTACTGGTGCACGCCTCCTCCGTGGGCGCCTACTCGCCGGGGCCGAAGGACCACGCGGTGGACGAGTCATGGCCGACGCACGGCTGGCCGGACGCCGCGTACTGCCGGGAGAAGGCGTATCTGGAGCGCGCGCTGGACGTGTTCGAGCGCGACCATCCCGAGGTGCGGGTGGTCCGTATGCGCCCGGCCTTCCTGTTCAAGTGGGAGTCGGCGAGCGAGCAGCGACGGATCTTCGGCGGGCGCTTCCTGCCCGGGCCGCTGGCCCGGCCCGAGCTGCTGCCGTTCCTGCCGGACGTCCCGGGCCTCCGGGTTCAGGCGCTGCACACGGACGACGCCGCCGAGGCCTACCGGCTCGCGGTGCACACGGACACCGCCCGGGGCGCCTACAACCTGGCCGCGGATCCGCCGCTCGACGCCGGTGTGCTCGCCGAGCTGCTCGGCACCCGGCCGGTGCGGCTGCCGCGCGCGGCGGCCCGGTCCGCCATCGCCGCCGCCTGGGGGCTGCATCTGCTCCCCGCGTCGCCGCACCTGTTCGACGCGGTGCTGCGGCTGCCGCTGATGGACTGCGCCCGGGCGCACGCGGAGCTGGGCTGGCAGCCGACGCGGACGGCGACCGAGGTGCTGCGGGAGTTCCTGGACGGCCTGCAGAAGGGCGGCGGCATGGAGACCGAGCCGATGCGGGGGCGGAAGGTCGGTTGAGCGAAACACCGGGAACCGAGGAGGCGAGGGAGAACGCCATGGCCGGAGAGCGGCAGCGGGAGCCGGGTCAGGACACCGGCGCGGACGAGCGGCCGGTGCCGAGGGACATGCCCGATCAGCAGGCCCGGCCCGACGAGGATCCGTGGGACGTCGGCCCCGGCCGTCCGATCGACGACGAGCCGGACGAGGACGTCGCGCCGGACACCGACGAGGCCGGCAGCGGGCCCCGGGGCGCGCCGCGTTCCGGCACGGTGCACCCGGAACATCCGACCCCGGACGAGCCCACGGCCTGAAGCACCACCCGAGACGAACCACGCGAGGCGGCCCGCCGCTTGAGAAGGAACCCCCTGCGGCGGCCCGCCTCGACGATGGGCTGCCGTCCGGGCTTGCCCTTGCCCCCTACGTCCCCGGAAGCCGCCGCCATTGCTGCCACCGCTCGTCGCGAACCCCGGTCGAGGGGCGGAACCCCCGCACAGCCCACGCCCCGACGCTGGGCCGGCTCCCTGGCCTGCCCGGCTTCCGTTGTGTTCCCCAAGTCACCGCGCTGTCCCGGCGCCGACGCGCGGTCAGCGGGGGGCGCGCTCCTCGAGTGCGGCGCGCCAGGCCGGCAGGCGGTCCTCGCCGACCGGTTCGGGGCGCCGGCCGCCGCTGGCGAAGAAGTCGGCCAGCGGCAGGATCGCGGCGCCGACGGTGACGGCGTCGGGGCCCAGCCGGCCGAGTTCGATGGTGACCTTGTCGGCCGGGTGGCGCAGGGCGTACGTCGTCGCGTGCCGGCGGACGGCGGGCAGGAAGCGGGAGCCGAGCTGGAGCCCCGCCCAGCCGCCGATGAGGATCCGCTCGGGCTGGAAGAGGTTGATCAGGTCGGACAGTCCGGCGCCGAGGTATTCGGCGGTCTCCTCCAGGACGCCCAGCGCGACCGGGTCGGCCGCGGTGCCCTCGGGCGGGTAGGCGGCGGCGAGCATCGCGGTGAGCGCGGTCTCCTCGTCGGTGCCCTCGGGCGGCCGTCCGCCCTCCTCGCGCCAGCGGGCGAGCAGCGACTCGGCGCCCGCGTAGGCCTCCAGGCAGCCGGGCGCCCCGCAGCGGCAGCGGCGTCCGCGGACCCGGACCGTCAGATGACCCCACTCGACGGCTCGCCCGTGTTCCACCTCGGGGGTGACGAGGCAGGCACCGACGCCGGAGCCGAAGAGCACCACGACGGCGTTGCGGGCGCCGCGACCCGCGCCGAACCACATCTC
Organism: Streptomyces sp. NPDC048521; assembly: GCF_043199855.1. Lineage (NCBI taxonomy): Bacteria > Bacillati > Actinomycetota > Actinomycetes > Kitasatosporales > Streptomycetaceae > Streptomyces > Streptomyces sp. NPDC048521. The sequence goes on from NZ_JBICWR010000012.1 coordinate 105,844, forward strand.
GGCCTGCCCCAGCGTCTTGGCGCCGTTGTCGATGAAGTACGGCACCTCGTCGGGGAGCTGGGAGGTCGAACGGAGCAGCCGCTCCAGCGGGACGGCGTCCCAGCCGATGGTCTGCCCGTGCACGACGGCGCCCCGGTCCGGGGTGTGTTCGACGATGCCGGGGACGCCGACACCGACGCCGAGCAGCCGCTCGGGCACGGCCTGCTCGGCGGTGAGGACCTCGGCGATGCCGTCGCGGATGTGACCGGCGATGACGTCCACGTCGTAGCCCTGCGGGGTCAACGGGCGTTCGACGCGGGCGAGTTCGGTGAGGGCCAGGTCGAACAGCTCCACCCGGACCCGGGTCTCGCCGACGTCGACGCCGATCATCTGGCCGCTGTGCGGGGCGACGCGCAGCAGGGTGCGGGGCCGGCCGCCGTCGGAGTCGACGCTGCCGGCCTCCTCCACCAGGCCGTCGGCGACCAGGTCCGCGACCACGTTGCTGACCGAACCGGAGCTGAGCCCGGTCGCCGGGCCCAGCTCGAAACGGCTGAGCGGGCCGTCGAAGTAGAGCCGCTGCAGCACCGCCGTACGGTTGCCCCGTCTCAGGTCGCGTACCGTGCGCCCGCTGCGCCCCGCCATGTGGCTCCCTTCACGAACCCAGCCCGACCTGCAACATACCCCTTCGGACAGCCGGGGCGCGACATTCTCCAACCCTTAGTTCATGCTATGAGCTAAGAGGGCGGCGCCTGATTTCGTCCAGCGCGGCGACGAGTTCCGGCGCGACCGCCTCCCGGACCCAGCGGGCCTGGGCCGCCCCGACGTCCCGCGGAACCGTCTCGACCAGCATGATCACGTACAGATAGGCGCGGTACAGGGCCAGCCGGAGGCGCTGCGGGCGGCCGAAGACGATGTGGCACCCGCCGTTCCGGTATCCGGCGAGGAAGTCCGGGTCCTTCTCGATGTCGTCCAGCAGGGCGAGGGAGACGAAGTCGGCGATCGGGTCGCCCCAGAACATGCGCTCGCCGTCGACGAGACCGCCGATGCGGGGCCCGGCCGGGGTGCGGTCGACGAGGATGTTGCCCCGCCACAGGTCGAAGTGGACGGGGCGCGGCACGGTGACCTCGTCCAGCGCGTCGTAGCCGGACCGCAGCGTACGGGCCACCTCGTCGACGGGGTGGGGCAGCTCGGCGGCGTATTCGCGGGCGTCGGCCAGGACCGCGTCGACCATCGCGGTGAACGCCGTACGCCAGTCGGGGGCGAGCGGGCCGAGCGCGCCCGACGGGTAGCCGAAGCCGGGTCCGGCGAGCCGGTGCAGCCGGGCCACCTGCGTACCCGACTCGCGCCGTAGGGACGCCTGTTCCGCCTGGGTCAGGGTGTCGTCCCAGGGCGTTCCCGGGCACAGGGTCTGCAGCGTGTGCCGCACCGCCGGGCCGGTGTCCGTGTGCACGGTGCGGGGCGCGGGGACACGGGCCTCGGCGGCGGCGCGGCAGAACTCCGCCTCGGAGCGCAGCAGCCGGGACTCGTAGCGCAGGCCGGGTCCGGTCGGCGCGGTCTTCAGCACGTAGCGGCCGCCGTCGGTCAGCCGCAGTTCCTCTACGGTGTTGTACGTACCGCCGCCGAGGGGACGCAGCGTGGCCGGCCGGGCGGGCGGTATGCCCGCCTCGGCCAGGACCCGCCGGGCCCGCTCCTCCGAGTCCCCCACCGAGCCCCCTCCCCCGCGGCTCAGCCGGCCGCGCACCCGTCCTCCGCACAACGCCCGTCCGCCGCCCGCGTGTCGAGCCACCGCTGGGCCGCCGCCTCGTCGGCGCCGGGGGTGCGTTCCCGGTACAGGGTACGGAACGCCTCGCGGACTGCGGGTGCCATGCGGTCGCCGTCGCCGCAGACGTACACCCGGGCCCCCCGGCGGTCGGCGGCTCCCCGACCGTCGTCGGCCTCGACGGCGATGCGGTGCTGCACGGAGGCGGCCCCGTTCTCGTCGTCGCACCCCCCGCCGAGAGGTACGGCTCTCCCGGTGTGCCGGAAATCCATTGGCCCGCTCTCCGGTTTGCTACCTACGCTAGCCGTGAACCTAGAACCCTTAGGTTCACGGCATCGCATCCGGAAGGGCTCCCCTCATGAGATCGCTCACCGAGCAGGACATCCGCACCTCCTTCGTCAATTGCTCCAAGGGGGAGGCCAAACGGCTGGCGGTCCCGCGTGACCTCGGTGAACGCCCGTGGGACGACCTGGACTTCCTGGGCTGGCGAGACCCCGGAGCGCCCGACCGCAGCTATCTGGTCACCGAGCGGGCCGGCGGGCTCGTCGGCATCGCCCTGCGTTTCCCGGCCTCCCAGCGGGGTTTCCTGCACCGCAGCATGTGCTCGGTGTGCCTGACCACACATCCGGGCGGCGGGGTGTCCCTGATGACCGCGCGCAAGACGGGGGCGGCGGGCCGCGAGGGCAACTCCGTCGGTCTGTACATGTGCACCGATCTGGCCTGCTCGCTCTACGTCCGGGGCAAGAAGGTGCCAGAGTCCGGCGCCCGGTTCGAGGAGAGTCTGACCCTGGAGGAGCAGATCGCCCGTACGACGGGCAACCTGTCCGCGTTCGTCGACAAGCTGTACGCCTGAGTCCCACCCGGCGACGGCCGGCACGCTTGCCCAGTTGTCCCGTCTCTCCAGCCGCACGTGCGCGGCACGCGCCCGCTCCAGGGGCAGCACGGCCCGACCGCCGCCCGGCAACCGCCCCCGGCCGCCCGATCGGCGAGTCCGCGCAGGTCGGGCGGCCTGCCGGCCGGCGGTTCGCTCCCGGAGCGGGTCGAGGAAGGCGGGAAGCCGGACTGCTCCCCGGTGTTCCTCGGCGACTCCCGGGCGCGGCGCCGCCGTTGGTGCCGGCGGAGCGGTGCGGCGACCTCGCCCAGGTCGCCGGCCACCGGTCACGCAACCGGGCCGCTGCGAGGCGGTGACGCACGGCCCCTCGGTGCCCGGGAACCGTTTCCGGCCATGAAGGCGCCCCCTTCGCACACCGCCCGCGATCCTTTACGGACAGAAACAGGCCTCGATCGGCCACGTTCGATGCACCCCATGAGCGGGAACAGGCCAAGGGATGCACGACGTACAGAAGTGGAGCTCAGGACTGCTGCGCCTGGTGGAGCGACATCGGGAGCCGGTGGTCGTCCAGACGCTGCGGTCGGCAGCGGCGGCGACGGTCGCCTACGTCATCGCCCTGCGCCTCAGTCCGGAACCGGCCCCCCTGACCGCACCTCTGACCGCTCTGCTGGTCGTCCAGGTGACCTTCTTCGCCACGCTCACCAACGGCATCCGCCGGGTGAACGCGGTGGTGGCCGGCGTACTGGTCGCCATCGCCTTCAGCGTGCTGGTGGGACTGACCTGGTGGAGCCTCGCACTGCTGATCGTGGCCGCGCTCGCCGTGGGGCATCTGGTGCGGGTCGACGAGTACGTGGCCGAGGTGGCGATCAGCGCCATGCTGGTGCTCGGCGTGACCACCGTCGGGTTCACCGCGTGGGCGCGGATCGTGGAGACGCTGATCGGAGCGGTCGTCGGGACGGCCTGCAACCTGCTGCTCCCGCCACCGGTGTGGGTGGACGAGGCGGGCCGGTCGATCGAGGACCTGGCACGGCGGGTACGGCAGTTGATGCTGCGGATGGGCGAGGAGGCCGCGGGCCGGATCCCCTGGCAGCAGGCGGCCGAGCGGCTGCACGAGGCACGCCGGCTGGACCACGACATCGTCCGGGTGGACGCGGCGCTGCGCCAGGCCGAGGACAGCCTGCGGCTCAATCCGCGGGTGAAGGAGGGCCTGCTGCACCGGGTGGTGCTGCGCACGGGCCTGGACACCCTGGAGATCTGCACGGTGGTCCTGCGGGTGCTGGCCCGTTCGTTCACGGACCTGGCGAAGGCCCGCGGCTCCCAGGAGCTGTTCCCGCACCGGGTCGGGGAGACCGTGGAGCAGCTGCTTTCGGAGATCGCCGACGCGGTGGTCAGCTTCGCCGTCCTCGTGACCACCCATCTGAGCGAGAACGCCGAGTCGGCCGAGGCCCGGCTCACGGCCGAGCTGCACACGGCGGCCGGCACCCGTGACCGGCTGGCCGAGCAGCTCCAGGAGGAGATCAGCAAGGACTGGGCGAACTGGCAGCTGATGGGCGCGGTGCTGACCGAGGCGAACCGGATCATCGACGAGCTGAACACCGAGCACCGCACCCGCCGCCTGCTGGAGGAGCTGGACCGGGTCTCCCGGGAGCAGCGGACGAAGCTGCCGCGGATGACCCGGTTGCGTGAGCGCCTCGGCGTCCAGGAGGAGCTGTGGCGGAACCGTACGGGGTTCGGCGAGCGTTCTCGGTGAGGAAGGTGCCGGAACGGGTCGGCACGGGACGTGAGGGGGCGGTCGCATGGCCGGCGCGGCGGTACGGATCGACGGGAACACCCTGCGGCTGCCGGGCGGTGCGGCGGTGCGGTTCGTCCGCACGCTGCGGCTGCCGGAGACGGGCACGCATCCGCTGCCGCCGGGGCTGGGCGAGTTCCCCGTCCGGCGGGTCGCCGACCACGCCGACACGGTCCCCGAGGAGTGGCGGGCGCGCGGTGGCGTGATGCTGCCGGTGTATCTCCGCGAGGCGATGTGGCTGAGTTTCACCGGTACGACGGAGCCGGCCGCGCTCCAGGTCGGGGTGGGCAAGGTGTGCGCGGTGTCCGGCGAGCCGTGGAGCGGCCGGCTCTCCCGGCGCCCGCAGAACTACGTGGTGCTGCCCCGCCAGCCCTGGCTGGACGGCATCAACTCCGGCAAGGGCACCGTCCGCCAGTTCGTCGCCGTACCGCTCGGCCTGGGCGCGACCGTGGAGGGGCAGGTCACCGGCGAGGAGGTGTGGGGCGGCGTCCAGCTGCAGGCGTTCCCGCTCCGGGCGGACGCGCTGGCCGAGTGGCGGCGCCAGGAGCAGGAGCGGCTGGAGCGGGAGCGGCAGGCCCGGACCCACGCGACCAGCGGGTACGGCGGGTACGGCGCGGCCCCGCAGATGATGGCCGCCCCCGGCACGGCGATGCCGCCGCCCTCGGCTCCCGGCGCGGCACCGCGGGCGCCGGGTGCGGCACCCCGGCGGCAGGCCGCGGCCATGGGCCTGGGCGTCGGTGGCTCGATGCGGCAGGAGGTCTACCAGGACGACCGGCCGCTCACGGACTGGTCCGAGGAGCCCGCCGGGCGGGTGTTCGTGCACCTGGTCACGCCCCCGGAGTGGCGCCGCATCACCGGCGAGGCGCCTCCGCCGTCCCCGGTGGACCGGGCGGCGTACACGCGGGCGGGACTCCCCTGGTACGACTACTACGACGCGGACGCCGAGGACCTCGCCCCCACCGACGCCCTGCGGACGGTCAAGCCGGTCGGTGACTGGCTCGGGGACGATCCGGACCCGTGGCAGGCGCCGTCCGCCGGCCAGGTGACCCCGCTGAAGGACGCGCCGGGCGAACCGGTCGAGGACGGAGACTGGTAGGCCCATCGGGCCGCACCCGCCTGGTCGCACGGCCGCATCCCGACTGGTTGCACGCGGCACAGGGCGTTGTCCGGCTTGCCCTCGGCGGCGGGCACAGGCCAAGGTGGCTGTCACGACCGGGGCAACCGACGACCTGAGGTGCGGCATGGACACGGAGGCACGGGCGGCGCGCTCCAGCTCAGCCCTGCTCACGGGGAGGAGCGGGGAGCCGGGAGCAGGCTGGACCAGGCGCCGGCTCCTCGGAGCGGCGGCCGGCACGGCGGCCGTCGTGGTGGTGCCGAACCCGGCGGCCCCGTCGGGGGACATGCCGCCCGCGGAGCGCGAGCCGAGGGCCGCCGTACCGCCGCGGAAGCCGTCCGGGCCCCGCCCGCTGTACGTGGGCACCTACACCTCCGTCGACGGCGGCGGCACCGGCATCGGCCTGGCCGCGTACGACCCGGCGACGGGCCGGATCACCGGTTCGGGCACGCTCATCGGGGTCCCCGACCCGTCCTACCTCGCCGTGCACCCGGACGGCCGGACGCTGTACGCGGTGGACGAGCGGCCGGACGGCGGCGTGACGGCCGTACGCCTCGCGGACCGGCGGGTCCTCGGCACCCGGAGCACGGGCGGCGCGGGCCCCTGCCACCTGTCGGTGCATCCCACCGGGCGCTGGCTGCTCAGCGCCGACTACGGATCGGGCAGCGTCGCCGTGCACCCGATCGACGCCTCGGGCGCCCTGGGTGAGCGCACGGATCTGGTCACGCACACCTCCCCGGCACCCGGTCCGGGTCAACAGGGCCCGCACGCCCACCAGTTCCTCACCAGCCCGGACGGCGGTCACGTCCTCGCCGTCGACCTCGGCACCGACACGGTCTACACCTACCGGCTCGACCGGTCCCGGGGCACGCTCACAGAGGTGGCGCAGGCGCACACCCGGCCCGGCGCGGGACCGCGCCATCTGACCTTCCATCCGGGCGGCCGGTACGCCTATCTGGCCAACGAGGTCGACGACACGGTCGCCGTCTGCGGCTACGAGCCCAGGACCGGCCGTCTGACGATCGGGGAGCCGCAGGAGACGGGTTCGGGCGGCGGCACCAACTATCCGGCACAGATCCTGGTGACGGCGAACGGCGCGTACGCCTTCCTGGCCAACCGGGGTCACAACAGCCTGGCCAGGTACGCCGTCGAGGCCGGCGGGGCCCGGTTGCGGCTGCTGGGCACGGTGCCGGTGGGCGGGGACTTCCCCCGGCAGATCGCGTTCTCGCCCGACGGCCGGCTGCTGTTCGCGGCGAACCAGCGCTCCGGGACGGTCAGCGTCTTTCACGTGGACACGGACAGCGGAGAACTCCGCGCGGCCGGCGAGCCGTTCGCCTCACCCGTCGCCGTCTGCGCGCTGCCGCTGTAGCGCACGGGGGCAGGCGGCGGCGCCGGCCTGCGTCAGCAGGACGTGCATGCGCTCGGCGAGCTGGGCGACGTCGTCGGCGGGCGCGTGGAAAGGCAGCCGTACGTCGCCGTGGGCGCGGGCGCGTTCGATGCGCAGGGTCAGCCCGTGCCGGTCGACGGCGAGGGGTGCCACCCGGGTCGCGGCGTGCAGGCTCTCCGGCCGGACCAGCCGGGTGAGCCGCTCCACGGCGTCCGGGTGGGCGTCGGCGAGGTGGGTGAGCAACTGGGACTCGGCGCCGGTGAGGGGGTCCGGCCGGGCGGCGGTGAACTCGTCGAGGTCGACGACGACGGCCCCGGCGGACTGCCGCAGCACGACGCGGGTGGGCCGGAAGAGCAGGGAGCCGTCGGTCGCGGCGAACCAGCCGGCGAGACACAGCCGCGCACGGATGCGGCCGCGCACCGGGACGGGAGCCACGTCGGCGAACTCCAGCACGGCCGAGGGCTCCTGGCGGGGCGCGCGGACGGCCGCCGTGAGCAGGGCGCTGTCGTCGGGCACCGTCAGCCGCACCGCTCCGTCGTCGGTGACGGTGTGCGCGCCGACGTACTCCTCGCGTACGCCGTCCGCGGTCACCGCGCACGACCACGCTGCGGCCAGCACCGACCGTGCCCGTTCCGCCGCGGCGGGTGCGGCCGTCCAGTCCTGCGTGTCACCCATCCCGAGACCTCCTTAGGTAAACCTTGCCTAACTTATCGGAGATCGGTGTGCGCGCCAACCAGGCCCCCACCACCCGAAGGCAGGGTCGCGGCGAGCCGAAGGTCAGGCGATGACACCCAGCAGCGCGCGGGCGCACAGGTCCCGCACCTGATCGCGGGTCAACTCGCCCCCGCGCAGCCACTCCAGGCACACGGCCGTGGTGAAGGCGAGCCAGCCGCGCACGGCCAGGCGGATCTGCGGGGCGTCCCCGAAGGCGGGTCCGAACTCCGGGTCGGCCGCGAGCGCGGCCAGGATCTGCCGCTCCTGGGAGGCCAGCGCCCTCCTGTAGACACGGCGTACGGCCTGGTCACCGGCCGCGTCGGCCCGGTGGAAGGCGCGGAAGCCGTGGGCGTGGGCCTCGACATAGCCGAGGTAGGTGTCGAGGCCGGCGGTGAGCTGCTCACGGACCCGGATCCCGGGCACGGCCGCCGTCATGCGGAGCATCCGCTCGCTCTCGCGCTCCACGACCGCGGCGAAGAAGTCCCGCTTGGTCGGGAAGTAGTGGTACAGCAGCCCGCGGGAGACCCCGGCGATCTCGGCGACCTGCTCGATCCACACCTCGTCGTAGGGGCTCTCCGAGAACAGCTTCGCGCCGACCGACAGCAGCTGTGCACGCCGCTCCTCGGTGCTGAGTCTGCGCCGGGCGCGCTCCCCCTGGTTCGCGGGCATGGCGTCACATTACTTGACGCCGGTTCAACAGGCGTCCCACACTGAGAACGGTTATTGAACTCACGTACAACACGCGCGCGTCGCAGGTTCAACGGTCCGCTGGATCAAGGGAGATCGCGTCATGGCGGAGACGACGGAGACCGGACTGCCGAAGGGTTTCCGGAGCGCCGAGCAGGGCTGGCCCGAGCTGCACCGCATCCCGCACCCGCCGCGCCGACTGCCGCTGCTCGGGGATGTGCTCGGCGTCGACCGGCGCAGGCCGCTGCAGGACTCCATGCGCTTCGCGCGCGAGCTGGGCCCGGTCTTCCGGCGCCGGGTCTTCGGCAAGGAGTTCGTGTTCGTGTGGGGGGCGCCGCTCGTCGCGGACCTCGCGGACGAGTCCCGGTTCGCCAAGCACGTCGGGCTGGGGGTGGCCAATCTGCGGCCGGTCGCCGGGGACGGCCTGTTCACCGCCTACAACCACGAGCCGAACTGGCAGCTGGCGCACGACGTGCTGGCGCCCGGGTTCAGCCGGGAGGCCATGGAGGGCTACCACGGGATGATGCTGGCGGTCGCCGGCCGGCTGACCGACCACTGGGACCGGCAGGCCGCGGCCGGACGCGCGGTGGACGTGCCCGGGGACATGACCAAGCTGACCCTGGAGACGATCGCGCGGACCGGTTTCGGGCACGACTTCGGCTCCTTCGAGCGGGACCGGCCGCACCCGTTCGTCACGGCGATGGTCGGCACGCTCACCTACGCGCAGCGGCTGAACAGCGTGCCCGGGCCGCTGGCCCCGCTGCTGCTGCGCGCCGCCGCCCGGCGCAACGCGGCCGACATGGCGTACCTGGACCGCACGGTCGACGACCTGGTCGCGGCCCGGCGCCGGTCCGGCGGCGGCGACGGGGACCTGCTGGACCGCATGCTGGAGACGGTCCACCCGGCGACCGGCGAGAAGCTGTCCGCGGAGAACGTCCGCAAGCAGGTGATCACGTTCCTGGTGGCAGGCCACGAGACCACCTCTGGCGCGCTCTCCTTCGCCCTGTACCACCTCGCCCGGCACCCGGAGGTCGCCGCCCGGGCCCGCGCCGAGGTGGACCGGGTCTGGGGCGACACGCCACGGCCCGGCTACGACCGGATCGCCAAGCTGCGGTACGTCCGCCGGGTGCTCGACGAGTCGCTGAGGCTGTGGCCGACCGCGCCGGCCTTCGCCCGGGAGGCCCGGCACGACACCGTGCTCGCCGGGGACCATCCGATGCGCCGGGGCGCGTGGGCGCTGGTGCTGACGCCGATGCTGCACCGCGACCCGGCGGTGTGGGGCGAGGACGCCGAGCGGTTCGACCCGGACCGGTTCGACGCGGGGGCGGTCCGGGCCCGGCCGCCGCACACCTTCAAGCCGTTCGGCACCGGAGTGCGGGCCTGCATCGGCCGCCAGTTCGCGCTGCACGAGGCGACCCTGGTCCTCGGCCTGCTGCTGCGCCGCTACGAGCTGCGGACCGACCCCGCCTACCGGCTGACCGTCACCGAGCGGCTGACGCTGATGCCTGAGGCACTGCGCATGCGGCTGGAACGGCGGCCGGCACCGGCCACCGGGTCGCATCCGGTGGCCGGACCGGCGCCGGAAGCGGTCGCGGGGCCGGCGCAGGGACGTGTGCCGGAAGACGTCGCGGACGCGGCCGGTCGCTGCCCGGCGCACGAGGCGGACGGACAGGTGCAGGACGGCGCCGCGCGGCCCGCCGGTCGCCGCCCCGCCCGAGGAGCTGCCGTACCGGTCACGGTCCCGGACGGCGCCCCCGGATCAGCTGCCGGCTGTCCAGTGCACCGGTCGGGTGACTGACTCGGGCAGCTTGGTGCCGGCACTGCCCCGGGCCGCGGTGAGCTGCGGCTGGGTGAGGAAGAAGGCACCGGTGAGGTCCGCGTCGGTCAGGTCGGCGCCCCGCAGATCGGCGCCGATCAGGTCCGCGCCGCGCAGGTCGGCCCCGGTGAGATCGGCGCCGATCAAGTAGGCACCGCGCAGGCTCGCCCCGCGCAGGTCGGCGCCCTTGAGGCGGGCCCCGATGAGATCCGCGCCCCGGCGGTCCTTGCCGCCGCCCTTGCCGCCCTTGCCGCCCTTCCCGGCGACGCCGGCCCGGGCCAGCTCGCTGGTGCGCAGCAGGAGCACATTGACCTCCTGCCGGTGTGCGGCCACGTCCAGCGCGGCCAGCTCCTGGGGGGTCTGCCGGGTGAGCCGCTCGGTCCGCTCCAGGGCACGCCGCAGATCGGCGTGGACGGGCCGGGCGGCGGACAGGCCGAGCGCTTCGTTCAGGTACCACAGCAGCTCGTGCAGCTGGCGTACGACCGGGAACACGTCCAGCATCTGCCGCGCGTGCTCCTTCGTTCCCGTACGCCAGTCCTGCCCGCCGAAGGTGACCTGCGAGACCTTCTGACCGGCGCCGAAGCAGTCGTAGACCGTGCAGCCGGTGAAGCCCTTCTCCCGCAGGTCGGCGTGGATGCCGCAGCGGTGGTCGCCCCGCAGGTTCGGGCAGGGCTTGCCCGCGGGCTTGTCCAGCGCGAAGTCGGTGGAGCGGGCGAAGGGCAGGGCGACACAGCACAGCCCGAAGCACTGGGCGCAGTCGCCGCGCAGGTCGGAGGGGTCAGCTATCTGGTCCGGCATGGGGCCCAGCCTACTGACCTGGGAAACCGCCCGGTCCGCCGCTGCCCTGGGCCACCCCTTCGACCGCCTTGAGCAGCAGGCCCCAGCCGTCCTCGCCGCCCCAGGTGCCGCGCGGCCCGGGAGTACGACTGCTGCCTCGTCACGACGTCGAGTGCGGTGGCGAGCCGTTGGGCGATGAGGGCACGCAGCGGGAGCGGCGCCGAGCGAGGCGAGGCGGGCGGCCCGCAACGGCTGATCCGCGGCGACCGGCACGGCAACGTCGGCGAGGTCGTCCGATGGCCTGCTCGCCACCTCCGCGAACCGTTCGAGCCGCGCGATCTCCTCGCGCAACCGCCGCTATCGGTCCCGCAGCCGGTGCGGAGCGTCGTCCTGCGGGTCCCGCAGGACGACGGCGATCCCGCCGAGCGGGAAGCGCAGTTCGCGGGAGCAGAGGAGCTGCTGACGCGCGGCCCGCCGTCCGGGCGGACGACGGGAGTCTGACGACAGGACCTAGCGGCTGAACAGTTCGAAGGTCACCGCCGGCCGGCCGGCGAAGCGTTCGGCGGCGGTGGTGGTCTGCGCGGTCAGGAAGTCGCGGACGTACGCGTCCGGGTCGTCGTCGGTCAACGCCTCGATGTACGTGCGGTGTTCGAGCAGCGAGCGCACCGCCCGCTCCAGGCCGGGTGTGGCGTCGACGGCGTGGGTGGGGTGCGCGGAGGCGGCGACGGCCACCCAGCGGACGCCGTTCCAGGGTTCCAGGCCCTGCTCGGTGAGTTCGGGGAAGATCCAGCGGTTGCCGGCGTCGGCGGCGGCGTCCAGGGTGGCCCGGCCGACGGCGACGTGGTCGGGGGTGTTCCAGGCGACACCGCCCCAGGTGTCGCGGTGGTTGAGGGTGACGACGAGTTCGGGTCGGTGGCGGCGGATCGCGGCGGCGATGTCCCGGCGCAGCGCGGGGCCGTACTCGATCACGCCGTCGCGGTGGTCGAGGAACTCCACCGCGCTGACGCCGACGGCGGCCGCACTGGCCCGCTGCTCGCGCTCGCGCAGCGGGCCGCAGGTGGCGGGGTCGAGGGTGTCGATGCCGGCCTCGCCGCGGGTGGCCAGCACATAGGTGACCTCGCGGCCGGCGTCGGTCCAGGCCGCGACGGCCGCCGAGCAGCCGTACTCCAGGTCGTCGGGGTGCGCCACCACGGCCAGGGCGCGCTGCCAGTCGCCGGGCAGGGGCTCGAGTTCGGTGATCTTCGCCTCCGTCATGGGCGGCACCCTATGCCGTCCTGCCCCGTCCGTGACTCGTTGCGGCGCACCCGGCACCTGAGGCGTGGTCCGCGGGGTCGGGCGTGGCGCGTCACGTCAGACCTCGTCGCGGGCCAGCGCCAGCAGCCGGTCCAGTACCCGGGGCGCGCCGGCGCGCAGGCCGTCGTGCTCGAACTCGTCGGTGACCCAGGTGCGCAGACCGCGGATCGCGCGGGCGGTCTGCAGGGAGTGGGCGGTGTCGACGTACATGTCGTCGTGGTAGACGGCGGCGGCGACCGGGACCTCGTTGGCGGCGAGGCGGGCGGGGTCGTACAGCGGGCGCCAGTCGGTGCGGGCGGCGAGCAGTTCGGCCGTCTCGCGCAGCGGGCGCAGGGCCGGGTCGCTGTCGAACATCCAGGGGTGGATCGTCTCGCCGGTGAACAGGACCGGGGCGTCGCCCGCGAGCGCCTTCGCCGCGTCGAACTGCGGGAACTCGGCGCGGACGCGCTCGGCGGCCCAGGCGGTGGGGCGGGCGTCCTGGCCGTAGATCGCCTCGTGGACGAGCGCGTAGAGGGGGTGGCCGGCGTACGACAGCAGGGCCTGCGCCTGCTCCTGGAAGGCGTCGGAGAGGTCGAAGCCGCCGGGGGTGCGCACGAAGGCGTCCTCCAGCAGGTGGTGCAGGCGGTGACTGCCGTCGCCCGCGCCGAGCATGAGGCCCAGGGACTGGAAGGCCTCCACGGTGAAGCGGTAGCCGTTCGGCAGGACCACGTCGTGGGTGAGGAGGTGGTCGGCGATGCGGCGGGCCCGTTCGACGTCCTGCGGATAGCGGGCGTAGTGCGCGGTGACCTTGCGTTCGACGCGCGGGTAGGCGGCGCGGTAGACGTCGTCGGCGTGGGCGTGCAGGGAGGGCAGCCCGCCGGTGATCACGGCGGTGTCCAGGCCCTCGGGGGCGACGGAGAGGTACGACACCGTGCAGAAACCGCCGAAGCTCTGGCCGAGCACGGTCCACGGGGCGCCGCCGGTGACCTGGGGGCGGATGGTCTCGCAGTCGCGGACGATGGAGTCGGCGCGGAAGCGGGTGAGGTAGTCGGCCTGCTCGGCGGGGCCGCCGCGCAGCGGGAGCGTCTGCCGGGTGGCGGGCGTGGAGCTGCCGGTGCCGCGCTGGTCGAGCAGCAGGACGCGGTAGTCCTTCAGGGCCCGGTCGAGCCAGGCCTGACGTCCGACGAAACGATTCGCCCCGAAGCCGGGCCCGCCCTGCAGGTACAGCAGCCAGGGCAGGTCCTGCCCGGCCTTGTCGCTCGCGACCGCCTCGCGGGCATACAGCTCGATGGTCTCGCCGCCCGGGTCGGCGTGGTCGAGGGGCACGGTGAAGCGGCGGTCGGTGAGGACGACGCCGGGCTGGCGGTAGCTGAGACTCAACGGGGCTCCCGGGACGGACGGTATGGACGCGTCCCAGTTCAGCACATGACCGGGTGCGGGCCGGCCTCCGGGATCATCGATTGTTACTGAACTCCCGGTCAGCGGGCGGCGAGGCTGGAGCGGCGCACCACCAGCTCCGGCTGGAGCACCACCCGGCGGTGCTCGTGCGTCCGCCTGCCGTCGTCCTGCTCGGTCTCCTCCAGCAGCAGCTCGGCGGCGAGGGCGCCCATGGTGACGGCGGGCTGCCGTACCGAGGTGAGGGGTACGGCGGCCGCGGCGGCGAACTCGATGTCGTCGTAGCCGACGATCGCGAGGTCGTCCGGGACCGTGACACCGGCCGCGTACATGGCCTGCAGGACGCCGAGGGCGAGCAGGTCGTTGGCGCAGAACACGGCGGTGGGGCGGTCGGCGAGGCCGAGCAGGCGGGCGCCCGCGTCGCGGCCCGCGGCCACGTCGAGACGCTCGGTGGGCAACTCGCGCAGCGCGTCGGGGCCGAGCCCCGCTTCGGCGAGTGCGTTGAGCGCGCCGGTACGGCGGTCACGGACCTGGTTGAGTCCGGGCGGGCCGCTGACGTAGGCCAGGGAGCGGTGCCCGGCGTCCACCAGATGGCGGACCGCGAGGGCACCGCCCGCCACGTCGTCCACGGACACCGAGCACTCGGTGGCACCCTCGGCGACCCGGTCGACCAGCACGAACGGGATGCCGTGCCGGCGGAAGGCCGCGATGTTGTGCCCGGTGGCGTCGGCGGGGGTGAGCAGCACACCGCGCACCCGCTGTTCGGCGAAGAGGGACAGGTACTCGGCCTCCTCGGCCGCGTTCTGCGCGCTGTTGCAGACCATCACGCCGAGCCCCGCGTCCCGGGCCGCCCGTTCGGCGCCGCGCGCCACGTCCACGAAGAACGGGTTGCCCATGTCCAGGACGAGCAGGCCCATGATCCGGCTGCGGCCGGCGCGCAGTTGACGTGCGGACTCGCTGCGGACGTAGCCGAGCCGGTCGATCGCGGACAGCACCCGCGCGCGGGTCTCGCTCGCGACGGTGTCCGGGCGGTTGATGACGTTGGACACCGTGCCCACCGACACTCCGGCGGCGCGGGCGACGTCCTTGATACCCACCGACTGGGCCATCGGGCTTCAGACCTCCAGGGGGACGAGGGGCGGCGGGCGGGCCTTCACATTACCGGCACCGCCACCCGGGACAGACCGGTCAGGCAGGGAGTGCGAAGTCCCCGACGCGCGGCGCCGAGGGGGTCGTGAACCGCGAGGCGAGCGCGGGTCCGTCGAGGGTGGTCCGTAGGACGGCGGGGGTCCAGGCGGTGTCGGGGTGGGCAAGGGTTCCGGCGCCCGACTCGACGTGGAAGAAGCCGTCGTTGTGGGAATCCGTGTGCAGATGCAGGCGGCCGTCCGCCTTCGGGACGCCCGTGGAGATGACGTTGTGGGAGTCGTCGGCCTTGAGCCGGTGCGGCAGGGTGAGCGTCGACCGGGTGGGCGCACCGAGGGCGCGGCGGGCGACGACCGCGTTCCGGGTCGCCGTGTGCCGGACGCCGTACCGGTGCCCCTGGTGGGTCAGCAGAGTGTTCCTCCGGCAGGAGTTGTTCGTGACCAGGCCGTCGTAGGAGACGAAACGGACGGCCCGGGCGTCGAGCCGGGTGGCTCCCTTGCCGGTGCCCGAGGAGCCCGGGCCGGCCGCCCGCGCCGTTCCCGCGGCCGGCCCGGAGGCGGTGAGGACACCGGCCGGCACGGTGCGTCGTCTCATGATCGGCTCCGGGTGATCAGGCGAGGTGGAACACTTCGGTGAGCGGTTTCATGGCCTCGTCGGGCCGGGCGCCGTCCAGCGACTCGAAGAACGGCGCCATCTCCGCCTGCCACCGGGCGTTGACATCGGTGGCCTCCATGCCGGCCTGGGCGGCGGCGAAGTCCTCGGTCTCCAGGTAGCCGACGAGCAGGCCGTCCTCGCGCAGGAAGAGCGAGTAGTTGTGCCAGCCGGTCGCCTCCAGGGCGTCGAGCATCTCCGGCCAGACGGCGGCATGCCGCTCGCGGTACTCGTCGAGGCGGTCCGCCCTGACCTTCAGCAGGAAGCACACGCGCTGCATCAACGGCCCTCCAGGTAAGGGGACTCGGGTGATCAGAAGTTGAACTGGTCGATGTTCTTGGCGTCGAACACGGTCGGCTTACCGAGGCTGATGACGCCGTCCTTGCCGATGGTGTAGGTGGTGCCGCCGGCCTTGAAGGTCTCGCCCTCCTTGCCGGTGATCTGGCCGGAGACCAGCGCCACGGCCGTCTGCGCGGCCAGTGCGCCGAGCTTCGACGGGTCCCACAGCTCGAACGCGTCGACGGTGCCGTTCTTGATGTACTTGCGCATGTCGTTGGGGGTGCCGAGGCCGGACAGCTTGACCTTGCCCTTGTACTTGGAGCCCGACAGGTACTGCGCGGCCGCCTTGATGCCGACGGTGGTCGGGGAGATGATCCCCTTCAGGTTCGGGTACTCCTGGAGCAGGCCCTGGGTCTGCTGGAAGGACTGCTGGGCGTCGTCGTTGCCGTACGCGACCTTCACCAGCTTCATGTCCTTGTACTTCGGATCCTTGAGTTCGTCCTTCATGAACTCGATCCAGGTGTTCTGGTTGGTCGCGGTCTGTGCGGCCGACAGGATCGCGATCTCGCCCTTGTAGCCGATCTGCTTGGCGAGCAGCTGCACCTCGGTGCGGCCCAGGTCCTCGGCGGAGGCCTGCGAGACGAAGGCGTTGCGGCACTCGGGGTTGGTGTCGGAGTCGTAGGTGACGACCTTGATGTCGTTGCTGATGGCCTGCTTGAGCGCGGTGCACAGGGCGCCCGGGTCCTGCGCGGACACGGCCATGGCGTCGACCCGCTGCTGGGTGAGGGTGTTGACGTACGACACCTGGCCCGAGGTGTCGGTGGCGCTGGACGGGCCGACCTCCTTGTAGCTGGAGCCCAGTTCCTTCAGCGCGGCCTCGCCGCCCTTGTCGGCGGAGGTGAAGTACGGGTTGTTGACCTGCTTGGGCAGGAAGCCGACGGTGAGGCCCTTCTTGGTGGCCGCGCCGGGGTCGGCCTTGGCGCCGGAGGCGGCGGCGCCCGTGCTCTCGTTCTTCACGTCCTCCTTGGTGGTGCCGCCGCAGGCGGTGGCGGCGAGGCCGAGGGAGGTGACGGCGGCGAGGGCCGCACAGGCACGGCGGAGGGATGACTTGCGCATGGCGGGTCCTTTACGGAGGTGAGCGGGGTTTCAGGCCGTCGGAGTCGAGGCGGCGGCTCTGCGGCCCGCCCGTGCGACGGAGATCTGGCGTGCGACCCGGGGGCCGAGCACGGAGACGACGAGCAGGACGCCGGTGACGACGATCTGCGACTGGGCTGAGACGTCCTGGAGGCTCATCACGTTCTGCAGCGCGCCGAGCAGGAACACTCCCGCGACGGCGCCGCCGAGCGTGCCCTTGCCGCCGTCGAAGTCGATGCCGCCGAGCAGCACCGCGGCGATGACGGAGAGTTCGAGTCCGGTGGCGTTGTCGTAGCGGGCGCTGGCGTAGTGCAGGGCCCAGAAGACGCCGGTGAGGGAGGCCATCAGGCCGGTCAGGGTGAACAGGAGCAGCTTCTGCCGCTTGACGCGGATGCCGGCGAAGCGGGCGGCCTCCTCGCTGGCGCCGATCGCGAAGAGCGACCGTCCGAACGGGGTGGCGTGCAGGGCGACCACGGCGATGGCGAGCAGCACCAGGAAGGGCAGGAAGGCCTGCGGGAGGAAGCTGTCCCCGACCCGTCCGGCCGCGAAGTCCAGGTACTGCGTGGGGAAGTCGGTCACCGCGTCGGAGCCGAGCACGATCTGCGCGATGCCCCGGTAGGCGGCGAGGGTGCCGATGGTGACGGCGAGGGACGGCAGGCCGAGCCGGGTGACGAGCAGGCCGTTGACCAGCCCGCAGACGACACCGAGCAGCAGGCAGATCGGGATGATCGTCTCGATGGTCATGCCCTGGTTCCACAGGGCGCCCATCACCGCGCCGGACAGGCCGGCCGTGGAGGCGACCGACAGGTCGATCTCGCCGGCGACCACCAGCAGGGTCATCGGCAGGGCGATCAGCGCGATCGGCAGGGTGTTGCCGAGGAGGAAGGACAGGTTCAGCGCGTTGCCGAAGCCGTCCACGAAGGAGAAGGAGAACAGCAGCAGCACGATCAGGAGGGCGCCGACGACCGTGTCCCAGCGGATCGCGCGGCTCACCAGGGATCCGGACTCAGGCATGGCGGGCGTTCCTCTTCTTCAGGGCCGACGCCACCCGCAGCGCGACCACGCGGTCCACGGCGATGGCGAGGAGGAGCAGGATGCCGTTGATCGCGAGCACCCAGACGGAGCTGACGCCGAGGGCGGGCAGCACGCTGTTGATGGAGGTCAGCAGCAGCGCGCCGAGCGCGGCGCCGTAGACGCTGCCGGAGCCGCCGGTGAAGACCACGCCGCCGACGACGACCGCGCTGACGACGGTGAGTTCGTAGCCGTTGCCGGTGCCGGAGTCGACGTTGCCGAAGCGGGCCAGGTACATGGCTCCGGCGAGGCCGGCGAGGGCGCCGCAGAAGGTGTAGGCGACGAGGATCCGCTTGCGGACGGGGATGCCCGCCAAGCGGGCGGCCTCCGGGTTGGAGCCGAGCGCGTACAGCTCGCGTCCGCTGCCGAAGTGCTTGAGGTAGTAGGCGGTGGCGACCAGCACGGCGAGGGCGATCAGCGCCAGGTACGGCACGGCGGAGAGGCCGCCGGAGCCGAAGTCGACGAACCCGCCGGGCAGGTCGGCCGCGGTGATCTGGCGGGAGCCGACCCAGATGGAGTCGACGCCGCGGACGATGTACATCGTGCCGAGGGTGACGACCAGGGCCGGCACCTGGCCGAGGCTCACCAGCAGCCCGTTGAGCAGTCCGACGCCGATGCCGAGCAGCACCGCCAGCGCGATCGCGACGACCGGGTTGCCGCCGCCGTGGAGGTAGACGCCCGCGGCGAAGGCGGTGATGCCGAGCGTGGAGCCGACGGACAGGTCGACGTTCCTCGTGATCACCACCAGCGACTGGCCGGTGGCGACCAGCACCAGGATGGTCGCGTTCAGCAGCAGGTCCTTGATGCCCTGCTCGGAGAGGAACTCGCTGTTGCCGGCCTGGGTGACGGCGATCATCACCAGGAAGACGACGAGGATGGCGAGTTCGCGCATCTTGAAGACGCGGTCGACGAGCCGGGTGCCGCTGGACTTGGGCACCTCGGCGGCGGGGGCTTCGTTGGGGGTGGTCACCGTCATGCGGCGGCCCTCCCGGTGGCGGCTGCCATCACGGTTTCCTCGGTGGCGTCGGAGCGTGGGATCTCGGCGGTGAGCCGGCCCTCGTGCATCACGAGCACGCGGTCGGCCATGCCGAGGACCTCGGGCAGGTCGGAGGAGATCATCAAAACGGCCACGCCGTCGGCGGCCAGCTCGCTCAGCAACCGGTGCACCTCGGCCTTGGTGCCGACGTCGATGCCACGGGTCGGCTCGTCGACGATGAGCACCTTGGGGCCGGTGGCCAGCCACTTGGCGAGCACGACCTTCTGCTGGTTGCCGCCGGAGAGCGTGGAGACGGCGTCGGCGATCCGGGCGTACTTCACCTGGAGCTTGACGGCCCAGTCGAGGGAGCGGCTGCGCTCGGCGCCGCGGTCGATCAGGCCCGCCTTGACGGTCGTACGGAGTCCGGTGAGGCCGATGTTGCGCTCGATGGACATGTCCATCACCAGGCCCTGGGCGCGCCGGTCCTCGGGGACCAGGGCGAGGCCGGCGGCCATCGCGGTGGAGGGCGCGCCGTTGGTCAGCCTGCGCCCGTCGACCTCGACCTCGCCGGCGTCCCAGCGGTCGATGCCGAAGACCGCCCGGGCGACCTCGGTGCGGCCGGCGCCGACGAGTCCGGCGAGGCCGACGATCTCGCCGCGCCGGACCTCGAAGGAGACGTCGGTGAAGACGCCCTCCCGGGTGAGGCGGCGGACGCTGAGGGCGACCTCGCCCGGGGTGACGTCCTGCTTGGGGTAGAGCTCGTCGAGGTCACGGCCGACCATACGGCGGACCAGGTCGTCCTCGGTCATGCCGGCGAGGGGCTCGCTGGCGATCCAGGCGCCGTCGCGCAGGGTCGTCACCCGCTGGCAGATCTCGAAGATCTCCTCCAGGCGGTGCGAGATGAAGAGGACGGCCGCGCCCTGTTCGCGCAGGGTGCGCACCACTTTGAAGAGGCGGGCGACCTCGCTGCCGGTGAGGGCGGCGGTGGGCTCGTCCATGATCAGGACCCGGGCGTCGAACGACAGCGCCTTGGCGATCTCGACGATCTGCTGGTCGGCGATGGACAGTCCGCGTGCCGGGCGGTCCGGGTCGAGGTCGACCCCGAGCCGCGCCATCAGCGCGGCGGTCGCCGCGTGGGTGGCCTTGTGGTCGATCCGGCCGAAGGCGCGCCGGGGCCGGCGGCCCATGAAGATGTTCTCGGCGATCGAAAGGTCGGGGAAGAGCGTGGGCTCCTGGTAGATGACGGCGATACCCGCGTCGCGGGCGTCGCCGGGACCGTGGAAGACCACGGGTTCACCGTCGAGCAGCACCCGGCCGGCGTCCGGTCGGTGCACCCCCGCGAGGGTCTTGATCAGGGTCGACTTGCCCGCGCCGTTCTCCCCGGCGAGGGCGTGCACCTCGCCGGGGAACAGCTCCAGGGAGACGCCCCGCAGGGCGCGAACGGCGCCGAAGGACTTGGCTACGTCCCTGAGCGCCAGCACCGGGGCCGGTCCCTTGTCGGACGGCTGGGTCATGGGTGGCTCCTCGACGACGGCTGCGCAGCGGGCCCGTCGAGGGGCCGTCACAGCGCCGTGAAAGGTTTCAACTGGATTGCCGGGACGTTAGGCATGCCGGGCATGTCACGTCAATGGGTCCGTCTCGAAAAGTTTTCGATAGCCGAAGGTCACGCGCCGGTCACGAGAACCGGGCCCGGACGGGGGGGTTGACAGTCCTCCGGCGGCCTCATAGCTTCCCGTTCTGAATCGTTTCATCCGGAAGCCTTTCCGGAAGCCGTTCAGGATGTCCTTCCGGACCGAAGTCACAGGAGCCCGAAGTGACCGACCTCGCCGCGGTGAAGGCCGCGCTGAAGACACAGGCCGTCGAGACGCCGTCGTGGGCGTACGGGAACTCGGGGACCCGCTTCAAGGTGTTCGCGCAAGCCGGCGTCCCGCGTACGCCGCAGGAGAAGCTGGACGACGCGGCCAAGGTGCACGAGTTCACGGGGGTTGCGCCGACCGTCGCCCTGCACATCCCGTGGGACAAGGTGGAGGACTACTCCGCACTGGCGAAACACGCCGAGGACCGGGGGGTGAAGCTGGGGGCGATCAACTCCAACACCTTCCAGGACGACGCCTACAAGCTGGGCAGCATCTGTCACCCGGACGCGGCGGTGCGGCGCAAGGCCCTCGATCATCTGCTCGAGTGCGTCGACATCATGGACGCGACCGGCTCCTCGGACCTGAAGCTGTGGTTCGCGGACGGCACGAACTATCCGGGCCAGGACGACATCCGCGCGCGCCAGGACCGGCTCGCCGAGGGGCTCGCCGAGGTCTACGAGCGGCTCGGCGAGGGGCAGCGCATGCTGCTGGAGTACAAGTTCTTCGAGCCCGCCTTCTACACGACGGACGTCCCGGACTGGGGGACGGCGTACGCGCACTGCCTGAAGCTGGGGCCGAAGGCGCAGGTCGTGGTGGACACCGGGCATCACGCGCCCGGGACCAACATCGAGTTCATCGTCGCCACGCTGCTGCGCGAGGGCAAGCTCGGCGGGTTCGACTTCAACTCCCGCTTCTACGCCGACGACGACCTGATGGTGGGTGCGGCCGACCCCTTCCAGCTGTTCCGGATCATGTACGAGGTCATCCGTGGGGGCGGGTTCAGCCCCGACGTGGCGTTCATGCTCGACCAGTGCCACAACATCGAGGCGAAGATCCCGGCGATCATCCGGTCCGTGATGAACGTGCAGGAGGCCACCGCCAAGGCGCTGCTCGTCGACCGCGTCGCTCTGGCCGAGGCGCAGGCCGCCGGAGACGTGCTGGGCGCCAACGCGGTGCTGATGGACGCGTACAACACCGACGTGCGGCCGCTGCTGCGGGAGGTGCGCGAGGAGATGGGGCTGGACCCCGAGCCCCTTGCCGCGTACGCGCGGTGCGGGTGGGCCGAGAAGATCGTCGCCGAGCGGGTCGGAGGGGAGCAGGCCGGTTGGGGGGCGTGAGCGTCTGCCCGACTCCGTTTCGTCGCGGGCTTCGGGTCGGCCGTGGCCGGCCGCGCAGTTCCCCGCGCCCCTGAGGAAACCCCCCTTCTCGAGTAAGGACTGGAAGTTCATGGCAACCCATCCCGAAGCCGCCGCTCTCCTCGCCCGGTCCCACCGGCTCGGCGCCGACCCCCGTAACACCAACTACGCCGGCGGCAACGCGTCCGCCAAGGGCACCGAGACCGATCCCGTCACCGGTGGGGACGTCGAGCTGATGTGGGTGAAGGGGTCCGGCGGTGACCTGGGCACCCTGACCGAGTCCGGGCTCGCCGTACTGCGGCTGGACCGGCTGCGGGCCCTGCGGGACGTCTACCCCGGTGTCGAGCGGGAGGACGAGATGGTCGCCGCGTTCGACTACTGCCTGCACGGCAAGGGCGGGGCGGCACCGTCCATCGACACCGCCATGCACGGGCTCGTGGACGCCGCGCACGTCGACCATCTGCACCCGGACTCGGGCATCGCGCTCGCCTGCGCGGCCGACGGGGAGAAGCTGACCGCCGAGTGCTTCGGGGACAGCGTCGTGTGGGTGCCCTGGCGGCGGCCCGGCTTCCAGCTCGGGCTGGACATCGCGGCCGTGAAGGAGGCCAACCCGCAGGCCATCGGATGTGTGCTCGGCGGGCACGGCATCACGGCCTGGGGTGACACGGCCGAGGAGTGCGAGCGCAACTCGCTGCACATCATCCGCACCGCGGAGGCCTTCCTGGAGGAGAAGGGGAGGCCGGAGCCGTTCGGGCCGGTCGTCGAGGGGTACGAGCCGCTGCCCGAGGCCGACCGCCGGGAGCGGGCCGCCGCGCTCGCGCCGTACGTCCGGGCGATCGCCTCGCAGGACAAGCCGCAGGTGGGGCACTTCGACGACTCCCAGGTCGTGCTCGACTTCCTGGCGCGGGCCGAGCACCCGCGGCTCGCCGCGCTCGGCACGTCCTGCCCCGACCACTTCCTGCGGACCAAGGTGCGGCCGCTCGTGCTGGACCTGCCGCCGGCCGCTCCGCCGGAGGAGGCCGTCGCGCGGCTGAAGGAGCTGCACGCCGAGTACCGCGAGGAGTACGCCGCCTACTACCACCGGCACGCCGAACCCGACTCCCCCGCGATGCGCGGCGCCGACCCGGCGATCGTGCTGGTGCCGGGGGTCGGCATGTTCTCCTTCGGCAAGGACAAGCAGACCGCTCGGGTGGCCGGCGAGTTCTACGTCAACGCGATCAACGTGATGCGGGGCGCCGAGGCGGTGTCGGCGTACGCGCCGATCGAGGAGTCGGAGAAGTTCCGCATCGAGTACTGGGCGCTGGAGGAGGCCAAGCTCCAGCGGATGCCGAGGCCGAAGGCGCTGGCCACGCGCGTGGCACTGGTGACGGGGGCCGGCAGCGGGATCGGCAGGGCGATCGCGCACCGGTTGGTGGCCGAGGGCGCGTGTGTCGTCGTC
Source organism: Streptomyces sp. NPDC048521 (assembly GCF_043199855.1). Taxonomy (NCBI): domain Bacteria; kingdom Bacillati; phylum Actinomycetota; class Actinomycetes; order Kitasatosporales; family Streptomycetaceae; genus Streptomyces; species Streptomyces sp. NPDC048521. The sequence goes on from NZ_JBICWR010000012.1 coordinate 129,049, forward strand.
GCCGACCTGAACGCCGAGAACGCGGCCGCGGTGGCCGAGGAGCTGGGCGGGTCCGACAAGGCCGTCGCCGTGACCGTCGACGTGACCTCCGAGGAGCAGATCGCCGAGGCCTTCAAGGCGGCGGCGCTCGCCTTCGGCGGGGTCGACCTCGTCGTCAACAACGCCGGCATCTCCATCTCCAAGCCGCTGCTGGAGACGTCGGCGAAGGACTGGGACCTCCAGCACGACATCATGGCCCGCGGGTCGTTCCTCGTCTCGCGGGAGGCGGCGCGGGTGATGATCGCTCAGCGGCTGGGCGGCGACATCGTCTACATCGCCTCGAAGAACGCCGTCTTCGCCGGGCCGAACAACATCGCCTACTCGGCGACCAAGGCCGACCAGGCCCACCAGGTGCGGCTGCTGGCCGCCGAGCTGGGCGAGCACGGGATCCGCGTCAACGGGGTGAACCCGGACGGCGTGGTGCGCGGCTCGGGCATCTTCGCCGGGGGCTGGGGCGCGCAGCGGGCCGCCGTCTACGGGGTGGAGGAGGAGAAGCTGGGCGAGTTCTACGCGCAGCGGACCATCCTCAAGCGGGAGGTCCTGCCGGAGCACGTCGCGAACGCGGTCTTCGCGCTCACCGGTGGCGACCTCACCCACACCACCGGACTGCACGTCCCGGTCGACGCCGGCGTCGCGGCCGCCTTCCTCCGGTGACGGACGTGCGCGCGTACGCCGCGGTCGACCTCGGTGCCTCCAGCGGGCGGGTGATGGTCGGCCGCGTGACCCCGGACTCCCTGGAGCTGGCCGAGGCGCACCGCTTCCCCAACCGGCCCGTGCGGGTCCCGGAGGGGCTGCGCTGGGACGTGCTCGGCCTGTACGCGGGGGTGCTGGAGGGGCTCCGGGCGGCCGGTGCCGCGACCGGCGGCCGGCTCGACTCCGTCGGCATCGACAGCTGGGCCGTGGACTACGGCCTGCTGGACGCCGACGGAGCCCTGCTCGGGAACCCGGTGCACTACCGGGACGCCCGCACGGAGGGTGTCGCGGAGAAGGTGTGGGCCACCGTGCCGGCCGCCGAGCTGTACGCGGCGACGGGCCTGCAGTACGCCCCCTTCAACACCCTGTACCAGCTGACGGCGGCGGCCGCCACGGCCCAGCTGGCGCACGCGCGGCGCCTGCTGCTCGTCCCCGACCTGCTGACGTACTGGCTGACCGGCGAGCAGGGCACCGAGCTGACCAACGCCTCGACCACCCAGCTCGTCGATCCGCGGACGCGGGACTGGTCGTACGACGTGGCCGCCCGGCTCGGCATCGACCTGAGCCTGTTCGCGCCGCTGCGGCAGCCGGGGGATCCGGCGGGCGTGCTGCGGGCGGAGGTACTGGAGGAGACGGGGCTGACCGGACCGGTGCCGGTGACGGCGGTCGGCTCGCACGACACGGCGTCCGCGGTGGCCGCGGTGCCGGCGACGGGCGAGCGGTTCGCCTACATCTGCACCGGCACCTGGTCGCTGGCCGGCCTGGAGCTGGACGCGCCCGTGCTGACCGAGGCGAGCCGCGCCGCCAACTTCACCAACGAGCTGGGACTGGACGGCACGGTCCGCTACCTGCGCAACATCATGGGCCTGTGGCTGCTCCAGGAGTGCGTGCGGACCTGGGGCGACCCCGATCTGAGCGCGCTGCTGCGGGAGGCCGCCGCGGTGCCGGCGCTGCGTTCGGTGGTGGACGCCTCCGACCCGGCGTTCCTCGCGCCGGGCCGGATGCCCGAGCGGATCGCCGAGGCGTGCCGGGCGTCGGGGCAGCCGGTGCCCGAGACCCGGGGCGAGATCACACGCTGCATCCTCGACTCGCTCGCCCTGGCTCACCGGCGGGCGGTGGAGGACGCCCAGCGGCTGGCCGGGCACCCCGTCGACGTCGTGCACGTCGTGGGCGGCGGCACCCGCAACGCACTGCTGTGCCAGCTCACCGCCGACGCCTGCGGACTGCCCGTGGTGGCCGGTCCGACGGAGGCGGCCGCCCTCGGCAACGTCCTCGTCCAGGCCCGGGCGCACGGGCTGGTCGGCGACCGGCACGCGATGCGGCGGCTGCTCGCCCGGACCCAGCCGCTGACCCGCTACGAACCACAGGGCGGCACCGGCCGTTGGCGCGCGGCGGAGGCCCGGCTGACCGCGCGGTGACCGCACCCCCGGCTCGCCGCGTGAGCCGGGGTCTCCCCCGCGTCCCGGTGCCGGACTACCCTGCACTCATCCGATGATCAACCCCAAGGAGCCGCGATGCGTGTCGCCCTGTTCCTGACCTGTGTCAACGACACGCTCTATCCGGACACCGGTCGCGCCGTGGTGAAACTGCTGACCAGGCTGGGCGTGGACGTCGACTTCCCGATGGGCCAGACGTGCTGCGGGCAGGCCCACTACAACACGGGCTACCGGCATGAGGCCGAGCCACTGGCCCGGCACTTCTCCGATGTCTTCCGCGAGTACGAGGCGATCGTCACGCCGTCCGGGTCGTGCGGGGCGATGGTGCGGGAGCTGTATCCCCGGATGGGCGAGCGGGCGCGGGCCGAGGGCCGCGGAGACTCTCTCGCCGCCACCCTGGCACCGGTGGTGCCGAAGACGTACGAGCTGACGGAGTTCCTGGTGGACGTGCTGGGGGTGACGGACGTGGGGGCGTACTATCCGCACACGGTCACCTACCACCCCACCTGCCACGGCCTGCGCGGCCTCGGGCTCGGCGACCGGCCCCGGCGACTGCTGGAAGCCGTCGAGGGACTGGAACTGGTCGAGCTGCCGGGAGCCGAGGAGTGCTGCGGGTTCGGCGGCACCTTCGCCCTGAAGAACGCCGAGGTCTCGGCGGCGATGGGCGCGGACAAGGTGCGCAACGCCGAGTCGACGGGCGCGGAGGTGCTGTGCGCGGCCGACAACTCCTGTCTGATGCACATCGGCGGCACGATGAGCCGGCTGCGGACAGGGATGCGGCCCGTCCACATCGCGGAGATCCTGGCGAGCACGGAGGAGGAACCGGCGGTATGAGCGGAACGTTCGTCGGCATGCCCGCGTTTCCCGCCTTCCCGGAGGCGGCGCGCCAAGCGGTCCACGACCCCACCCTGCGCGGGAACCTGCGGCACGCCACGCACACCATCCGGGCCAAACGCGCCAAGGCCGTCGGCGAGTTGTCCGACTGGGCGGAGCTGAGGGAGGCGGGCCGCCGGATCAAGGACCACACGCTGCGCCATCTGGACCGGTATCTCGTGCGGCTGGAGGAGTCGGTCACCGCGGCGGGCGGTACGGTCCACTGGGCCGCCGACGCGGACGAGGCCAACCGGATCGTGGCCGAACTGATCAAGGAGACCGGCGAGTCGGAGGTCGTCAAGGTCAAGTCGATGGCCACGCAGGAGATCGGGCTCAACGAAGCCCTCGAGGCCGAGGGCATCCGCGCCTACGAGACCGATCTCGCCGAGCTGATCGTCCAGTTGGGCAAGGACCGCCCCTCGCACATCCTCGTCCCGGCGATCCACCGCAACCGGGGTGAGATCCGGGACATCTTCGCGAGCGAGATGGGCGAGTGGGGCCGCCCGGCCCCCGAGGGCCTGACCGACACGCCCGCCGAACTCGCCGAGGCCGCGCGGCTGCACCTGCGGGAGAAGTTCCTGCGGGCGAAGGTCGGCGTCTCCGGCGCCAATTTCATGGTCGCCGAGACCGGCACCCTGGTCGTCGTGGAGTCCGAGGGCAACGGCCGGATGTGCCTCACCCTGCCGGAGACGCTGATCTCGGTCGTCGGCATCGAGAAGGTGGTGCCGACCTGGCGGGACCTGGAGGTCTTCCTCCAGACCCTGCCCCGCTCCTCCACCGCCGAGCGCATGAACCCGTACACGAGCATGTGGACGGGGACGACGGACGAGGACGGCCCGACGGCCTTCCATCTGGTCCTGCTGGACAACGGCCGCACCGACACCCTCGCCGACCAGGTCGGCCGCCAGGCCCTGAGCTGCATCCGCTGCTCGGCCTGCCTGAACGTCTGCCCCGTCTACGAGCGCGCGGGCGGGCACGCCTACGGCTCGGTCTATCCGGGTCCGATCGGCGCCATCCTCAGCCCTCAGCTCCGGGGCACGGCGAGCGAGATCGACGCCTCCCTGCCGTACGCCTCCTCGCTGTGCGGGGCCTGCTACGAGGTGTGTCCGGTGGCCATCGACATCCCCGAGGTGCTGGTGCATCTGCGGGAACGGGTCGTGGAGGGCGGGCCGGCGGTCCGGCAGGGCAACAGGGTCGTCCTCAAGCCCGCCAAGGGGCATGCGGCCGAGCGGGCGGCGATGCGGGCCGCGCGCTGGGCCTTCGCCCACCCCGGCGCGCTGCGCACCGGGCAGCGGCTCGCCTCCCGCACCCGCCGGCTGCACCCCCGTACCCTGCCGGGCCCGGGCAAGGCGTGGAGCGGTACCCGGGACCTGCCGGTCGTACCGGCCGAGTCCTTCCGGGACTGGTGGCAGCGCACGCGAGGTGGAAAGGACAACGCCAAGTGAGCAGCAGGGAACGCGTTCTGGGCCGGGTGCGGCGGGCGCTCGCCGATGTGGTGCCGGACGACAGGCCGTACGAGGCGGCCGTGGAGCGGGGTTATCTGCGCGAGCACGGGGCGCGTACGGCCGAGCAGACGGTGGAGCTGCTGGCGGAGAACCTGGCGGACTACCGGGCGATCGTGCACCGCTGCGGCGCCGAGGAGATGCCGGACCTGGTCATGCGGCTGCTGGCCGAGCGCGGCTCCCAGGAGGTGCTGGTTCCGCCCGGGCTGCCACCGGAGTGGATGTCGGCCGCCGACCCCGTGCGGATCCACGACCGGGCGGTGAGCACGCCGCACCGGCTGGACCAGGTGGACAGCGTGGTGACGGGGTGTGCCGTGGCGATCGCCGAGACCGGCACCCTGGTCCTGGACAGCTCCCCCGACCAGGGCCGTCGCCGTATCTCGCTCGTCCCGGACCACCACATCTGTGTCGTCCGGGTACCGGACCAGGTCGTCTCCTCCGTCCCGCAGGCCCTGGAACGCCTCGACCCCACCCGACCGCTGACCTGGATCTCCGGGCCCTCGGCGACCAGCGACATCGAGCTGGACCGGGTCGAGGGCGTGCACGGGCCGCGGACGCTGGAGGTGATCCTGCTCGGCTGACGGTCCGCTTCCCTCGTGTCCGCCGGCCGGGGCACGGCGGGATGAAGGCCCGGGCACCCTGCCGTAGCGTGAGGGAATGATCCGGTTCGAGCAGGTCACCAAGCGGTATCCGGACGGTACGACGGCCGTGGACGACCTGTCCTTCGAGGTGTCCGAGGGCGAACTCGTCACGCTCGTCGGACCGTCCGGCTGCGGCAAGACGACGACCATGATGATGGTGAACCGGCTGATCGAGCCGACCTCCGGCCGGATCCTCGTCGGTGGCGAGGACGTCGCGGCCGTCGACCCGGTGCGGCTGCGCCGCCGGATCGGCTACGTCATCCAGCAGGTCGGGCTCTTCCCGCACCGCACCGTCCTGGACAACACCGCGACCGTGCCCGCGCTGCTCGGCTGGAAACGGGGGAAGGCGCGGGCCCGTGCGGCCGAGCTGCTCGACCTGGTGGGCCTCGACCCGAAGACGTACGGGCCGCGCTACCCGGAGCAGCTGTCCGGCGGGCAGCGGCAGCGGGTCGGTGTGGCCCGGGCGCTGGCGGCGGATCCGCCGGTGCTGCTGATGGACGAGCCGTTCGGCGCGGTCGACCCGGTGGTGCGCGAGCAGTTGCAGGACGAGTTCCTGCGGATGCAGGCCGCGGTCCGCAAGACGGTGCTGCTGGTCACGCACGACATCGAGGAGGCCGTCCGGCTCGGCGACCGCATCGCCGTCTACGGGCAGGGCCGCATCGAGCAGTTCGACACGCCCGGCGCGGTGCTCGGGGCGCCCGCGACGCCGTACGTCGCGGGGTTCGTGGGTGCCGACCGGGGGCTGAAGCGGCTGTCGGTCACCGCGGTGGAGCCGGACGACCTGGAGCAGCCGCCCGTGGCCCGGCTGGACGAGCCGGCCGCCCGCGCCCGGGAGCGGCTGCGGTCCGAGGGCGCTAGGTGGGCGGTCGTCCTGGACGCGCACGGCGACCTGCACGGCTGGGTCGGCATCGACGAGCTGACACCGGGCGGCACGGTCGGGGACCTCGCCCACCGGATGACCGCCTGGGTGCCGGTCGGCGCGCCCCTGAAGCAGGCGTTCGGGGTGATGCTCCAGTACGACGCCGGGTGGGTCGCGGTGCTGGACGGGGCGCGTTTTCGCGGTGTGCTGACCCCGGCGAAGCTGCACGAGGCGCTGCGCCGCTCGGTGGACGCGGACGCGCGGGGCGTGGCCCGGGGACAGGTGCCGTTCGACTCGGTGTCGGACGCCTGAGGCGGCTCAGCCCACCAGGCCCTTGCGCTGGAGATAGGCACGCGCCACATCGGCGGGCAGCCGGCGCCAGCTGTCGACCTGCCGGTTCATGTCGGCCAGGTCACGGGTGGTGAGGACGGTGCCGAGCTTGCCGAGTGCCTTCGCCACGCCGGCGCTGCCCGCACGGGAGCGGTTGACGACCGGCACCACGTAGTCGGCGTTCTGCAGATGCTTGTCGTCGGCGAGCAGCACCAGACCGAACTCGTCGAGCGTGGCGTCCGTGGTGGTGGTCAGCACCATCTGGTCCCGGCCGTCCTGCACGGCCCGCTTGGCCTGCGTGGTGCCGACGCCCTTGGGATCGACCCCGGTGATGTCGATGCCGTACACCTTCTTCAGGCCCGGTGCGCAGTACGGCCGCTGTACGCATTCGTCGCCCGCCGCGAGCCGTACCCGCAGTCCGGAGGCGCCCAGGTCGCTGAGGGTTTTCAGGCCGTGCCGGCGGGCGAAGGAGGCGCTCACCGCGAAGGCGTTCTGGTCGACCGCGCGGCCGGGTGCAAGGACGGTGAGGCCGCGGGGCGTGGCGAGGCGGCGCAGGGCCTTCATGGTGGTGTCGAGGTCGGGCGAGCCGGCCGGGGGCGCGTCGGCGCCGTGGGTCTTGGCGTTCAGCCAGTCGGCGAAGGTGGCCGCGTACTCGGGCACGACATCGATCTGGCCGGATTCCAGGGCCGGTTCGTACAGTTCCCGGTTGGCGACCGTGATCAGGGACGTCCGGTAGCCGGCCCGCTCGAGGAGCTGGGCGTACATCTGGGCGAGCAGATCGCTCTCGGTGAAGCCTGCCGAGCCGATGGTCAGGTGGTGGTTGTCGCCGGGCGGCGCGGTGACCTGGCCGCGGTTCTCCAGGGAGGGGCCGGTGGAGCAGGCGGTGAGGGGCAGCACCAGGGCCGCCGCCAGGGCTGCGCGGCCGTTCACCGGCCGCCCCTGGCCCACATCGGTGCGAGCCGCTCGGCGACCTCGAAGACGGCCTCGACGAGGAGGGCGAACACCGCGACGAGCAGCGCGCCGGCGACCACCTGCGGTGTGCTGGCGAGGTTGAAGCCGGCCGTGATGATCCGGCCGAGGCCGCCGCCGCCCGGGAGCGCGGCGAGGGTTGCGGTCGCGACGAGCTGGACGGCGGCGATCCGCACCCCGTTCAGCACCATGGGGAGCGAAAGGGGCAGCTCCACGTGGAACAGCATCTGCCGCCCGGTCATCCCCATGCCCCGCGCCGCCTGGACGACGCCGCGGTCGACCTCGCGCATGCCGACGTAGGCGTTGGTGAGCAGCGGCGGTACGGCGAACAGCACCAGGGCGACCACCGTGGGCCCCTCGCCCCACTGCCCGACCGGGGTCAGGAGCAGCAGGACCAGGACGGCGAAGGTGGGGACGGCCCGGCCGACGTTGGAGATGTTGACGGCGAGCGCGCCGCCCTTGCCGAGGTGGCCGAGGACGAGGGCGACGGGCAGGGCGATCAGGCAGCTGATGAGCAGGCAGACGAGCGTGAGCACCAGGTGCTGAAGGAGCCGGTGCCGTACGCCGTCGTCTCCCGACCAGTGTGCGGGGTCGGTGAGCCAGTCCCAGGCGGCGGCGAGGGTGTTCATGCGCGGCCCGCCCTCGCCCACGGTGTGATCAGCCACTGCACGCCGAGCAGGAGCAGGTCGGCGGCGACGGCGATCAGCACGCACAGCACGGACGCGGTGAGCACCTGGGCCTTGAAGTAGGTGTTCATGCCGGCGTAGATGAGGTTCCCGAGGCCGCCGAAGCCGACGATCGCGCCGACCGTGACCAGGGAGACGGCCGAGACGGTCGCGATGCGCAGCCCGGCCATCGCGGCGGGCAGGGCGAGGGGCAGTTCGACGGCGAGCAGGAGGCGGACGGGGCCGTAGCCGAGGCCGCGCGCGGCCTGCCGGGTCTCCTGCGGGACGGCGCGCAGGCCCGCGAGGATGTTCCGGACGAGCAGGGTGAGCGAGTACAGCACGAGACCGGTGACGACGAGGCCGGCCGAGAGGCCGTAGAGGGGCAGGAGCAGGGAGAACATCGCCAGGGACGGGATGGTGTAGAGGATCGTCGTCACGGCGAGGACCGGGCCGGCCGCCCAGCCCCAGCGACGGGCGAGTACCGCGAGTGGCAGGGCGATGGCCAGGCCGATGAGGACGGACAGGGCGGTCAGCTGGAGGTGTTGGAGGACCGCGTCGAGCAGGATCTGGCGGCGGGTGCTCAGATAGGCGCCGCAGATCCACTCGTTGCGCGCGAGGCAGTCGTCCGGGGGCGCGGTCACGGCTCCATTGCACCGGGCGGGCGAGCCGGTCGGCGCGTTGTGGTGGCCCGTACGGGGGTAGGTTGCGGTTCCGCCGGGCTACTTCACCCCGGCCGCGTCCAGCAGGGCGGTCGCGGTCACCGTGGCGAGTTTGTCGTCCAGGCGTTCCACCGCGGCGCCGGCCCGGGCGCTGGCGCCGTCGAAGACCAGCAGGAGCTGGCGGGCGAGCAGCTCGGGGTCCCGGGCGCCGCCCCGCTCGGCCTGCGTGCGGAAGGTCTGCGCCAGGTCTTCCTTGACCCCGCGGGCGACCGCGTTCGCCGGGTGCCCGGGGTCCTTCAGCTCGACCAGCACGGCCAGGTAGGGGCAGCCGTGGTACCCGGGGTCCACAGAGCCCTTCTCCAGCTGTTCGAAGACGTACAGGATGCGCTCGCGCGGACTCGCGGCCTGCGGGTCGGGGTGGGTGAACCGGGCCTCGTACACCGGGATCCGCCGCTGAAGGCTCGCGGCCAGCATCTCGTCCTTGCTGTCGAAGAGCTGGTACATCGACCGCTTGGAGACACCCGCCTCCCGGCACAGCGCCTCGACGCCGATGGACACGCCGTCGCGGTAGGAGAGCCGGGCGGCCGCGTCGAGCAGCCGGTCGCGCGGGGACGCCTTGTCTGTGGAGGCCATGGGGCGAGGTTACCGCGCCACGGACGAAGGGAAACCGATCGGTGTATATCCCTCGGCCGCCCCCTGCCGTCTCCGCCGGATCCACGTGACACGGACGGTGAACAAGCGCTTAGATAGTCGTCAGCAGTGCGGAACCCGCTCCCCGACCCCGCCGGAGGCCCCGTTGTTCACGTCCGTCGACGACGTCTCCGCCCGCCTCGCCGAGACCGGCTACCTCGCCTCGCCCGCCGTCGCCACGACCGTCTTCCTCGCCGCCCGGCTGGGCAAGCCGCTGCTGGTGGAGGGCCCCGCCGGGGTCGGCAAGACCGAGCTGGCCAAGGCCGTCGCCCAGGTGGCCGGGGCCCGGCTGGTCCGGCTCCAGTGCTACGAGGGCGTGGACGAGTCCCGCGCACTGTACGAGTGGAACCACGCCAAGCAGCTGCTGCGGATCAGCGCGGGCCGCGACGAGAACTGGGACGAGACCCGCACCGACATCTTCAGCGAGGAGTTCCTGCTCCCCCGCCCGCTGCTCACCGCCATCCGCGGGGACGAACCGACGGTGCTGCTGATCGACGAGACCGACAAGGCCGACGTCGAGATGGAGGGACTGCTGCTGGAGGTGCTCAGCGACTTCCAGATCACCGTCCCGGAGCTGGGCACGGTCACCGCGACCCGCCGCCCGTTCGTCGTCCTCACCTCCAACGCCGGCCGGGAGCTGTCCGAGGCGCTGCGCCGCCGCTGCCTGTTCCTGCACATCGGCTTCCCGGAGGAGGAGCTGGAGCGGCGGATCGTACGGCTGAAGGTGCCGGGCCTCGGCGAGGCGCTGACCGCGTCGGTGGTCCGGGTGGTCGGGGCACTGCGCGCCATGGACCTGCGCAAGGTTCCGTCCGTCGCCGAGACCATCGACTGGGCGCGCACCCTGCTGGCCCTGGGCGCCGACACGCTGGACGAGACGGTCGTACGGGACAGTCTCGGGGTGATCCTCAAGCATCAGGACGACATCCAGAAGGCGGCCGCGAAGCTCGACCTGGACGCGCTGTGACCGGTGTCGCCGAGCGCATCACCGGCCTCGTCGGGGCGCTGCGCGCCCACGGGGTGCGGATCGGCACCGGGGAGACCGTGGACGCGGCCCGCGCGGTGGAGGCGCTGGGACTCGCGGACCGGGAGCTGCTGCGCGAGGGCCTGGCCGCCACGCTGTTGCACGGCCCGGCTCAACGCGCGGTGTTCGACCCGGTCTTCGACCTGTACTTCCCGCGCGGGGTCGGCCGCCCGGACGGCGACCCCGCCGACCGCGAGGCCCTGCGTGACCGGCTCGCCGAAGCACTGGCCGCCGACGACCGCGCGCTGATGGCCCGGTTGGCGGCGGAGGCGGTCGAGGGCCTCGGCGGATACGGGAGTTCACCGGAGACGGACGGCTGGTCGGCGTACCAAACCCTCGAACGGCTCCGTCCGCAGACCTTGTTGGCCCGGGTGCGGACCGACGTCCGGGGGCGGAACGAGAGCGGCGCGGGATTCGCGGACCGGTTGCTGGACGACGAGATCCGGCGCCGGATCGAGGAGTTCCGGCGGATGGTCGGGGCGGAGGCCCGGCGCCGGGTCGCCGAGCGGCGCGGCCGGGACGAGATCGCGCGGCGCGGCGTCCGGCCGACGGCCGACCGGGTGGACTTCCTGTTCGCCGACCAGGACCGACTGACCGAACTGCGCAGGGCGGTCCAGCCGCTCGCGCGCAAGCTGGCCACCCGGCTCGCCGCACGCCGCAGGCGAGCCGCGCGCGGCACGATCGACCTGCGCCGCACCCTGCGCTCCTCGCTGTCCACGGGCGGGGTGCCGATGCGGCCGGTGCTGCGCCGGCGCCGCCCGGCACGCCCCGAACTCGTGCTGCTGTGCGATGTGTCCGGCTCGGTGTCCGGCTTCTCGGACTTCACGATGCTGCTGGTGCAGGCACTGCACGACCAGTTCAGCAAGGTCCGCGTGTTCGCCTTCGTCAATCGGCTCGACGAGGTGACCGGCCTGCTGGATCACGGCCGCGCCGACCCCGACGGGCTCGGCGCCCGCATCCGTGCCGAGGCCACCCTCACCGGCTGGCACGGCAGCAGCGACTACGGCGTGGCGCTGGGCGAGTTCGCCGAACGGTACGGCGACGCGGTCGGGCCGCGCACGACGGTGTTCGTCCTCGGGGACGCCCGGACGAACATGAGCGACCCGAATTTGCCCGCCGTACGCGACGTCGCCCGGCGAGCCCGCCGCGTGTACTGGCTGAACCCCGAGCCGCGCGACCGGTGGGGCACCGGCGACTCGGCCGCGCCCGCCTACGCCGAGCTGATCGAGATGCACGAGTGCCGCACGGCCCGGCAGCTCAGCGCGCTGGTCGCACGCCTGCTGCCGGTGTGACGCCGGACGGCCTCCTGTGATCGACTGGCCACCCGCCGAACCGCTACCGAGGATGTCCGCCATGAACCACCCGTCCGTGCCGCTCGGCACGTACCCCACCCCCGTCGAACCTGCGCCCCGGCTGGCCGCCGCGCTCGGACTCGGACCGGACGACCTGTGGATCAAGCGGGACGACCTGACCGGCCTGGGCGGCGGCGGGAACAAGATCCGCAAGCTGGAGTGGACGGTGGGCGCGGCCCTCGCCGACGGCGCGGACACGCTCGTGACGACGGGTGCCCCGCAGAGCAACCACGCCCGGCTGACCGCCGCCGCCGGCGCACGCCTCGGACTGGACGTCGTCCTCGTGCTGCGCGGCTCGCCGGGGGTCTCGCGGTCCGGGAACCTCGCCCTGGACGGGCTGTTCGGGGCCCGGCTCGCCTGGGCGGGCGAGGTGGACCAGGCAGGACTGGACGCGGCGGCGGCCGAGGTGTGCGCCCGGCTGCGAGCGGACGGTGCGCGTCCCGCGCTCATCCCGTTCGGCGGTTCCAGCGCGCTGGGGGCCCGTGGCTATCTGCGCTGCGGCGCGGAGCTGCGCGAGCAGGTGCCGGACCTGCGGACGGCGGTGGTCGCGCTCGGCTCGGGCGGCACCATGGCCGGGCTGGTCGCGGCCCTGGGCAGCGGGTCGGTCCTCGGCGTCGACGTGGGCGCGCTGGCCGGCCCGGCCGCGGCGGTGGCCGAGTTCGCGGCGCCGCTCGTGGAGGCGCAGGTCACGACGGAGGGGCTGCGGATACGCCGGGACCAGGTGGGCGACGGGTACGCGACGCTGACCGGCCCGGTGCGCGAGGCACTGCGGCTGGCCGCCCGCACCGAGGGCCTGGTCCTCGACCCGACCTACACGGGCCGGGCCCTGGCCGGACTCCGCGCGGCCGTCGCCGACGGCGACGTCCGGCCGGGCGAGAAGACCGTCTTCGTCCACACCGGCGGCCTGCCCGGCCTGTTCGGCCACGCGGACGCCGTCACGTTCGCGGAGGAAGGAACGACGACTTACCCGCGCTGACGAGAACGGACCGCCGGCGGCCACGGCATCGTGGTGGGGGACGCAGGGGACCCCTACTCCACGCCCAGGGGGGAGCACCAGGGCTATGACGCCTGGACGGCAGGAGCGGACTGTGGGCCGCCGCATCTGCCGTGTGGCGGACGGAGGGGATCCGTGTGCGTCGTGCGTCCCAGCCGCGCGGTGCCGCCGGTTCCGCGAGGCGGACCGGGCACGCCACCGGGCCGCACACCCTGCGACCCGGCTCCCGCGCGGACGGTCGGATCCGCCACTCGGCCAACCCTTCGCGTACTCCTTCGCCATGATCGCGGCGAAGTCGAGGACCATGACCTGGTTCAGCCAACCGCCCCGCCCGCGCCGGTGATTACTCTGGCACGGTGACAGCCACCGACACAGCGTCGATCGCGACGGGCGGCACCGGCGACCCGTCGCTACGGCCCCTGCCCGCGAGGGCCACCCTGCTGCTGGAGCAAGTCGAGGCCCCGCCACGGCTGGTCGCCCACCTCAGGGCGGTGCACGACGTCGCGGCGCAGCTCGCGCAGTGGGTGCGCCGGCACTGCCCGGACCTGGAGTTCGACGCGGAGGCGGTGCTGTTCGGTGCCGCCACGCACGACATCGGCAAGGCCGTGCATCCGGCCGAGCTGTCCGGTCCCGGCGCACAGCACGAGGCGGCGGGCCGGGAGTTGCTGCTCGCGCACGGGGTGCCGGCCGACCTCGCCCGGTTCGCCGGCACCCACGCGTCCTGGACGGCTCCCGCGACCGGTGTGGAGGACCTGCTGGTGAGCCTCGCCGACAAGGTCTGGAAGAACAAGCGCGTCCCGGAGCTTGAGGACCTGGTGGTGGCCCGGCTGGCCGGTGCCGACGGGCGGCCGGCGTGGGAGTGGTTCATGGAGCTGGACGGGATCCTCACGGCCATCGGGGAGGGCGCCGACCGTAGGCTGGCGTACCAGATGGCCCACCCCCTGAGCCGAAGGTGACCATGTACGCGACCTCCCTCGGTGACGACGGCGCCGAGCTGTCTCCCTCCTGCCGCGGCCGGAGTCGGCGAAGGGTGAGCGGTGGTGTGGGGCGGTCGGTCACCAGGTGCGTGCTGAGCGGAGCAGGAGCGCACGGACGCGGGCCACGTCCGGGTTGTCGCAGGCACCGGGTCGCTGGACGAGGAAGCCGGTGTTGATCGGCGGGTCCTCCGGATCCAGCAGCGCCACCAGCGTGCCGGAGTCCAGCAGGTCCTGGCACAGATAGCGGGGCAGGACGCTGAAACCGGCGCCGGCGGCGACGGCGGCGAGCACTCCGCGAAGGTCGGGCACCGTCACGGCGGCGGTGCGGGACAGACGCCGGCCGAAGACATGGCGCCAGTAGCGGCGGGCGATCGGCAGGTCCTCGGCGTAGGTGATCAGCGGGACGCCGTGCAGGGCCGCCGCCCCTTCGACGGCCGTCCGGTCCCTCAGCCGCTCCGCCCAGGCCGGGGCGGCGACCAGGACGAACTCCTCGTCCATGAGCGCAACGGCGTGCAGCGTACGGCCCCGGGGCCGGGTGGTGGCGATCACCAGGTCGTGCCTGCCCGCGCGCAGTTCCTCCAGCAGCGGATCGGTCAGCCCGGTCGACACGCGCAGCCGTACGCCCTCGGCGACCAGCGGGGCGAGGGCCGGCAGGACGGTGGTGCACAGGAGTTCCGCGGGGCCGGCCAGATGGACGGGCTCGGCGCGGGCGCCGGCCGGTGGGGTGGGTCCGGCGACGGCGGCCAGCTCGTCCAGGGGGGCGGCGATCCGGGCGGCGAGTTCGTCGGCCACCGGGGTCGGCGCGACGCCGCGCGGCAGCCGTTGGAACAGCTCCCGGCCGGTCTGCCGCTCCAGCGCGCGCATCTGCGTCGTCACCGTCGGCTGCGACAGGCCCAGCAGGCGGGCGGCGCCGGTGAAGGAGCCGGAGCGGTACACCGCCAGGAAGGTGCGCAGCAGGTTGAGGTCGAGGGAAGCGGTCTCCACGCGTCCGAGTATCACCGCCGGGTATTCCCCGGGACCCATAGAAGATCCGATGTCAGCCATTCGATGCTTCATTGGAGGCCTATGGGTCGCTTGGCCTACGTTCTTTCTCGAAGACGCAAGCTTTCGGGAGAGAGAACCTCATGTCGAAGATCCTGTTCGTGATGACCGGCGCCGACCAGTGGACGCTCGCCGACGGCACCTTGCACCCCACCGGCTTCTGGGCCGAGGAGGCCGTGGTCCCCTACCGCGCCCTCAAGGCCGCCGGTCACGAGGTCGTCGTCGCCACGCCGGGCGGTGTGGTGCCGCCGGTCGACCGGGCGAGCCTGGCCGCCGAGGTCAACGGCGGCCAGGAGAAGGCCGACGAGATCGCGCGTGCGCTGGAGGAGATGACCGAGCTGCGGGTGCCGGTGAAGCTCGCGGAGGTGGACCTCGACGACTTCGCCGCCGTGTTCTACCCCGGCGGCCACGGCCCCATGGAGGACCTGGCCGTGGACGCCGAGTCGGGCCGGCTGCTCGTCACGGCCCTCGACTCGGGCAAGCCGCTGGCCGTGGTCTGCCACGGACCTGCCGCCCTGCTCGCCGCCGTCCGGGCCGACGGCTCCAACGCCTTCGCCGGATATCGGGCGGCGGCCTTCACCAACGAGGAGGAGACCCAGGGCGGCCTCGCCGGACGGGCCAAGTGG
Source organism: Streptomyces sp. NPDC048521 (assembly GCF_043199855.1). NCBI lineage: Bacteria > Bacillati > Actinomycetota > Actinomycetes > Kitasatosporales > Streptomycetaceae > Streptomyces > Streptomyces sp. NPDC048521. The sequence goes on from NZ_JBICWR010000012.1 coordinate 144,416, forward strand.
CTGCTGCAGGACCGGCTGACCGAGGCGGGCGTCGACGTCCGCACGGCCGAGCCCTGGGCGCCGCACGTCGTGGTCGACCGCAACGTCATCACCGGTCAGAACCCGGCCTCCTCGGCCCCGGTCGCCGAGGAACTGCTCAAGCACCTGGGCTGAAACGACCGACGGAACCGACCCGACGCAGCTCGCGGGCGGAGCGCTCGGGCTGAGGAAGCGGACGGGGGGCGGCCCGACCGAGGAAGCGGCACTGAGCCGGTGTGTGGGCGAGACGGCGGCCGCCCGGCATCCGCCGGCCGCCGGCCTCCGGCGAGACAGCGCACCGAGGGCCCCCGATGCCAGGCAGTCGCCGAGCTGAGGCGGCCGCCGGGCCCGGGCTGCCAGGACCGGCCGGGGCGGGGCGGCTCCCCTGAGGCGGCCACCGTGGGCCGAGGCGACCGGCCGGGCGGAGGTGGCTCGTCTGGGCAGCGACGCGAGTCGCTCCCGAGCCGGTGCCGGGGAACGGTCGAAGACGCGGACGGCTCCGCCGAGTCGGCCGCGCGGGCGGCCGAAGGCACCAGCAGCTCCGCCCCGCAGGCGGTCGAGCAACGGTACGGAAAATTCTTCGGACGTCACCTGCAACCTCGGCCGGGGTCGGACGTCTGTCGGGGTGGAGGCCTCCACTTCGACCAGATGTCCGACCCCGAACGACCGAAGGAACACATGTCCGCACACCGTGTCCCCCGCCCGAGCCGCGTCCGCAGGCTGCGCACCGCCCTGGGGGTCTCCGCAGTAGGCGCGGCGCTGGCCGTCGCCGGCACCATGACCGCCCAGGCGGCCCAGAGCGACACCAACTCCCCGGCCCACTCCGGCACCACCGCAGCCCCGTCCCCGACCCCGGCGGACGACCAGGCGACCCCCTCCCCCGCCCCGGCCGACGGCCCCGCGCGCTCAGCCCCCGCCCCGGCCGACGGCCACGCGGCCCCGTCCCCCGTCCCCTCACCCGTCCGCCCGGGAACCCCCAAGCCGGCGCCCGCCACAGGCACTCCCGCCCCCGCCCCCGTACCGGCCACCCCCAGCCCCGTACCCGTGCCGTCGACCGCCGCCCCCGCCCCCGCGCCCGCGTATCCGGCCCCCGCGCCGGTGCCGGCCCGTCCGGCGCCCGCCCCGCACCACGGCCGCGCCACCCCGGCGCCGGTTCCGCCGCAGCACTGAGGTACGGCCGGTGCGGGGGAGCCGTCGCGCGGCGGCTCCCCCGCTCCCGGCTCCGGGAGACCCATGACGACAACCACAGCTCCGGCGGCGGCCCTGCCCTGGGCCCGGCGACCCCCCGCATCCTGGCGGCGGTCCACGCGAGCGCTGCTGACCCGCGTCCTCGCCCGGACCCGGACGGGTACGACATCGGCAGCGCCCGGCACCGGGACCGGGACCCGCACGGGCACGCACACCCTGGCCCGACCCGGACAACCGCCCGCCATCGAGGAGTTGTACCACCACCGCCGGCTCGCCCTCGTGCGCCTGGCGGTGCTGCTGGTGGACGACCTGCCCACGGCCGAGGACGTCGTACAGGACGCGTTCACCGCGCTGTTCCGCCGGCACGGGCACCGGCTCGACTCGTTGGACGACCCGGAGGCGTACCTGAGGACCAGCGTGGTCAACGCGGCCCGCTCGGTGCTGCGCCGGCGCAGGACCGTACGGGCACACACCCCGCCGCCCGAGGGATACGCACCGGCCCCGGAGGAGGACGTACTGCTCCACGAGGACCACCGGGAGGTGCTGGCGGCCCTGCGCACGCTGACCCGGCGTCAGCGGGAGGTACTGGTGCTGCGTTACTGGTCGCATCTGACCGAGGTTGAGATCGCGGCGGCGCTCGGTCTGTCGCGGGGAGCCGTCAAGTCCACGGCCAGCCGGGCCCTGGACGCGCTCGGCCGGCGTCTGGAGGGGCTGCGATGAACGAGTCCGGTACCGCGATCGGGTCGACGCCGGTCGAAGAGCGGCTGCGGGCCGCCCTGGCCGCGCGGGCCCACTCCGTCGGCCCCGCCGACCTGCGGCCTCTGCGCCCGCCGGCCGAGGCGGTACGGCCCCGCCGGGTGCTGCTGCGCCGGGCCGTGGTGGGCGTGCTGGCCCTGGCCGCCGTGGCGGCGCTGGTGTTCTTCACCGTGCGCGACGGGCAGGCGCGCCCCACGGGACCGGCCCACTCCCCCCGGCCGACCATCGGCACGCCGTCCCCGGTGCCGAGCCCGGCCCGCCCGTCCGCATCCGAGCCGTACCCGAGCGCACCCCGGCCCTGAGAGCAGGAGAAGAGGGAACCACGCCCGCCCCCGGCCCCGAACCACGCCGGATCAAGCGCCTGTGCCACCCCGCCCCGGCCCAGGCCACGCCGCATCACGCGGTGTGCCCACCCCGCGCCGCCCCAGGCCAAGCGGCATCAGGCGGTATGCCACCACGCCCCGACACCGGCCGGAACCGCAGCCCCACACCACCCCCGCTCAGCGAAGGAACGTCCGAGTTTTCGCGCCCCCGGTCCGACGCCCGCACCGCTAGGTTGGGCGGTATGAGCAACCTTGACCGCGCGCCCGTGCCCAGCGTCTGCGGCGGCCGCGGATTCGTCGTCGCCGAACCCGTCCGCGAGCTGCTGAGCCCCCGTTATGTCAGGCTGGGCGAGTCGACGGAGGTGCGCCGGCTGCTGCCGAACCTCGGCCGGCGCATGATCGGCGCGTGGGCCTTCGTCGACCACTACGGCCCGGACGACATCGCCGACGAGCCCGGCATGCAGGTCCCGCCGCATCCGCACATCGGGTTGCAGACGGTCAGCTGGCTGCACGAGGGCGAGGTGCTGCACCGGGACTCGACGGGGAGCCTGCAGACGATCCGGCCCCGGCAGCTGGGCCTGATGACCTCCGGCCGCGCGATCAGCCACTCCGAGGAGAGCCCGAAGACGCACGCCCGTTTCCTGCACGGCGCCCAGCTGTGGGTGGCGCTGCCGGATGAACACCGGCACGCGGAGCCGCGGTTCGAGTACCACCCGGAGCTGCCCACCGTCACCGCGCCCGGCCTGACCGCCACGGTGATCCTCGGCGACCTGGACGGCTCCCGCTCCCCCGGCACGGCGTACACCCCGATCGTCGGCGCCGATCTCGCCCTCACCCGGGGCACCGACGTACGCCTGCCCCTCGAACCCGACTTCGAGTACGGGGTGCTGGCGATGTCCGGCGAGGTGCGCGTGGACGGGGTGCCGGTGCTGCCCGGTTCGCTGCTCTACCTCGGCTGCGGGCGGTCCGCACTGCCGCTGCGCGCCGAGTCGGACGCCGGGATCATGCTGCTGGGCGGCGAGCCGTTCGCCGAGGAGCTGATCATGTGGTGGAACTTCGTCGCCCGCACCCAGGCGGAGATCGAGCAGGCCCGCGAGGACTGGCTGCAGGGGACCCGTTTCGGCGAGGTGAAGGGCTACGACGGAGACCCGCTGCCCGCGCCGGAGCTGCCGCACACTCCGCTGAAACCACGAGGAAGGGTGCGCTGACCGGGAAATGGCCGGGCGTCCGACCCGGCGAGTTCGAGACGGCGCGGGCCGCCGCCGACCGGGCGTAGGGCCACGCACGGCGAGATCCCGCGCGGGTATCTGCCCCGGGGTCGGCACCTGCCCGCCGCGTCTTCCCACCGCGCCCCCCCCCCGCCACGCCTGCCCGGTTCGGACGCCTGATGCCCGTTGGGTGTCACAGCCGCCGAAACAGGTCTTGGACGGGCACCTCGCGCCTCCCGCAGGGTTGGGAGCGAATCACTCGACCCGACGAGGGACAGAGATCATGAAGGTTTTCCTCACCGGTGGATCCGGATACATAGGCAAGGCGACGATCACCGCGCTGATCCGGCACGGACACACCGTCGAGGCACTGGCTCGCAATGAACGGGCGGCGGACGCGGTCGGTGCGCTGGGCGCGGTGCCGGTGCTCGGGGGGCTCGGTGACCTGGGCGTACTCAATGCGGCGGCGGCGCGAGCCGAAGCAGTGGTGCACCTGGCCCAGGCCGACAGCGGGGAGGCCGACCTCGCGGCGGCCGCCGCGATGCAGGACGGCATCGGGACGGGCACCTACGTCCACACCGGGGGCACCTGGGTCTACGGCGACACCCACGGCGTGGCCGACGAGACCGCCCCGTGGAATCCCCCGGCCCTGGTCGCCTGGCGCCGGCCTGTCGAGGAGGCGGTTCTCGGGCGGGCGGAGCGGGGCGGACGGCCGGTCGTGATCCAGCCCGGCCTGCTCTACGGCGGAGAGAACCGGCTGATCGATCTCTTCTTCACCGCACCCGGCAAGGACGCGGGGGCCATCCCCTACATCGGCGACGGCGGCAACCACTGGGCCCTTGTCCACGTCGACGACATCGCGGAGCTCTACGTCCGCGCGCTCAGGGCGAAGGCGGGCTCGGTCTACGTCGGCGTGGGCGGCGTCAATCCGACGGCCAAGGAGGTCGCCCTGGCCGTCAGCCGAGGAGCGGGCCTCGAAGGAAAGATCGCGTCCATCTCGCTGGAGCAGGCGCGTGAGCAGATGGGCGCCGTCGCGGACGCTTTCGCCCTCGACCAGCAGTTCGCTCCGTCGCGTGCCCGTGCCGAGTTGGGGTGGACCCCTGCCCACACGGACCCGCTGGCCGTGCTGGGGCGCGGCTGAGTGGGACGTCGCCGGTGCCCGGTGTGCCGCCTCCTGCGCGGCACACCGGCCACCGGCGGGTAGATTCGGGTGCCATGACGCCGGCCCGCCCGGCGGGGTCCGGCCGCATGATCGTTCCGTGCCTGCGCGGACGTGGCGGTTGCCGCGAGAGAGTGGACGGTGAGTCGCTGTGGACGTCGATCTGCGGAAGCTCAGGTATTTCGTGGCAGTGGCCGACGAACTCCACTTCGGACGGGCGGCCGAGCGCCTGCACATCGCCCAGCCGGTGCTGTCCCGGCAGATCCGCGCCCTGGAGGACGAGCTGGGAGCGGAGCTGTTCGTGCGTGATCGTCGCGGCACACTGCTCACCCCGGCGGGCGAGCAGGTGCTGGAGGACGCACGGCCGCTTCTGGCGGCGTCCCAGGCACTGATCAGGCGGGTGCGATCCGCGGCCCGGGGCACACCGACGTTCACCATCGGCTTCATGCCCGGTATCACCGTGACCGCCGCCGTCGTCGCCCTGACCTCGCGTCGTCCCGGACTCGAGGTTCGGCTCCTGCGCACCAGCTGGGACGACCAGGTGGAGGTCCTGCGGGACGGCCGAGCGGACGTGAGCGTCGTCCGCCTGCCGATCGACCAGCAAGGTCTGCAGGTCCAACCGCTGTTCCAGGAGCCCCGCGTCGTCGTGCTCCCCGCAGGGCATCGGCTGGCCGGCGAGCCGTCGGTGACCATCGCCGACCTGGCCGGCGAGCATCTTCTGCAGGATCCGGATGCCGTGCCGGAGTGGCGCGACACAGCTCTCGAGATGCGCGAGAAGGACCGGCCGAAGGTTCCTGTGATCCATCAGGTCGAGGAGAAGCTGGAACTTGTGGCCGCCGGAGCCGGAATCTGTGTGCTGCCGCTGTCCACGGCCGGCTTCTACACCCGGTCGGACGTGATCCCCGTACCGCTCGAGGGCGTCGGCCCCAACCGGGTGTGCCTGGCGTGGGTGGCCTCCCGGCGCTCTCCGCTCATCCACGACTTCGCAGAGGCCGCTTCGAAGACGCTTGCGAGGCCGGAGTCCGAGGCGGCACCGAAACCGCACCCGGCGTAGCCCTCCTGTAGCACGTCCGGCACAGCCGTCCACGTCTCCAGGTCACAGACCTGGTGTTTCCTTTCGCTGGCCGTGTCGTCTGCATGGTGGGAACGTCCCCCCTTCCCGCGCCCTGACCAGCGGGAAAGATTAGTGGAATATTGAACAACCGCGTTCCGTTGTGGCCCTCGAAGGAGGTCACGAGTGGAGACGCAAGTGGAGACCACGTACTACGACCAGGGAACCGCCGCCGAGCGCTGGGAGCGCGCGCAGCTGTTCTTCGACGCGAAGGACTACGCGGGCGCGGCGCGGGTGCTGGCCGGGCTGGTCGAGGAGGTGCCGGAGCAGACCGGTCCCCGGCTGCTGCTGGCGCGCGCCTACTACCACTCGGCCCAACTGCGCCGTGCCGAGGCCGAGTTGCGGATCATCGTCGAGCGCGACCCGGTGGAGCACTACGCGCGGCTGATGCTGGGCCGCACGCTGCAGCGGCAGGCCCGGCACGAGGAGGCGGAGCGGCATCTGCGGCTCGCCTCGGCGCTCGCGGGTGACTTCCCGCAGGAGTGAGCCGTATCTCCAGGGCCCGGTTCCCCTCGGGGGGCCGGGCCCTCGGCATGCCTCAGGCCAGGGCGGTACCGTCCGTGTGACCGCCTCGATGTCCTCCCCAGGGCCCGGGCCGTGCCCGGCCCCCGCCGGTGCCCGGTGCCACATCGCCGCCCGCGTGCTCACCCGCCGGCGCCGGCCGCCGAGACGGAAGGGAGAGGTCCGCAGGTCGTCGACGCCCGCGCCCGCGTACGGCGACCAGGTCAGGCCGGTCGCGGACCGGAAGAGGAACCCGGCGGCGGCCCACACGCGGGCGGTGCCGAGCAGGCCGAGGGTGCGCCGGCGCCCGCTGGTCCCGCGCGTCCCGCGGGAGGGAAGCCAGGGCGGTCCCGTAGGCGGAGCATGAAGGGCTCCGGGCCCCGGGATGCCGATGACCTGTGCCACTGACGGCGCGGACATGGCATTCTGACGCGATGGCACCTCCCCGTGATCACGCACCGCTCGCCGAGCGGGTCGAGGAACTGCTCGCCGCCGGCGGCCCCCTGCCCATCGTCGCCGCCGGACAGCCGGTGCTGCGGCACGGCACCGAGCCGTACGACGGTCAGCTCGGGGCCGCCCTGCTGGCCCGCTTCATCGAGGCCCTGCGCCTGACCATGCACGCCGCTCCCGGCGTGGGGCTCGCCGCACCGCAGGTCGGCGTGGAGCTGCGGATCGCGGTCATCGAGGACCCGGCACCGGTGCCCGAGGAGATCGCCGTGGCCCGGGGCCGCGTCCCGCAGCCGTTCCGCGTCCTGGTCAACCCGGTGTACGAGCCCGTCGGCGCCGCCCGCGCCGCGTTCTTCGAGGGCTGCCTGAGCGTGCCGAGCTGGCAGGCGGTCGTGGCCCGGCCCACCGAGGTGCGGCTGCGCGGCGAGGACGAGCAGGGCCGCACGCTGGACGAGGTGGTCAGCGGCTGGCCGGCCCGGATCGTGCAGCACGAGACGGACCACCTCGACGGCACCCTCTACCTGGACCGCGCGGAACTGCGCTCCCTGTCGACGAACGAGGCGGTGGCGGCGCTGTGGGCCCAGCCGACCCCGCAGAGGGCGGCCGAGACCCTGGGCTTCGAGCTCCCCTAGGCCCTGACACCGCGTAACCTTGTTCCCTCGGCCGGGGAGGGGTCTTGAGCAAGGTCGTCTTCGTGCACGGCGTCGGCAAGCAGTATCTGAGCGAGGATTCCCTGGCCCGGGACGTGGTCCCCGAACTCCTCGGCGGCACAAGGCTCGCGGGCGGGCCGGTGCCGTCGCCCGAGGAGGTCGGGGTGGCGTTCTACGGCGACCTCTTCCGGCCGGCGGGCACGCGCGTCATGGGCGGGATCCCGTACGACGAGGCCGACGTCGAGACCGACGAGGAGTTCGCTCTCCTCATGGAGTGGTGGGCGCAGGCGGCCCGGACGGATCCGGAGGTCCCCGGCCCGGATGCGACCGGCACCCGCGGGCCGGTCGGCTGGGCCGCCTCCCGCACCTTGCGCCTGAACGCGGTGCGCGCGGCCCTCGACGCCCTGACCGGCGCCGGTTACCTGCGCGGTGTCCTGGACCGGGCGCTGATCGGAAGCCTGAAGCAGCTGACCGGCTACCTCACCGACGACACGGTGCGGCTGGCGGCCCGCGACCGGCTGGCGGCACGCATCACGCCCGACACACGGGTCGTCGTGGCGCACTCACTCGGCTCGGTGGTCGCCTACGAGACGCTGTGCGACCCGGCCCGCAACGGCGACTGGGACGTACGGATGCTGGTCACCCTGGGCTCGCCGCTCGGCATGCGAGCGCTCGTCCTGAGCCGCCTGGACCCCACCCCGGCCGACGGCCGGGCGGTGTGGCCGAAGCCGCTGCGTGCCTGGACGAACGTCGCCGACTCGACCGACATCGTGGCGGTCGTACGGGACCTGCGGCCCGCGTTCGGTGACGCGGTCACCGATGTGCTCGTGCACAACGGCAGCCACATGCACGAGGCCACCCGGTATCTGACCGCGGTCGAGACCGGCCGGGCGATCCGCGCCGGTCTGCTTCCAGAGGCCGCGGCGGAGTGAAGCGATACGTCGTGGCAGCGGGCACGCGCCGCTACCGCGAGGGCGCCGAACTCCCGCGCGTCCACGAGGACGTCGACCGGGTGGTGGGCCTCTTCACGTCGATGGGTTATGAGCGGGTCCTGACCTCGGTGTCGTACGACCCGTCCGCCGCGGGGTTCGAGAACGCCTTGGCCGACTGGTGCCACTCGGACCGGCTCACCGCCGACGACGTGGTGGTCGTGTACTACGCGGGGCACGGCGACCTGGCACCGTCCGGCGGGTACCGGCTGGCCTGCGCGGACAGCGCGGCCGCCCGGCCGCGGTCCTGGCTGTCGCTGACGAACATCGCGATGAGTCTCGCCGATTCCCCGGTCCGCAACGTGCTGTTGATCGTGGACGCCTGCCTCGCGGCCGCGGCCGGCTCGGACATCGGCCAGGTCACCGACGCCATCGTGGCGCGCCGGCCACGTGCCGACACCTTCGGCGCGGGAACCTGGCTGCTGGCCTCCGCCCGGCATCGGGACCTGGCGGTGGACGGGGCGTTCGTCACCGAACTGGCGTCGGCCTGCGGGCAGGGTGACGGTCCGTCACAGCGGTATCTGGCACCGAGTGTGCTCGCCGACCGCGTCAACCGTTCTTTCGTGGCCGCGGGCCTGGCCCAGCGGGCCGCCTGCTCGTCGGTCGACCAGTCCGAGCCGCCGCCGTTCTTCTTGAACCCCGCGTTCGACGAGCATGCCGAGATATACTTCCAGCGGCTGCCACCGACCCGCCACGCGGTGACGATCGCCCTCCTCACCGCCCTGGCCTTCGGTGAGGGCAACGGGCTGCCGCGTCGGATCTGGGTGCCGGTGGCGGCTCGGTTGCAGGCCGGCGTCGTCACGCTCCACGATCTCGACGGCTCCGGGCAGGCGGAGGTGATCCGCACCGACCTCGACCGACCGGCCCTCGTCGACCACATCCATCGGGCGCAGGGCACGGTCGTGGCGATCGCCGAGTGGGACCGGCTGACACTGCTCGACCTGGGCTCGGCAATCACCGTCTCGGAGCCGTACAGCCTTGACCTGTGGCGGCGAGGACGCTTCGCCCACGCGAGCGAGCAGGAGCCCGTGTTCGTGGCCGCGAACGGCGACGAGCTGCTCGTGATGCGCCTGAACGGCCCGACGCTGCGCGCCAGAGCGGAGGACGCCGCGATCGACGGGGCCCTGCTGACCGCTCCCGTTCTCCATGACGAACGGGTGTACCTCGTCATCTCCGACCTCGTCGGCCCGGTCCTGGTGGTCGACTGCGCCTCGACGGCGGTCAGCTCCCCTCTCTACGGTCACGAGAGTGCGGTGTGCCTGGTGCGGGTGCTGTCCTCGGCCGACGCGCACGGCCCCGACGTCCTCGCGATCGGAACAGACGGCACGGCGCGGTTGTGGCCCTGGCCGGGCAACGCGAAGGAGACAGCGCGCGCCCCCACCCTGGATGCCGGCTCACCGCGTATCGATGATTTGGTCGCGTGGCACGGAGCCCCCGGCACCGTGCTGGCCTTCGCGGACGGCGGCATGCGGAGTCTCACCTCCATGGTCAGCGCGGGGGGACCGCACCAGACACACCGTCCCCCGTCGGGCGACGGGTTCCACGCCTTGCACGGCCCGTGCGTCCCGGATCCCGACGGCCTCCTCAACATGCTGGTCCGAGTGTCTTCCGGCGTGGCGGCCCACGCGTACGCATGGTGCCGTGTGGGAGCCACCTGCGTGGACTTGCAGTGCGTCACGGAGGACTCCGGCTCCCCCGGAAGCGGCCTGCACGCGCATCTGGTTCCGCCGACATCGTTCCGTTCCCGTACGCGGGGTCTCTTCTTCGATGCCCTCCAGGGCACCTCGAAGGCGCTGGACTCGCCCGATACCGCTGCGGAGTGGGAGCCGATCCCCTGGGGGGTCGCGCCCCGGCACGATGTCGTCGTATCGACCGCCTTCACGGGCCTGTCCGGCAGACTGACGCTGATCACCGCGGTCAGACCGGCCCGGTCGCTCGAGCAGACGGTCGGGGGGAGCCTCGCCTTTCCCACCATGCCCGGACTGCCGGGTGCTCCGGCGGTCCGGAACGTCGGCACCGACGCGCATGTCGTCGGCCGTGTGTGGACCCATGGAGCGGACGGCTGGGCGGACAGCGGTTCGCTGCCCCTCGTCCCCGGTGTCGTTCGCCTTCTGCCTCACCATGGCGCCGGCGGCACCCGGTGGATCGCGCAGCGCGGACAGGACAACGCCTGTCGGGTTCTCGACCTGGAGACGGTTCGCGAGTACGCGCTGAGTCCGCCATGGTCGCCTTGGCACAGACCGCACGCGTTCACCTCGCCGCGTGGGGAGTGGTGGACGGAGCAGCCGGACGGAACCCCTCTGCTGCTCTTCACCGGTGTCCCGTCGGATCGTGGGGGACCTGCCTCCCGTGTCCTCGTCTGGGGTCCCGACCGGCCCGAGCAGGTCCCACGCGCTCTGCCCGTTCTGCTGTCCGGCGCCCTGTGCACCGGCCAGGCCCCCAACGGCGAGGCCGTCGTGGCCTTCAGTGACGCGTCCGGCGTCTCCCTCTGCCACCTACCCTCCTGCGAGAAGGTCTGGTCGGCCCCGTTGCCCGCTCACATCACCGCCCTCGTCCCCGTTCCCGGCAGCCCCCACCTCGACCTCGCCGTCGGCACCCAGCAGGGTGTCGTCTTCCTCCGGCCGAGGCTGTCCCGCTCGTGGCGGGACCGCCTCGGGGTCGGGTGACAGGGGCTCACGCGTCCCGGTACGCCTCCAGCAGCCGCAGCCACACCTCGCTCAGGGTCGGGTAGGACGGGACCGCGTGCCACAGGCGGCTGATCGGGACGCGGCCCGCGACGGCGACGGTGGCCGAGTGGATGAGTTCGCCGACGCCGGGGCCGACGAAGGTGACACCGCGCAGGATCTCGTCCTCCAGGTCCACGACCATACGGGCGCGGCCCTTGTAGCCGTCGCCGTACAGACCCGCCCCGGCGACGGAGGAGAACTCGACGTCGACGGCGCGGACGCGGTGGCCGGCCTGTTCGGCCTCGGCGAGGGAGAGACCCACCGCGGCGGCCTCGGGGTCGGTGAAGACGACCTGCGGTACGGCGTGGTGGTCGGCGGTGGCCACGTGGGCGCCCCAGGGGTCGTCCAGGAGGGGGGTGCCGGCGGCGCGGGCGGCGATGGCGGCGCCGGCGATCCGGGCCTGGTACTTGCCCTGGTGGGTGAGGAGGGCGCGGTGGTTGACGTCGCCGACCGCGTACAGCCAGTCGGTGCCGGTGACACGGAGGCTGTCGTCGACGTCCAGCCAGGAGCCGGGTTCCAGGCCGACCGTGTCCAGGCCGATGTCGTCGGTGTGCGGGACACGGCCGGTGGCGAAGAGGATCTCGTCGGCCTCGATCCGGTCACCGGTGCCGGTGACGGCGACGACCGTGCCGTTCTCGCGGGTGACGGACTCCACCGAGGTGCCGGTGCGGACGTCGACGCCGGCCTCGCCGAGGGCCTCGGCGACCAGTTCCCCGGCGAACGGCTCCATGCGGTTCAGCAGGCCCTTGCCGCGTACCAGCAGGGTGACCCGCGAGCCGAGGGCCTGCCAGGCGGTGGCCATCTCGGTGGCGACGACACCGCCGCCGACGACGAGCAGCCGGCCGGGTGCGGCCTTGGCGCTGGTCGCCTCGCGGCTGGTCCAGGGCTCCACCTCGGCCAGGCCGGGGAGGTCGGGCAGCTGGGCGCGGGTGCCGGTGCAGACGGCGACGGCGTGCCGGGCCGTGAGCGTGGTGACCGTGCCGTCCGGGGCGGTCACGGTGACCGTGCGGGGTCCGGCGAGGCGTCCGTGGCCGCGGTGGAAGTCGGTGCCGGTGCCGTTCAGCCAGGCGACCTGACCGTCGTCCTTCCAGTGCGAGGTGTACTCGTCCCGGCGGGCGAGCACGGCCGGCGTGTCGAGCGGCCCCTGGACCGCCTGGGCGAGGCCGGGCAGGCGGCGGGCGTCGGCCTGGGTGATGACCGGCCTGAGCAGGGCCTTGCTGGGCATGCAGGCCCAGTACGAACACTCGCCGCCGAGCAGTTCGCTCTCCACGAGCGCTGTGGTGAGACCGGCCGCGCGGGTCCGGTCGGCGACGTTCTCCCCCACGGGCCCGCCCCCGAGCACCACGACGTCGTACGCGATGGATTCCGTTTCCGTCATGGGGTCAGTCTGGTGGGTGGTGTGCGCTCTGGCCACATGGGTACGCGCGCGGAACACAGGCATGCACGTGTGGAATAGGCGGCCCGGCGGCCGTGTTTGAGCCGTCGGCACACCCCACACCAGGAAGAGGGAAACACGCCATGAGCAGCACCGTGGAGCTGACCAAGGAGAACTTCGACCAGACGGTCACCGAGAACGACTTCGTTCTCATCGACTTCTGGGCGTCCTGGTGCGGGCCGTGTCGCCAGTTCGCGCCGGTGTACGAGAAGGCCGCCGCGGACAACCCGGACCTGGTCTTCGGCAAGGTGGACACCGAGGCGCAGCCGGAGCTGGCCGCGGCCTTCGAGATCCAGTCGATCCCGACGCTGATGATCGTCCGTGACAAGGTCGCCATCTTCGCCCAGCCGGGTGCGCTGCCCGAGGCCGCTCTCGCGGACGTGATCGGCCAGGCCCGGAAGCTGGACATGGACGAGGTGCGCAAGAGCATCGCCGCCCAGGAGGGCAACGCCGGCCAGTAGTCCCGCGGGACGCCGTGCGGTCGTCCGGCGCGGGTGCGGCCCCGGACAGGTTCCGGGTCAGCTGGACTCGCGCCGGACCACCTCGGCCCCCAGCACCTTGTGGACCTCCGGCTCGCCGCCGGGGTCGCGTACCGCCCGGTCGACCAGTTCGGCGAGGTCGCGGCCGGAGGGCAGTTCGATGTGGACCGTGCTGAGCCGGGGGCGCAGCAGCCGGCCGAGCATCAGGTCGTCGGCACCGATCAGGGCCAGGTCCCCGGGGATGCGCAGGCCCTCGTCCTGGAGCGCGCGCATGAGCAGCATCGCGTACTCGTCGTTGTAGGCGAACAACGCGTCCAGGCCCAGCTCCCTCCAGCGGGCGGCGAGTCGGGCGGCGGCCTGCTCCGTGTACGCGAGCGGCAACTCCGTGACAGCCGCGTCCGTGCCGTGCAGAGCCTGGCGTACGCCCGCGAGCCGGGGCCGTGAGTACGCCTCGAGGCCGGGCTCCTCGGGCACGACGACGCCGATCCGGCGCCGGCCCCGCTCGTACAGATGCGTGCCCGCGCAGTGGCCGACGGCGGCGTGGTCCATCACCAGGGCGTGGGCGCCGTCGACGCGCTCGGGGCCGAGGGTGACCACGGCCCGGGCGCCGGACCGCTTGAGGACCTGGACTCCCTGCGGGCCCGGCCCGGCGCCCGGCACCAGCACCGCGACCGGCCGCAACTCGGCCCAGGCGCGGGCGGCTTCGTCGCCCTGCAGGCCGACGCTGCCGTACTGCACGACGGTGTAGTCGAGACGGCCGAGCGCCCACTGCAGTTCGTTGAGGAAGCTGCTGTAGAGCGGGCCGACCGGGATCGCCGGGGCGGGCATGAGGACCATACGGCTGTGTCCGGCGCGCAGACTGCGGGCGGCGGCGTGGGGCACGTACCCCAGTTCCCGCGCGGCCTCGTGGACACGCCGGCGTGTCGGTTCGCTGATCCGTACGGCGCTGGTGTTGTTGAGGACGTAGGACACGGTCGCGCGCGAGACGCCGGCCAGGCGGGCCACATCGGCACTCGTGGGCGTGTTCGGTATCTGCACCATGACAGACCGCATCTTGGCAGAGGGGCGGAGGCCGGGATCAGGCGGGGGAACGTGGTTCATCGTTGGACGGAATGCGGTGTCGTACACCCATCGCCGAACACGTTCGTCACGAACTTGTTCGTCACGAACATGTTCGTTAGTGTGACGGCATGACCGCCGCTCCCCGCTCCCGCCGTGAACGACCCGCCAAGCCCGCCCTGACCAGGGAGGGCATCGTCGCCGCCGCCGTCGCGATCCTGCGCGCGGAGGGGCTGCGCAAGGTGACCATGCGCCGGCTGGCGCAGGAACTCGACACCGGCCCCGCCTCGCTGTACGTGTACGTCCGCAACACCGACGAGTTGCACGCGGCCGTCCTCGACGAACTGCTCGGCACGGTCGGTCCCGCCCCGGCCGAGGGCGACTGGCGGGAACGGCTGGAGAAGGTGCTCACCGCCTACACCGCGATGCTCCTGGAGCACCCGAGCCTCGCCCGCTCGGCGCTGACCGCCCGGCCCAGCGGCCCGCACTACCTGCGGCTCATCGAGACCCTGCTGGCACTGCTCCGGGCGGGCGGGGTGGCGCCCGAGCGGGCGGCCTGGGGTGTCGATCTGCTGCTGCAGCACGCCACCGCGACCGCCGCCGAGCACGCCGGGGCGGAGTCCCCGGACGAGTGGCAGGCCGTGGACCGCGCCCTGCGCGAGGCGCCCGCCGACACCCACCCGCACATCGCCGCCACCGCGGACGCGCTGCTGTCCGGCACCCCCGAGGCCCGCCTGTCCTGGGCCTTCCAGGCCCTGATCAACGGCATCGAGCGGACCGCCGTACCCGACTGAAGCACCAGGAGGCCACCGTGACCACCACTTCTTCCCTCCCGCACCGTCCCGTCGCCGTCGTCGGCGCGGGCCTCGGCGGGCTCACCCTCGCCCGCGTCCTGCACGTACACGGCATCGAGGCCGCCGTCTTCGACCTGGACGCCTCACCGGCCGCCCGGACGCAGGGCGGCATGCTCGACATCCACGACGACTCCGGCCAGCGGGCGCTGCGCGCGGCCGGGCTGCACGAGGAGTTCCTCGAGCGCGTCCATCCCGGCGGCCAGGCCCTTCGGGTGCTCGACCGGTACGGCACCCTCCGCCTTGCCGAGTCCGACGACGGCACCGGTGGGCGCCCCGAGATCGACCGCGGCGAGCTGCGGGACCTGCTGCTCGGCTCCCTGCCGCAGGGCACCGTCCGCTGGGGTGCGAAGGTGACCGGGGCGCGCCCGCTGGGCGGCGGCCGGCACGAGGTGACGCTCGCGGACGGCACCGCGTTCACCACCGACGTCCTGGTCGGCGCGGACGGCGCCTGGTCCCGGATCCGCCCGCTGCTCTCCCCCGCCCGACCCGCCTACACCGGTGTGTCGTTCGTCGAGGCGGACCTGTCGGCGGCGGACCTGCGCCACCCGGTGAGCGCGGAGGTGGTCGGCGGCGGGATGCTCTTCGCGCTCGGCGCGGGCCGCGGCTTCCTCGCGCACCGGGAGAGCGACGGCAGTCTGCACGTGTACGCGGCCGTCGAGGCGCCGGAGGACTGGCTGGACGGCATCGACTTCACCGACCCCGAGGCGGCGAGGACGGCCGTGCTGAAGGAGTTCGACGGCTGGGACGAGAGCCTTCGGGCGCTGGTCGCGGACGCGGACGGGCCGCTGGTGCCCCGGCGGATCCATGCCCTGCCGATCGGTCACCGCTGGGACCGGGTCCCCGGCGTGACACTGCTCGGGGACGCCGCCCACCTGATGTCGCCGTTCGCGGGCGAGGGCGCCAACCTGGCGCTGGCCGACGGCGCCGACCTGGGCCTCGCGCTGGCCGCGCACCCCGGGGACACCGAGGCCGCGCTGGCCGCCTACGAGGCCGGGATGTTCCCGCGCGCCGAGGCGTCGGCGGCGAACTCCGCGCACAGCGGAGCCCTGCTGTTCCGCGCCGACGCGCCGCAGGGGCTGCTCGACATGTTCGCCGGGCAGCTCGGCTGAGCAGCCCCGGCGGGCGGCCCCGGCCGGGCGGTTCGCCGGCGCACGACGACGACAAGAGCCTCCCGTCACCTGCTCCACAGGCCCTGCATCGCGAGGGGACCGACGGACGGCCTCGGCGGGGTGGGCCCTCGCGGACGGTCTCAGCGGGGCGGCTCTGCGCGGACGGTCTCAGCGAGGTGAGTAACTCTCGCGGACAGCCTCAGCGGGACGGCTCTGCGCGGACGCTCTCAGCGAGGTGACTCTCACGGACAGCCTCAGCGGGGTGGCTCTGTGCGGGTCGTCCGGGCGACGAGGTCGATCCAGGCGGCCTCCAGCCGTTCCATGGGCATTCCGCACTGCCGGGTCAGGTGGTGGATCAGGGCCGGGTCGAGCGAGGCCATCAGCGTGTGGGACAGCAGCTCGCAGTCGGCGTCCGGCACGATCTGCCGCAGCAGCATGGTGACGTGGGTGCGCAGCGCCCGGGCAGCGGGGTGGGAGAACCGGCGGTCCGGCTCCGCCTGGGCGGCCAGCTGCAGATCCAGCTGCTCCGCGGAGCGGTACAGCACCGCCACGCCGAACGCCCGCAGCCGCGCGAGCGGCGGCGCCCCGGGACCGAGCGGCGGCGGCCCGCTCAGGAAGTCCGCCTGCAACTGCCTGCCCGAGTGGTCCAGCAGGGCCATCAGCAGCCCCGTGCGGTCGCCGAAGCGACGGAAGACGGTGCCCTTCCCCACCTGGGCGGCGGCGGCCACCGCCTCCATCGTGACCCCGGCCACCCCGTGTTCCGCGATGAGGCGGGCGGCGGCCTCCAGCAGCCGGGCCCGGTTGCGGGCCGCGTCGGCGCGCAGGCACGGTTCCTCGGGAGCCGGGCCGACACTGAGCAACTCGGGGGCGTCGAGGGGCTCCTGAGGCTGCGGGAAGGGCGGCAGGGCGCTGGACATGAAGCCAGCGTAAAGCATCGGGAACAAAACTGGACCGCGGTCCGCTTAGGGTGGTAGAAACTTAAACGGACCCCGGTCCGGATCGTAACAGCGATGTTTCAGCCCCCTTGGAGTTCCCCATGTCCGTTCGTATCCTCGCGCTCGTCGGCAGCCTCCGCGCCGGTTCGCACAACCGCCAGCTCGCCGAGGCGGCCGTGAAGCTCGCGCCCGAGGGCGCCGAGGTCGAGCTGTTCGAGGGCCTGGCCGACATCCCGTTCTACAACGAGGACATCGACGTCGAGGGCGGCGTCCCGGCCCCCGCCGCGAAGCTGCGCGCGGCCGCGCAGGCCGCCGACGCCTTCCTGCTCTTCTCCCCGGAGTACAACGGCACCATCCCGGCCGTCCTGAAGAACGCCATCGACTGGCTGTCCCGCCCGTACGGCGCCGGCGCCTTCGGTGGCAAGCCCGTCGCCGTGGTCGGCACCGCCTTCGGCCAGTACGGCGGCGTGTGGGCGCAGGACGAGGCCCGCAAGGCCGTGGGCATCGCCGGCGGCAAGGTGATCGAGGACATCAAGCTGTCCATCCCCGGCTCGGTGACCCGCTTCGCCGAGACCCACCCGGTCGACGACGCCGAGGTCGCCGCCCAGCTCACCGAGGTCGTCGCGCGCCTGCACGGCAACGTGGGCGAGGTCGCGGCCGCCTGAGCCGTACGTCTCCCGCACGGGGCCGGAGCTGTTCACAGCTCCGGCCCCGTCCGCGTCGCCGCCGCGAGCCGCCCGGCCGCACCCGCGGACCGCGGACCGCGGACCGCCGTCGCCGGCCCGTTCAGCCCGACACCAGCCGGTCGGCCGGCGGGCCGCGCCGGTGCAGCACCCGCCGTCCGGCGCCGGTGGCGTCCAGCAGCGCAGGTGCTGGGAGACGGCGCTCGGTGTCACGCCCAGTCGGCGGGCGAGTTCCACGGTGGGCCGGGGTTCGGCGAGCAGGCGCGGCAGGGTGGTCCGGGGCGCGCCCAGCAGCGCGGTGAGCGCGGAGGCGTCGGGCGGGAGTCCCGGTTCCCACAGGGTCGCGGTGCCCCGGCCGGGCCAGGCGAGCACCGGCGGTGCCTGCGCGCTGATCGGGGGCGCCGGCTTGTGCGCGAACACCGACGGGACCAGCCGCAACCCCCGCCCGACCCCTGGCGGTCGTGCCGCTGCTCGCCCGAGCCGTCCTCCGGACGTGGTCCCGGCGTCCCGGCAGCGCTGTCCGCACCTGCCGGCCGAGCCCTTCCGCCTGCCGCGCACGGAACCGGCCCTGCGCCGCTCCGCCTTCTTCCAGGCGACGGTGTTCGCCGGTTTCTCCGCGGCGGGGACCGGGTGGCGCTGCTGCTGACCGGTCCGGTGTACGGGCTGGGCTCGGCCGCGGTCGGGCTGCTGGCGCTGGTCAACGCGGTCACCATGTTCGTCACGCCGTTCGCGGGCCGGCTCGTGGACCGGCGGGGCGCCGACGCGGTGAACCGCCTCAAACCGCGGTCCTCGCCCTCGGCGGCCTCGGCGGCACCGCCGGCCTGCTGTCCCTAGTGGCCGGCACGCTGCTGCCGGACGTCGGCATGCAGTCCGGCACGGTCGCCGACCAGGTGCGGATCTACGCCCTCGGCCCGCAGGTGCGCAGCCGCCGCATCCGCTCGTTGCGCGTGTCGCCGCGGCCGACCGTGTGCCACGGGGTAGGCGACTGCTGGCCGCACACTTCCGCTCCGCCACCTCGCCGGAGCGGACTCCGAGCACCTGAGGAGACGCCATGCCCCTGGTCCCGCCGCCGTTCGATCCGGAACTCGCCGCCGCGCTGGAGCTGATCAAGGACGGGACCACGCCCGGCTTCACCCTGGACGACCTGGACGCCGCCCGGCGGGCCGCAGGTCCCGAACTGCACCGGTTGCTGGACGTCACCCTGGACGGCGCCTTCGAGGCGGAGGACCGGGCGGTACCCGGTCCCGAGGGCGCCCCCGACATCTCCCTGCTCCTCTGCCGCCCCGCGTCCACGCGGCTCACGGCCCCGATGCCGGTGATCTACCACGTGCACGGCGGCGGCATGATGACCGGGACCAACCGGACCGGCGTGACCGAAGCCCTGGCCTGGGCGCGCGACCTGGGCGCGGTCGTGGTGTCGGTGGAGTACCGGCTCGCCCCCGAACACCCGTACCCCGCGCCCGTCGAGGACGTGTACGCGGGTCTGCTGTGGACCGCCGGGCACGTCGAGGAGATCGGTGGCGACCCGGACCGGATCGTCGTCGCGGGCGCCAGCTCCGGAGGCGGCCTCACCGCGGCCCTGGCCCTGCTCACCCGGGACCGGCAGGGCCCGCGGCCGCTCGGCCAGCTGTTGATGTACCCGATGCTGGACGACCGCAACGACACCGTCTCCGGCCATCAGATGGTGGGCCTCGGCGCCTGGGACCGCACCGCCAATGAGACCGCCTGGACGGCGCTGCTCGGCGACCGCCGCGGCGGCCCCGACGTCCCCCCGTACGCCGCCCCCGCCCGCGCCACCGACCTGTCCGGCCTGCCCCCGGCCTTCCTGGACGTCGGCTCCGCGGAGACCTTCCGGGACGAGGTGGTCGGCTACGCCTCCCGCATCTGGCAGGCCGGCGGCGCGGCCGAACTCCACGTCTGGCCGGGCGGCTTCCACGGCTTCGACGCCCTGGCCCCCGAGGCGGCCCTGTCCCGGTCGGCCCGGGCGGCACGCGTGACGTGGCTGCGGCGGCTGCTCACCCGCTGACATGGGACCCGGAACGCGCGGCCTCGGTTTCCCCAGGCGCTCACGGGGGCCGTCGGGGCGTTCAGCGCTTTCACGGCCTTTCCTCTTCACAGCGCCTCCTCGCACAGCGAGGTCCAGCGGGCGGCCGATCTTGCGCCCGGTTCCGGGGGAAGAGCCCCGAGGGCGTCACCGCGCGGGACCACCGGGGTCTCCGGCCCGTCGGGTCGGCGTTCCGCCGGCCGGCCCCGGTCAGCCCCGGCCGAGCTCGCCGACCGGCACCCGCTCCCGAAGACACCCGCGCGGAAACCGTAGGCGCGCACCCGACATGACGTTACCGTTCAGTAGACATCGTGCCCGGAGCCTCCCGGAGGTGCTCCCCCCATGACAGCCGACCGTGCCGCAGGCCTCACGGAGAGCCGACGCGCCCTCGCCGACGGGGAGGTGACCTCCCGCACGCTGGTGGAGCAGGCCCTGGCCCGGATCGAGGCCACGCAGCCGACGCTGAACGCCTTCCGCATCGTGCGCGCCGAGGCCGCGCTCGCCGAAGCCGACGCCGCCGACCGGGAGTTGGCCGCGGGAGTGCGCCGCCCGCTGCTCGGGGTGCCGGTGGCGGTCAAGGACGACATGGACGTGGCGGGCGAGCCGACCGCGTTCGGCTGCCGGGGCGACTTCCCGCCGGCGGCAGCGGACGGAGAGGCGGTACGGCGGCTGCGCGCGGCCGGTGCCGTGATCGTCGGCAAGACGAACACCTGTGAGCTGGGGCAGTGGCCGTTCACCGAGGGTCCGGCGTTCGGCGAGACCCGCAACCCGTGGCACACCGGGCACACACCGGGCGGCTCCTCGGGCGGTTCGGCCGCCGCCGTCGCCGCCGGGCTCGTCCCGGCCGCGCTCGGCTCCGACGGCGCGGGCTCGGTGCGCATCCCGGCCTCCTGGACCCACCTGATCGGCATCAAGCCGCAGCGCGGCCGCATCTCGACCTGGCCCCGCGGCGAGTCCTTCCACGGCATCACGGTCAACGGCACCCTCGCCCGCACGGTCGCCGACGCGGCCCTGCTGCTGGACGCGGCGAGCGGCAACCACGACCGGGACCCGCACCGGCCGCCCGCGCTGACCGTGGCGGACGCCGTCGGCCGCGACCCGGGGCGGCTGCGCATCGCCCTGTCCCTGAAGCCGCCGTTCACCGCCGTACCCGCCCGCCTGGATCCGGCGGTCCGGGCCCGGGTCGTCGAACTCGCCGAGAAGCTGGGCGCGTTGGGCCACGAGGTCGAGGAGGCCGATCCGCCCTACGGCCAGATCGGGCTGACCTTCGTGCCGCGCGCCACCGCCGGGATCGCCGAGCGGGTCCGGGAGGCCCCCGACCCCGCGCTGCTCGATCGGCGTACCCGGGACGCGGCCCGGCTGGGCCGGTTGCTCGGTGGGGCTCCGCTCAGGGTGGCCCGGCGCGCGGAGGCGGTGCTGCACCGGCGGATCGGCGCGTTCTTCCGGTCGTACGACGTGATTCTCGCGCCGACCACGGCCGCTCCCCCGCCGCGGATCGGTGCCCTGTACCGGCTGGGCGGGTTCGCCACGGACCGCGCGATGATCGCCGCGTGCCCCTACGCCTGGCCCTGGAACGTGCTGGGCTGGCCGGGCGTGAACGTGCCCGCCGGGTTCGTGGACGGCGGCCTCCCGGTCGGTGCCCAGCTGCTCGGTCCCGCCGGCAGCGAGCCCCTGCTGGTGTCCGTCGCCGCCCAGTTGGAGGCGGAGCTGCGCTGGCACGAGAGGTGGCCGCCGCAGCGGACGGAAGCCGGCACACCGGCCACGTGACCGCGTTGCGCCCGTACCCTGGGGCCATGGGCGACGCGTCGATGGTCGGGCTGATGGGGCGGGTGACGGGGACGGTCGGGCCCGGGCTGGTCGGCGAGGTGATCGTGCGGGTGCGCGGTGGCGCGGAGCACTTCCTCGCCTACCCGGCCGACGGCACGGCCCGGATCCAGCCGGGCACGGTGGTGATGGTGGTGGAGCACCTGCCGCCGAGAACGGTGTACGTCACCGCCGCGTACGACAGTTGAGCGTGCCGCGCCCCCGGTGAGGGCGGTACGCGTCAAGATTGCAACAAGGATCCGCCGGTGTCTTCTCGGCGGGTCCGCACGGGAGCACACTCCCTTCGTTCGGTGCCGAAAGGGCACCATGCAAAGGGGGCGAATGCCGATGGTTGTCGGCGTCGTTGCGGGGGCGGTCGTCGTTGCCGTCCTCGTGCTGATCGGTCTGTTCAAGATGATGTGGCGGGTAGCCGAGCCGAACGAGGCACTCATCATCTCCGGGTCCAAGCACCGCACCGAGGGCCTCGAGGAGGGCATGGGATTCCGCATCGTCACAGGGCGCGGCACGCTCGTGCTGCCCGGTGTGCAGGCGGTGCGCAAGCTCTCCCTCGACCTGAACGAGACCGAGCTGCACGTGGACTGCGTCACGCACCAGGGGATCCCGCTGAAGGTGCGGGGCGTGGTCATCTTCAAGGTGGGCGACGACTTCGTGTCGATCGCGAACGCGGCCCGCCGTTTCCTGGACCAGCAGAAGCTGATGTCGGAGCGGGTGCACAACGTCTTCGCCGGCCATCTCCGCTCGATCGTGGGCGGGTTGACGGTGGAGGACATGATCCGCGACCGGGAGAAGCTGACCGGGCAGACCCGGGCGGCGTGCGGTACGGAGATGGAGAAGCTGGGCCTGATCGTGGACTCGCTGCAGATCCACGAGATCGAGGACCCGACCGGTTACATCCAGAACCTGGCGATGCCGCACGCGGCGGCGGTGCAGCGGGACGCGCGCATCGCGCAGGCGGAGGCGAACCGTCTCGCCACCGAGGCCGAGCAGCAGTCGTTCGCGCGGATGGCGGAGGCCACCCGGGACAGCGAGATCCTGCAGGCCGGCTACCAGGCGGAGCGGGACAAGGCGGCGGCGAAGGCCCAGCAGGCCGGACCGCTCGCCGCCGCCGCGGCCCGGCAGGAGGTCGTCGTACAGGAGACGCGGGTGGCCGAGCTGGAGGCGCACCGGCGTGAACAGCAGCTCCAGGCGGACGTCCGCAAGCCGGCGGACGCGACGGCCTACGAGAAGCGGACGCTGGCCGAGGCCGAGCGTGACGCGCGGATCTCCGCGGCCGAGGCGAAGGCCAAGGAGACGGAGCTGGCGGCGGCCGCCGAGGCGACCCGGGTGAAGGCCGCCGCGGCCGCCGAGGCGGAGGCGACCAAGACCCGCGGTGCGGCGACCGCCGACGCCACCCGGGCCACCGGTGAGGCGGAGGCCGCCGCCGCGCAGGCGAAGGGTCTGGCGGAGGCCGAGGCGACCAAGGCCCAGGGTCTGGCCGAGGCGGCGGCCATCAAGGCCCGCGCCGCCGCGCTCGCCGAGAACCAGGAGGCGGTCGTCGCCCAGCAACTCGCCGAGAAGTGGCCGGAGATCGTCCAGGCGGGCGCGTCCGCGTTCGGCAACGTGGACAACATGGTGCTGCTCAACGGTGCCGACGGCATGGGCGAGTTGTTCGCCAAGGCGCTCACCATGGGCGGCACGGGCCTGGGTCTCGCCCGCAGGCTGCTCGCCACGACGGGCGGCGACGCACAGGCGGTGAACGGGACTTCGCCCTCGCTCAATGGAGTGGCGGCACCTCCGCCGCAGAAGGTGCCCGTGGACCAGGAGGGCTGACAAAGCGGTGTTCCCGACGGCCGGGGTGCCTCAGCAGGGGCCCCGGCCGTGCGAGCGTCGCCGTGCCCGCGTCGGCGGCACATCTCCCGGCTGACGACGCCACGTGTGAGGGCCGGCTGGGCGCAGGGCGCTGGTCCCGGGGGCCGGTCACACCGTGAGCAGGCCGACTCCCAGGGCGATCAGGGCGGCGGCCTTGACGATCTCGAGCGCCACGTACCACAGATGGCTGCGGGAGCGGGGCAGTTCCTCACCGGCGAGGACCCGGTCGGACCGGCGGTTGAGGCGGGGGCGGACGACGGCCAGCTGGGCGAGGAGGAGTACGGCCACGGTCGCGGTCAGTGCGGTGACGCCCGCGGTGGCGCCGCCCAGGGCGACCGCCGCGATCACGACGAGCGCGAGGGCCGACTCGACGGCGTTCAGCGCGCGGAACACCAGGCGGCCGATGCCCAGGCCGATGGGGATCGTCACGCCCGGGGCGCGGAACTTGAGCGGGGCCTCCAGGAAGGAGATCGCCAGCACCATTCCGAGCCAGACGAAG
Source organism: Streptomyces sp. NPDC048521 (assembly GCF_043199855.1). NCBI lineage: Bacteria > Bacillati > Actinomycetota > Actinomycetes > Kitasatosporales > Streptomycetaceae > Streptomyces > Streptomyces sp. NPDC048521. The sequence goes on from NZ_JBICWR010000012.1 coordinate 168,261, forward strand.
GTGACCGCGCTCGCGGTGGCGGCGGACGTGGCGTTCATCGGTGTGGGGCCTTTCTCCGCCGGTGGTCGGCGGGTCGGGTGCGTCGCGTCGGCGTGGCGGCGGCCGGCTTGCCGGGTTCCTTCAGGGCGCGGCCGTCCCGGCCAAGTGCGCCACGCAGGAGTCGGGTTCGGCGAACGGCTCCAGGGCGGTGGCCGTCAGCGGTGCACCCATCCGCTCCAACGCGCCCTGCATCAGGCCGAGATGGAGCGTGCACACCAACCGTCCGTGTTCCTCGGCGAGTTCGAGGAACGGGCAGTGTCGCAGCCGGATCCGCTCAGCCGACCGGCCGGCCTCCTCGTCCCCGCCCTCCGGCTGTGGCGCGAAGCCCAGGTCGTCCAGCAGGGCGACGAGTCCGGACATCGAGCGCCCGGCCGTCGGCCGCTCGGACGCAGGCAGCGGGTCCACCAGGGAACGGCCCCATGCGCGTCCCGTCTCCCTCGCCTCTTCGCGCGCCTCGGCCGGGTCGGCGGCGGCCCACCGGCCGAGCAGGACGCGAGCGAGGAACCGGTAGTGGCGCACGCCGCCGCGGTTCATGCCGGGGCGTGCCGTGTAGACGGTCCGGGGCCGACCCGGTCCCGCGGACGCCTCGGCCCGGCGCTCGGCCAGGCCCTCGGACACCAGGGCGTCCAGGTGGAACCGCACGGTGTTGGGATGGACGCCCATCCGCTCGGCGGCCTCCACGACGCCGAGCGGCGATCCCGCGGCGCGCAGCACGTCCAGCACCGCTCGGCGGCGGGGACTCTCCCGCGTCGTCACCTTCGGAACCCCCTCTCCACCTGCGCCTATTTTTTACGGATCCTACATGTATTAATTGTAGTGTGAGCGGGGGGCACCTGGGGACAGGCACCCAACGAGGTCGAGGGGAACACCAGATGACGTCGCCGTCGCCGATCGACAGCGGACCGGCCGAGAGCACGCCGGCGAGTCCGCGCGTGCTGTGCGACACCCGGGCCCTGGCGGAGGCGCCACCCGTTCCGGCCGGTGTGCTGTGGAAGCTGGCCGAGAGCGGACGCCAACTGGACGCCAATGTGGTCCGGCTCGGCCCGGGCGGACGGATCACGGCCCACACCGAGACGCAGCTGGACGTCATGCTCGTCGTCGTCGCCGGGACCGGAGTGCTCGGCGGGGACCCCTCGGCCGAGCCGCAGCCGCTCACCGAGGGCGCCCTGGTCTGGCTGCCGCACGGTGCCTCACGCGCCATCACCGCCGGGGAGACCGGCCTGACGTATCTGACCGTCCACCGCCGCCGCCCCGGCATGCGGATCGGCTCGCGCCCAGCCTGACCCCCGCTCCGCCCACCGTCACCTCCGCCGTCCCACAGACCCGAACCCACCGGCATGACCCGGCGACGGCGGGCGCCCGTTGCGCCCGGTGAGCGGACCACTAGGGTGCCTGCGTGAGCACGTACACCGATGAGAACGTCCCCGGCCGCTACGGCCCCCACGCCACCACCGAGGCCGATCCGCGCGAGGTCGGCCGGGTGCGGACCGAGTACTCCCCGGCCCACGACGGCGACCCGGACCCCGGGGAGATCGTGTGGACCTGGGTGCCGTTCGAGGAGAACGACGGCCGGGGCAAGGACCGCCCGGTCCTGGTCGTGGCCCGGGAGGCGGCCGGTACGTTCCTCGCCGTGCAGCTCTCCAGCAAGCGGCACGACGGCGACCGGGAGTGGGTGGCGATCGGCAGCGGGCCGTGGGACCGGTCGGGGCGCGACTCGTGGGTGGACGTGGACCGCGTGCTGCGGCTGCACGAGGAGGGCATGCGCCGTGAGGCGTGCGCGCTGGGCCGGATGCGCTTCGACCTGGTCCGCCGGCGGCTTCACGAGCGCTACGGCTGGACCTGACGGGCGCGCCACGGCTGCTCGGGCGCTCGGCGGGACGTTATGCGAACGCCCGTACGAAAGCGGCTCGCACCACGGTTCCCGGCGTCCGGTCCAGTACCCCGAAGACCACGTGCTCGAAGGCCCGGGCGAACCGGCCGTCGGGCCCCAGCAGCGCCCGGAAGGCGCCCGCGACCTGCGCCGGGTCGTTCTGGAAGACCCCGCAGCCCCAGGCGCCGAGCACCAGTCGCCGGTAGCCGTGCGCCACGGCCGTCTCCAGGACCCGCTCGGCCCGCCGCGCCAGCGCGCCCGGCAGGTCGGCGGCGCGTTCCGGGGCCGTACGCCGGACGACGCCCGCGTTGGGCGCGGCGGCCGTCAGGAAGCCGGCGAGGTACGGCTCGGCGAGCAGCCGGCCCCGGTCGTCACGGAAGACGGGGACGGCCGGTGAGTGGATCACCCGATCGGTGTAGAAGGGATCGCGGTCGGCGCGGTGGTGGTCGTAGAAGCCGCGGACCGTCAGCAGGCAGGTGTACAGGGCGGAGGCGCGGCACAGGGCCTCCTCCTGGGCCTGCGCGCCGTTGAGGTAGCCACCGCCCGGGTTCCGGGCCGAGGCGAAGTTCAGCACCGCGACCGGTGCGCCGGCCAGCCGGCGGGCCGCCTCCAGACTGCTCTCGCCGGTCACCTCGAAGACGGGATCGACTCTGTGGACCACGTCCGCCCCGATCGGCGCCTCGGTCCCGGTCAGCACGGCGGTCCCCGTCAGCACGGCGGTCCCGGTCACCGGCGAGGCCGGCACCGGCCCGGGCCCGAACATGCGCGTGCCCGCCCGCGCCGCCGCGACGGCCGCCGCGACGGACACCTCACGGCCGTTTGCCGCGCGGTACCGCCCCGTCGCCACGATGTCCTCGGTCTCCGCGGCGATCCCGCGCAGGCGCGCGCTCATGGCGCCACCCCCGTGGGCGCCACGACCGCGGCCTGCGCGAACTCCCCCGTCGTGCTCATGCAGGCATCCTGGGTGATCCTGGTGATGCGGTGCAACGGAGTTTTCCCACCCGCGGAACGGTCCGGAGAACACGCACGGAAACGGAGATGACCGATCCGGAACGTCCCACAGGGCGCCCTTGTGCGAATCGGCTCGAGGGTTTTGGGTGGAACGAGTGCCCGCCCGGCCCCTGCGGAAGGGGCCGGTGGCATGGTGGAATCTCAGGAGGATCCCGACATGTCTGATTCACACAGCGATGGTGGTGACTGTCCCGAGCACCGCGTCGCCGTCTCCGAGCCGGAGGTGGAGGCCCTGGTCAGGGGCATCTGCTTCAAGACCGGGCCGCCCCGCACCGTCGGCGTGGAGCTGGAATGGCTCGTCCACGAGCTGCGGCAGCCGCAGCTCACCGTGACACCCGAACGACTCGAAGCGGCCTACGCCGCGTTGCGGGCCGTGTCCCTGGGGTCGGCGCTCACCGTGGAACCCGGCGGCCAGCTGGAGCTGAGTTCGCCGCCCGCCGCCTCCCTGATGGAGTGCATCGGCACCGTCTCCGCCGACCTGGACACCGTCCGTGCCGTCCTCGCGGAGGACGGTCTGGCTCTCGTCGGCATCGGCCACGATCCCTGGCACGCACCGCGCAGGTTCCTGCGTGAGCCGCGCTACGACGCCATGGAGACCTGCCTGGACCGCAACGGTCCGGCCGGCCGGCACATGATGTGCGCCTCGGCCTCGGTCCAGGTCTGCCTGGACGCCGGCCACGAGGAGCCCGGCCCGCTGGGGCACGAGCGGCGCTGGTGGCTGGCCCACCAGCTGGGCGCGGTCCTGGTGGCCGCCTTCGCCAACTCCCCGCTGATCGGGCACCGGCCCACGGGCTGGATGTCCACCCGCCAGCTGATGTGGATGGAGATCGGGGCGGGCCGGGCGGGCGGCCCCCCGCTGGACGGCGATCCGCGGTCCGTGTGGGCGCGGCACGTACTGGACGCGCCGGTGATGTGCGTCCGCCGGGAGAGCGGGCCGTGGGACGTGCCCGACGGGCTGTCCTTCCGGCAGTGGACCCGCTCCCGGTCGCCCCGGCCGCCCACCCGTGCGGACCTCGACTATCACCTGACCACCCTGTTCCCGCCGGTCCGGCCGCGCGGCCACCTGGAGCTGCGGATGATCGACGCGCAGCCCGGTGAGGACGGTTGGATCGTGCCGCTCGCGGTGACGGCGGCGCTTTTCGAGGATCCGGAGGCGGCGGAGACCGCGTACCGGATCGTGAAACCGCTGGCCGAGCGAGGCCTCAACCTGCCCGCGCCGCACAATCCGCTGTGGACCGACGCGGCCCGGTGGGGGCTCGCCGACCCGGAGCTGCGCGAAGCGGCGACCGCCTGTTTCACGGCGGCCCTCGAGGCGCTGCCCCGGCTCGGCGCGACCACCAGGGTCACGGATGCCGTGGCGGCCTACCTGGACCGTTACGTCGCCCGGGGCCGCTGCCCGGCCGACGACCTGCTGGACCGGGTGCGTGACCCGGAGCCGCCCCGGTTCCGGCCCGGCCCCGTCGGGGGCACGCCCACCGCCCATGGGAGGAAGGACATCCGCACATGACCGCCCCCGAGACCCGCACCCCGACCGGCGAGACCGACAGCACGACCGGCGAGCCGGACGCCGAGGCCCTGCGCGAGCGCGCGCTGGCCTCGCTCACCACCGCCCGTGACCGCACCACGCTGCTGACCACCTGCGTCGAGGAACCGGACCTCACCGCCCAGCACTCCCCGCTGATGTCCCCGCTGGTGTGGGACCTCGCGCACATCGGCAACCAGGAGGAGCTGTGGCTGCTGCGGACGGTCGGCGGCCGGGAGGCGATGCGACCCGAGATCGACACCCTGTACGACGCCTTCGAGCACCCTCGTGCCGAGCGGCCCTCGCTGCCGCTGCTGCCGCCCGCCGAAGCCCGGCGGTACGCCGCCGAGGTGCGTGGCCGGGTCACGGACCTGCTGGAGGGCGCGGACTTCCACGGCACCCGGCTGACCGAGGCCGGTTTCGCCTTCGGGATGATCGCCCAGCACGAACAGCAGCACGACGAGACGATGCTGATCACCCATCAGCTCCGGAAGGGCCCTCAGGCGCTGACCGCGCCGGACCCGGATCCGGCCCCGCTGTTCACCGGTCCGGCCGAGGTCCTCGTGCCCGGCGGCCCGTTCACGATGGGCACCTCAGCCGAGCCGTGGGCGCTGGACAACGAACGTCCGGCGCACCCGCGGGAGGTGGCGCCGTTCTGGATCGACACGACCCCGGTGACGAACGGGGCCTACCAGGCGTTCATCGAGGACGGCGGCTACGACACCGCGCGCTGGTGGAGCCCGGAGGGCTGGGCGCACATCAGGAAGCACTCCCTGACGGCCCCGCTGTACTGGCGCCGGGACGGCGGCCAGTGGCTCAGGCGCCGGTTCGGGGTCACCGAGGCCGTGCCGCCGGACGAGCCGGTGCTGCACGTGTGCTGGTACGAGGCCGATGCCTATGCCCGCTGGGCCGGGCGCCGGCTGCCCACCGAGGCGGAGTGGGAGAAGGCGGCCCGCTTCGACCCGGCCACCGGCCGCTCGCGGCGCTACCCGTGGGGTGACGCCGACCCGGCGCCCGAGCACGCCAACCTGGGCCAGCGGCATCTGCGGCCCGCGCCCGCCGGCAGCTACCCGGCCGGTGAATCGCCGCTCGGTGTACGGCAGTTGATCGGTGACGTGTGGGAGTGGACGGCGAGCGACTTCCTGCCCTACCCGGGGTTCCAGGCGTTTCCGTACAAGGAGTACTCGGAGGTGTTCTTCGGCTCCGACCACAAGGTGCTGCGCGGTGGTTCGTTCGCCGTGGACCCGGTGGCGTGCCGGGGCACGTTCCGCAACTGGGACTACCCGATCCGCCGGCAGATCTTCTCCGGGTTCCGCACGGCCCGCTCGGAGGCGGTCTGATGTGCCGGCACCTGGCCTACGTGGGGCCCGAGCAGCCGCTCGGCCGGCTCCTCGTGGAGCCCCCGCACAGCCTGTTCCGCCAGTCGTGGGCGCCGCGGCGGCAGCGCTACGGGACGGTCAACGCCGACGGGTTCGGCGTGGGTTGGTACGCGTCCCAAGATCCCGTCCCGGCCCGCTACCGGCGGGCCGGGCCGATCTGGGCGGACCTGTCCTTCGCCGACCTGGCGCGGGTGGTGCGCTCCGGTGCCGTTCTCGCGGCGGTACGGGACGCGACGCTCGCGGGCGCGGACGCCGAGGCGGCGGCGGCGCCGTTCGCGGCCGGGCGGTGGCTGTTCAGCCACAACGGCGCGATCGCGGGCTGGCCCGACGCGGCGGCACCCCTGGTGTCCGCGCTGCCCCCGGTCGACCTGCTGTCGTTGCAGGCCCGTACCGACTCGGCGTTCGTCTGGGCACTGGTCCTGCACCGGCTGCGCACCGGCGAAGAGCCTGCCCGAGCCCTCGGTGGGACGGTTCGCCGACTGGCCGAGGCGGCCCCCGCCTCCCGCCTCAACCTGCTGCTCACCGACGGTGAAACGATCACCGCCACCGCCTGGGGCGACACCCTCTGGTACCGCACGGAGCCCGGCCGCGGCACGGTCGTCGCCTCCGAGCCGTACGACGACGACCCCCTCTGGCAGGAGGTCCCCGACCGCACCGTGCTCACCGCGAGCCGCGCCGGGGCGCTGCTCACCCCGCTGGAGGAGCCGGCCGCCTCCCCCACTCCCGGCTCCGCTCGAGCGGGGGCGCCCCCATCACCGAAGGAGCCCTGTACGTGAGTCCCCTGCACGTCACCCGCACCCTCCCCGAGGACGCGACGGACGCCGCGCTGCGCGCCGACGTCCGCAACGGCCTCACCGTCACCCCCAAGTGGCTGCCGCCGAAGTGGTTCTACGACGCCCGCGGCAGCGAGTTGTTCGAGCGGATCACCGAATTGCCCGAGTACTACCCCACGCGCGCCGAGCGGGAGATCCTCGCCGCCCGGTCCGGGGAGATCGCCGCCGCGAGCGGTGCCCGTACGCTGGTCGAGCTGGGCTCGGGCTCCTCGGAGAAGACCCGCTATCTGATCGACGCGCTGCCACTCGAGGCCTACGTCCCGGTGGACGTCAGCGAGAGCGCCCTCACCCAGGCCGGTCAGGCGCTCATCGCCGAGCGCCCGGACCTCGAGGTCCACGCGCTGATCGCCGACTTCACCGCCCCGCTGGCCCTGCCGGCCACGCCCGGCCCCCGGCTGGTGGCCTTCCTCGGCGGCACGATCGGCAACCTGCTGCCCGCCGAACGCGCCGGCTTCCTGGCCTCCGTACGGGCCCTGCTCGCCCCGGGCGACGGGCTGCTGCTCGGCACGGACCTGGTCAAGGACGAGCAGGTGCTGGTCCGGGCGTACGACGACGCGGCCGGGGTGACGGCCGCGTTCAACAAGAACGTGCTGGCCGTCGTGGACCGGGAGCTGGGCGCCGACTTCGATCCGGACGCCTTCGACCATGTGGCCCTGTGGGACGCCGAGCGGGAGTGGATCGAGATGCGGCTGCGCTCCCGTACCGCGCAGACCGTGAAGGTGCCCGCACTGGACCTCGCCGTGGACTTCGCGGCGGGCGAGGAGTTGCGCACCGAGGTGTCGGCGAAGTTCCGCAAGGAGGGAGTGACCGCCGAACTGGCCGCTGCGGGACTCGATCTGACGCACTGGTGGACGGACGCGCAGGGCCGGTTCGCGCTGTCGCTGAGCGTGGTGCGGTGAGTCAGCCCACGTCCGGGGCGAGCGCCTCGGTGATCTTCCGGGAGGCCCGGCGCGCCTCGGTCGCCGGGTCCGCCCCCTTGAGCACCCGGGTCATGTACTCCTTGATCGGGTTGTCGGCCTCGACGTCGGCCCACTGAGGGGTGTTGGGGGTCGCCCGGCCGTGTGCCGCACCCGCGGCCATGGCGGCGACCCCTTCCTCACCGGCGACCGCGCCGGCCAGGGTGGTCTTGTTGGGCACGTAGTTCATGGTGCGGGCGAGTTCGGTGTCCCACTTGGCGCCGGTGAGCGCGCCCACGACGGCGGTCGCGGCGAACTGGTCCTCGGTGTTCTCCGGGACGACGAGGTCGGAGCCGCCGGTGAACACGGTGCCGGGCCGGCCGGCGGTCCTGCCGGGCACCGGGAAGAAGCCGAGCTTGTCCTTCAGGCCCGGGTTCTGCCGCACGATCGACTGGGCGAGCCCCGGTACGGCGATGATCTGCGCGACCTTGCCGCCGGCGAACACCCCGGCCTGGGGCGGATGTTCCTCGTCGGCGTCCACGGGACCCCCGCCCAGCGCCTGGAGCCGCCGGTAGAACTCCATGCCGCGCAGCGCGGCCGGCGCGTCGAGGGTGCCCTGCCACTCGTGGTCCTTCTCCCGGGCGAGGTCGCCGCCCTCGTCCCAGATGAAGCCCGAGAGCGTGTACCAGTCCTGCCCGGCCAGGTAGATGCCCTGGTTGCCGCCGGAGTCGAGTTTCTCGGTGTCGGCGAGCCAGGCGTCGCGGGTCTTCGGCGGGCTGGTGATCCCGGCCTGCTCGAAGAGGTCCTTGCGGTAGATGACGACGCGGTTGGCCGCGTACCAGGGGATGCCGTACTGCTTGTTGCCGTCCTTGCCGGGCTGGGCGAGGCCGGGCAGCCACTTCTCCTTGTCCCAGTCGCGCATGGACTCCAGCGTGAGGTCGACGAGCCGGCCGCCGTCCGCGTACAGCGGCACCTGGGTGTTGCCGACCTCGATGACGTCGGGACCGTCCCCGGAGTCGTCCTCGATCGCCCCCCGGACCTTCTCGACGATGCCGGTCCATTCCTGGATGCGGATGTCGAGGCTGAGGTCCCTGTGGGTGTGTTCGAAGTCCTCGGTGAAGCGCTGCAGGAACTCCTTGGAGGCGCTGTCCTTCATGAGCCAGACGGTGACGGTCTGGCGCTCGTGGCCGCCGGGGAGCAGCCCGCAGGCGCTGACCAGGGAGCCGGTGACACAGATGAGGGCGAGCAGGCGACGTCTCACGAGGGGTCCTGTTCTGTCTGGCATGGGCGGTGCGGACAGGGGTGGGGGCCCGATCGTGGGGGACGAGCGCATGCACTCGTACGGGTGTGCTGGATTTTGGTATGGACCAATGCGAGGGGTCAAGGGCTACCCGCGGTACCCGCGTGACGCCGTGCGGGCCGGACGCGGATGCGGCACGGTGGAGTACGTCGTGACACGAGAGGAGCACCCGCATGTCGAACCACACCTACCGGGTCACCGAGATCGTCGGCACCTCGCACGAGGGGGTCGACCAAGCCATCCGCAACGGGATCGCCCGCGCCGACCAGACCCTGCGCAACCTGGACTGGTTCGAGGTGACGCAGGTCCGCGGCCAGATCGAGAACGGGCGGATAGAGCACTACCAGGTGGGCCTGAAGGTGGGCTTCCGCATCGAGGACGGCGCCTAGGCCGTCAGGTACGCCCTTCGCGTTCCTGCGCCTCCTCCAGCGCGGCGGACTTGGCGGCCCAGCGGGCCCGCACCACGGTGAAGCCGGCCCGCTCGGCGTCGTCACACACGAGTTCGTCGTCGTCGACGAGGACCCGGACCTCCCGGTCCCGCGCGAGCCGGCGCAGGATCTCCAGCTTGGTGAACCGGGCCGGCCTGCGGTCGGCATTGCTCCGCATGTACACGCGGCCCTCGGGCAGCCCGTGCGCCGCGAGCCAGTCCAGCGTGTCCCGGCGGCACCGCTCGGGGCGGCCCGTGAGGTAGACGACCTCGCACTCACGGGCGCTCTCCACGGCCAGCGCCACGCCCTCGGCGAGGGGCGGATCGGCGGCCGCGGCGGCGAAGAACCCGTCCCAGTTCCGCGGCCGGCCTTCCAGGAAGTGCTGCCGGTGGGCCGTGTCGGCCAGGGTGTTGTCCAGGTCGAACACGGCGAGCGGGGGCTTGCTGCTGTCGGTCACCCGGCCACCCTAACCAGGTCCGGCGTCCGCCACGCCGTCAGCGGCTCACGCCTGTTGGACATGGGATCCATCTTCATACAGCTTCCCGGTGCCCTGCCGCCGCAGCACCGAGGAGCAACCGTATGGCCGTACCCGAACGGCACCTCGTGCCGCAGCGGCCGGTCGGGGCGTACCGGCGCGGGCCGCGGCGCCCGAAGGGCTGAGCGGTGGTGCCGGACGGGCCGTTCCGCGGCCTCGACGGCACGTGCGAGGCGGAGCCGGCGGTGTCCGCGCACCGACTCGGCGAGGCCGCGGGAATCCCCGGCCCGTCACGGCGTTGAACCCTGCGTGAGCAGCACAGTGATCGCCCGGACCCGGTTCTCCGTCCTCGACCGCTCGCGCACCCGCGAGGGCCACCCGCCCGCCGAGGCGCTGCGGGACACCGTCGCGCTGGCCCGGGAGGCGGAGGCGCTGGGCTACCACCGCTTCTGGGTGTCCGAGCACCACGGCGTGCCCGGGGTCGCCGGTTCGGCGCCGACCGTGCTCGCCGCGGCGGTCGCCGGAGCCACCCGGACGATCCGGGTCGGCACCGGCGGGGTGATGCTGCCCAACCACCGACCGCTGGTCGTCGCCGAGCAGTTCGGGGTGCTGGAGTCGCTGTTCCCCGGCCGGATCGACATGGGGCTCGGCCGTTCCGTGGGCTTCACGGACGGGGTGCGCAAGGCCCTCGGCAGGGACAAGGGGGACGCCGAGGACTTCGCGGCCCAGCTCGGCGAGCTGCTGGACTGGTTCGCGGGCACCTCACCGACGGGGGTGCACGCCCGCCCCTCGGAGGGCCTTGCGGTGCCGCCGTTCGTGCTGGCGATGGGCGAGGGCGCGCGGATCGCGGCCCGGGCGGGTCTGCCCATGGTCATCGGCGACCTGCGCAACCGCGAGAAGATGCTGCGCGGCATCGACGAGTACCGCTCGCTGTTCCGCCCCTCCCCCTGGGCGGCCGAGCCGTACGTGGTGATCTCCGGCACGATCGCGGTCGCCGGCACCGAGGAGGAGGCGCGGCGGCTGCTCGTCCCGGAGGCCTGGTCGATGGCGTACTCACGCACCCACGGCACCTTCCCTCCCCTCTCCCCCGCCGGGGAGATCGAGGCCCGCGCGATGACCGCCAGGGAACGGGAGCTCTACGAAAAGGCTCTCGCGGGTCATCTCGCCGGCACCGCGGAGCACGTGGCGCACGAACTGGAGGCGGTGCTGAAGGAGACCGGCGCCGAGGAGGTCCTGATCACCACCAGCAGCTACGACCGTACGGCGCTGCTGGACTCCTACCGGCGGCTCGCCGTCCTGTTCGCGCCGGGCGGCTGAGGCCCGGCCGCCCCGAGATGCGAATGCGGCGTGCGCCGGTGACCCTGGGAGAGCAAGCCTCAAGCGACGAGGAGGGCTGCCATGTCCTTCATGGACAAGATCAAGGCGAAGCTCAAGGGCCATGAGGGCATGGCCGACAAGGGCGTCGACAAGGGTGGCGACTACGTCGACCAGCGCACCGGCGACAAGTACCGGTCGCAGGTCGACACCGGGCAGGACAAGCTGAGGGACGAGTTCGGCACCCGGCAGGACCGGCCCCCGCAGTCCTGACGAGGCGGGGGGCGGGCTAGGATCGCGGGGTTTGTCCCCGTCCCGGCAGGCCCGTACGGAGCGTCCCCCCGATGCACAGCCCCCATGACCCGTACGTCCGCGTCCGCGGCGCCCGCGAGCACAACCTCAAGGGCGTCGACGTGGACGTCCCGCGGGACGTACTGGCCGTCTTCACCGGCGTGTCCGGCTCGGGGAAGTCGTCCCTGGCCTTCGGCACGATCTACGCCGAGGCCCAGCGGCGCTACTTCGAGTCGGTCGCGCCGTATGCGCGCCGGCTGATCCACCAGGTCGGGGCGCCCAAGGTCGGTGAGATCACCGGCCTGCCGCCCGCGGTCTCGCTGCAGCAGCGGCGCTCGGCCCCCACCGCGCGCTCCTCGGTGGGCACGGTCACCAACGTCTCCAACTCCCTGCGCATGCTGTTCTCGCGCGCCGGGGAGTACCCGCCGGGCGCCCAGCGGCTGGACTCGGACGCGTTCTCGCCGAACACCGCGGCCGGTGCCTGCCCCGCGTGCCACGGTCTCGGTCAGGTGCACCAGACCGCCGAGGAGTTGCTGGTCCCGGACCCTTCGCTGTCGATCCGCGAGGGCGCCGTCGCCGCCTGGCCGGGTGCCTGGCAGGGCAAGAACCTGCGGGACATCCTCGACGCGCTCGGCTACGACGTGGACCGGCCCTGGCGCGAGCTGCCCGCCGGACAGCGCGAGTGGATCCTGTTCACCGACGAGCAGCCGGTCGTCACCGTGCACCCGGTCCGGGACGCCGACCGCATCCAGCGCCCCTACCAGGGCACGTACATGAGCGCCCGCCGGTATGTGCTGAAGACCTTCTCGGACACCAAGTCCCCGACGCTGCGGGCGAAAGCCGAGCGCTTCCTGACCAGCGTGCCCTGCTCCGTCTGCGGGGGCAGCCGGCTGCGGCCCGAGGCGCTGGCGGTGACCTTCGGCGGCCGGACCATCGCCGAACTGGCCGCGCTGCCGCTGACCGACCTCGCCGCGCTGCCGGCCGGCCCCTCCGAGACCGCCAGGGTCCTCATGCGGGACCTCACGTCCCGGATCGCACCGGTGGTCGAACTGGGCCTCGGCTATCTGAGCCTGGACCGGCCCACGCCCACGCTCTCGGCGGGCGAGCTGCAACGGCTGCGGCTCGCCACGCAGTTGCGCTCCGGGCTCTTCGGCGTGGTGTACGTGCTGGACGAGCCGTCCGCCGGACTGCACCCGGCGGACACCGAGGCGCTGCTGACCGTGCTGGACCGGCTCAAGGCGGCGGGCAACTCGGTGTTCGTCGTGGAGCACCACCTGGAGGTGGTGCGCGGCGCCGACTGGCTGGTGGACGTGGGTCCCGGCGCGGGCGAGCACGGCGGACGCGTGCTGTACAGCGGGCCGCCTGCGGAACTGGCGTCGGTCGAGGAGTCGGCGACCGCCGCGTTCCTCTTCGACGAGTCACCGGGACCGGGACGGGAAGTCCGTGAGCCGCGCGGCTGGTTGACGGTGGGCCCCGTGACCCGGCACAACCTGCGCGCGGTGACGGCCGAGTTCCCGCTCGGCGTGTTCACCGCCGTCACCGGCGTCTCCGGTTCCGGGAAGTCCACGCTCATCGGCGCGTTGACGGAGGACCTGGCGGGGGTGGACCGCCTGGTCCGGGTGGACCAGCGGCCGATCGGGCGCACGCCGCGCTCCAACCTGGCCACCTACACGGGCCTGTTCGACGTCGTACGCAAGGTGTTCGCCGCCACCGAGGAGGCGCGGGCGCGCGGGTACGGCGCCGGACGCTTCTCCTTCAACGTGGCCGGAGGGCGCTGCGAGACCTGCCAGGGCGAGGGGTTCGTCAGCGTGGAGCTGCTGTTCCTGCCCAGCACCTACGCCCCCTGCCCCGACTGCCGGGGCGCCCGCTACCAGCCCGAGACGCTGCGGGTGACGTACCGGGGACGCACCATCGCCGAGGTGCTCGACCTGACGGTGGAGACCGCGGCGGAGTTCTTCGCGGACATCCCGGCCGCGGCCCGCAGCCTGGGCACGCTGCTCGACGTGGGCCTCGGCTATCTGCGCCTCGGCCAGCCGGCGACCGAGCTGTCCGGCGGCGAGGCGCAGCGGATCAAGCTGGCGAGCGAGTTGCAGCGCGGCCGCCGCGGCCACACCCTCTACCTGCTGGACGAGCCGACGACCGGACTGCACCCGGCCGACGTCGAGGTGCTGATGGACCGGCTGCACGGGCTGGTCGACGCCGGGCACACGGTCGTGGTGGTCGAGCACGACATGACGGTGGTCGCCGGCGCCGACTGGGTGATCGACCTGGGACCGGGCGGCGGCGACCGAGGCGGCCGGATCGTGGCGGCCGGTCCCCCGGAGCGAGTGGCCCGGGAGCCGGCCGGCGCGACAGCGCCCTATCTGGCGCGGGTCATGCCCTGAGCGGTGGGTGGCGCGGTGTGCGACGTCATCGGTCGGTCCGCGAGCAGGGCCGTGTGGGTCCAGGCGGGCCCGGGGGTGGGAGGCTGGGCCGCGTGGGCGAGGGCGCGGCGGTCGGGGTGGCTGCCCGGCGGGATCACCGGCCGTATCTCCACCTCGGCGACCAGGCCCCGGGTACGGGCCACCCGCCACAGGGAGGCGAGCAGGGTGTCGTCGCCGACGAACGCCGCCGCGGTGCCGGGCCCGCCGCCGTGCTGCCGGTAGCGCAGGCTGACCGGCTGCACGGGCACGCCCGCGTCCAGCGCGGCCTGGAAGACGGCCCGGCGGAAGGGCCCGTGGGCCCGCCCGCACCAGGTGCTGCCCTCCGGGAAGGCGGTCACGGCCGCGCCCCCGCGCAGGGCGCCGGCGATCCGGGCGACCGTGCCCGGCAGGGCGCGCAGCCGGTCCCGCTCGATGAACAGGGTCCCGCCACGCGCGGCCAGCGCGCCCGCCACCGGCCATTTTCCGACCTCGGCCTTGGCGAGCATCCGGGCGGGGCGTACGGCGGTCAGCAGCGGGATGTCCAGCCAGGAGACGTGGTTGGCGACCAGCAGCAGCCCGCCGGCCGGTGGCGCGGCGCCGGTGAGGCCGACCCGGACCCCGACGGCCCGCACGATCATCCGGCACCACCGCCCGACCCACTCGGCGGGGATCCGCCCCCGCCGCCGGGCGAACGGGGCCAGCACGATCCCGGCCAGCACCAGCGCGGTGACCGCGGTCAGCCGCAGTACGGCACGGGGTACGGCCGCGGCGGTCCGGGCCGGCTCCACGCAGGCGCCCGGGGTGCAGGGCGCGCTGGGCAGCCAGGCGCTCATCAGGCCGGCACGAGGGAGAGGAAGTGCCGCAGGTAGCGCGGGTCGACCCGGCGCATCGACAGCAGCACGTACAGGTCGGCGACCCCGAAGTCCGGGTCGTGCGCGGGCTCGCCGCACACCCAGGCGCCGAGGCGGAGGTAGCCGCGCAGCAGGGCGGGCAGCTCAGGGCGTCCGGCCGGGGCCCCGGTGTTCGGGATCCACGGCAGCAGCGGCCGTACCCGGAACTCCTCGGGTGCCAGGTGCTTGGCGCGCGCCCGCTCCCAGGTGGCGGTGGCGAGGGCGCCGCCGTCGGCGAGCGGCACCGAGCAGCAGCCGGCCAGCCATTCGTGACCCCGGTCGATCATGTAGCGGGCGATGCCGGCCCAGATCAGGCCGATGACGGCGCCGTCACGGTGGTCGGGGTGCACGCAGGAGCGGCCGACCTCGACCAGGCCGGGCCGGATCGCGTCGAGTGCGGTCAGTTCGAACTCGCCCTCGGAGTACAGCCGCCCGGCGACCGCCGCCCGCTCCGGCGGCAGCAGCCGGTAGGTGCCGACGACCTGCCCGGTCACGGTGTCGCGCACCAGCAGGTGGTCGCAGTACGCGTCGAACGCGTCGATGTCGTGACCCGGCTCCGCGGTGGTGAGCAGGGCGCCCATCTCCCCGGCGAAGACGTCGTGCCGCAGCCGCTGTGCGGCACGGACGTCGCCCTCGTCGCGGGCGAGGGTGACGGTGTAGCGGGTGGGTGCCGCGGGCTGCGGAGGTCGGGGAAGCGTGGTGACGCCGGTCATGGCTCTCTCCATGGTCACGGGCCGGGGTCGGCGAGGAGCGGCAGACCGGCGCTCCGGCCTGCCGCTCCTGTTCTGCCGACGCCGGTTGGCGTACGCGTGACCGATGGCGGGAGAGGGGGTGTGGGGTTGCTGAACGGCGTGGACGGGCATCCCGGTGGAACACCAGACGGGGCCGGCGCGAGCACCTGCCCCGGCCCCGCCCGTTCGCCACCCGGCGAACGTTTCGGTGTCCTCGCTCGGGGCGCGGGGAACTGCGCGACCGGCCCCCACGCACCCGCGGCCCGAGAGCGACCCCACCAGGGCGGTCGCTACCTCTTGCCCGCCTTCCGGGTGGCCCGCAGCCACTCCTTGTTCATGCTCGTGATGGACACCAGCGGAATGCCCTTCGGGCAGGCGGTGGCACACTCACCGGTCAGCGTGCATCCGCCGAAGCCCTCCTCGTCCATCTGCGCCACCATGTCCAGCACCCGCGTCTCCCGCTCGGGCGCCCCCTGTGGCAGGACGTTGAGGTGGTTGACCTTCGCGGAGGTGAACAGCATCGCCGCGCCGTTGGGGCACGCGGCCACACACGCCCCGCACCCGATGCACTCCGCGTGCTCGAACGCGAAGTCGGCGTCGGCCTTCGGCACCGGCGTGGCATGTGCCTCCGGAGCGGATCCGGTCGGGGCGGTGATGTAACCGCCGGCCTGGATGATCCGGTCGAACGCCGACCGGTCGACCACCAGGTCCTTGATCACCGGGAAGGCGGCGGCCCGCCACGGCTCGATGTCGATCGTGTCGCCGTCCTTGAAGGACCGCATGTGCAGCTGGCAGGTGGTGGTCCGCTCCGGTCCGTGCGCGTCGCCGTTGATGACCAGGCTGCACGCGCCGCAGATGCCCTCGCGGCAGTCGTGGTCGAAGGCGACCGGCTCCTCCCCGGAGAGGATGAGCTGTTCGTTGAGGACGTCCAGCATCTCCAGGAAGGACATGTCGGGCGAGATGTCGTCCACCTCGTAGGTGGACATCGCTCCTTCGGCGCCGGCGTTCTTCTGCCGCCAGACGCGCAGGGTGAGCTTCATGCGTAGCTCCGCTGGGTGGGGTGGACGTACTCGAAGACCAGGTCTTCCTTGTGCAGGACGGGCGCCTCGCCGGTGCCGGTGAACTCCCAGGCGGCGGCGTAGGAGAACTCGTCGTCCTTGCGGGCGGCCTCGCCGTCGGGGGTCTGGGACTCCTCGCGGAAGTGGCCGCCGCAGGACTCGCTGCGGTGCAGCGCGTCGAGGCACATCAGCTCGGCCAGCTCCAGGTAGTCGACGATCCGATTGGCCTTCTCCAGCGACTGGTTGAACTCCTCGCCGGTGCCGGGCACCTTGATGCGCCGCCAGAACTCCTCCCGGATCTGCGGGATCCGCTCCAGGGCCTTGCGCAGGCCGGAGTCGGTGCGGGCCATGCCGCAGAACTCCCACATCAGTTCGCCGAGTTCGCGGTGGAAGGAGTCCGGGGTGCGGTCGCCGTCCACCGCCAGCAGCAGGCTCAGCCGGTCCTCGGTCTCCGCCAGCACCTCCTGGACGACCGGATGCCCGGTGGTCACCGGGTCCTGGTGCGGGTTGCGGGCCAGGTAGTCGTTGATGGTGGCCGGCAGGACGAAGTAGCCGTCGGCCAGGCCCTGCATCAGCGCGGAGGCGCCGAGCCGGTTGGCGCCGTGGTCGGAGAAGTTGGCCTCGCCGATCGCGAACAGGCCGGGGACGGTGGTCTGGAGGTCGTAGTCGACCCACAGGCCGCCCATCGTGTAGTGCACGGCCGGGTAGATCCGCATCGGCACCTCGTACGGATCCTCGTCGGTGATCCGCTGGTACATGTCGAAGAGGTTGCCGTACTTGGCCTCGACGGCCTTGCGGCCCATGCGCTCGATGGCGTCGGCGAAGTCCAGGTAGACGCCCTGGCCGCCGGGGCCCACTCCCCTGCCCTCGTCGCAGACGTTCTTCGCGGCGCGGGAGGCGATGTCACGCGGGACCAGGTTGCCGAAGGACGGGTAGATGCGCTCCAGGTAGTAGTCGCGCTCGTCCTCGGGGATCTGGTTCGGCGGCCGGTTGTCGCCCTTCGCCTTGGGCACCCAGATCCTGCCGTCGTTGCGCAGCGACTCGCTCATCAGCGTCAGCTTGGACTGGTGGTCGCCGGTGCGCGGGATGCAGGTCGGGTGGATCTGGGTGAAGCACGGGTTGGCGAAGTACGCGCCGCGCCGGTGCGCCCGCCAGACGGCGGTCGCGTTGGAGTTCATGGCGTTGGTCGACAGGTAGAAGACGTTGCCGTAGCCGCCGCTCGCGAGGACGACCGCGTCCGCGAAGTAGGTGTCGATCTTGCCGGTGACGAGGTCACGGGCCACGATGCCGCGGGCCCGCCCGTCCACCACGATCAGGTCCAGCATCTCGGTGCGCGGGTGCATCTCCACGTTGCCGGCGGCGATCTGCCGGGACAGCGCCTGGTAGGCGCCCAGCAGCAGCTGCTGGCCCGTCTGGCCACGGGCGTAGAACGTGCGGGACACCTGGACGCCGCCGAAGGAACGGGTGTCGAGCAGCCCGCCGTACTCCCGGGCGAACGGCACGCCCTGGGCCACGCACTGGTCGATGATCTCCACGGAGATCTGCGCCAGCCGGTGCACGTTGGACTCGCGCGCCCGGAAGTCGCCGCCCTTGACGGTGTCGTAGAACAGCCGGTGGACCGAGTCGCCGTCGTTGCGGTAGTTCTTCGCCGCGTTGATTCCGCCCTGCGCGGCGATGGAGTGGGCCCGGCGCGGGGAGTCCTGGTAGCAGAACTGGACGACGTGGTAGCCCTGTTCGGCGAGTGTGGCGCCCGCGGAGCCGCCCGCGAGGCCGGTGCCGACGACGATGATCGTGTGCTTGCGCCGGTTGGCCGGGTTGACCAGCTTCGCCTCGAAGCGGCGCTTGTCCCAGCGCTCGTTGATGGGGCCGGAGGGTGCCTTGCCGTCGACGACCGGCTCTCCGGTTGCGTAGTCCGCGTAGGTAGTCATGTCAGCTCACCACTCCGGTCATGACGCCCACGGGTACGGCGATGAAGCCGGCCGTGAGCAGCAGCGCGAGGACGTCGGCGATGGTCTTCAGGGCGCGGTCGCGGGTGCGGCTGCCGACGCCGAGGGTCTGGGCGGCGCTCCAGAAGCCGTGCCGGATGTGCAGTCCGAGCGCGAGCATCGCGACGATGTAGATGACGTTGCCGTACCAGGTGGAGAAGGTGTCCACGACGTTCTGGTACGGGTGCCCCTCCTGGAAGCCGCCCGGGTGCACGGTGCCGGTGGTCAGGTCCAGGATGTGCCAGACGATGAACAGGCCGAGGATGATCCCGCCCCAGCGCATGGTGCGGGTCGCGTAGCTGGCCCTCGGCTTCTTGTGCACGTACTTGCTGGGCCGTGCCTTGATGTCGCGGCGGCTGAGCTGGTAGGCGGACGTGGCGTGGGCGACCACGGCGGCGACGAGGACGATCCGGATGAGCCAGAGCGTCCACTCGTAGTGCATGAAGGGTTCGCCGACCGTGCGCAGCCAGTGCGCGTAGTGGTTGAACTCCCCCGCGCCGAAGAAGATCTTCAGGTTGCCGATGACGTGCGCGACCAGGTACAGCAGCATGATCACGCCGCTGACGGCCATCACCGTCTTCTTGCCGACGGAGGAGTCCCACATCGTGCGCGCCATGGACGGCCGTCGGTCCGTCCGCGTTGCCAGAGCCATGGAACAGCACGCTAGGGCCGAAGGGCCCGATCGGTCCAAGACATGGTACGGCTTGTTTCCATAGGCGACAGCTATCCTGGCAGGATGCAGTTCCAGCAGCTCCAGTACTTCGTCGCCGTCGCCGAGACCCGGCACTTCACCCGGGCCGCCGAGCTGGTCCATGTCGCCCAGCCGTCGCTGTCGCAGCAGATCAAGGCGCTGGAGCGGGAGCTGGGCGCGGATCTGTTCCTGCGCGCCCGGGGCAACATCACGCTGACCGACGCGGGCGAGGCGCTGCTGCCGCTGGCCCGGCGCATCCTGGCGGACGCGGACACGGCCCGGCACGAGGTGCAGGAGCTGGTGCAGCTGCGCCGGGGACGCGTGCGGCTCGGGGCGACGCCGAGTCTGTGCACGGGGCTGCTGCCGGACGTGCTGCGCGCCTTCCACGACCGCTATCCCGGCATCCAGCTGCTGATCGAGGAGGGCGGCTCGCACGATCTGGTGCGGGAGCTGGCCCGCGGGGCGCTCGACCTGGCCCTGGTCGTGCTGCCGCTGCCGACGCCCGCCCCCGCACTGACCACGGTGGAATTGCTGCGGGAGGACCTCGTGGTGGTGTCCTCGCCGGAGGTGCCGGCCCCGGGGCGGGGTGGCCGGGTGGTCGACATCGGCGACCTGGAGGGCGAGCGCCTGGTGATGTTCCGGCACGGCTACGACCTGCGCGAGCTGACGGTGGCCGCGTGTCGCTCCGCCGGGTTCGAGCCGGATTTCGCCGTGGAGGGCGGCGAGATGGACGCGGTGCTGGGGTTCGTCCGGGCGGGGCTGGGGCTGGCCGTGGTGCCGCGGATGGTGGCCACCCGGGCCGGGCGGGGGTTGCGGGTCACTCCGCTCGCCCGGCCGGGGTTGCACCGCACGATCGCGTTGGCCCACCGCAGTGATGTGGCTCCGCCTCGGGCCGCTCGGGAGTTGCAGCGGATGCTGCTCGAGCGGTGAGGGCGGATCCGCCCCGGACGCGTCCGTGTGGCGAGCGGCGTTCGGGGGCGCGGGTGCGGCGTGGTGTGCCGCGCAGTTTCCCGCACCCCTGGGGAACTGCGCCTGCCCGCACCCGCCTGCTCAGCCCGTGGCGTCCACCAGTGCCAGGTCGTGCAGCCGCTCCGGTGGGCCCGGGCGGGCGTAGTACCAGCCCTGGGCGGTGTCGCAGCCCAGGATGCGCAGCTGCTCGGCCTGGGCACCGGTCTCCACGCCCTCGACGGTGACCGCGAGGTCGAGGCTGTGGGCGAGGGAGACGATGCCCTCGACGATCTTGAGGTCGACCGGGTCCGCGGGGAACTGCTGCATGCCCTGGGTGAAGGAGCGGTCCAGCTTGAGGATGCTCACCGGCAGGCGGCGCAGGTTCGCCAGATTGGAGTACCCGGTACCGAAGTCGTCCAGGGCGATGTCGACACCCATCTCCGCCAGCCGGCGCAGCGGCTTGAGCAGATCGTCGTCGGCGCCGATCAGCGCCGACTCGGTGACCTCCAGGCACAGCGCGTCCGGCGCGACGCCCGCGCGTTCGAGGATGTCGACGGTGTCCTGCACCAGACCGGAGTGGCTCAGCTGGACGGGCGACAGGTTGACGTTGATGCGCAGCGGGCCGGCGGCCGTCTCGTCGCCGTGCCGTTCTCGCCAGGCGCGGGCCTGGCGGATGGACTCCTCCAGGACCCAGCGGCCCAGCGGGACGATCAGGCCCGTGTGCTCGGCGAGCGGGATGAACCGGTCGGGGCCGAGGACACCGTGCTGCGGGTGCAGCCAGCGGACCAGGGCCTCGGCGCCGCGCACGCTGCCGTCGCCGAGATGGACGAGCGGCTGGTACTCGATGAAGAACTCGCCGCGCTCCAGGGCGGTGGGCAGGGCCGTGGTCAGGCCGTGGCGGGTGATCGCGCGGGCGTCGGCCTCCGGATCGGCCAGTTCCGAGCGGTTGCCGCCCGCCGACTTGGCCCGGTACATGGTGATGTCGGCGCTGCGCAGCACCTCCGCCGCGGTGCGCTCGCCCGCCGGGCCCTCGACGATGCCGAGGCTGCCGCGGACCATGAGGTCCCGGCCGTCGATGCTGATCGGGGTGACCAGCGCGTTCATGATCCGCTCGGCGAGTTCGTCCACCGTGCGCTCGGTGCCGGGCCCGGTGGTCAGCGCCACGAACTCGTCGCCGCCGAGCCGGGCGACCATCTCGCCGGGCGCGGTCGCGCAGGACTGCAGCCGGTCGGCGACCTCCACCAGCAGCCGGTCGCCGGCCGCGTGGCCGAGGCTGTCGTTGATGGTCTTGAAGCCGTCCAGGTCGAGGTAGCACAGCCCGAAACGCTGGCCCTCGCCGGCGCTCAGGGCCTTCTCCAGCCGCTCGAAGAACAGGGTGCGGTTGGGCAGTCCGGTGAGCGCGTCGTGGGTGGCCTCGTAGCGCAGCCGGAGGTTGAGCAGCCGGCGTTCGGTGGTGTCCTCCATGAGGGCGAGCTGGTACTGCGGATTACCGTCGGCGTCGCGCAGCAGGGAGACCGTCAGATTGGTCCACAGGACCGTGCCGTCGGTGCGGTTGAACGCCTTCTCCACGTGGTAGTGCTCGCGCTGGCCGCGGACGAGTTCCTCGTACAGCCGCCAGGTCTGCGGTGCGTCCTCGGGGTGGGTCCAGTCCAGCACCCGGCGGCCGCGCAGGGACTGCTCGGAGAGGCCGAACATGCGCAGGAGGGCCTTGTTGACCTGCAGGACGTTGCCCTCGAGGTCGGCGATGCCGATTCCTATGGCAGCGCCCTCGAAGACCGCGCGGAAGCGGGCCTCGCTGGCGTGCAGCGCCTGCGCCACCACTCCCTGGGCCCGCAACGCGGCCTGTGCGATGGCCTCTTGTTCGGCGAGCGTGCGGTCGCGCAGCGCCTGCGCGTACCCGGCGGCCATCGCGTGCTGCAACCGCGAGGAACGCAGCCGCAGTTCGTCCTGGGGGCCGTCATCGCCGCAGTACAGGACCAGGTAGGCGTCGACGCAGTCCAGGGTGCGGGTGAGCGCCTCGGGGTCGGTGCAGTGCGCCTCGACCAGCGCGGCCCCGACCGCCCGCGCGCCGTCCGCGTCGAAGAGCCGCGCCCGCAGCAGCTCGCTCAACCGGCGTGCGAGCGGCAGCAGTCGTTCCTCGAACTCCGCGCGGGTGAGCGACGTCGAGGTCACCGGGAAGACCGCCCGGCCCCAGATCGTCGTCAGCCGGCGCAGTCTGTCCTCCGGCCCGTCCGGCTCCGCGCTCACGCCGTACGCCCCACGCCGGCGAATCCGGAGAAGGCATACGGATCCTCGTCCTCCGGCGCCGACTCCGGGCGCCAGTGCGGCATCGGCACCAGTCCGGGTTCCACCATGTCGTACCCCTCGAAGAACCGCGCGATATCGTCGCGCGAGCGCATGATCAGCGGGTTGCGAATGTCCTTGTATACGTCCACCGCGCCCTCGGCCCGCTCGGCAGGCGCCGGGATTCCCTCGTACGAGGCATGGGTGAGGATCAGCAGGCTGCCGGGCGCGAGCGCCTCGCGCAGCTCGGCCACCGCACCGTACGGGTCGTCCGCGTCTTCCACGAAGTGCAGTATGGCAACGAGGAGGAGGGCCACTGGCCGATTCAGGTCGATCAGCCGCTCCAGTCGGGGACTTGACAGGATCTCCTGCGGCTTGCGCAGATCCGCGGCGACGACGTCCGCGTGGTCGTTCCCCTCGAGGACCGCCTGGCTGTGCGCGACGGCGACCGGGTCGTGGTCGACGTAGACGACATGGGCGCCGGGTACGACTGCCTGGGCCACCTCGTGCACATTGCCGAAGGTGGGGATGCCGGAGCCGATGTCGAGGAACTGGCTGATGCCCTCCTCGGCCGCGAAGCGCACGGCCCGGCGCATGAACGCCCTGTTCGCCTGCATGATCTTCGGCAGGCCCGGCATGAACTCCATGGCTTTGCGGGCCGCTTCCCGGTCGACCTCGAAGTTGTGCGAACCGCCCAGGTAGTAGTCGTAGATCCGCGAGACGCTGGGCACCGAGATGTCGATGCTCCGGGGGGCCCAGGCGGGACGCTCCATGTATCTCTCCAAGGCGTGGACGACAGGCGTAGGCGATCCGGTGTTCGAGCAGAGGCTACTGATCGCCTGCCGAAGGAGCGACCTGAAACGGAAATTGACCATCCGTTCCCGGTCACTGCCTGCGGCAAGTGCCCGTATGACCCCGCTGCGTGACGGCTGCGCCGGCAACCGACGCCGTACGTACAACGGTCCGCCCCCTCCGTGCGGTGCGGAGGGGGCGGACCTTCGGTCGCGCGCCGGTCGGGCGGGGTGATCGACCCTGGGGAGGTGATCTAGTTGCCCGGCGCGCCGACCGGCTTGCCGTCGGGCGAGACGGCGTACCAGGTGCCGCCCACGCCCTGACCGTTGGTGTCCCCGGGGGCCTTGTCACCGGAGAAGGTGTAGATCGGCCAGCAGTTGACGGTCATCTGCTTCACTCCGTCGGGCCGGGTGAAGGGCATGAGCCCCTTCTTCTTCACGCCCTCGGTGTCGTCGGCGCCGACCGGGGCGACGGCCGGCCACTTCTCCAGGCAGGCGCCGGTGCAGTTGGAGACGGACTTCGGCCAGGCCTGGTCCTTCATGAAGCGGTAGACCGTCCTGCCGTTCTTGTCGACGACGATGTCACCGAGCTTGGGGTCCTTGCGGACGGACAGCCCGGGCAGGGACGACAGCGCGGCCTTCTTGCCGTTGGGGGCGAGCGCGAACCACTTGCCGCCCACGCCCTGGCCGTTGACGTCACCGGCGTTGACGTCCTTGGCGTAGCGGTAGGCGGGCCAGCCGCCGACGGTGAGCTGCTTGCTGCCGTCGGCGCGGGTGACCTCACCGAGCAGCGCCTTGTCGATGCCGGCGCCGGCGGTGGCGTCGTCGGCGGGCACCGGCGGCCAGGTGGTGGCGCAGTCGCCGTCGCAGTTCGACTTGGGCGGATTCGCGGTGTCCTTGTCGAACCGGTACAGGGTCAGGCCGGAACCGTCGGTCAGCACATTGCCCAGGTCGGGATTGGTGGCCACGGTCAGCTTGCCCGCGGGGGCGGCCGGGGCCGGGGAGCTGGAACTCTGGTTGCCGTCGGCGCCGTAACCGTTGCCCGCGCCGGTCGCGGTCCCGGTGCCCGGGTTGCCGTAGTCGCCCGCGGGCGCCGTGGCCCCGACGTTCTGGGCCGACGACGCGGGAGCGCCGGCGTTGTCCTGACCGCACGCCGTCGTCAGCGCCAGCACCGAAGCGGCTGTGGCCACCAGTGCGGCGGTCCGCCAGGAGGTCTTCATCGTCAACTCCCCATATTCGCCTGAATATTGCAGCGCCTGCAGCGCCCTGCTGCGCCGCCGCACGGCCATGGGTACGGGGCGGAGGGGCCGGAGCGTTCAACGGGACGCGAAGTTCTTCGCGATTTTCTTCCCGAACGCTGTGACACGTGCCGTCGACGGAGGCCCGCAAAGGCGTACGGGCGTACGGGCGTACGGGCGTACGGGCGTACGGGCGTACGGGCGTACGGGCGTACGGATCGTGCCGGTCGGGACTCTTCGGTGGGTCAAACCATTGATGGCACTATGTCCCTCCTTCGGAGCAATCCCGACGCACTACGGCGTACGACCGTGTTCCGCACCCCATGATCTTCGTCGTGCATGGACCCGAAGTGACCCGATGCGCGCCCGCCGCAAAGGCGTTGGCCCTGCTGACGCTGACCTGGACCCTGGTGGGCTGCCCGGTCGGCAGCGCGTCGGCCGACGCCTGCGCGTCCGCCTCGACGGGCCCGGACGGCGCGGTGGCGGTGGCCTACGCCGGCGGCCACCACTGGCCCACTCCCCCGCCCTGCCCGGAGCCGACACCGCCGCCGTGCCCGCCCACACCGACGCCGACTCCGACACCACCCCCACCCCCACCCCCGCCACCGCCACCGCCACCGCCGAAGCCCACACCGACTCCGCGGCCGACACCGAAACCGACGCCGAAACCCACCCCCCGGCCGACGCCGCCCGCCCGGCCCGTCCCGGCTCCCCCGGCACCCCGGCCGGTTCCCACGCCCCCTCCGCCGCCGCCGGCACCCGAGCCCAAGCCGACGCCGAAGCCGAAGCCGACCCCGCGGCCGTCGGTGACCCCGGTGAGCTACCCGGCGTACCACCCCCATCCGGCCGGCCACCACGCGCCCGGCCGCACCACGCCGGTCACCTACGTCCTGCTCATCACCGTCCCCGCGATCGTCGCCGTCGCGGCGCTGCGCCCGCGCTGACGCGCCGGCCGCTCACCTCTGGAGGCACCTGTTGTCGGATTGGCTTGTTCTCGTCCTCGCGATGCTGGGGGCCTGTGCCGTGGTGGTGGTCGTCACCCTGGTGCGGCACAAGAGGGCTCCCGAGGACGAGGATCCCAGCGAGACCCCGGACGTCATCGAGTACATGACGATGTGGATCGGCGTCGTGTACGCCATCGTCCTGGGCCTGGCCATCGCGGGCGTGTGGGAGGCCCGCAACTCCGCCCAGGACCACGTGCAGTCCGAGGCCCAGGCGCTGCACGAGATCTCGGAGCGGGTCCGGGTCTATCCGCCGGACGTCCGGGACCGCGTCCGGGACGACATCGACGCCTACGTCGGCTACGTCGTGCACACCGAGTGGAAGACGATGGGGGACGACGGGCACGTCACGGACCGAGGCACCGAACTGCTCCACAGGGTCCGCCAGGACGTCACCGACTACCAGCCCAGGAGCGACTTCGAGGCGCAGGCCTATCAGCCGCTGCTGGACCAGATGGCCACCGCCGACCAGGCCCGCAACGCGCGCGCCGACTCCACGGGGGCCACCATGCCGCCGGTGGTGTGGTGGGGGCTGCTCGCGGGGGCGGTGATCACCATCGGCATGGTGTTCGCGCTGCAGATCCGGCGGACGAAACGCGAGTTGGTCCTGGCCGGACTCTTCTCCGCGACCATCGCGTTCATGCTGTTCCTCATCTGGGACTTCGACGCCCCCTACAGCCGGGGCATCGCGGTGACCGCCGAGCCCTTCCTGAACCTGTTCCCGACCATGACGGGGTGATCCCCGGCCGCCGGGGGCTCTGCCCCGGCGGCGCGTGTCACGGCAGACCTCGGCCCCGGTTCCCACGAGGTACCGGGGCCAGAGCCTGGTGAACGTGCGCCGCGCCGTGCCGTGGGGACGGCCGCAACGGGGCTCAGACGCGCTTCTCGTGCCGGCGGCGCAGCCAGAAGGCACCACCGCCGAGCACGGCCATGGCCACCAGACCACCGCCGATGGCCATGTCCGCGGGCGTCGCGCCGCCGGACTTGCTGCCACCGAGGCCGCCCTGCACACCGCCGAGCACGGTGAAGGCCCCCGGACGGGTCAGCGTACGGCCGTCGCAGCGGACGGTGATGTCGTACCGGCCGGGCCGGGCGCCACGGTCGACGGTGACGACGCCCCGCGCGGTGTCGCCCCGGAACGGCGTGAGCGGGGCGGGACGGAAGGCACGGGAGGCCATCTCGCCGCCTCGGCAGCCGTCCACGGTGACGGTGAGCCGGCCCCCGGCGGGGATCACACTGGGCGTGGCGACGATGTTGCGCGGGTTGCCGTCCCCGCCCCGGCCGCCGAAATCACCGCCAAAGCCCCCGAAGTTGTCCCCAGGGCCGAAGTTGTCGTTGCCCCGGCCGTTCCCGTTGCCGAATCCGTTCCCGTTGCCGAATCCGTTGCCGAATCCGTTCCCGTGACCGTTACCGAAGCCGTTCCCATTCCCGTGACCGTTGCCGAAACCGTTGCCGTTCCCGTGACCGTTGCCGAAACCGTTGCCGTTCCCGAAACCGTTGCCGTTCCCGTGACCGTTGCCGAAACCGTTGCCGTTCCCGAAACCGTTGCCGTTCCCGTGACCGTTACCGAAGCCGTTCCCGAAACCGTTGCCGTTGGGGAAGCCGTTCCCGTTGGGGAAGCCGTTGCCGTTGGGGAAGCCGTTGCCGAAGCCGTTCCCGTTGGGGAAGCCGTTTCCGTTGCCGATGCCGTTTCCATTGCCGATGACGCCGCCGGTGCCGGGGACGATGACGGTGCTGCCGGTGCCGCCGATGCCGGTGCCGCCGATGCCGCCGATGCCCCCGATGCCGATGCCGCCGATGCCAGTGCCGCCGGTGATGCCGGTGCCGCCGGTGCTGCTCGGCCCGCCCCCGTTGCCCATGCCGTCCGCGACGGCCACGGGGGCGGCTAGCCCGAGCGCGGCGACCGCGGCGAGCGCGGCCGCCAGGGCACGTTGGTTTCGCATGTGATCCTCCGCGGGAGGCGCCCGGGTCCCGTCCCCGGTCGATCGGCGAGAAAACACCTCCCAGGAGAGACCCTCAGACCCCCGGAACACGCCCGCATGTCGAGAATGGTCCGTCCTGGTGAGGCGACACGCCGAACGAAAACCACACAATCGGATATTGCCGCAGGTCACGGACCGTCAGAAAAATCCTGGAGGCTGCAACTCGGATGGCGCACCGGGAAAGCGCCGGGCCACCCGTTCGCCGTTCGCCCCGTCGCCCTTCGCGCGCGCGGGACTTAGCGTTTTCCCATGCGCGACGGACGTGGCGGCGGCCGCGTCGAGAGGGGATGGCGAATGTTGGCGTCCGAGTTGGCCGAGCTTGCCGAAGCGGAGGAGCGGCGGAAGAAACGCGCCCCCTGGGGCGTGATAGCGCTTGTTCTGCTGACCGGCCTGGCGCTCATTCGGAACGGTTCGGGGGAGTTCGACGTCGGCCCCCCGCAGCCCGCGTCCGCGGCGGCTCCGGACAGCCGCACCACCCCCGACACCTTCGCCGCAGCGCCCACCTCGCTGCCGTTCTCCGCCGTCGACCGGATCCGGATCCCCGCGATCCAGGTCGACGCGCCGGTCATTCCGGTCGGGCTGGACACGAACGGCTGGGTCGGCGCGCCACCGCCGGACGACCCCAACCTGGCCGGCTGGTTCACCGGCGCGGTCTCCCCCGGCGAGAAGGGCACCGCCGTCGTCGTCGGCCACGTCGACAACAAACAGGGCCCCGCCGTGTTCTACGGTCTCGGGGCCCTGAAGAAGGGAAACCGGGTCGAGATCCTGCGCAAGGACGGAAAGACCGCCGTGTTCGACATCTACGGGGTCGAGGTCTTCGAGAAGAGCAATTTCCCCGGCGACCGGGTGTACGGCTCGAAGGGCAATCCGGAACTCAGGGTCATCACCTGCGGTGGCGACTTCTCCAAACAGAAGGGCTACGACGGCAACGTCGTCGCCTTCGCCCGCCTGGTCGCGGTCACCTGAGGCCGTGCGGCCGGGCGGGCGAGAACCCGGTCACGTACGGCGGCGCGGGACGGTGAGGTGGTATCCGGAGTCGATCAGGTAGGGCAGCCATTCACGGATCGCCCGTACGGTCTGCGAACGGTCGCCGCCGGCGTCGTGGGAGAGCACCACGACGCCGGGGGCGGCGCCGCCCTCCACGCGGTCGACGATGGTGCTCGTGCCGGGCTCCTCCCAGTCGGTGGTGTCGACGGTCCAGGCCATCGGCTCCATGCCCATCTCGGCGCCCAGTTGGAAGGCGGCCCGGTTCCAGGCGCCGTAGGGTGCCCGGAACCACTGGGGGCGTTCGCCGTAGGCGTCCTCGATGACCTCCGTGGTGCTCTCCATCTCGGCGCGGATCTCCCCGCGGTCCAGGGTCGTCAGCAGCGGGTGCGTCCAGGTGTGGTTGCCGACGACGTGCCCCTCGGCCGCCATCCGGGCCAGCAGTTCCTTGTTGTCCACGGCCATCTCGCCGCACACGAAGAACATCGCCCGGACGTCGTACTTGGCGAGGGTGTCCAGGATGTGCGGGGTGTACTCCGGGTTGGGTCCGTCGTCGAAGGTCAGCACCATGCGCCGGCCGCGGCCGGAGACCCGCAGAATGGGTTCCTCGCGCACCTCGAGCTTGCGTGGCGCGGCCCGCGGCGGTCCGTATCCGGTGAGCGGCTGGAGCCGGAAGGCGGAGGGTTTGAGGGCCTGCTGGGCCTGCGGACCGGAGACGGGGGCGGCGGTCCCGGCGGTCTCCTCGCCGCCTGCCAGGACGACTCCGGCGGTGCCCGCGGCCCCCACGGCGGCGGCGCCGGCCAGGAGCATCCGGCGCCGCGTGAACAACTGATCCTTCTGCATGACTCATCAGTCGCCCCGGCAGACTCCGGCGCACCACAACGACACCGGTGCGGCGGCGCGAATGCACCCGGACGGCCCAGTGAACGCAGGTGACAGCGACGGCGTACGAGCGGGAACGGCAGCGTCTCACGGATCGTCAGGCCGATGAGGAACATGATCAGCCGGTCGACGCCGACGCCGACGCCGAGTCCGCCGGTCGGGGGCATCGCGTGTGCGAGGGCCTCCAGGACGTACTCGTCCAGCTCCGCGTAGGCGGTGCCGAGTTGGGTGCCGGAGGCGACGAGGTCCCGGCGTTCGGCGAGCCGCGGGTCGGTGTGGTGCTGCCGGGGGAACGGGGAGACGTCGGCCGAGAAGTCCTTCACGGCGGCGGAGCGGGCGGGGAGCACGGCGAAGACGGTGCCGCCGAAGTCCCGGACCGCCATGAGGCGTCCGGCCACGGTGACGTCCTCGTCGGGCGGTACGTCGGCGAGGGCGTGGGTGGGGGCGGGACGCCGACGGGATAGGGGTCGGTGCCGCCCTCGCTCGGCCGGTCGAGCCTGCGGTGCCGGACGCGGACCTGGTCGGGCAGGTCCGCGTCCGGGGCGGCGGGCCCGGCCTGGTCCCCTCCGTCGAGGCCGAGCGCCGTCGGGGACGGCAGCCCTTCCTTGGTGACGGGCCGCTGCCCGGACCTCGGGTGCCCCTTTCCCGCGGGTACCACTCCGGGCGGCACTGGCGTCGGAGCGGTACAGGGCCTCCAACTGCCACCAGCGGGAGAAGAACAGCAGCAGGCGGCGCCAGAGCCGCAGGACGGGTCCGGCGCCGATGCGGGCGCCCTCGCCGGTGCCGGGCGCGGGATGCGCCGGGACGTGCCGGGTGCCGGGCGCGGGGCCCGGCGAGCGGCCCCGCTTCGTGGTCGGAGCTGCTGGTTCCGATAGCCTCACGGCCGTGACGGAACAGCACGAACAGCATGCGCACCGGTTCGAGCGGGGGACGGACGGGCCGAAGGTCATCCTGGTCGGGGTGGACGGCTCCGACTCCTCGCTGCGTGCCGCCGCCTACGCGGGCGGTCTGGCCCGGCGGCAGCACGCGCTGCTGGCCCTGGTGTACGTGCAGCCGGTGCTGGCGGCCGGGGCGGCGCTCGGGGCGCCGGTGGCGGAGACGACCGACGAGATCGCCGAGGACCTGATCGCGCAGATCCGCGAGGCGGCCGAGCGGGTCAAGGGCATATTCGATCTGCGCTGGGAGTTCCACACCTTCCGCGGCGACCCCTACAACGGCCTGGTGAAGGCGGCCGACGAACTCAAGGCGGACGCGGTGGTGGTGGGTGCCTCGGAGCAGGCCGGGCACCGGATCATCGGCTCGGTGGCGGTGCGGCTGGTGAAGGCGGGGCGCTGGCCGGTGACGGTCGTCCCGTAGGGCGCCGCACCGGCAGCGGGGCCGCGAGCCGCGGCACTCCGGCCAGAACAGCGCGGTGCGCGGGCCGGTGAGGACGGCGAGCGGGCCCCCACACGACGAACAGGCCGCACACGGCGGGCAGGGCGGCGGTGACGGGCTTGCCGGTGACCGACCGGGCGGCGGGGTACGGGCCGACCCGGTCGGCCGGGCTCGGGTCGAGGCGCTCGGGTGGCGAGGACGGGGTCGGGCACGCACACGCAGGTGATCAGGCCGGCCCCGACCGCCATCACCAGCAGCGGGAGCGGCCACCGGGGGACGAAGGCGCGACCGAGCGGGCTCGCCGCCCTGCGTGCCCATCGCGCCGCCCGGTCCCCGGCCGTTCCGCATCCAGTACAGGGACGCCCGCCTGGGCCGTGCGTGGCGTCTTCCGTCCGGGGCGCGCCTGAGACATCATGATCCGCCGTCAGCCGTTTGCCTTCGGCGAAGAGGTGAGGCGCATGGCCAAGCTCCGTACGGGTGAGGGGATTCTCCGCCGCAAACCCATCGAACACATCGAGGAGACGGAGGTCGGCGAGGGCACCCGCCTGGACAAGTCGCTGGGGCTCTGGCAGCTGACCGCGATCGGCGTGGGCGGCATCATCGGCGCGGGCATCTTCACGCTGGCCGGCACGGTGGCCAACGGCATCGCCGGGCCCGCGGTGCTGGTGTCCTTCCTGATCGCCGGTGTCGCGAGCGCCTGCGCGGCGCTGTCGTACGCCGAGTTCGCCGGGCTGATCCCGAAGGCGGGATCGGCGTACACCTACGGCTATGCGGTGCTCGGTGAGTTCGCGGGCTGGTTCATCGGCTGGGACCTGCTGCTGGAGTACACGGCGATCGTGGCCGTGGTGGCCATCGGCATCTCCGGTTACTTCGGCTTCCTGGTCGAGGAGATGGGCGCGAACCTGCCGGACTGGATGCTGGGCGCGCCCGGCACCGGACAGGGGCATCAGGTCGACCTGTTCGCGGCCGTGCTGTGCGTGCTGATCGCCTGGCTGCTCAACCTGGGCATCCGCACCGCGGCCCGCTTCGAGACGTTCGTGGTGGCCCTGAAGGTGCTGGTGGTGCTGCTGGTGATCGGGGTGGGCCTGTTCCACATCAGCACCGCGAACTATCACCCGTTCTTCCCGTTCGGCATCAGCGGGGCGTTCACCGGTGCGGCGACGGTGTTCTTCGCGGTGTTCGGCTACGACGCGATGTCGACGGCGGCGGAGGAGTCGAAGGACGCGCAGCGGCACATGCCGAAGGCGATCATCTACTCGCTGGCGATCTCCATGGTGCTGTACGTGGCGGCCTGTCTGGTGCTGACGGGCATGCAGAACTACAAGGACATCGACCCGGAGAGCGGCTTCTCGACGGCGTTCAAGTCGGTGGGGCTGGGCGCGCTCGCGGACGTGATCGCCGTGGGTGCGATCATCGGCATCCTCACGGTGATGTTCACGTTCATGCTGGGCGTGACCCGGGTGTGGTTCTCGATGTCCCGTGACGGGCTGCTGCCCACGTGGTTCGCCAAGACGCATCCCACGCGGCACGTGCCGACCCGGGTCACCTGGATCGTCGGGCTCGCGTCGGCCGCCATCGCCGGGTTCGTCCCGATCGGGCAGGCGGCCGAACTCACCAACATCGGCATCCTGCTGGCGTTCGTGGTGGTGTGCGCGGCGGTGATCGTGCTGCGCTACCGGCAGCCCGAGCTGCCGCGTACCTTCCGTACGCCGTGGATGCCGTTCGTGCCCGCGCTGGGCATCGTCTTCTCCATCTGGCTGATCACGTTCCTGCAGTGGCAGACCTGGGTGCGGTTCGCGGTGTGGTTCGCGATCGGGTGCGTGATCTACTTCGGCTACTCCTACCGGCGCTCGGTGCTCGCCGAGCGGCCACCCGCCGGGTGATCACTCCCCCATGACCAGGCCGTCCTCGGCGGCCCCGCGGCTGAGGACCACGTCCCTGATCCGGTCGCGCACGTTCTCCAGTTCGGCGCCCTGGGCGATCGCCTGGTTGAGGTTGACGACCCGGCCGGCGTCCAGGTCGTACAGCTGCGGGACGAACTCCGCCTTGGCGACCTGCCAGCGGCCGCCCGGTCCGGTGGGCGGGACGAAGGTGAAGCGGCCCAGGGTGGACTCGTTGCCGCGCCGGTCCTGGACGCCGTGGTCGTTGTACATCTCGCCGGCGATCTGGTCGCCCATGCCGTAGATCACCCAGGTGCCGTTGACCTTCTCGTACGCCTGCGGGACGTGGGCGTGGGTGCCGAGGATCAGGTCGATGTCCGGGCGGCCGTTGGTCGCCGAGGCGGTCAGCCGCTGGGCGAGGCCGAGCTGGAGCTGGTCGGGCTCGTCCTGCCATTCGGTGCCCCAGTGCACGGAGAGCACGACCACGTCGGCGCCGGCCTGCCGGGCGGCCCGGGCCTCGGCGATCATGCGGTCGGGGTCGATCAGGTTGACGGCCCAGGGTTGTCCGGACGGCAGCGGGTGGCCGTTCGTGCCGAACGTGTACGACAGGTGCGCGACCTTGGCCGGGCCCGCCTGGTGCACGGTGACCGAGCGGGCCTCGGCCTCGCTGCGGGCGGTACCGGCGTGTCTGAGGCCCGCCTGGTCCATGGTGTCGAGGGTGCGCCGGATACCCCGGGCGCCGTCGTCCAGGGCGTGGTTGGTGGCGGTGGAGCAGCCGTCGTAGCCGGCCGCGGCGAGGCCCTGGGCGATCTGCGGCGGGGATTTGAAGGTGGGGTAGCCGGAGTAGTCGCCGTCGGCGCCGTAGACGGTGTCCAGGTGACACAGTGCCAGGTCCGCGCGGGAGACGACCGGCTCGACCCCGAAGAGCATGGGACGGAAGTCGAAGCCGCTGCCGTTCGCGTCGAAGTCCGCCCGGTCGATGACGGAGTTGTGCGGCAGGACGTCGCCGGAGGCGACGAGGGTGAAGCCGCGGACGGCGGAGGCGGTGGGCGCCGGATGCTTGGACTCCTGGCGGTCCTGGTTCTGGCAGGCCGCCGCCGCCGCGAGGAGGGCGGTCAGGGCCAGGGCCAGGGCCATCTGCTGCCTGCGACGGATCATCAGCTCACCCCAAGATCTTCGTATTTACAGACAAAGCCGTGACGGGCATATGGGTACGAATCTGGCTCCCCGCGTAAACGGCCCAGGCGGTCTCATTAACCCGTCCGGTGCCCTGCCGGACCGTTTGTCCGACCGTTCGCCGACGCGATCGACCGCCCGCCGCAGAGCCGTGCGCACCCCCTGTGCCCCGGCCGCGCCCTGCGCTGCCATACGGCCATGACGGCCGGAACCTCACTGATCCACGGGACGACGACACCGACCCACGGGACGACGACCGCCGAGCACGAGCTGGCCGCACTCCAGCGCGAGCACGGCGGGCCCCTGTTCGCCCTGCTGCTCAGGCTCTGCGACGGGGACCGGCAGCGCGCCGAGGACCTCGTGCAGGAGACCCTGGTGCGCGCCTGGCAGCATCCCGAGGCGCTGCACGCCGACGACTTCGACTCCGTACGGCCCTGGCTGCTGACCGTCGCCCGGCGGCTCGCGATCGACGCCCGGCGGGCCCGGCAGGCCCGGCCGCCCGAGGTCGGCGACGCGGTCCCGGAGAACGCCCGGGTGACCGCCGACCACGCCGAGCGGGCCGCCGCGGTGCTGGATGTCCGGGAAGCTGTGAAGACACTCACGCCGGAACACCGTGACGTTCTGGTACTCGTGTATTTCCGCGGGGCCAGTGTGGCGGAAGCGGCGCAGACCCTGGGCATCCCACCCGGTACCGTGAAGTCTCGCGCGTTCTACGCGCTGCGCGCCCTGCGCCGGGTCCTTCCGGGTTACGCGGCCGACCTGCGGTGAAACCGGAAGCCAGGTCAAACCTCGGTAAAGCGCCTTGCTGTGGCCCCCGTTCGGGCATGGGCTGTCCTCATCCGCGTTCCGGGCGGGGGCGGGGTCCGGGGGTTCGGGCGACGCGCACGTACCGGAGGAAGGGCAGGAAGGGATGCTGCACAGAGGTCACGAGAGCACGGACGGCACCGGCGGCGGTGAACTGACCGTCCCGATGGCCTGGTTGTACGCCGAGTACATCGCCGACGAGTTGCTGCGCACCGGCGATCTGATGCCGCCGACGTCCTTCGAGTTCCGGG
Organism: Streptomyces sp. NPDC048521; assembly: GCF_043199855.1. Taxonomy (NCBI): domain Bacteria; kingdom Bacillati; phylum Actinomycetota; class Actinomycetes; order Kitasatosporales; family Streptomycetaceae; genus Streptomyces; species Streptomyces sp. NPDC048521. The sequence goes on from NZ_JBICWR010000012.1 coordinate 202,970, forward strand.
CCGGCCGGGACGCGCTGGCGCTGACCGTCTTCCTGTCCGACACCGACGGGGAACTCTCCGGGATCCGGGTGATCTCACAGCTGGAGCACTGGCTGTCACTGACCGCCTACGACCAGCCGTGGCGCGACTGGGTGCGCGAACGCCTGGCCGAGCTGACCGCCGGGGACGCCGAGGCGGGCAGCCCCTCGCCCGACCTGGCGCTCGCCGCGGACGCCTGGCGCTGGCTGGAGGAGACCGAGCTGCTCGCGCCGGATCTGGACGCCGTACCGGGCGGCGGCGCGGTGTTCGGCGAGGACGACGGGCCGAAGGTGTGGACGCCTGCCTGGCGGCTCGGGCTGCCCCTCGGGCACCTCGCGATCCATCTCTTCTGACCAGACCGAAATTCACACCAATCCGCGGGCCGGACCGCTCCGAATCTCTTGTCCGTGATTCTGTGCCTGGCTTGAGTGATTCGGCTGTCGGCTGCGTACGGGTGGGAGCAAGGAGTAACCCTTCCCCCACCCTTCGGCACGAGGATTCGGCATGAGGTCCCTGGAAAGGCATCGCGACGTCGGCGCGTACGCGCTCGGCGTGCTGGACGAGGCGGAGGCCTTCCGCTTCGAGGACCACCTCATGGAGTGCCCTCAGTGCGCGGCACACGTGACCGAATATGGACCCGCGGCCCGGCAGTTGATGCTCTACCGCCGGGCCACGCCGCGCTTCGTGCACCCCATGGCACAGCCCGGTCCCCGGTTGCTGGACCGGCTGCTCGGCGACCTCTCCCGCCGCCGGCGGGCACGGCGCCGCCGGCTGCTGTACGGCCTGGCCGCCTCGGTGGTGCTGGCCGTGGCAGGACCCGGGATCGTGGCCTTCGCCGGCCATACGGACCCGGCCACGCGTGTCACCGCGGCGACCGATCCGCACTCCGGGGTGTGGGCGCGGGTCACCTCCGAGGACGAGGACTGGGGCAGCGACCTGCGGCTGGAGGTCAAGGACGGTTCGGGTTCGCGCGCCTGCCGGCTCGTGGCGATCGGGCGTGACGGCACGGAACAGGTCGTCGCCGGCTGGACCAACCCCGGCCGGGGCACCGGGCCCACCACGACGCTCGGCGCCGCCGAGATGCACCCGGACCAGATCGCCCGCTACGAGGTCCGCACGGCGGACGGACAGCCCCTGGTGACCCTCCAGGCGCCATAGGGACTCACTTCAGCAGCCGGGACAGCCGGCGGTCCGCCAGGGGCTTGCCGCCCGTCTGGCAGGTGGGGCAGTACTGGAGCGAGGAGTCGCTGAAGGCGACCTCGCGGATGGTGTCCCCGCACACCGGGCAGGGTTCGCCGGTGCGGCCATGGACGCGCAGGCCGCTCTTCTTCTCCGCCTTCAGCCGTCCGGCGGCCACTCCCCGGGAGCGCTCGACCGCCTCGGTGAGCGTGCCGCGCAGGGCCTCGTAGAGGTGATGGGTCTCCTCCGGGGTGAGGGACGCGGCGACCTTGAACGGCGACATCTTCGCGGCGTGCAGGATCTCGTCGCTGTAGGCGTTGCCGACACCCGCGATCAGGGACTGGTCCCGCAGCGCACCCTTGAGCCGGCGTCTCTCACCTGCCAGGAGGGCGGCGAAGCGGTCCTCGTCGAAGTCGCCGGCGAGCGGGTCGGGGCCGAGGCGGGCGATGCCCGGGACCTCCCGCGGGTCGCGGACGACGTACACCGCGAGCCGTTTCTGGGTGCCGGCCTCAGTGAGGTCGAAGCCCTCCCCGGTCTCCAGTGCCACGCGCAGCGCGAGCGGGCCCTTGCCCGGCTTGGGCGGGCCGTCCGGCAGCCGGTCCTTCCACTGCAGCCAGCCCGCGCGGGCCAGGTGGGTCACCAGGTGCAGCCCGCTGTCCGCCGCCAGGTCCAGGAACTTGCCGTGCCGGTGCACGGCCGTCACCTCGCCGCCCTCGAAGGCGGTGACCGGCGGGTCGTACGTCTTCAGCACGCTGACGGCGACCGGCATCACCCGCACCACCCGGCGGCCGACCAGGTGCTCGGTGAGGAAGTCCGTCAGCGCTTCTACCTCGGGCAGTTCGGGCATACGTCCAGAGTGCCATCCGGCACCGACAACGCCATGCGGTCCGCGGGGCCGGCCGTCACGGCGCCCGGAACTCGCACCACACCGCCTTGCCGCCACCGCGTGCCTCGACGCCCCAGACATCGGCGAGCCGGTCCACGAGGAGCAGCCCGCGGCCGGAGACGCCCTCCGCCCCCGCCTCCCGGCGGCGCGGCAGGGCGCTGGAGGAGTCCTCGACCTCGATGCGGAGCGTGCGGCCGCTGCTGTCGAGGGCCCGCAGGGTGACGATCGCCGAGCCCTCGGTGTGCATCAGCGCGTTGGTGATCAGCTCGTCGCCGACCAGCTCGATCTCGTCGGCGCGCTCGTGGGCGCCCCAGGCGCGGACGGCGGCGCGGATCATGTGCCGGGCCTGGACCAGGGCCTCGGGGTCGCCGGGCGCCACATGCTGCCGGAGCCGGCCGCCGGCCCGCGGGGTCTGCGGGACCCCGCGGCGCAGCAGGAGCAGGGCCACGTCGTCGTCACCGCCCCGCTCCTCGGCCATCCTGATCAGCCGGTCGGCGAGGGCGCGCACGTCGTCCGGGCCGTCCGCGATCACCGCCGTCAGGCCGCGCATCCCGTCGTCGAGGTCGGCGCCGGGCTGCTCGACAAGTCCGTCGGTGCACAGCAGCAGGGTGTGGCCGGGGTCGAGTTCCAGGGTGGAGACGGGGTACTCCAGGCGGCCGAACTCGGCGGACAGGCCGAGCGGCAGTCCGCCCTCGACGGCGACCCGGCGGCAGGTGCCGTCGGCGTGCCGGAGCAGCGGGTCGATGTGGCCGGCGCGGACCACCTGGACGACGCCGGTGGCCAGGTCGGCCTCCGCGTACAGGCAGGTGGCGAAGCGGTCGGTGTCGAGTTCGTGGAGGAAGACGGAGGCGCGGGCCATCACGGTGGCCGGGGTGTGCCCCTCGGCGGCGTAGGCGCGCAGTACGATCCGCAGCTGGCCCATCACGGCCGCCGCGTGCGTGTCGTGGCCCTGCACGTCGCCGATCACCGCACCGACCCGGCCTCCCCCGGAGGGGCTACCCCCGGGAAGCGGGATCAGGTCGTACCAGTCGCCGCCGATGTCCCGGCCCAGCGCTGCCGAACGGTAGCGGACGGCGACGTCGGCGCCGCGGACGCTGGGGATGGTGCGGGGCAGCATGGCCTGCTGGAGGCCCTGGGCGAGGTCCTTGTCCTGCTCGTAGAGCATGGCCCGCATGAGACTCTGCGCGATGCTGCTGCCGAGCGCGACCAGCACGGCGCGCTCCTCGGCGGAGAAGCCGCGCCGGTCGCTGTAGAGCAGGCCCATGGCGCCGATCGGCCGGGCCTGGGCGATCAGCGGCAGATAGGCGGCCGAGGTGATGTGCAGATCGGCAAGGTGCGGCCAGAGGATCGGGTAGCCCTCGGCGAACTCCTCCGGGGACTCGATGAACCGCGGGACGAGCGTGCGGACGACCTCGCTCATCGGGTACGGCTCGTCCGTCCGGGTGACACGGGTGCCGGGGACGAAGCTGCCTGCGGGGCCCTCGGCGACGAGCCGGATGCGCCCTGCCTCCACCAGCCCCATGACCAGGCTGGCCGCGCCGAGGTGGCGGATGCCGTGGGTGTCCTTGAGGACGTCGATGACGTCCTGGACGCTGCGGGCGTGGGCGAGGGCGGCGGAGATGACCTGGACGACGTTGGTCTGCTGGCGCAGCGCCTCGTCCTGGGCGGCCCTGAGGCTGCGGGATTCGCTGTCGGCGAGTTCCTGGGTGGCGTCGCGGACGATGCCGACGACGCGGCGCGGGCGGCCCGACTCGTCGCGCCGGATGTAGCCCTGGGTGTGCGTCCAGCGCGAGGTGCCGTCGCGGCAGCGGATGCGGAAGTAGGTGCCGTAGTTCTCGCTGCCGTCCTTGATGGCCCGGGCGACCACCGCGTCGAGCCGGGCCGCCTCCGGCGGCGGCACCCGTACGGCGAGGGACTCCGGGCGGCCGTCGTACTCCTCGGGGAGCACGTCGAACACCTCGCAGGCCTGGGCGTCCATGTGGAACTGACCGCTGTCCAGGTCCCAGTCGAAGCTGCCCATGCGGTTGAGCGCGAGAATCGGGTCCGGATGGGCGAGCCAGTCCTCCGGGAGTGACAGGGCACGCGCTCCCCGATCAGCCATGGGGCCACCTTGCCAGTATTTGCCCGATTCTTCGAATCGGTGGCCATTCGCAGCGTACACGCCGCATCACTGTGGGTGATTCGCCACTATCGTCTGCATTGCACGGGGCCCGCCGGGCAACTCGGCAAGGGTCTGACCGCGAGGAAGGGCGCGCATCGCCGTGGACTGGTTCACCGCACCGGACTACTGGTTGAGCCGGCTGGTTCTCCAGCGGGCCCTGGCCGCCGTGTATCTCTTCGCGTTCCTGACGGCGGCCCTGCAGTTCCGGGCGCTGCTCGGGGAGCGCGGCATGCTGCCGATCCCGCGCTTCGTGGCGCGGGTGTCCTTCACACGGGCCCCGAGCCTGTTCCACGCGCACTACTCGGACCGGTTCTTCGCGGCCTGCGCCTGGGCGGGCTGCGCGGTGTCGGTGGCCCTGCTCACCGGGGCGGACTCCGAACTGCCGCTGTGGGCGGGGATCCTGCTGTGGCTGGTGCCCTGGGCGCTGTATCTGTCGATCGTCAACGTGGGCCAGACCTGGTACGCGTTCGGCTGGGAGTCGCTGCTGCTGGAGACCGGCTTCCTCGCGGCGTTCCTCGGCAACGACGAGGTGGCGCCGCCCGTCGTCGTGCTGTTCCTGCTGCGCTGGATCCTGTTCCGGGTCGAGTTCGGCGCCGGACTGATCAAGCTCCGTGGGGACGCCTGCTGGCGCAAGCTGACCTGCCTGGACTACCACCACGAGACGCAGCCCATGCCGGGTCCGCTGAGCTGGTTCTTCCACCATCTGCCGAAGCCGCTGCACCGGGTGGAGGTGGCCGCCAACCATGTGACCCAACTGGTGGTCCCGGTCCTGCTGTTCGCTCCGCAGCCGATCGCCTCGGCCGCGGCCGCCCTGATGATCGTCACCCAGCTGTGGCTGGTGCTCTCCGGCAACTTCTCATGGCTGAACTGGATCACCATCGTGCTGGCCGTGTCCGCGCTCCGGCTCCCGGGGACCGCGCCGTCCGTGCCGTCGGCACCGCTGTGGTACGAGGTCGTGGTCCTCGCGGTCGCCGCACTGCTGCTCCTCCTGAGCTACCAACCGGTGCGGAACATGATCTCCCGCCGCCAGGTCATGAACCGCTCCTTCGACCCGCTGCACCTGGTGAACACCTACGGCGCCTTCGGCAGCGTCAGCCGGGTGCGCTACGAGGTGGTGGTCGAGGGCACGCTGGACGACGTGCCGAGTCAGGACTCGGACTGGCGGGAGTACGAGTTCCGGGGCAAACCCGGTGCTCCTCGGCGCTGGCCACGTCAGTTCGCGCCGTACCACCTGCGCCTGGACTGGCTGATGTGGTTCGCCGCGCTGTCGCCCGCCTACGCCGGGGAGTGGTTCGGCGGCCTGGTGGAACGGCTCCTGGACAACGACCGCGACACCCTCAGGCTCCTGCGCCGCTCGCCCTTCCCGCCGGACACCCCGCCCCGCTACGTCCGCGCCCGTCTGTTCCGCTACCGCTACACCACCTGGCGGGAGCTGCGGGAGACGGGCGCCTGCTGGGAGCGGACCTACGTGCGCGAGTATCTGCCGCCGACCCGGCTGGCGGGGGTGGCTCAGAGGTCGTAGACGCGCTGTGCCGTGCCCTCGTACACGGCCGCGCGTTCCGCCGTACTGAGGTGATCGGTCAGCTCCCGCGCCGTGTCGAGCACTTCCGCGTAGGTGGCCGCCAGGGTGCACACCGGCCAGTCGGAGCCGAACATGAGGCGGTCGGGGCCGAAGGCCTCCAGGGCGATCTCGGTGTACGGGCGCAGGTCGCCGACCGTCCAGGTGGCGGGGTCGGCCTCGGTCACCAGGCCGGAGAGTTTCGCGACGGTGTTGGGGAGGGCGGCCAGGGCACGCACGTGGGAGACCCAGGGCTCGCGTTCTGCCGAGGCGATGGGTGGCTTTCCCAGGTGGTCCAGGACGAGCACGAGGGAGGGCAGGGCGGCGGCCGTCCTGACGCAGGCCGGAAGCTGGTGGGGCTGGACCACCACGTCGTGGACGAGGCCGGCCTCGGCGACGGCGGTCAGTCCGCGCTGGACGTCCGCCCGCAGCAGCCATTCCGGGTCGGGCTCGCCCTGCACCTGGTGGCGGATGCCCTTCAGGTGGCCGCCGCCGGGAAGTTCGCGCAGCCGGGCCAGTTCGTCGGCGATGTCGGGGCGGGTGAGGTCCGTCCAGCCCACGACCCCGGCGACGAGATCGTGTGCGGCGGCGAGGGCGAGGAACTCCGGTGTCTCCTCGGCCACGGTGATCGTCTGCACGAGGACGGTACGGTCCACCCCGACGGCGCGGGCCTCGGGTTCCAGGTCGGCGAGCGTGAAGTTCCTTCGCAGCGGCTGGAGTTGTGGCCCCTGGATCCAGTCCTGGTCGCGGACGGACAGGTCCCAGACGTGGTGGTGGGCGTCCACGGTCACGGCAGCTCCCACACCACGGGCAGGCCGGCGTCCGCGCCGACGCGCGAGTAGTCGTGCACGACGTCCAGCAGCTCGGCCATGCGGGCCTGCCAGGCCACGTTGACCGGCAACTGCTCCAGTTCGGCGAGCAGCCGGGCGTAGTCCTCGCAGTCCAGCAGGTGGAACAGGTCGCTGCCGCTGCGCCAGATGGTCCACGAGGTGGCCCCGGCGGCGCGGATGGCGTCGGTGAGCGCGGCCGGGACCTCGCGGTGGGCGGCCTCGTAGTCGGCGATGCGGTCGGGGCGCACCTTGGTGTGCAGGGCGACTCTCATGACGGGTTCTCCTCACGGGGCAGCAGGCCGGTGTCCCGCAGTTCCTGCCAGCAGGCGTCCGGTACGGGTGCCGCGAACTGGTCGGCGCTGTCGTGGACCTCGGCCGCCGACCGGGGTCCGGTCAGCACGGCGGTGACGGCCGGGTGGGCGCACGCGAAGGCCAGCGCGGCGGCACGCAGGGTGGTGCCGTGCCGCTCGGCCACCTCCTTCATCCGCAGGGCTCGGTCCAGCAACTCGCGGGGCGCCCGGCCGTAGTCGTAGGTGGACCGGGGAGTCGGGTCGGCCAGCAGGCCCGAGTTGAAGACTCCGCCGAGGACGACCGACACACCCCGCTCGGCGGCCGCGGGCAGCAGCTCGGTGGCGGCGCTCTGGTCGAGCAGGGTGTAGCGGCCCGCGCAGAGGACCACGTCGATGTCGGTGTCGCGGACGAACCGGGTGAGCATCCCGGTCTGGTTCATGCCCGCGCCGATGGCCCCCACGACGCCCTCCGCGCGCAGTTTCTCCAGGGCCGGGTAGCCCTCGCGGAAGGCCTGCTCGGCGTGGTCGTCCGGGTCGTGCAGGTAGACGATGTCGACGCGGTCCAGGCCGAGCCGTTGCAGGCTCGCCTCCAGGGTGCGGCGGATGCCGTCGGCGCTGAAGTCCCACACGCGCCGGTGGGTGGCGGGCACGGCGAAGCCGTTCGCGAGGTCGTCGCCGGTGCCGTCGGCGGGGTCCAGACGGCGGCCGACCTTGGTGGAGACGGTGTACCGGGAGCGGTCGTACGCGCGCAGGGCCGTGCCGAGCCGGCGTTCGGACAGGCCGAGCCCGTAGTGCGGGGCCGTGTCGAAGTAGCGGATGCCGCGCTGCCAGGCGGCCCGCACGGCGTCGTACGCCTGCTCGTCGTCCAGCGGGGTGTAGAGGTTGCCGATGCCGGCGGCGCCGAAGCCGAGCGGGGTGACCTCGACGCCGCGGCCGAGCGCTCTCACTGGCCCACCGGCCGCAGCCTGAGGCCCTGCATGCCGCCGTCGACGGCGAGCGCGGTGCCGGTGGTGGCGCCGGACAGGGGGGCGGCCAGGTAGGCGACGGCGCCCGCGACTTCGGCGGCCGACACCAGGCGCCCGGTGGGCTGGCGGGCTTCGAGCGCGGCCCGCTCGGCGGCCGGGTCCGGGGCCGCGTCCAGCAGCCGGCCGATCCACGGGGTGTCCGCCGTGCCGGGGTTGACGCAGTTGACGCGGATGCCCTCGCGGACGTGGTCGGCGGCCATGGCGAGGGTCAGCGAGTACACGGCGCCCTTGGTGGCGCTGTACAGGGCGCGCTGCGGGAGTCCGGCGGTGGCGGCGATGGAGCAGGTGTTGACGATCGCCGCGTGCCGGGAGCGGCGCAGGTACGGCAGGGCCGCGCGGGCCGTGCGGACCATGCCGAGGACGTTGACGTCGAAGACGTGCCGCCACTCGGTGTCGTCGTTGTCCTCGACCGTGCCCTGGGCGCCGATCCCGGCGTTGTTGACGAGGATGTCCAGGCCGCCGAGGGCTTCGGCGGCCTCCTGAACGGCGGTGCGCACCGAGCGGTCGTCGGTGACGTCGGCGCGGAGCGCGAGGAGCGGCTTGTCCACCGCCGACGGGTCCAGGTCGAGGACGGCGACCTGCGCGCCGCGCGCGGCCAGGAGGTCGGCGGTGGCCCGGCCGATGCCGGACGCACCGCCGGTGACCAGGGCCTTGAGGCCCTCGAAGTCGCTCATGCGGCCTGTCCCTTCCGGGTCTCGGGGTCGGCGGCCCAGAAGGTGCCGCCGGGAAAGGTGTACCGCGCGACGGACTCCGGGCGCAGGGCGGCGGAGAAGCCTGGCGCGGTGGGTGCCGTGTAGTGGGCGTCGCGGACGACGACCGGGTCGAGGAAGTGCTCGTGGAGGTGGTCGACGTACTCGATGACCCGGTCCTCGGTGGTGCCCGAGACCGCCAGGTAGTCGAACATGGACAGGTGTTGGACGAGTTCGCACAGCCCGACCCCGCCCGCGTGCGGGCAGACCGGGACGCCGAACTTGGCGGCGAGCAGGAGGATGGCGAGGTTCTCGTTGACCCCGGCGACCCGGGCGGCGTCGATCTGGACGATGTCGACGGCGCCGGCCTGGAGCAGCTGTTTGAACACGACCCGGTTCTGCACGTGTTCGCCGGTGGCGACCTTGACCGGGCTCACCGCACGGCGGATCGCGGCGTGGCCGAGGACGTCGTCGGGGCTGGTGGGCTCCTCGATCCAGTACGGGTCGAACTCGGCCAGGGCCTTGGTCCAGCGGATCGCCTCGTCCACGTTCCAGCGCTGGTTGGCGTCGACGGCCAGGCGCACGTCCGGTCCGATGACCGCGCGGGCCACCCGGCAGCGGCGGATGTCGTCGTCGAGGTCGGCGCCGACCTTGAGCTTGATCTGCCGGAAGCCGTCGGCGACGGCCTGGGCGGCGAGCCGGCTCAGCTTGTCGTCGTCGTAGCCGAGCCAGCCGGGGGAGGTGGTGTAGGCGGGGTAGCCGCGCTCCAGCAGCCGGGCCCGGCGCTCCTCGGCGCCTTCCCTGCCCCGTCTCAGCAGGCCGAGGGCTTCCTCGGGGGTGAGCGCGTCGGTGAGGTAGCGGAAGTCGATCTGCCGGACCAGCCACTCCGGATCGGCGTCGGCGAGCAGCTGCCACAGCGGTGCGCCGGCCCGCCGGGCGGCGAGGTCCCACACGGCGTTGACGACGGCCCCGATGGCCATGTGCATCACGCCCTTCTCGGGGCCGAGCCAGCGTAGTTGGCTGTCGCCGATCAGGTCCCGGAAGAGCGAGCCGGGGTCGGCGCACAGGGCGTCCACGTCGCGGCCGAGCACATGGTGCCGCAGGGCGTCGATCGCGGCGACCTGCACGTCGTTGCCCCGCCCGATGGTGAAGGTGTATCCGTGTCCCTCGTGCCCGTCGGCGGCGTCGGTGCGCAGCACGACGTAGGCCGCCGAGTAGTCGGGGTCGGGGTTCATCGCGTCGGAGCCGTCCAGCTCGCGCGAGGTGGGGAAACGGATGTCGTGGGTGTCGACCGCGATGACGCGGGCGGGAGCCTGGGGCACTGAAGTCCTTTCGTTCAGCGGTGGTTGACGATTCATCAGTCCTGGGCGCGTCCCGTCGTCACGCGGGCGATCACGAGGGCGACGAGGATGATCCCGCCGTAGATGGCCTGGATCCAGAACGACGGCACCTGCGCGAGGGTGAGCAGGTTCTGGACGACGCCGAGGAGGAGGACGCCGGTCAGGGCGCCGACCATGGTGCCCTTGCCGCCGTCCAGGCTGATGCCGCCGATCACCGCGGCCGCGAACACGGTGAAGATCATGTTCTGGCCCTGGTTGGCGCTGATCGCGCCGACGTATCCGGTCTGCAGGAGGCCACCGACGGAGGCGAGCACACCGGCGACGACGTAGACGCCGAGCATGACGCGGTCGACGCGGATACCGGCCGCGCGGGCGGCGTCCGCGTTGCCGCCGATGGCGTACAGGGCGCGGCCGGTGCGGTGGTACCTGAGCACGAGCCCGGTGACCGCGAAGGCGGCCGCGGCGAGCCACACGGACATCGGGACGTCGAGGAAGGTGGTGGTGGCCAGTGAGTAGAAGGCGTCGGGCATGCCGAACAGCGTCTTGCCCTTGGTCGCGCCGACCAGCAGGCCGCGCAGCACGATGAGCATCGCGAGCGTGACGATGAACGCGTTCAGCCGGAACTTGACGACCAGGATGCCGTTGAAGGCGCCGATGGCCGCGCCGACGACGGGGATCGCGAGCAGGGCGAGCGCGGCCGGGAAGCCGGTGCCCCAGCCGGACTGGTGCGCGGGCAGCACCAGCAGGGCGCCGACGGCGGGTGCGATACCGACCACCGACTCCAAAGAGAGATCGAACTTGCCGGTGATCAGCACGAGGGACTCGGCGAGCACCACCATGGCGAGCGCGGCGGAGGCGCCGAGGATGGAGATCAGGTTGCGTTCGGTCAGGAACGAGTCGTTGACCACCGCGCCCAGCACCAGCAGCAGCAACAGCGCCGGCACGAGGGCGAGTTCGCGGGCCCGGCGGAGCAGGACCGCCTTGGCCGACCGGGCGTCCGGGGTCTTCGTGGGCGCGAGCGGCGGGGCCGCCCGGGTGTCAGCCATGGTCAACTCCTTCGATGGAGGCGATCAGCTCGTGGTCGCGCCAGCCGGCCGGATGCTCGGCGACGACACGGCCGTGGAAGAGGACCAGGACGCGGTCGCAGCGGCGCAGGTCGTCGAGTTCGTCGGAGACGACCAGGACGGCCGTGCCGTCGTCACGGGCGCTGTCCATGCGGGCGAGGAGCGATTCCTTGGACTTCACGTCGACGCCCGCGGTGGGGTTGATCAGGACGAGGAGACGGGGGTCGGAGGCGAGTGCGCGGGCCATGACGACCTTCTGCGCGTTGCCGCCGGACAGGTCCGCCACGGGCTGGTCGGGGCCTTCGGCGTGGATGTCGAGGCGGTCGATCAGCTCGCCGGCGAAGGCGCGTCTGCGCTCGGTCGCGACGAAACCGAGGCGGCCGAGCCGGTCCAGCACGCTCAGGGTGGCGTTGTCGCCGATGCTCAGGCCGGCCACCAGGCCCTGCTCGTGCCGGTCGCGCGGGACACAGCCGATCCCGGCGGCGAGGGCGGCCCGCACATCGCCGAACCGCAGTTGTTCGCCGCCGAGCCGGGCGCTGCCTCCGGTCGGGGTGTGCAGTCCGGCGAACGACTCGGCCAGTTCGGTCTTGCCGCTGCCGCTGGAGCCGGCGAGTCCGACCACCTCGCCGCGGCGGACGGTGAGGTCGACGTCCTCGTACGCCGGTGAGCGGAGACCGCGGGCCTCCAGCAGGACGGGGGCGGTCTCGTCCACTCCCCTGGCCGGTACGGCCTGTTCGGCGATCGACTCGCCGGCCATCGCCTCCACCAGTGCCGCCTTCGGCAGGTCGGCGACGGGGGCGGTGGTGATCCAGCGGGCGTCGCGCAGCACGGTGACCGTCTGGCAGACCTCGTACACCTCTTGCAGGTGGTGCGAGATGAACAGGAAGGTGACCCCGGACTCCTGCAGGGCGCGCATGCGGGTGAACAGCCGCTCGATCTCCCGGCTGTCGAGCTGGGCGGTGGGCTCGTCCAGCACGATGAACCGGGCACCGAAGCTCAACGCCCGTGCGATCTCCACCATCTGGCGGTCCTCGACCTTGAGGTCGGCGGTACGTGCCTCGGGGTCGACGTCCACGTCCCAGGTGGCGAGCAGGTCGGCGGCCTCGCCGCGCAGCCGGCGCCAGCTGATGAACCCGCGGCTCATCGGCTGCCGGTTGAGGAACAGGTTCTCGGCGACCGTCAGCTCCGGTACGACCGTGGGCTTCTGGTACACACAGGCGACCCTGCGGCGCCAGGCGTCCCGGTCGGCGAGCGGGGGTGCGGGCTCGCCGTCGAAGTGGACGGTGCCCTCGTCCGGGGACTGCAGGCCGGTGAGGACGTTGACCAGGGTGGACTTGCCGGCGCCGTTGCGGCCGACCAGGGCGTGGGACTCGCCGGGGAGCACGGTGAGCCGGCCGTCGGCGAGGGCGACGGTGGGGCCGTACCGTTTGACGATCCCCCGGGCTTCGACGAGTGGAGTGCTCATCCGACCGTGTTGCCCCAGAGCTTCGGGTCCTCGACGTTGTCCTTGGTGACCAGGGGCGCGGGCAGCTGGTCCTCGAGGATGCCGCTCGGCAGCTTCACGATGGTCGAGTCGTGGTCGGTCGGCCCGGGCTCGAACGTCTTCCCCGCCATCGCGGCCTTGATGTAGTACATGCCGTACTTGGCGTAGGCGTCGGCCGGCTGGGAGACGGTGGCGTCGATCTGCCCCTTGCGGATGGCGTCGAACTCCTGCGGGATGCCGTCGTTGGAGACGATGACGATGTGGCCCTTCTGCCCGGCCGTCCTCAGCATGTTCTTGGATTTCAGGGTCTGCAGGGTCGGAGCCAGGTAGACCCCGCCGGCCTGCAGATAGATGCCCTTGATGTCCGGGTTGGCGTTGAGCAGGGTGTCGAGCTTGGCGGCGGCGGTGTCGGACTCCCATTTCGCCGGGATCTCCAGCACTTTGAGCTTCGGGTACTTCTTCTTCACGCAGGCCCGGAAGGCCTCGGAGCGGTCACGGCCGTTGACCGAGGCGAGGTCGCCCATGATCTGCACGACCTTGCCGTCGGTGACGTGCTGCCCGAGGTAGTCGCAGGCCTTCTTGCCGTAGGCGACGTTGTCGGCGCGCACCACCATGGCGACCTTGCCCTTGTCGGGCGCGACGTCCACGGCGACGACCGGCACGCCCTTGCGCTCGGCCTGGTCGAGACCCGCCTGGATGGCGGCGCTGTCCAGTGGGGCGACGACGAGACCCTTCACGCCCTGGTTCAGCTCGTTGGTGATGTCCGTGATCTGCTGCGAGGGATCGCTGTTGGAGTTCACCGTCTTGAGCGCGTCGACACCCTCCGACTCGGCCATCTTCGGCACGTAGTCGTTGTACGACTGCCAGAACGGGGAGGTCAGCAGCGGCAGGATCACCCCGACCTTGCCCGAGCCGTCCCCGCCTCCCGCGCCGGCGGCGGCCGTGTCCTTCGTGCTGCCGCACGCGGCGAGCAGGAGTGAGGCGCCGACGGCCAGTGCCGTTGCGCCGGTGATCCGTGACCTGTTCTGCTTCCTCGCTGTTCTGGCGGGCATCTCGCGGCTCCTCGTCGAGGGTGTTCGAGCAGATGCCTGGATACTTATCAGACCACTCGGACCGCAGAACACCCTCTTGCAGCGGAAAATCGAGCTTCTTCGGCGTAGTGGTCGGACCACTCTGCTGGCTAGACTGCGACGCACCCTGGTGACTGGAGGAGTGGCGTGGACGAGGCAGCCCCGCAGAAGGGCACGGTGACCCAGCGCGCCATCGAGGAGATCAAGGCGATGATCGCCGAGGGCCGGCTGGAGCCGGGCCAGCGGCTGCCCACCGAGCGGGACCTCGCGGCCCAGCTGGGCATCTCCCGCAGCTCGATGCGGGAGGCGATCCGCGCCCTGACGGTCATGGGCGTCCTGGAGGCCCGGCACGGCTCCGGCATCTACGTCACCGCACTGGAGGCGGGCGACCTGCTGGAGACCTTCGGCGTGGTCGCCGACCTGTCCCGGGGGCCGCGGCTGGTGGAGTTGCTGGAGGTGCGCCGGATCCTGGAGTCCACGGCGACCGCGCTGGCCGCCGCCCGGATCACGGAGGACCGGCTGGCCGCCGTGGAGAAGCACCTGGCGGCGATGAACGCCACCGACGATCCCGAGGAGATCCTCGCCCACGACCTCGCCTTCCACCGTGAGATCGCCGCCGCCGCGGGCAACGAGACCATGGCCGCGATCCTGGAGGGCCTGTCCTCGCGCACCTTCCGCGCCCGCGTCTGGCGCGGCTACCAGGAGGAGGGCGCCTTCGCCCGCACCCGCCGCGAGCACGCCGCCATCCACCGCGCCCTCGCTGCCCGCGACCCGGAGGCGGCACGTGCCGCGGCAGCGGCCCACGTGGGCGAGGTGGAGGAGTGGCTACGGGCTCAGCTGGGGGGCTAGGCGGACCCGCACGGTCTCCCCTGTACGAGGTCGGGAACCACTCCTCGCCAGGCCCGACCCCGTGTCAGGCGGTGGGTGACTCGTCTGCCGGGCGCCGTCGCCAGTGGCGCGCGTCTGTTCTACGACCGTCTGGGCTTCACCCTCGCGGTCGAGCTCGAACCCGACCGGGCCGAGGCCGCGCTCGGCGGACATGAGGTCGACCTCGCGGTGACCGACTCGTCCACCCTGCCGCCGCGTCCGCTCCCTAGCGCCGGACCTGATCGAGGAGCCGGTGTTCCTGGTCCTGCATTCCACCGAGGCGGAAGAACGCGGTCCGGCGCCCGGCGCGGCGGCCGACCCGGCCACGTTCGCGGACGCGGCCCGGCTGCTGCCCGCTGCCGACACCGCCTGCCCCGAGATGACCCGACGGGCTTGCGGTGCGGCGGGGTTCGTGCCGGGGCCGGTGGCCGTGGCGAGCGTCTTCGCGGTGCTGTGCGCGTCGGCCGCCCGGCGCGCGGGCAGTGCCCTGGTGCCCCGGCTCGCGCTGCCCGACCCCGCCGCGCCCGGCCTGAGCGTGCACCCGCTCCGGGTCCCGGTGCGCCGCGGCGTCCACGTCGTGTACCGAACCGGGACGGGCGGGCACCCCGGTACCCGCCACGTCCTGGACCGCCTCGCCGAACAGGCGCCCCACGACGCATGACGAGCCCGCCCGGCGCCGCGCACCACACGACAAGCCCCCGCCCGGCACCGCGCGACGGGCGTTCAGCCCCTGCTCGATCGCAGGGGCATCGGCTCGAACGGGCGCGGACGTACGGTGATCCGGTCGCTCTCGCACACCCACAGCTCCCCGTCGCCGCCCGGCCGTTCCAGCGGGTCCGGGACGGTGACGTCCGCGGCCGCCGAGTCGGTCACCAAGGGTGGGTGACGGTCACGGGGGCCGAGGTGTTGTACAGCTCCCCCACGGCGCGCACCTCGAACCGTGCGGCCGTCTCGCCTTGTTCGGGCCGCAGGCCGGACAGGAAGTAGGCGCGTTGGCCGGTGGCGCCGAGGAAGCGGCGGCTGCCGTCGGGAAGCAGGCGGTGGAGGGTGTAGTGGCGGACGGCGCCCGGGGCGGCGCTCCAGGCGAGGCGGAGGTCGCCGCCGCTCGCCGCGGTGACGCGGGCGCCGGTCGGAGCGGCGG
Source organism: Streptomyces sp. NPDC048521 (assembly GCF_043199855.1). Classification (NCBI taxonomy): domain Bacteria; kingdom Bacillati; phylum Actinomycetota; class Actinomycetes; order Kitasatosporales; family Streptomycetaceae; genus Streptomyces; species Streptomyces sp. NPDC048521. The sequence continues at coordinate 218,571 of NZ_JBICWR010000012.1, forward strand.
GCGTGGTGACCGCGTCCCGGACGGCCAGGCCGCCCAGCCGCCAGCGGACCGGGCCCTGTGCGGCGGTGAGGCGGACACCGAGGGCGTGGACGGAACCGGACAGCCCGGTGAGCGGAAAGGTCACGGTCTGCCAGCCGTTGACGGACCTCACACGGGCACCGTTGTCGGCCGGGTTCACGGTGAGATAGGTGTACGGCGGGGCCGCCCCGGCTCCGCTCGGTTCAGCGGTCGCCACCGCCGGCTCGGCGTTCACATCGCCGGTCTCCGTCCGGTACGTCAGCTCGACAACCGTGTTCACACCGATCGGCAGCCGGGTCGCGTACAGATCCACCACCACCGGTTGATCCAGTGCACCGGCCACCAGCACGCTGCTGCCGCCCCGCCAGGCGTCGGCGAAGTCGAAGGAGACGGCAGGCCGCTCCCCCGCCGTCCGTACCACCCACCGCCGCGACGGCAGCCGGTCCTGGAGCCCGAGGTGGTTCCAGGGAGTCTCCGCGGCGACGGCTCCCTGCTCGTACCACCGCAGCCCGTGCCCGGTGTTGAACACGCTGGCGAACGGCACCGAGGTCACCGTCGAGCGGTCCGCCACCGACACGGCCGGCGCCCGCCACGGGTCCGTGCCGTCGGGCCGGGACGGATCGAGCGACCGCCCGCTCCAGAAGCGGTCGTCGGCGGCGTGGAAGTCCTCGGGAGCGCGCTGGTCGGCGGGCAGGTGGTTACGGGTCCACTCCGGCCGGTAGAAACCGATCGAGGCGATGTGCGGCTTCCCGGCCGGCACGATCGCGTCCCAGTCCACGGACGTGCCCGACCCGTTCGACTCGACATCGACGCCCGCCCACAACTCGTAGCAGCTGCGTCCCAGTTGATCCGCCTTCGTGCCCGAGGCGGCCAGCGTGGCCGCGCTCCACCGGAAGTCCACGAAGAGGGTGTCGGCGGCCTGGAAGAACGCCTGGTTCTGGCTGTTCAGGGCACCCTGCCAGCTGACCGTGCCGTTCACGGTCATCGCGTCGTACCAGGTCACCCGCTGCCCCTTGGCCGCCGCGAGGGCCTTCAGCTCCTTGACGAAGCCGAGCATGGCCGTGCCGAGCGCGGTGTTGCCGCCGCCAGTCTCGGCGTTGACGAACCAGCCGTCGAAGCCGTAGGCCGCGGCCACCGCGACGAGCTGGGCGGCGAGCGGATAGTGCCCGTCGGCGTCCTTCTGCACGAGGTCGCGGGTCCACTGGAGCTGTCCGCCGTAGGCGGTGGGCGGCAGGAAGATGTTGCCGAGGACGGGGACGCCGTGCCGGTGGGCCGCGTCCACGATCGGTGCGTTCGGGGCCAGAATCAGCCCCTCGCCGGCCGAACCGCCCCAGAAGACCAGCTCATCCAGGTACGCCCAGTGGGTGAGGGCGTAGTAGTCGGCGGTGGCCGAGCCCTGCGAGGGGTTGCTGGAGGTGGGGCCGAAGGAGACCAGTGCCTGGACACGGGCCTGGCCGGAGCGGGCGGTGGTGTTGGCGGGGGTCGGGGTGAAGCGGGCGGCGAGCGGCACGGAGGCGGCGTTGAAGGCGAGGTCCGGGTCGTCGGCCGCGCGCCAGGTCTTCAGGCTCCGCCAGGTGATGCCGGCGCCGGGGCTGCCGGAGGGGAGCGAGTCCGGGTACCAGTAGGAGGCGTACGGCGGGGTCGCGGCGGTGGCACGCGGGGCCGCGGCGGCGGGCAGGGAGGGCGTGAGGGCGGCCGCGGTCGCGGCGATCAGCACGGTCCGTCTGGTGGGTTTCACGAGCGGGGGGCTCCTTGTGGGGTGGGGAGTACCTGCGGCGGCACCCTGCCGCCCGGTGCGCCGGCGACCGGTCTGCTGTGCGGTGGGACGCGGCCTGAGGTGCCGGGGGCGACTGTGCCCAGCGTTTCCTGTACGCGTCAATGGATGTGACCCAGCTAAAGTCATTAGTGCTGCCAAATCCCTGCTCGCAGGTGTGAGTTCGCCTATTGCCGTCATCGCTAAGGCGCTTTAGAGTCGGCACGCTCAAGCGCATTAGCAGTCGCTTGAGCCGAACCGCCCCGTGCACGCCCAGGACTCGCCCAACAGGCAGTCGTCGCCACTCCGACGGGCGGTCCGGCCGACTCTGGCGCGGGGGAAGGGGCACGGGATCGGACGCGGAACCGGACACGGGATCGGAGAACCTTCGTTCCGGTCGAGGTCGACGGGCAGAAAGTGCTGTTGTCGGTCGGCCCGGAGGAGGGTTCGCAGCTCCGGAACTCGGCGAGGAACAGGAAATCGGCTGGCGCCGGCCCCGCCTGGAGCCCGTGCTCGACGGCCTGACGGCGGTGGCCCGCGCCATGGGCACGCGGCTGCAGCAGACCGGGGCGCCGAAGGCGACCGTCGAGTTCGGCTGTGACGTCTCCTTCGACACAGGCCAGTTCCTCGCCGTGGTGGGCAAGGCGTCGTCCAAGTCCACCTGGAAGGTCACCTAGTACTCCAGTCTGGTTTCGTGATTCTGGGTCGGACCCGCGTGAGAACTGGAACGGCCACCGCGTGATCATCAAGGTTTGTGTGGACTCATGACGATCGTGTGGTGGCCGCAGGTCACAGGCACCATGGGTGACCGGCGACGAAGCCTACGGCCAGGATCCGCAGCTCCACGCCGCCCTGGAGGCACGCGGGACCGGCTACGTGATGGCCGTCGCCTGCTCGACCAGGGTGCGGATCAACCACGGCCGCACCCCCCTCCGCGGACACCCTCGCCGAACGCCTGCCCGCCACCGCCTGGCAGCGGCACAGCGCCGGCCTCGGCGCGAAAGGCCCGCGCCACTACGACTGGGCCTGGATCCACATCGGGACCGACGAACACCGCCACCTGCTCATCCGCCGCAACCGCACCACCGGGGAAATCGCCTTCTACCTGTGCTGGTCACCCACCCCGGTCGCTCTCTGGAACTGGTCGGCGTCGCCGGTGTCCGCTGGAGCGTCGAAGAATGCTTCCAGGCCGCCAAGGGCCAGGTCGGACTCGATGACTACCAGGTCCGCAACTGGACCTCATGGCACCGTCACATCACGCTCGCCATGCTCGCACTGGCCTTCCTGACCGCCCTCGCAGCTGACGCGGCTGCCGACCGGCCCATCGATCCCCACCACCCCGCCCGCGGCAGCGACCCGATCACGTTGACCGTCCCCGAGATCCGCCACCTACTCGTCGTCGCCTTCCTCCCACCAGCCGTGACAGCGGCCGGGCTGCTGCACTGGTCAATCTGGCGCAGACGCCACCAGGCAACAGCCCGCCGCAGCCACTACCGACGACGGTCGACCGACCAACTGACCGGATAGATCACGAAACCGCACTGGAGTACTAGACGACTAATCACGAGCACCACGAGTCACGGGTGCCACTAACTCAGCGCACAGGTCCGGCCGAACGTCACTTGGCGAGCACATCGCCCACCCCGAGACCGGAACCAGTGGCGAGGCCGAGGGCCACCGGCCCGTAGTACGTGCCGCTCTCCGGCACCGGCGTCCCGTCCGGGCCGCCGTTCAGCGTGAGGACGGTGCCGTCTCCCGCGTTCTCGCCGTCGGAGCCGAGCGCAAGGTCCGGGACGCCGTCGCCCGTCAGGTCCGCCAGCGACACCGCGTCGCCCAGCCGGTCGCCGGCCTCGGCGGCACCCGGGACTCCGAGCAGGTCGGCGTCGTACTCCTGCGCGCCCGCCGCGGTGAGCCCGCCCGAGCCGCCGTGCAGCAGCAGGGCGGCACCCGCGTCGGCGGCGCCCTGGACATCCGTGCCGGGGGCCCCGGCGAGCACGTCCGCGTAGCCGTCGCCGTTCACGTCGGCTGTCGCGAGCGAGGCGCCGAACCGGTCGCCAGGGGCGGCCGTGCCGCCGATGACCGGCGCCCCGGTGCTGGTGAGCCCCTCGGCCGAGCCGTGGAACGTGGCGATCTCACCGCCGTCGCCGGCCTCCGGGCGCCCCACGGCGAGGTCGGCATAGCCGTCACCGTCGAGGTCGCCCGCGGCGAGCGCCCCGCCGCCGGCGCCCAGCAGCACGGTGGGCGCGTCCGTACGCAGCCCGGTCGCCGACCCCCGCAGCACCACGAGCGGCGTGGCGCCGCCGGCGGTGCGGAAGGTGAGGGCGGCGTCCGCGTACCCGTCCTTGTCGAAGTCGCCGGTCGCCACGGCTGCGTCGGTCACCGCCCCGCCCTCACCGGCGAGTCGGGACAGCGGCACGGCCGAGGAGAACGAACGGTCCATACCGTCGATCGCCCAGGCGCGGCCGGCGCCCGGCGCCACCGCGAGGATGTCGTCGCCGCCGTCCCCGTCGAAGTCACCGGTGGCGACGGCGGCACCGAAGCGGGCGCCGCTCGCGCGCGACCCGGCCGGCTCGTTGAGCATCCCGGCCTGTCCGGTGAGCCCGTTCGCCGTGCCGCGCAGCAGGCTCAGCGCACCCTCGTCGCCCGCGCCGGAGGTCACCTCCTCGCCGGGCGAGGAGACGACCAGGTCCCGGTAGCCGTCGTGGTCGAAGTCGCCGTACGCGATGGCGGACCCGAATCCGTCCCCGGACTCCGAACCGCCCGGCACGCCGTCCGACTCCTGGGTGATCACGGCCCGGTTCCCGCTGTACGGGGCCGAACGCGCACCCGGCACGACGGTGACCTGCCCGGCCCCGGCCTGGCTGCCCGCGGTGGCGCCAGGGACGCCTGCGGCGAGGTCGGCGCGTCCGTCGCGGTTCATGTCGTCGGTCGCGGCGGGGGAGCCGGCGGCGGACGCGAGGGTACGGATGGCGGGCAGGTCGGCGTAGAGGTTGTCGCCGGGGCACTCGGTCGGATAGCCGTCGCGGTGACCGGAGATGCGGTTGAGGGTCACCAACTGGCCCTGCGTGTACAGGCCGTTGTCGGCCGCGGCGGCCATCACCACGGTTCCGGACGGGTTGATGCCGTACAGCCCGAGCTTCCACGCGGCGAGCTTCGCGAGCGAGGTCCGCACGGCGTCCGTCGCGGTCGCGGTGTTGTAGTCACCGAGGACCGCGACCCCGCTGGTGTCGGTGTTGAAGCCGTAGGTCTGCGCGCCGAGGACCGGCTTGTCGACCCCGCCCGCGCGGCCCTCGAAGACGGTCCCGCACTTGTCGACCAGGAAGTTGTACCCGATGTCGTTCCAGCCGTTGCTCTGCACGTGGTAGACGAAGATCCCGCGGATGATCGAGGCCGACTCGGCGCACGTGTAGTCGTTGCTGCCCGCGGTGTGGTGCACGAACACGGCCTTCGTGTCGGTCGTGTACGTGGGCGGGTCCTGGACCAGCGACTCGTCGGCGCCCCAGCCGGAGCGCGGGACGATGTCGGGCTGCCCGGCGGCCGTGGGGGAGAAGGCCGAGGTCACCGCGGTTTCCGAGACGTCGGCACCGGCCTCGGGATCCACCAGGTCGACCCGCAGCCCGCCCGGCAGTCCGGTGCCGGTGACCCGTGCCTGCACGCCGTCCGACGGGCCGACCCACAGCGGCTGGGTGCCGCCGCGCAGCCCCTGGGCAGTGTTGTCGGGCCCCGCCTCGGGAGCGTGCAGCTCCAGGCCGAGCGTGCGCCAGGCCGACCAGCGGCCGGTCGCCGCGTCCCGGGTGCGCACCTGGGCACGGCCGCCCAGCTCGGCCCGCGCGTCGGACCAGGTGATCCCGACGAGACGGAAGGGCGCGGTGCTGCGCGCCGACAAGGCACGGTGGGCCGGGTCGGTGCCGGCGTGCACGGGGACGGTGTGCAGGCTCCCGCGCGGAATCGGTGCGTCGGCAGCGGTGGTTGAGGTCGCGTGCCGGGCCGACAGGGCCACGACACTCAGGACGACGGCGGTGGCGAGGGCGAGCCGGCTCGCGTTCCGGCGCAGGGAACTCATCCGGCGGCCTCCGTCCGCTTCGGCGTCGCCGACGCCAGCTCGGACTGGCAGGTGGCGCGGCCGAATGTGCCGTAGGCGGATGCGGTCTGGACGTGCTTGCCGCGTACGGCGAGCGAGCAGCTGGCGCGGCCGCCCTTCTCGCCGAGCGTGATGGAGACCAGCGGCGGCCTGCCCAGAGGTACTTGGACGGTCTTCTTCCAGGGCAGTGCGACGGCATGGTCGACGGTGGCGGTTCCGGTCTCGCTGCGGCCCTGGTAGGCGATGTCGGCGGTGCCGTCGCCGGTGACCTCGTATGTCACGGCGGCGGTCGGGACGGTGGGCTTGCCGGGTTTGTCGGCGGTGTCGAGCACGCCGTAGAGGACGAGTCCGCCGCAGGTGGCCAGCAGGGCGGCGCCGATGAGGAGACCTGTGCGCTCAGGGCGGTGGGCCCGTGCCGCGTCAGCGGGTCCGGAATCCCCGGCGACTTGCCCGCTCTCGGCAGCATCCGCTGGTATTTCCCGCTCTTCGTCACCCATGAACATTCCCTTTGAAATCGGCCGCTCGGGCCTATACGTGCGTCGGAATTTACGGATCCGGGCTCTTATACACGACGCTGAATGGGGTTCGCCGGCGTGTGGACAAACCGGGCGCCGTTTTTGGGTGTTGGGTGAATCTTTCGTGATATGCGAAGTTGCTTGACATGCCGTCAGCCAGATGGTTACAACCTCCGCCGCCGGTGCGTCTGGCCTGTCACGGATGGGGAGTTGGCCGGATTTTCCGGATTGATGTTTATGACGTCAGACAACAAGAAAGGGTTGTGGTGAAACCCAGATTGGGCAGGCTTATCGCGTGCCTTGTGGTGTCCGCGGTGGTGACTACCGCGTTGCCGCAGGCCGCGTATGCGGCGTCTGATTCGGACGACGGTGGCGGAAAGGGGATTGTCGATACCGTCAAGGGCTGGTTCAGCGACGATGACGACGATCACCAGCTCGCCGGGCCGCCGTCCCACGACGAGCTGGACGTGGCCGACCGGCAGAAGCTGCCGAAGGGCAAGAAGGCGCCGAAGGCCCGGCGGGTCAAGGAGCTGAAGGGCCGACGGACCTCGACGGCGCGGTTCTGGCAGCTGTCCGACGGCCGGGTGCAGGCGGAGCTGTCGGCGGTGCCGACGTCGTACCGCTCGGGCTCGGGCAAGAAGGCGGCCTGGAAGCCGATCGACACGGCCGTCCACGCGACGGACGCGAAGGGCTTCGACTTCGCCAACACGACGAATGAGGGCCGGAGCTGGTTCGGCTCGGACGCGGGCCGGCTGGTGCGTTTCCGGTCGCCGGACGGCCGTTCGGTCACTCTCGGCCTTCAGGGCACGCACGGCAGGCTGAAGCCGAAGGTGAAGGGTTCGACGGTCACGTACCGGGACGCGGTGCACGGCGCGGACCTGGAGTACGGGGTCGGCCGTGGCCGGGTGAAGGAGAACATCACCCTCGCCGAGCGCCCCACAGGCCCGCTGAAGTTCACGTTCACGCTGGACACCGACGGGCTCACGCCGAGGGCGCGCAAGGACGGCTCGGTCGCCCTGTACGGCGAGTTGCCGCACACGCCGGTGATGGTGATCCCGGCGCCGTTCATGACGGACGCCAGGAAGGCGGACAGGTCCGTCTTCGGCGAGACCTACAGCACGAAGGTCACGCAGAGGCTGGCCCGGGACGGCACGTCCTGGAAGCTGACGGTGACCCTGGACGCGAAGTGGCTGGCGTCCAAGGACCGCCAGTACCCGGTCGTCATCGACCCGACGATCACGATCGCGCCGTCGCCGACGGACTCGCAGGACACGATGGTCCTGTCGGACCAGGCGTCGACGAACTTCAACACCACGTGGGGGATTTTCGGGAGCCCGACTCCGTTCCCGCCGGACCGCGAGTCGACTCCCCGCGGATTCATCAGTGGCCTGATGCAGCGAGGGCATATTCTGGCGAATCAGCTCGGCGGTACCGGGCTTGACAGAAGGAATCTCCTGCCTCTCTACACGGCGGTCAATAGTCCCCGGATGAGCAGGGTGGAGAAGGTCGTCGCGGACCGGATCGCCAACCACGAGACGATGTACTACGAGGTGACCGCGGGATACACGGGCGACAATCTCGTGCCGGATTCCGTAAACATTTCGTGGTGGAGTATGACGACAGGGGAGAGTGATACGGTGAACCTACCCAACACCCCGTGACCCTCATTCTTTAAGGGTCACGGACGGGGCAGGAGTTCTCGTGCGGAACTCCTGCCCCGCAGGCATATCTGGTAGGAGTGACCATGTGGATCGATCAGCTGATCTCCGCGGTGCGCTGGGAGCCCCTGGGGCTGCCGATGAACTGGGCGCGTGTCGAGGGCGAACTCGGGGTGACCCTGCCGAGCGACTACAAGCGTTTGTGCGAGTCATTCGGCCCCGGCGAGTTCTCGGAGTACCTGGACGTCTTGTGTGTGAATGAAGGGGTGGGTCCCGATATCCTTAAGCAGTGGCGCGCGTGCGTCGAAGTGGCCGCTGACCGGGAGACCCCGGAGAGCCCGCATCCCTTGTTCGCGCCGTACCGGATCTTTGAGCGAGACCGCCCTGCAGGCCTGATTCCATGGGGTGTCACCCAGACGGAATGCGAATTCTATTGGCTGGCGAATTCAGGTGATCCGAACGAATGGCCGGTCATTGCCAGATTCGTGGACTCCGACTGGGATCGTTTCGACATCTCGACCGCGGAGTTCGTCGTGCGAGTCCTGACCGATCAGGAATTCCGCCCGTATTCCGTGGCCGGTGTCTTCCCCGACCCGTACTTCCAGCCGCTGCCTCAGCTTCCGGGGCGTGCGTGAGAGGTATGGACGGCTGCGTGATGACCTCCGGTTGGCCGGCACGGTCCGTCCCGGCAGCCCCGGAGGAATGGAATGAGCCGCATGGGCCGCTGAGTAGAGGAGGGGTTCGCTGTGAGGGACGGGCGGGGGCCGCAGGTGTACGGGTCTGAGCAACCGACCGCCGCGCCGTACGGGTGGCCGCAGCCGCCGGTGGCGCGCCGGGCGGCCAGTCGCGTGCCGTTGGCGGTGGCGCTGGGGGTCGCGGTGGTCGGCGCGGTGCTGGCGGTGGTCAGCATCCTGTTGCCCACGGGCGGGACCGGGGACTACCGGACGATACGAGTGCCGAGCGGGTCGATGGAACCCACGTACCCCGAGGGGAGCGACGTCACGGTGATGCGCATCGACGGTTCGGAGGCCGCGCGTGGGCGCGTGGTGGTGTTCTCCGCCCGGGACTGGGGCGTGGACCAGGTCTTCATGCAGCGGGTGATTGGCGTCGGCGGCGATCATGTCGTCATCAGCGAGACCGGGAGAGTGAGCGTCGACAACAAGACCCTGCGAGAGCCGTATCTCTCCGCGGGCGATCCCGCGTACGGCCCTCCCGTGGAGGTCATCGTGCCTCCCGGGCGGCTCTTCCTCCTCGGCGACCACCGGGTGGCCGCGGTCGACTCACGCGCCCATCTCTCCGAGCACAGCGGAACCATCGCCCGCTCTGCCGTCGTCGGCATGGTGGTGGACCACGCGAGTGTCCCCTCCTCCGGTCGTCCGTGGATGTGGGTAGGCGCGGCGACGGCGGCCGTGGGCCTGGTCGCGGCAGCCGTCGCCGCGACCGTCAGGCGCACGGCACGGGGTTCGCGGATCTCGGCTTGACCACGCCGTGCTGCAGCCGGGCCAGTTCGCTGGCAAGCACGTGAAGCTCCGGGTGGATAGGTTGATCTTGGTCGGCAAACCATCTACCAGGAGCTTCACCTCTTCTCGGACGCCAGCCCCACCAACTTCTCAGCCTCTCAGCCAAGTTGGAAACGGCTCAATGTGCCCCGGTGCCACATGGGGAACAAGCTCGGCGGCGATGGTACCCGTGAGAACCACCTCTTCACCCGTGCACAGAATCCGACGAATTCCGCGAACATGTACCACCAGTTCGAGAAGCGTGTCGCGGCTCTCGTCAAACCTGGCGTGTCGGTCTGTTACAGCGTCAGTCTGCTGTCTCGCGAGGGGCCTAGCACTCCAGTCTGGTTTCGTGATTCTGGGTCGGACCCGCGTGAGAACTGGAACGGCCACCGCGTGATCATCAAGGGTTGTATGGACTCATGACGATCGTGTGGTGGCCGCAGGTCACAGCATAGACGGCGCCCGATGGCGGGCGATGTTCGAGCAGGCCACGGCCTGGATCGCGGTCCGGTTCAGCCGAGTTGAACCCCGGGCGACCGTCCGCGCTTACCTGCTCGGGCTGCTGTCGCGTGTCGAGCGGAAGAACTGCTGGCAGCTGGCCGAACAGGCCGGCCTGACCCGGCCGGGCCCGATGCAGCGGCTGCTGCGCTACGCCCGCTGGGACGCCGACGCCGTCCGCGACGACATCCGCGCCTACGCCGTCGATCACCTCGGCGCCGACAGCGCGGTGCTGATCGTGGACGAGACCGGCTTCGTGAAGAAGGGCCGCGCCGCGGCGGGCGTCCAGCGCCAGTACACCGGCACCGCCGGGCGCATAGCCTGCGCCCACGTGGTGGCCGGAGCACACCGGCCGGGCGCGGGCAACGAAGCGGTGGCCGCCTACCGCCGTGCCCTGGACACCGGCGGCGGGAAAGCCCGGCACCGGGTGGAGGCGGCGGAAGGCCTCGCCAGGTACCGCCCGGTACGGCACGTCGCCAGGCAGGCCCTCCGCACCGTGCTCGGCGATCCCGCCGCCCCGCCGTGGCCCGCATCGAGGCCGCGGAGACCCTCATCGCCCTCCGTGAGGCGGCCGAAGCCCATCTCGGCCTGTTCGGGCTGGCCCGACAGCCCGGTGTCCCGGAGGCGCAGGGGACCCGCATACCGGACCTACTCCCGCCGGATCTGCGCGGCACAGACGGGAGTTGACGCGCCGGCGTCGCCAGGTCCGACGCACGGGCCCCGCCACCGGCCTCTCGACGTGCCGCCCCCGACCGGGCACAGTTCTCCCTGCGCCGTGATGTGTACCAGCGAGTAGCCGATGACTGACCGAGGAGTGCCCGTGGGGAACTGGGCCGGGCGGAGTGCCGCCGGGATCGCCGACGCCGTGCGCGAGAAGCGGGTGACGCCACGGGAGGTGGTGGCCGAGCATCTCGCGCGCATCGAGCGGCTCGACGGACGGATCGAGGCGTTCCGGAAGGTGCGGGCGGAGGCGGCGCTCGCCGAGGCCGACGAGGTGGCCTCCCGTGCCGACCTGGCCGAACTGCCGCTCCCGGGCGTGCCGGTGGCCGTGAAGGACAACCTGGCGGTGCGCGGCGAGTCCCACCGCAACGGCACCGCCGCCGGTCCGGACAGCCCGGCCGCCGAGGACCATGTCACGGTGGCCCGGCTGCGGGCGGCCGGTGCGGTGGTCGTGGGCCTGACGAACGTGCCCGAGTTGTGCGTCTTCGGCACCACGGAGGGTGTGTACGGCATCGCCCGCAATCCGTGGGACCTCTCGCGGACGGCGGGCGGGTCCTCGGGCGGCAGCGCGGCGGCGGTGGCCGCGGGGCTGGTGCCGATCGCGCTCGGCAACGACGGCATGGGCTCGCTGCGCATCCCGGCCGCGAACTGCGGGCTGGTCACGCTCAAGCCGGGGCACGGGGTGGTTCCGGCGGGGATCGGCAACGGCGACTGGTTCGGCATGTCGGAGAACGGTCCGCTGACCACCACGGTCGAGGACCTGCGGCTGATGTTCGAGGTCCTCGCGGGCACCGGTCTCGCCCGGCCGGAGGAGCCGGCACGCAGGACGATCGCCGTCGGCGTACGCAGCCCGCTGGCCGGGGTGAGCGTGAGCAGGCCGTATACGACCGCGGTCCGGCAGGCGGCCGGGCTGCTGGCCCGGGCCGGGCACCGCGTGCGGCGGGCCGAGCCGCCGTACCCCCTCGACCTGGGGGTGACCTCGTTGCGGCACTGGACGGCCGGGACCGCGGTGGACGCCGAGGGTCTGGATCCGGCGCGGCTGGCCCGGCGGACCCGGGTGCACGCGGCGGTGGGCCGGCGCTTCGTCCGTGCGGTCGGCACCGGCGACAGTCGCGAGCGCCTGCGCGACCGGCTGACGCCCTTCTTCGCCGAGCACGACGTCCTGCTCACCCCGGCGCTGGCCCGCCGCTCCCCCAAGGCCGGCCCGTGGCACGAGCGTGGCTGGCTGCGCAACGTCCTCGCCAACACCGCCTACTCGCCGTTCACCCCGCCGTGGAACCTGACCGGCTGGCCCGCGATGTCCGTCCCGTTCGGCAGCCTGCCCTCGGGCGCCCCCTGCGCCGTACAGCTCGTGGGCCGCCCCGGCACGGAGCCCGTCCTGCTGGATCTGGCGGAGGAACTGGAGCGGCTGCGCCCGTGGCAGCGGACGGCACCGGTGGTGGATCAGCGGTAGCGGGGTCTAGTCCAGCGCCCGGTACATGATGTGCAGCCCCACCCTGCCGTGCCGCGGGTGCTCGTACGCCTCCGGGACCGTGCCCAGGACGGTGAAGCCGAGGGACGTCCACAGGCCCACGGCCGGGTTCGTCTCGACCACGGCGTTGAAGACCATCGCGCGGTATCCGTGGGCCTTGGCCTCGGCGAGGATGTGCTCGGCGAGCGCGCGGCCGACGCCGCGGCCGGTGTGGTCCGGGTCGACCATGAAGCCGGCGTTGGCCACGCGGGCGGCGGGTCCGCCGTAGTTGGGGGTGAGGTACGCGGAGCCGACCACGGTTCCGGCGGGGTCCTCGGCGACGTAGACGCGCTTGGCGGGGTCCATCCAGAGCGCGCGGGCCGATTCCTCGGTCGTCTCCGGGTCCCAGGCGTAGGTCTCGCCGGCGGCGACGATCCGGTGCCAGAAAGGCCAGATCCGCGGCCAGTCGTCGGCCGCGGCTTCTCTGATCAGCATGGGCGCGAGTCTGCCACGCCCATGCCATCGGCGATCGCGACGGGTCCGGCCCCGGCGTCAGTCCACGCTGGGCAGGATGTGGGGTTCGGCGAGGTCGTCCTCGTAGCCCGCGAGGCGGATGGGGGCGGACCGGGCCCACACCTCGAGACTGCCGAGTTCTCCGGCACGGCGGCCCGGGCGCTCCGTGCGTTCCTTGGGGCGCTTTTCGCGATTCGTCTTCTCCGGTGTCACCGCGCACTCCTTATGTGTCGGGTCACCCTCGGGGCATACCGGACAGTCTGCGCTCCGGCACTCGTCGCCCGCTCGGGTCTGGATGGAAGGCCAGTTCGGACGCGGTGGCGCCGGTACCTCGTGTCGAGCAGGCCGTTGTCGACCGGCCCGCCCCGGGACGGACGGTGGGTGTGGGTGGGACCCCGTACTGCTGTCCGTCCCCCTTAGATTAACCAAATGAGCGGACGTCCGCTCGATAGGGAATGCAAACAAGCTGTAACTCATGCGCGTCGCCCGGCATCTCAATGCCCCCCAATATGCGGCTATTTGTAACAACGCGCATCACCTGCGCAACAAGGTGAATCACCCACTCGGCCTACACGACCGAACGCTTCTTCGATCCCGGACCAGGGGTTTCGGTGCGTCGGGGCGCGGCGCGGTCCACGTGCCGTGTGCGCAGCGGTCCCGGAACCGGTGGTGGCCCGCAACTCACGGCACCGCGTGCCGGATTGGCGGCCGCCCGGCGGGCCACCGGTTCCCGCCCCGCCGCCCGGCGGCTCACGCCCTGCCGCCCGGCGACTCGCGCCCCGCCTTCCGCGTTCACCACTTGCCGGGTGCGTAGTCCTTCAGGAAGACGCCGTACAGGTCCTCGCCCGCCTCGCCGCGCACGACCGGGTCGTACACGCGGGCGGCGCCGTCGACCAGGTCGAGGGGCGCGTGGAAGCCCTCGTCGGCGAGGCGCAGCTTGTCGTAGTGGGGGCGCTCGTCGGTGATCCAGCCGGTGTCGACCGAGGTCATGAGGATGCCGTCGGTCTGGAACATCTCCTGGGCGCTGGTCCGCGTCACCATGTTCATCGCGGCCTTGGCGGCATTGGTGTTCGGGTGGCCCGCGCCCTTGTAGCCGCGGCCGAAGACGCCTTCCATGGCCGAGACGTTCACGACGTACGCCCGTCCACTCGGCGCCTTCCTGGCGGCATCGGCCATGACCGGGCGGAGCTTGCTGATCAGGATGAACGGCGCCGTGTAGTTGCACAGCTGGGTCTCGAGCAGCTCCACCGGGGAGATCTGCTCGATCGTCTGCACCCAGGTGTTGGTCTCCACGACGTCGGGGACCAGGCCGCCCGCGTCGATGGCGGTGCCGTCGAGGTGCCGGGCGACGCTGGCGTTGCCCGCGACCAGGGCGAGGTCGGCGACCTTCTGTGCGTCGAGGCCACTGGTGCCGAGGGGCAGCGCGGCCAGACCGTCGACCGCGCCGGAATTGAAGGCGCCGATGACGTGGTGGGCGGGAAGCTCCCCGGCCGGCAGCGGGGCGCTCTCGCCCTCGACCAGGGCGGCGTAGGCGGAGGGCAGGCGGCGCACGGTCTGCGTGGCGTTGTTGATCAGGATGTCCAGCGGGCCCGCCTCGGCGACCTGATCGGCCAGCGCGACGGCCTGGGCCGGGTCGCGCAGGTCGATGCCGACGACCTCCAGGCGGTGCATCCAGTCCGCCGAGTCGTCCATCGCCTTGAAACGGCGGATGGCGTCCTTGGGGAACCGCGTCGTGACGGTCGTGTGCGCACCGTCGCGCAACAGCCGCAGCGCGATGTACATGCCAATCTTGGCGCGGCCGCCGGTGAGCAGGGCGCGCTTGCCGGTGAGGTCGGCGCGGGCGTCGCGCTTCTCCCGGTTGACGCGGGCGCAGTCCGGACAGAGCTGGTGGTAGAAGTAGTCGACTTCCACGTACCGGGTCTTGCAGGTGTAGCAGGAGCGCGGACGCTGGAGTATGCCCGCGATCCTGCCCTCCTCGACCTTCGAGGAGGGCAGGATGCCCTCGGTCTCGTCGTCGATGCGCTCGGCGGAGCCGGTGGCCGTCGCCTCCGTGACGGCCCGGTCGTGCGCGGTCTTGGCGGCCCGGCGCTCCTGGCGGCGGCGCTGCTTGACCGTCCGGTAAATCTGCGAGGTGGCCCGGCGCACCTTGATCGCGTCGGGGTGGTCGACGTCGAGCCGGTCCAGTTCCTCCAGCACGCTCAGGCAGACGGCCAGCCGCTCCGGGTCGATACCGGGTCCGTAGACCACCTCGTCCATGGAGGCGTCCGTGGGGACATCCATGGGGGTCTCCATGGACGTCGACCCGTCCTCTGTCACCGTCATCGCGCTGCCGCTTCCCTGATCACCCGCGCAGCGCTCCGACTCGCGCCCGCTTTCGAACGGGGAATTCTACGGAGCGGCGGCCCCTACGACCAAACCCGCCCGCTTCGCACCCCGAAACCCCCACCACCCGGCCGACAGCCGAACAAACCCGCCCCGACAGCCGCCACCCTCACCGCAAGCCCCGCTCGGCCCGAGAGCCAGCCCCACCCCCGCCGAAAGTCCCGCCCGCCCGACAGCCAGCCCCACCGAGGCGCCAGGGTGTGACGGGTTGCGGAGGCGTCGGGTGGGGGTGTGACGGGCCGCGGAGGCGTCGGGCTAGCGGCGTGGCGGGCCCCCAGGGATTCGGCGGTGGGGCGCCCGATGCCGGGCCGGGCGGGGCCGCTGCTCGGCGGGTGGGGGTTGCGCTGCCGCGGCGGGCGGGGTCGCGTCGCTGGGCCGGGTGAGGGTGCGCGCAACCGGAGGCCGGGCGGGGTAGCGCTGCCGGACGTGCGGGTGCTCGCGGTGAGGCTGGGCGAGGGTGCGGGGCGAGGGCTGGCCGACGTGCCGTGTCGGGACTTGTGGTGAGGGTGCGCGGGGCTGGCTGTCGGGTGGGCGGGACTTTCCGCAGCCGTCACACCCCACCGCCCACGCTCCGTAGCCCGTCACACCCACCCCCGGCACCTCGCCAGGCACCTCCGTGCCCGGCCTCCTCCGCAGCCGCCGACGATGGAGACGCCCCACGGGGGCCACCCGCGCCCGGCGACGAAAGCCGCACGGGTGGTGCGGTGGGAACCCGGTACCGGCCGAAGGCCGGCGGTGCAGGGGAACCCGGCACCCGCCGAAAGCCGGGGATGCCGATGGGGAACCCGGCACCCGCCGGAGGCCGGAGGCCGGGGCGTGCTCAGGGTTCGCAGACGGCCAGCAGTGTCTCCACCTCGTCCGACACCGCCCGAGCGAACACATCCAGGTCAGGCACGGCCTGCGCGTCGGCGACCAGCCCGTAGTGCACGCCCCCGCGATACGTCGAGATCGCGACCGCCAGCGCCTGGCCCGGCGCCAGCGGGGCCAGCGGATACACCTCCCTCAGCTCATGGCCGCCCAGCCGCAGCCCGAGCCCCGGCAGCGGCACGCTGGTGACCAGGATGTCGAACCACAGCCGGGCGGCCTGGCCGACGAGCGGCCCGCCGAGCCGGTGGCCGAGCGCCGGCACGTGATCGGCGAGCAGCGCCACCGCGCCGGCGCCCCGGTTGGGGCCCGCGTCCTTGTTGCGGACCATCGCGGTGCGCACGGTGGCGAGCCGGCCGAGCGGGTCGGGCTCGTGGACCGGAAGCGGTATCAAGTACCCGGAGAGCCGGTTGCCCTGTGGCTGGGCGGTGCGCGGACGGCGCCGGGAGACGGGGATGAGGGCGCGGGGCGCCACGCCCGCGCTGCCGTCGCCCCGTTCGTCCAGCCAGCGGCGCAGGGCACCGGCGACCACGGCGATGAGCACGTCGTTGACGGTGCCGCCGACGCTCTTGCGCACCCGGTGCACATCGTCGATGTCGACAACGACCCCGGCGGTGCGGCGGGTGCCGCTGGGCGCGGAGGTCAGCGCGGAGGACGGGCGCATGCCGAGCGTGGAGCGGGCGAGCGAGGCACCGATGTCCAGGGCCCGGCCCACGTCGGACAGCGCGCCCTTGACCAGGTCCGGGACGAGGCCGGGCAGCTTGCGCACGTCCGGCAGCAGGCCGCGGGGCGGCTCGACGGGGCGGGGCGCGCGCTCGGGCAGGTCCACCGGGTCCAGGACGCCGGCGGCGAGCTTGAGGGCGCGCAGCCCGTCGGCGAGGGCGTGGTGGAACTTGAACAGCACCGCGAAGGACACCCCGTCCTCCCCGGGCAGCACGTGCGCCTCCCACGGCGGCCGGCCGCGCTCCAGCGGGCGTTCCATCAGCCGGCCGGCGACCGCGTGGAAGTCGGAGGTCGGTGCGTGCAGCCGTACGTGGTCGAGCGGATCGAAGTCCGGGTCGGTCTCGCGTGCCGCGCCGCCGAAGGCGAGCGGCTGCCAGACGTCGCGGATGCGCATGCGCAGGCCCGGTACGGCGGCGGCGCGGGCGGCGAGCAGGTCGGCGGCGTGGGCGCCGGCCGTGGGCGAATGCGCGCCGAAGACACCGAGCGCTCCGAGGTGCATCGGATGCCGGTCGGACTCCATGTTCCAGAAGGCCAGGTCGAGGGGAGCGAGTAGATCGGAAGTCACGGGCTTGCCTCGCGCGTCGACGGACGGGGGGATCTGCAGTCAATCTCCGCGAGCCGATTACGGTCAAGTACGATCAGGCTACGCACAGTTAACAGCAGATTAAGCCCCGCCCCTCTGAAAGGGGCGGGACCCAGGTGACAGGCGAGGTCACCTCAGGACCGGTTGCGCGGCACCGGGTGCCGTGCCCCACTCAGACGGGCGCGGGCCGACCGTGAACGTGAGCGCGCGCAGGGAGCGCAGCCCTCCGGTCGTCAGATAGGTCCGCCCGTGCGGCCGCCCGTCGGTGCGGACGGCCTGGATGTACCGGTCGGCGGCGGAGGTGCCGGGCGCACTGATCGTCAGCCCGCCGCTCGGCCAGTACCGGCGGTCCAGCCTGAGGTGGACGCGGTCGAAGACCGGGGTGGACAGGCCCCAGGTGTCGTAGCCCGGCTGGATCGGGAAGATCCCGATGGACGACAGGACGTTCCAGGCGGACATCGTGCCGAGGTCGTCGTTGCCGGTCATGCCGGTGGGGCTGTCGGTGAACAGGGTCAGCGCCGCGTGCACCACGTCCGTGGTCTTCCAGGGCTGGCCGGTGGCCAGGTAGGTGTAGGGCGCGATCAGGTCGGGCTCGTTCATCGGGTTGTACTTGTCGGCGTTGTAGTAGTCGTACGCGTCCCCGTGCACCCACACCTCGCGGGCGGTCTTCTCGGGGTCGGCGAGCAGCCGGTCGTAGGCGAAGAAGGAGTCCAGCCGGTCGTTGGCCGCGCGCTTGCCGCCGATCAGGCCGACCATGCCGGGCAGGTCCTGCGGGACGAGCCACTGGTACTGCCAGGCGCTGCCCTCGTGGAAGCCGGGGCTGCGGGCCGGGTCGGCCGTGCCGGTGAAGGCGCCGGAGGCGTCGCGGGCGCGGAAGAAGCCGGTGGCGGGATCGAAGATGTTGCGGTAGTGGCGCGACCGGGCGGCGTAGCGGGCGGCGTCCTCCTCGTGGCCGAGACCGCGCGCCATCTGGGCGAGCATGGCGTCGGCGAGCGCGTACTCCAAGGTGACGGAGGCGCCGTGGTGGTAGTCGGAGTCGCCCATCTTGGCCAGCGGCCGGCCCTTGACGTAGGGCGCGAAACCGCCCGCGATGTATTCGGCGTTGGCCTCCCGGCCGATGCCCGGGTACTCGGCGGGCGGCACGCCGTCGGCGTTCTTCTTCAGCGCGCGGTACGTCCGCTCCTCGAACCCCTTGAGCAGGCCCATGTGGTACGCGGTGGTCAGGAACGGGGTGACCGGGTCGCCGCTCATGACGTTCGTCTCGACCGGGCCGTAGCCCCACTTGGGCAGCCAGCCGCCGTCCTCGTCGATGGCGAGCACCGACCGGGCCATGTCCCGCGCCTCGCGCGGGGCGAGCAGGGCGAGGAGCTGGGCCTGGGTGCGGTAGGTGTCCCACAGCGACCAGTTCTGGTAGTACGTGAAGCCCCGGGCTCGGTGGGTACGGCGGTCCCAGCCGGTGTAGCGGCCGTCGGCGTCGCTGCCGATGTTGGGCGCGAGGAACGACCGGTACAGCGAGGAGTAGAACGTACGGCGGAGCGGGGACGTGCCGCCCTGGACACGGACGCCGTCGAGCCGGCGCTCCCACTCCTCGCGCGCGCGGTGGCGCACGGCGTCGAAGGGCCGGCCGCCCTCGGCGCGCAGGTTGGTCGCGGCACCGCGCGCGTCCACGTACGACAGGGCGGTGGTCGCCTCGACGGTACGGTCCTCGGTGGTGTCGAAACGGACGTAGGCGCCGCCGCGTCCGCTCCGGGCGCCCGGGGTGACGGCCTGGCCGTCCCAGGTGCCGTACGCGGTGAAGGGCCGGCTGAAGCGGGTGATCGTGTAGACCGTGTAGGGGCCGGTGTCCCGGCAGAAGCCGCGGCCGGTGATCTCGGTGCGCACGGTGCGGTCGTCGAGGATCTCCACGGCGCTGCCGACCGCCTTGTGCAGCGACTGGGCCGCGTTCAACAGGAGGTTGGCCTTGTCGGTGGCCGGGAAGGTGTAGCGCTGCACGCCGGTGCGCTCGGTCGCGGTCAGCTCGGCGCGGATGCCGGAGGCGAGGCCGACACGGTAGTAGCCGGGGCTCGCCTCCTCGTCGTCGTGCGAGAAGCCTGCCGCGTACTGGGCGTAGTCCGTCTGCGTGACGTCGCCCGTGGTGGGCAGCACGGGCAGGTCGCCGCCGATGCGGCAGCCGACGCCCGAGAGGTGGACCAGCGAGAAGCCACGGATACGGTTCTGCGTGTAGTCGTAGCCGGTGTTGTGCCCGGTGTCCGGGGAGAGCTGCACCATGCCGAAGGGCACGGCCGCGCCGGGGAAGGTGTTGCCCTCGTTCTGGCTCCCGATGAAGGGGTTGACCAGGTCGGTGAGGTGGCCGTCGGTCCGCTCGGCGGCCCGTGCGGCGGGGGTGGCGATCAGCGTGGACGCTGCCATCACCCCGGCCAGGCACAGCCGCGTGCGCCGGGTCCCTCTCATGTCGGATGACCTCCGCAGGTTCGACATCGTTGCCTGCATCCTGAAGGGCGAACGACGCAAACCCGGGCATCCTGAGAGGATTTCGCAGAACGCGTCGCGGGGAGGCGACGACGGCTGAGCGGTGACGGGAGGTCAGCGGGGCGGCCCGAACCCCTCGTGGCTGCGGGCGAACCCGGTGCCGGTGCACAAACGGTGGGCGTCCTGGCGGCTCGGGTCGCTGGTGACATGGCGTCGGCCCCGACCCGGCCGGTCCGGCGCGCCGCGCCCCTCCGGTCACGGACGCGGCCCCTACGGCACCCGCTGCCCCTTGCCCAGCGCGATGACCCCGCCCTCGGAGACGGTGTACAGCTCGGCGTCCCGCTCCGGGTTGACGCCGATCGTCGCGCCGGGCGGGACCTCGACGTTCTTGTCCAGGACCGCACCGCGGACCACCGCGCCCCGGCCGATGCGGACGTTGTCGTGCAGCACCGAACCCTGCACGACCGCGCCCGGGTCGACGCGTACGCCCGGGGACAGCACGGACCGGGTGACCTGCCCGCGGATCAGGCAGCCCGCGCTGATGATGGACTCGCTCGCGATGCCGCCCGCGTTGAACCGGGCCGGCGAGAGCTGGCCCGAGTGGGTGTAGATGGGCCACTGCCGGTTGTAGAGGTTGAAGGCGGGGCGCTCGGCGATCAGGTCCATGTGCGCCTCGTAGTAGGCGTCCAGGGTGCCGACGTCGCGCCAGTATCCCTGGTCGCGGGCGGTCTCACCCGGCACATGGTTGTCGCTGAAGTCGTACAGCTGCGCCTCGCCCCGTGCGGTGAGCTGGGGCAGGATCGAACCGCCCATGTCGTGCACGGACTGCCCGTCCTCGGCGTCCCGGTGCAGCGCCTCGATGAGGGCCTTCGTGGTGAAGATGTAGTTGCCCATCGACGCGAACACGCACTCGGGATCGTCGGCCAGACCGGGCGGGTCGGCCGGCTTCTCCAGGAAGCGCTCGACAGCGCGGCCGTCCGAGCCCGGCGTGATCACACCGAAGGCGGAGGACTCCGAGCGGGGCACCCGGATGCCGGCCACCGTCACGCCCGCGCCGCCCTCGATGTGCTGCCGGAGCATCTGCCGCGGGTCCATGCGGTAGACGTGGTCGGCGCCGAACACGGCCACGTACTCGGGCTGTTCGTCGTGGACCAGGTTCAGCGACTGCAGGATCGCGTCGGCGCTGCCCAGGTACCAGCGCGGGCCGAGGCGCTGCTGGGCCGGGACCGGGGTGACGTAGTTGCCGAGCAGGCTGGACATCCGCCAGGTGGTGGTGATGTGCCGGTCCAGCGAGTGCGACTTGTACTGGGTCAGCACACAGATGCGCAGGACGTCGGCGTTGACGAGGTTGGAGAGGACGAAGTCGACGAGGCGGTACGTTCCGCCGAAGGTGACCGCT
This sequence comes from Streptomyces sp. NPDC048521, assembly GCF_043199855.1. NCBI lineage: Bacteria > Bacillati > Actinomycetota > Actinomycetes > Kitasatosporales > Streptomycetaceae > Streptomyces > Streptomyces sp. NPDC048521. The sequence goes on from NZ_JBICWR010000012.1 coordinate 239,699, forward strand.
GGTTTCGCGCGGTCGGCGGTCAGCGGCATCAGGCGCTTGCCCTCCCCGCCCGCCAGTACGATCCCGAGAACCGAAGGCCCACCACGACGCATCGCCGCTCCCCTCACCCTGGATGAACCATGGATGCCCCGAGCGGGCCGGACTAAGCCTGCTTGAGGATCTCCTCGTACAGCCCGGCCGTGCGCCGGGCCACCGCGTCCCAGCCGAACTCGCCGACCGCCCGCTCCCGTCCGGCCTGCCCCATCCGCCGGGCGGCGTCCGGATCACCGAGGACGGTGTCCAGCGCCCTGGCGAGGCCCGCCTCGAAGTCGTCGTCCACGTCGACCAGCAGGCCGGTACGGCCGTCGTCCACGACCTCGGGGATCCCGCCGACCCGGGAGGCCACGACCGGGGTGCCGCAGGCCATCGCCTCCAGGTTGACGATGCCGAGCGGTTCGTACACCGACGGGCAGACGAACACGGTGGCCCGCGTGAGGAGTTGGATCACCTCGGGGCGCGGCAGCATCTGCGAGATCCAGAACACGCCCTCGCGGACCCGGCTCAGCTCCTCGTACAGCTCGCGGAACTCGCGGTCGATCTCGGGGGTGTCCGGCGCGCCGGCGCACAGGACCACCTGCGCGCCCGGCTCGATCTCCCGGACGGCACGCAGCAGATGGGGCACGCCCTTCTGCCGGGTGATCCGGCCGACGAACAGGACGTACGGACGCGCGGGGTCGATGCCGTGCCGGGTGAGGGCGTCGGTGCCGTGGTCGGGCCGGTACAGGTGCGTGTCGATGCCGTTGTGGACGACGTGGACCCGGGCCGGGTCGAGGGCCGGGTAGCAGGCGAGGATGTCCTCGCGCATGGCCCCGGAGACGGCGATCACCGCGTCGGCGGCCTCGATCGCGGTACGCTCGGCCCAGCCGGACAGCGCGTACCCGCCGCCGAGTTGCTCCGCCTTCCAGGGGCGCAGCGGCTCCAGCGAGTGAGCGGTGACCACGTGCGGGATGCCGTACATCAGTTTGGCGAAGTGGCCCGCGAGGTTCGCGTACCAGGTGTGGGAGTGGACGAGTTCACGGCCCTCGAGGGCGGCGGCGATGGACAGGTCCACGGAGAAGGTGCGCAGCGCGTCGTTGGAGCCGTCGAGGACGGACCAGGGGCGGTGGCGTACGACGCCCACGCCGCGGCCCTCGCCCCAGCAGTGCACCTCCAGGTCCACCAGGGAGCCCAACTCCCGTGCCAGGAACTCCACATGGACACCGGCGCCGCCGTACACATCCGGGGGGTACTCCCGGGTCAGCAGTCCCACTCGCACCCGACAACCCCCTGATCTCGGCGGCAGGTTCCCCTCATGGTCACCCAGATGCGGCGCGCGGGGAAGAGCGCGGCGGCCGGGTGAAGCAGCAGTCGCCGCAGACTCCGCCGCCGGGCACCCGGTAGTACAGGCAGCAGCTGCGGCGGCGGAAGGCCGTGCCGGTGCGGGTGCCGGTGGTGCGCAGGAGGGGGTGGGCGAAGAGGTCGTCGGTGAGGGTGCGGGCCCGGTCCGCCACATCGGTACGGCCGTGGGCGCGGGCCCAGCGGTCCAGTTCGCGGGCCGCGCCGGCGAGCGCCGAACCGGCATTGCCCCACAGCAGGCCCGCCGCGAGGCCGTAGCGCGTCCTCAGCGCTGCCCCCAGGGGTTCCAGATGCGCGAGCAGCACGGTATCGGCGAGGGTGGCCGCGTCGCCGGGCAGCGGGTGCGGCTCGGTGAGCCACAGGTCGTCGGGGGCGGACGCGAGAGGGTCCCAGCGCAGCAGGCGTGCGTCGAGGTCCGGCAGCCGGCCGTACAGGACGGCACAGCCGAGGGCCACCGACCACAGCCGGGCGGCCAGCCCCTGCTGCGCGACGGAGGCGGAGACCCGCGGCTCAGGGGTACGCAGCCGGTCCGCGACCGTGGCGACCCGCAACGACAGCGCGTTGCGGTGAACGTCCGAGGTCCCCTGTCCGTAGGTCTCAGCGAGGGTCGGCAGCCCTGCGGGTTCCGGCCCGCCGGCCGCTCCGGCCGGGGTCGGGAGCGTGCGCAGGACGAAGAAGCCGCCGAGCGGGCGGAGCGCGGCGAGATCGGGGTCGAGGTCCACGACAGGCACTAGTACCAGGCCGGACAGGAGGCCGGGACACGGGGTCGGCACGCAACGTCACCCCTCCAGGGGATGATCGCGCCGCTGGTGTACTCCATCGGCAGTAGGACGCATTGCGTGCTCAGGTACGACGACGGGAAGCCCCGGGGCGGGCAGAGTGTTGCCCATGGAAGCCGACTGCCCGCCGCGCCGGGCTCCGGGTCCTCGCCACTCGCAGGGCCGGGGCCCCCGCCTCACCCGGAGGAGACGCCGATGAGCGCCCTCGCGGTGTCCGTGCTCCTGTCGTTCGTCTCCGCCCTCGCCTACGCGGGCGGAGCGATCGTGCAGGAGCAGGTCGCGGTGTCCTCACCCGACAGCGCCTACATGCCGCTGCGCCGGCCGAGCTGGTGGGGGTCGCTCGCCCTCAACGGCCTCGGTGGCGTGCTGCACGTCGTGGCGCTGGCCTACGGCCCGCTGAGCCTCGTCCAGCCGCTCGGCGCCCTGACCATCGTCTTCGCCCTGCCCATGGCGGCGCTGTTCGTCGGCCGCAAGGCGGGCGCGACCGCCTGGCGCGGCGCCCTGATGGCCACGGTGGGCCTCGCCGTCCTGCTGTCCCTGGTCGGCTCCGCCGACGCGCACTCGCTGGACGCCGCCCAGCGGGTGGCGGTCGCGCTCGTCACGGGCGGGGCGGTCGTGGCGCTGATGTGCGCGGGCCTCGCCGCACAACGGCACCCGGCCGTGCGCAGCGTGCTGCTCGCCACCGCCTCCGGCATAGCGTTCGGCATGTCGTCGGTGTTCACCAAGACCGTCGCCGTCGACTGGTCCCAGGACGTCGGCCTGGGCGACCTGTCCGCCCTCGCGGCGATCGGGGTGTTCGCCACCGCCGGTGTACTGCTGTCCCAGGCCTCCTACCGGGGCGGCGGCCTCGCCGCCCCGCTGGCCACGCTGACGGTGGTCAACCCGGTGCTGGCCGCCGCGGTCGGCATCCTGATGTTCGGCGAGACGTTCCGCTACGGCGGCACCGGCACGGTGCTCGCCCTGGGCTGCGGTGTGGTGGCGGCGGGCGGCCTGATCATGCTGACGACAGAGCGGATGGAGGGCACGGGGGCGGCTGTGGGCACGGAGACCAGTGCGCGCATGGGGACCACTTTGGCGACAAAGACCAGTGCAGGCACCGGGACGACTGCCGGCCTCGGGACGGCTGGGGACATCGGGACCTCCGGGGTGCCGGAGTCCGTTTCTGCCGCCTCCGAGTCGGCTCCCGCGCGGGGCTTGCTCCGCACGGTGCCGCAGCAGCGGCCGGCGGCGGAACCCGAGGCGAAGAGGACGAGCCGGCGGGAGCCGGGCGGGGCCGACAGCGGGTCTGTGGAGCCGGTCCGGCGGGAGCTGGACGGGGCTGGCGGAGGGTGCACAGAGCCGGTCCTGCGGGAGTCGGGCGCGCGTGTCCTGCGGGAGCCGGGCGAGGGCGCCCTGCTGGACACGGCCGACCCGGTAGTGCTGGAGCCGGACGAGCGCGTCCTGCCGGACTCGGGCGAGGGCGTTCTGCTGGACACGGCCGACCCGGTCCTGCGGGAGCCGGGGGAACCGGTGCCAGGGGGCCCGGGGGAACCGGTCGGCGTGCGAGAGGCGGACGAGCCGGGCCTGCGGGAGCTGCTCGTACCGGGACCGGGCCCGCAGGGCAGCGGCGGCGACACCGAGGGCGGCGAACCGCCGGCCCGCCCCGTGCCCCCGCCGCCGTACGCCGAGCTGCCCTTGAGCATCTTCGTGCCGCTGCCGGCCCTGGACCGGCCCCGCACCCGCGTCAGATCCTGACGCCACCGGCCCGCAGATAGGCGAGCGGGTCGATGTCCGTGCCGAAGCCGGGCCCGGTCCGCACCTCGAAGTGCAGATGCGGGCCCGTGACGTTGCCGGTGGCACCGGAGCGGCCGAGGCGCTGGCCCGTGGTGACATGCTGACCGGCCCGCACGGAGATGGCCGACAGGTGCGCGTACTGGCTGTAGCGGCCGTCGGCGTGCCGGAGCACGACCTGGTAGCCGTACGAGCCGCCCCACCCAGCGGACACCACCTGCCCGGCCTCCGCCGCCCGCACGGAGGTCCCGGTCGGCACGAGGAAGTCGACACCCGTGTGGTAGCCCTTCGACCAGTGCGAGCCCGCCACGCGATAGCTGGTGCCGACGGGCGCGTCCACCGGCGCCACGAGCGCGTGTCCGGCCGGGGAGGTGTGGCGGGGAGGCGCTTTCTTCTCCGCGGGGGCCTTCTTCTCCGCAGGCGCTTTCTTCTTCTCTGCAGGAGCTTTCTTCTTCTCCGAAGGCGCCTTCTTCTTCGGCGACTTGGTCGTCGTGCGGGCGTCGGGCGCGGCACCGGTGGTGCGCAGGCTGAGCCGCTGGCCCGGCAGGATCAGGTCGGGATCGGCACCGATGGTCGCCCGGTTGCCCGCGTACAGCTGTCGCCAGCCGCCCCGGACGTGCTGTTCGCCGGCGATCCCGGAGAGGGTGTCGCCGTGCACGACCGTGTACATCTCGGCCCGGCCGGCGCGGGACTGCGGGGTGGTCTGCGGCCGCACGTCCTGCACCGGGACGGCCTTCGCGGCCCGGGTCCCCTGGCCGCTCCGCGCCGGCTGCGTGGCGACGCCGTCCGTGTGCAGATCGGGTTCGGCACCGCCTCGCGTCAGCCCGGCCCGCACCGAGCACGCCGGCCAGGCTCCTGGCCCCTGCCCGTCGAGCACCTTCTCGGCGACGGCGACCTGCTGGCCCCGGGTCGCGAGATCGGCGCGCGGTGCGAACCGGGTGCCGCCGTACGCCTCCCAGGTGGACTGGGTGAACTGCAGTCCGCCGTAGTAGCCGTTGCCGGTGTTGATGTCCCAGGTGCCGCTGGACTCGCAGGCGGCGACCTTGTTCCAGGTGGCCGCGTCGGCGGCGTCCGCGGTGCCGGCGGCGACCAGCGGGATCGCGAGGCCGGCGCCGCCCGCGGTGACGGTGAGTGAGGCGCGGTTGATCCTGTTCGGCTGGTACCGGCGGTGCCGGCCGCGTACTGCCATGTCCGAAATCCCCTCGGCATGCGTCAGGAGGGGCAAAAGTAAGCGCGGCGAACAGGCCATGACAAGACAGCAAATCGGCCTTGCGGCCCTGCGAAGTGGCCGGGAACGGCCGGTCCTTGGACGGGATCACCGAAGACTGAGGCTCAGGGCGCTGTCGCCGCGTAATCAAGCGTGGCGGGTCGGATATGCGCTCGCCGTGGCGGCACGTAAGGATGGGCGAGGGTCCGTACTGACGGAGCCGTAGTCACGAGGCAGCTAGGGAGCAGGCGGTATGAGCACTTCAGCGCAGATCGGCGTCACGGGACTCGCGGTCATGGGCCGCAATCTCGCCCGCAACTTCGCCCGCAACGGCTACACGGTCGCCGTGCACAACCGTACGGTCTCGCGGACGAAGGCGCTGGTGGAGGAGTTCGGGCACGAGGGGGACTTCATCGCGGCCGAGACCGCCGAGGACTTCGTGGCGGCGCTCGAGCGCCCGCGCCGGCTGGTCGTCATGGTCAAGGCGGGCGAGCCGACCGACGCGGTGATCGAGGAGTTCGCACCGCTGCTGGAGCCCGGTGACATGATCATCGACGGTGGCAACGCGCACTTCGCGGACACCCGGCGCCGGGAGCGGGAGCTGCGCGAGCGGGGCATCCACTTCGTCGGCACGGGCATCTCCGGCGGCGAGGAGGGCGCGCTGCACGGGCCGAGCATCATGCCGGGCGGTTCGAAGGAGTCGTACGAGTCCCTGGGTCCGATGCTGGAGAAGATCTCCGCGAAGGCGGCGGACGGGGCGCCCTGCGTGACGCACGTGGGCCCCGACGGCGCCGGGCACTTCGTGAAGATGGTCCACAACGGCATCGAGTACGCCGACATGCAGCTGATCGGTGAGGCGTACCAGCTGCTGCGCGACGTCGCCGGGTACTCCCCCGCGCAGATCGCGGACATCTTCCGCACCTGGAACACCGGTCGGCTGGACTCGTACCTGATCGAGATCACCGCCGAGGTGCTGTCCCACGTGGACGCGGCGACCGGCAAGCCGTTCGTCGACGTGGTCGTCGACCAGGCCGAGCAGAAGGGCACCGGCCGCTGGACCGTGCAGATCGCCCTCGACCTGGGCGTACCGGTCTCCGGCATCGCCGAGGCGGTCTTCGCCCGCTCCCTGTCCGGCCACGCGGCGCTGCGCGAGGCCTCGCGGGACCTGGCCGGTCCGACGGCGTCCGCGCTGAGCGAGTCGGAGGCGGCCGCGTTCGCGGACCGGGTGGAGCAGGCGCTGTACGCGTCCAAGATCGTGTCGTACACCCAGGGCTTCCACGAGATGGCCGCCGGCAGCGAGGAGTACGGCTGGGACATCGACCTGGGTGCCGTCTCCGCGATCTGGCGGGGCGGCTGCATCATCCGCGCGGCCTTCCTCGACCGCATCCGCGCCGCCTACGACGCCCGCGCCGACCTGCCGAGCCTGCTGTCGGACGAGACGTTCGCACGGGAGATCGCCGGCGCCCAGGACGACTGGCGCGAGGTCCTGGTCGCCGCGACCCGGCAGGGCGTGCCGACCCCCGGCTTCGCCGCGGCGCTCGCGTACTACGACGCGCTCCGTGCGCAACGCCTGCCGGCCGCGCTGACCCAGGGCCAGCGGGACTTCTTCGGGGCCCACACGTATCGGCGGGTGGACCAGGAGGGGTCGTTCCACACGCTGTGGGGCGGGGACCGGTCGGAGGTCTCGGCCTGAGCGGTGGTTGTGCGCGCCTGAGGGGGCGAGGGGAACTGTTCGGCGCGAGTGCGGTTTCGTCGTCGCCGGTCGCGCCGTTCCCCGCGCCCCTTCGGCGTGTTCACGTCAGCGGCGGCCCGGGTTCCGGATTCGGTACGGGCTCCGGGCCCGGGGGGATCGGGGACGGTGAGGGTTCCGGCGGGCCCGGGGCCGGTGGTGCCGGGGGCGGGGTCGGGTCGGGGCCCGGTGCGGGCGGCGTCGGCTCCGGCCCGGGGCCCGGCGGGGTGGGCTGGGGTCCCGGCTGCGGGGGCGGGACGGGGCTGGGATACGGGTCCGGCGGGGTCGGGCCCGGTCCCGGCGGTACGGGGTCGGGGTGCGGGTTCGTCATCGGTGTCCTCCGGGCAGTCACTGGACGTCGCCTCTGGACTACTCCCCCGCCTACCCGACACCTGCTCCGGCACTCACCCGACGGCAGCACTGGACGGGTCCGGGTGGGTGGGGGCCGTGGGGGACGTGGCTCTGCCGGGCGGGCACGCGGCTCTGCCGGGCGGGCACGCGGCTCTGCCGGGCGGGCACGCGGCTCTGCCGGGCGGGCACGCGGCTCTGCCGGGCGGGCACGCGGCTCTGCTCTGCGGGGGAGGGCAGGCGGCGCTGCAGTGAGGGCACGTCGACGGGCCTGAAAGCGGCGGCCGGACCGCAGTGGCCCGGGCACGGACTCCGCGAGCCGGCCCCAGCGGCCCAGGCACGGGGCCCGCGAGCCGGCCAGGGCCGGCAGCACGGACATCCGCAACCTGACCACAACGGCCGGGCACCGGAATCCGCGAACCGGCCCCCAGCGGCCCGGGCGCCGGAATCCGGGAGTCGGCCACAACGGCCGAGCACCGAGTCCCCGACCTGACCGCAGCGGCCGGGCACCAAGTACGCGAGCCGGCTCCAGCGGGCCGAGCGCAGGAGTCGGCGAGCCCGCCCCAGCGCGCCGGCGCAGGAGTCCGCGAGTTGCCCCCAGCGCACCAGCGCAGGACACCGCGAGCCGGCCCCAGTGGCTCGGGCACCGGAACCCGGGACCGATCGGGGCGTCCAGCGCGCCCAGCCGAGATCTTGCCGAGGTTGGCGTTCTGGTGGGGCTTGGCTGCTCGGACCGGGTTCCGGCGGGGCTCGGCGGCTGAGGACTGCAGGCAGAGACCCGCGCCGGGGCTCGGCCACCGAGGCGGGGTCCCGAGGGCTGGCGGGCCCCGCTCGGTCAGAGTCGGTCCGGGTCGGTCGGGGTCGGTCAGAACTTACCGGGGTGGGCCCGGAGCCAGTCCTTCGCGGCCGCCAGCAACCGGGGATCGGCCGGCGGAGCCACGTCGGGGTGGCGTTCGGCCCACTTGACGACGTACGGGCAGAGCGGGGCCACCGGGACGCCCTCGCGCTCGGCGAGGGCGTACAGCTCACGGGCCAGGGAACCGGCGATGCCCTTGCCCTCGTGGGCCGGCTCCACGATCGTGTGCACCGGAACCAGGGCGCGCGCGGGCTCCTCCAGAACGAAGTACTCGATGTGGCCGACCACTTCGCCCTCGCCGACAGCTTCCAGGCGGCCCGCCGCCCGGTCGTCGCGGATCTCGATCTGGCTCATGAGCACGCTCCTGGTCTGGGTCCGCCGGTCAGGCCTGGACGGCCTGCGGGCTGCGCTGCTGGTCGGAGCCGGGTACCGGCTCGGACGGGTCGGCGCCGAGGGACACGATCCGGTTGTCGCCGTCGACGTGTACGACCCGCGGCCGCAGTTGCCGTGCCTCGGCATCGGTGACCTGAGCGTAGCTGATGATGATCACCAGGTCTCCGGGGTGCACGAGGTGGGCTGCCGCCCCGTTGATCCCGATCACCCCGGACCCGCGTTCGCCTTCGATGACGTACGTCTCCAGCCGGGCGCCGTTGGTGATGTCGACGATGTGCACGAGTTCGCCCGGCAGCAGGTCGGCGGCGTCGAGGAGGTCCGCGTCGATGGTCACCGATCCCACGTAGTGCAGGTCGGCCTGGGTGACGGTGGCACGGTGGATCTTGGACTTGAACAGAGTACGCAGCACTTTGGACTCCTGGAAGACGGCTCCCTGCCTGCTTTGTGCAGGTCAAGGGCGGTCTTTACTGTACACCGGCACGCGTCGGAGTCGATGATTGTGAGGAACGTCGCTTCACTCAGGCGACAGGGTTCCCTGCCTGCGTTGCCGTGCGAACCAGGCTGTTGTGACGCCGCCGATCAGACGGCTGCCAGGAAGACCCTCCGGGGACTGATGCTGATCAGACGCTGACTTGCTTGACGATACGTCAGACCGGGCCGGCGACGAGGCGGGCGAAGAGTTCGGTCTGGAACGCTTCACCGACTACTTCATCCGGTCGACCGCAGCGGGGCAGAAGCGCCCCAGAAGTGCTGCGCCTGCTCATCCATGCCATCCTCGAGCATCGACACAACAAAGTCAGCGACGACGCCACGCTTTGGATGTTCGAGTGGCAGCCCCCTGATCCGTGACCGCAAGAGCCGGAGGGTGCAGCCGTGGTGTCGGCACTGCGAGGACGCCGCCGCGCGCCCTGTTTACCGGTGGATGTTGCCGAAGGCACGGGTTCCGTGGTGTCCAGCCGCAGATACACCGTCTCGCAGCCGGCCGCCATGGCGTCCGGCGGAAACGGATCCACGACGCTCTTGCGGAATTGCGCCGGGTTGGAGCTGTTCCCGGCTCGTACCCATCGTGGAAATCAACTCCCGGGTTCCCTCTTCGCTGCCCGACATGACCTGGTCCAGGTTGTCGCCGCATTGGAGGAGCCAGCCATCGGGCCGGACTGCTGGACGGACCGGCCGATGCTGGCGCTGCTCAGCGACCGGCGGTCCTGTGCCGGCAGCCGGCCCCTCGAACGCATAAGTGGTACTTCCGGAAGTTCCGGACAGAGCGTTTTGGACCCCTCACACTTCGGCAGCAGGACCACGAAAATCCATCCCATAGAAGCCAGACGATCATTACGCTCAGCAGCCACCGCGCCTCACGGGCTCAGTCCGCAAGGTCGGCTTTGCCGAACAGGACCGCGTAACTGGAGGGGAGCTGGCTGATGATCTGATTCAGCTCTCCGCCGGTGACAGCGTCGGCGACGGTGGTCAGGACCGCGCTGGCGTCCCACTGCGCCGTACGAGGTCGGGCATGGGTGCGCTCGGCGACCCGGCGGTAGAACTCTTCGATCCCGAAGCTTCGCGCCTGCTGCGGCGCCGCATGGTCCAGGACTTGTCCCAGCGGGCCGGGCAGCTGGGATGCGAGGTCCTTGACCTCTCCCGGGCTGATCCGTTGGGCCAGCACTTCCAGCACGGCGTTGGTGACGTCCGCGGCTTCGTCCTGGTCGTTGTATTCGCCTCGCTCGCGCACACGGGCGAGGAATCCATCGTATTTCATAGCTGACTTCCTTCTGCCTTGGTCACCGCTGGTCATGGGGGGCGGCCGGAGCGCCGTCGGGGCGGCCGCGTCCGTCCGCCGGCGCGTAGCTGCCGTTCGCAAGGCCCTTGGCCAGAGACTCACGCAGGGCACGGCGCAAGCGCCCGGAGCCCCAGGAACGGCCGAGGCGTTGTCCGGCCGTGGCGGACGTACGACTTGCCGTGCCCGCGGTGCCGGCCATCCTCGGCTAGTACAGGGTGCTGCCCGGTCCGGTGCCCGGGCGGTAACGGCGGACTCCGGCGCGCTACTACTCCCGGCGGCGGGCGGTGAGGTCGGCGATTTTCAGGACCTCGCTCACCGTCAGACCGGCCGAGTTCGCTCCCGCGTACGCCACGAATAAGGTCAGCGAGACCAGCAGGAAGAACCACCAACGGTGGGGAGCCACGCAGCGCGTCTCCGCCGCCGTGAGGGGTGTCGAGCCTCGCCGGCCCGGCCGCAGTCCCGGATGGGTGCCCGGAACCGCGGCGCTCGCGCCTCAGCCGCTGCTCTCGGTACTTTCACTCGTCTCGCTGATCTCGACGTGTCGCGGCTTTGCGACGTCGGCCTTGGGGACGGTGATGCTGAGCACTCCGTCCTGCATCTCAGCCTTGATCTTGTGGGTGTCCAACTCTCCGGGCAGCCGCAAACGGTACTCGAAGGCTCCGACGCGGCGGGTGCTGCGGCGCAGGACACCCTTGCGTTCCCGCTCCTTGATCTCTCCGGTGACCACGAGTTCGGGACCGTTGGCCTCTACGTCGATGTCCTTGCTCTTCACTCCGGGGAGTTCGATCTCTATGTGGAACGCGTCCTCGGACTCCGACACGTCCGCGAGAGGCGTCCACGCAACCGCGGGTGCCGCGCCCACCGTCGACTCCAGCAGGCCGCTCATCTGATTGAGCAGTTCGTCGAACTCGGCCAGGGGATTGAGAGGGGTGGGTGCCCAGACGGGCCTTTCCTGCAGGCCGCCACCGCGGTGGCGCCGGACGGGCATGGCCATCGCCATCGCCTCCTTCTTCCTTCTCGTGATCTCGTCGTCCGCCATTCGTCATGCGAGCCATGCGGACTCCTTGTGACGTACGCGTGGGGAGACGTCCGAGTGGCCCGCCACAGCTGACGTGCCCGTGGTGCCGGGTACGGCCGAGTGCCCCAGGTGCCGGTGCACGAAGTGGATGGCCATCGCGCCCTCACCGGCCGCGGAGGCCACCCGCTTGACCGAGCCGCTACGGACGTCCCCTACCGCGAAGACCCCGGGCAGGCTGGCCTCCAGGGTCATGCACGAGCGCCCTCGGCCGTGCCACACCTCGGGGTGGGCGCAGGCTTCCTGGGCCTCCGGCCCGGTGAGGACGAAGCCGCGGGAGTCGAGGGCGATGATGCCGGCGAGCCACTCGGTGTGAGGTTCGGCACCGGTGAAGACGAACAGGCTCCGTACCGCGAGCCGGCGGTGCACGCCCGTGCGGTTGTCGACCACGTCGAGCTCCTCCAGCACTTCCTGGCCGATGACCTCGGTGACCTCGGTGTGCAGCATGACCTCCACCCGCGGATGGCGCTCGACCTGGTCGACCAGGTAGCGGGACATGTTGGCCTCAAGGCTGGCTCCTCGGACCAGCAGGTGCACCTTCGGCGCGTACCCGGCGAGGAACAGCACCGCCTGGCCCGCTGAGTTGCCTCCGCCGACGACGGCCACCGGGTCGGTGCGGCACTGCTGGGCCTCGTAGACGGTCGCGGAGTAGTGCACGCTCGTTCCCTCCAGGCGTTCGATGCCGGGCACCTGGAGCCGGCGGTAGCGGGCACCCATGGCCAGGACGACGGCGCGGGCGGCGATCTCGCTGCCGTCGGCGAACGCCACGACGTAGTGGTCGTCGTCCTTGGGATGGAGACCGGTCGCCTCCAGCGGAAGGCTGATCCTGGCGCCGAACTTGTCGGCCTGGAGTACGGCGCGTTCGGTGAGTTCGGCGCCGGAGATGCCGGATGGGAAGCCGAGCAGATTCTCGATGCGGGACGACGTGCCGGCCTGGCCGCCGGTGGCCATCGCCTCCACCACCGTGGTGCTCAGGCCCTCGGAGGCGGCGTAGACCGCGGCGGCAAGGCCGGCGGGTCCGGAGCCTACGATGAGGACGTCGCCGTGACGGTTTCCGGCGGGTAGTGACGGCAGGCCGATGAGCCGGGCCAGTTCCGCGTTGCTGGGGTTGCGCAACAGGGTGGTGTCCCGCCAGATGACGAGTGGTGTCTCCGCCGGGCCGACGCCGAAGCGGCGCAGCAGCTCCTCGGCCTCCTCATCCGTCTCCAGGTCGATCCAGCGGTGCGGCAGCCGGTTGCGGACGGCGAACTCGCGCAGCCGCCTGGTGTCGGGCGAGTAGCGCGAGCCGATGATGCGGAAGCCGGCGCCCTGTCCGACGAGCAGCGCGCGACGGCACAGACAGGCGCGCAGGACGATGTCCCCGATGGTGGAGTCCTGGGACACCAGGTGGCGCAACCGGTCCAAGGAGACGACGAGGACCTCGCCCGGCTCCCTGGCGACAGCGGTGTAGAAGGCCACTTGTCCGTACAGCAGGCCGAGTTCGCCGATGAAGCGACCTGGGCCGTGCACGCGCAGCACGTGCTCCTCGGGAGTGCCGTAGCCCTCGACGACGGCGACGGTACCGCTGAGGACGACGAAGAACGTCTCGCAGCGCTCCCCCTCCCGGATCAGCACGTCGTTCGGAGCCATGGTCCGGCGTTGCCCGTGGTCCGCCAGACGTGCTGTCTGGTCCTCCGTGAGGCGCGGATACGCGCCGTAGATGTCCGGGGTCTCCCAGAAGGCGGCCTCGTCCGCTTTCTCCGGCACCGGTTCTCCGCCCGGCAGCGACTGGTCGCCGGACATCAGACGAACGCCTCGTGCACGTAGCACCAGCGCCATTCCTCGCCGGGCTGGAACGACTGCACGATCGGATGGGCGACGGCAGCTGCGTGCGTGCGCGCGTGCTTGTTCGGCGAGGAGTCGCAGCAGCCGACGTGCCCGCAGGTCAGGCAGAGCCTCAGGTGGACCCACGGGGAGCCGAGCATCAGACACTCCTGACACCCTTCTGGGCTCAGCGGCTGGACCGGCCGGACAAGCGCGAGGTGGGGGTCTGCATGCAGGGTCATCCGGATCACCCTTTCCGGGCGGTGATCGACTGTTCCACCCACCGGCGAAGAGCGGGGGCGGGCGCCGCCCCCGCCTGCCGGGCGACCGTCTCGCCCCGGTCGAGGATCAGCAGTGTCGGTACGGCCTGGACCTCGAAACGCTGCGACAGTCGCGGGTTCTTGTCGACGTCGACCTTGACGAGTTTGATTCGGCCGGCGAGATCGGTGGCGACCTTCTCCAGTGCGGGGCTGACCATGCGGCAGGGGCCGCACCAGGTGGCCCACAGGTCGACCACGACGGGGACATCGGCCCGCTCGGCAACCTCGGTGAAGTCGTTGTCGCCCGCGTCCACCATCCACGGAAGGGGCTGCTTGCAGTGGCCGCACTTGGGCCGGCCCTCCGCGGCCACGGGCACCCGGTTGGTGCGCCCGCAGTGGGGACAACTGACGGTCGCCGCATGCATCGTGCTCATGCCGCCCGCGCTCCCTTCACGTCCTCGGGCTGGTCGTAGGTGACCACCAGCTCTCCATGTTCGGCGTCGACGCGGACCGTCGCGCCGTCCTGGACGTCACCGCGCAGCAGGGCGCGCCCGACCATCGTCTCGACCTCGTGGGAGATGTAGCGGCGCAGCGGCCGGGCCCCGTACACCGGGTCGTAGCCCTGGTGGGCGATCAACTCCCGTGCAGCTTGGGTGAGTTCGACGGTAATGCGGCGTTCGGCGAGCCGGCGGCGCAGCTCGTCGAACTGCAGCTCCACGATCCGCTCGATCTGCCGCTCACCGAGCGGCTTGAACAGCACGATGTCGTCGACGCGGTTGAGGAACTCCGGGCGGAAGTGCCCGCGCAGCTCGCCCATCACCAGGGCGCGGGCGTCCGGCTTGATCTCACCCTCGGCGGTGGCGCCGTCGAGGAGGTGCTCGGAGCCGATGTTGGACGTCATGATGATCACGGTGTTGCGGAAGTCGACGGTGCGGCCCTGAGCATCGGTGATGCGGCCGTCGTCGAGGACCTGCAGCAGGGTGTTGAAGACATCGGTGTGCGCCTTCTCGATCTCGTCGAACAGCACGACCGAGTACGGCTTGCGGCGGACGGCCTCGGTGAGCTGGCCGCCTTCCTCGTAGCCGACGTATCCGGGGGGTGCGCCCATGAGCCGGCTGACGGTGTGCCGCTCCTGGTACTCACTCATGTCGAGGCGGACCATGTTCTCCTCGGAGTCGAACAGGGCAGCCGCGAGGGTCTTGGCCAGCTCGGTCTTCCCGACGCCGGTGGGGCCGAGGAAGATGAACGAGCCGATGGGGCGGCGCGGGTCGCGGATGCCGGAGCGGGCGCGGATGATGGCGTCGGCGACGAGTTTGACGGCCTCGTCCTGGCCGATGACGCGCTCGCGCAGGATCTCGTCGAGGCGCAGCAGTTTCTCGCGTTCGCCCTCCTGGAGGCGGGCGACGGGGATGCCGGTCCAGGCGGCGACGATCTCGGCGATCTCCTCCTCGGTGACGACCTCGCGCAGTAGCCGGTTCTGCCCTTGTTTGGTGGCCAGTTGCTCCTCCTCGGCCTTCAGTCGGCGCTCCAGGTCCTGGAGGCGGCCGTAGCGGAGTTCGGCGGCGCGGTTGAGGTCGTAGGCGCGTTCGGCCTCCTCCGCCTCGTGGCGGACCTGCTCCAGTTCCTGGCGTAGTTCCTGCACGCGGCGGATGGCCTGCCGTTCGGCCTCCCACTGGGCGCGTTTGGCGTCGGCCTCGCCGCGCAGGTCGGCCAGTTCCTTGCGCAGTTCCTCCAGGCGAGTTCTGCTGGCGGCGTCGGTCTCCTTGGAAAGAGCCGCCTCCTCGATCTCCAGGCGCGTGACGCGGCGGGTGATCTCGTCGAGTTCGGCGGGCATCGAGTCGATCTCGGTACGCAGCCGGGCACACGCCTCGTCGACGAGGTCGATGGCCTTGTCGGGCAAGAACCGGTCGGTGATGTAGCGGTGGCTGAGGGTGGCCGCGGAGACCAGCGCGGTGTCCTGAATCTTCACGCCGTGGAAGACCTCGAGGCGTTCGCGCAGTCCGCGCAGGATGGAGATGGTGTCCTCCACGCTCGGCTCGTCGACCAGCACCTGCTGGAAGCGGCGTTCGAGGGCGGCGTCCTTCTCGATGTGCTTGCGGTACTCGTCGAGGGTGGTGGCGCCGATCATGTGGAGTTCGCCGCGGGCGAGCATCGGCTTGAGCATGTTGCCCGCGTCCATGGCCCCTTCGGCGGCGCCCGCGCCTACGACGGTGTGGAGTTCGTCGACGAAGAGCAGGATGCGTCCCTGGGCGGCCTTCACCTCGGACAGCACGGCCTTGAGTCGTTCCTCGAACTCGCCGCGGTACTTGGCGCCCGCGACCAGGGAGCCCATGTCGAGAGCGAACACCGTCTTGTCGCGCAGGCCCTCTGGGACGTCGCCGCGAACGATGCGCTGGGCCAGGCCCTCGACGATGGCAGTCTTGCCGACGCCGGGATCGCCGATGAGGACGGGGTTGTTCTTGGTCTTGCGGCTGAGGATCTGGGTGACGCGGCGGATCTCCGCATCACGGCCGATGACCGGGTCGAGCCGCCCGGACCGAGCCTCGAGGACCAGGTCGCGGCCGTACTTCTCCAGAGCCTCATAGCCCACTTCAGGGTTGGCGGAGGTGACGCGCTGGTTGCCACGGACCTGGGTGAGCGCGCTCAGGAACGAATCCCGGGTCACGCCGTACTCCTTGAGCAGGCGCCCGGCGGCGGTCGCCGAGCCCTCCTCGGCCAGGGCGAGCAGGAGGTGCTCCACGGACACGTACTCGTCCTTGAGGCGTTTGGCCTCCCGCTCGGCGGCATCGAGCAGGCGGGACAGGCGCTGGGTGACGAAGACCTGACCGGGTGCCGCGCCGGGACCGGTGACCTTCGGGCGGCGGGAGAGTTCCTCGCGCACGGCCGCGCGCAGCTCCTTCGGCTCGGTGCCGGCCTGTTGCAGCAACCGTGGGATCAGACCGTCCTCCTGATCGAGAAGCGCGAGCAGCAGGTGTTCCCCGTCGACCTCGGTCTGCCCCATACCGACGGCCGCGCTCTGGGCCTCCTGGAGGGCTTCCTGGGACTTCTGGGTGAGACGGTTCATGTCCATGGGGGTGTTTCACTCCTCGTGCCGCGGCCGCGCAGGGCGGCTTCGAGCAGGCTGATGCGGTCGAGCAGGTCGAGCACCAGGCCGATGGATGCGTAGTTGAGGCAGAGTCCGGTGCGCAGCCGCTGGATACGGGCGAGAACCGCCGGGGCCGTGGGGTCGAACACCAGTCGCCCCGCGGAGTCGCGTTCGGCCTCGACCAGGCCGAGGGCGACGAACCGGCGGATCAGATCAGGGTGGAGGCCCGAGCGAAGGGCCACGGCGGCCAGGGAGAGCCTGGGGACGGGGACGAGCGCGTACCGGACAGCCGTCGAGGCGGTGATGTCGGCGTCCGCTCGTACCGGACGGGCGCCCACGCCGGCCCGGCCGATGCCCCCCGCTCCCGCGGGTCGGTCGTTCATCGCGTCCTCCTGGGGTCGAACGAGGAAGTGGCGGCGAGCTCCTCGAACAGTTCGCGCTCCCGGTCGCCGAGGGCGGGAGGCACCATGACGCGAAGTTCGGCGTACAGGTCGCCGTTCGCGCCCCGCGGGTTCGGCATGCCCTCGCCGCGCAGCCGCAGCCGCCGGCCGCTGGACGAGCCCGCAGGCACCGTGACCTTCGCCGTGCCGCCGCCGGGCGTGGGCACCGGCACGGTCGTGCCCAGGGCCGCCTCCCACGGGGCGACCGGGACCTGGACGTGCACGTCACGGCCGTCCAGCCGGAACCGGGGGTGGGGCTGGATACGCACCCGCAGGTACAGGTCGCCCGCGGCGGCGTCACCAGTGCCCCGGCCGCCCTCACCCGCCAGCCGGATGCGCTGCCCGTCGGTGACGCCCGGCGGCACATCGACCTCGTACCGCCGCGGCTGCCCGGTGGGACCGGCGAGTGTGACGGTGCGACGGCCGCCTCGGTACGCCTCCTCGACAGTGAGCGGCAGTTCCGCCTCCTGGTCCGCTCCGGGGACGCCGGCTCGGGCGGCGCCGGCTCCGAACATGGAGCCGAGCAGGTCCTCGATGTCGATGCCCTCCGCGCCGAAGTCGTCGCCGAAGCCGGTGGCGTACCGGACGCGAGGACCGCCACCGCCTGCGGTCCTCCGACCGCGGAAGCCGCCGCCCGCTCCCGCCGCGACCCGTTCGTCGAAGTCCTCCGGGATCTTCCGGAAATCCTCGCCGAAGCGGTCGTAGCGGACCCGGGTCTTGGGATCGGACAGGACGCTGTATGCCTCATTGAGGTCCTTGAAACGCTCCTCCGCCTCGGGGTCCTTGTTGACGTCTGGGTGGTACCTGCGGGCGAGTTTGCGATATGCCTGCTGGATCTCGTCCTGACTCGCGGTCCGCGACACGCCCAGCACCTCGTAGAAGTCCCGTGCCATGACCGGTCACTCCCGCTTCGCGACCGTCACGGCGGCGGGCCTGAGCTGCCGTTCGCCGTCCCCGTAGCCGGGGCGCAGTACCTCGACGACGGTGCCCGGTGGGGCGTCGGGGTCCTGGACGACACCGACCACCTCGTGCCGGGCCGGGTCGAAGGCGACGCCGGCCTCCGCATGCCGCGGGTAGCCGAGCAGTTCGAGGACGTTCACCGCCTGGTCGCGTACGGCCCGGATGCCCTCCACGATCGCGCCCGGATCGGCGCCGGCGTGGGTCAGGGCGAGTTCGAGGTTGTCGAGGACGGGTAGGAAGGCGGCCGCCGTGCGGGACCGCTCGACCGCCCGTTCGCGCTCCAGTTCCCTGGCGTGACGCTTGCGAAGGTTGTCGAGGTCGGCGAGTGCGCGCCGCCAGCGGTCCTCCACTTCCTGGATCGCGGTCGTGTATTCGTCCTCGGCAGGCACGGGGCCGGCGGCATCCGGTCCCGGTTCGCCGTTCGCCGCTCCGGGCCGGGGCGGGGCCGGCTGGGGCAAATCCCCGCGAGGAGGAGGTCCGGCGCCTTCCGGGACCCGTGCGCCCGGATCCGACGCGGCCCGGTCGGGTTCCTGGGGGTGGGTGGGCATGGCGCGCCTCAGCTCTTGTCGAACTCGGCGTCGATGACATCATCGTCACCGCCACCGCCACTCGCGGGACCGCCGGTGGCGGCGTCCTGGCCGGGACCGCCCCCTGTGGCGGCGGCGCCCTGATGGGCCGCCAGCCCGGCGAGTACCTGCTGGAGTTCGGAGGTCAGAGGCCGCACGCGTTCTACGCCCGCCTCTTCCTTGACCGCCGCCCGGGCGTCGGACACGAGCATTTCGGCGCGTGCCTTCTCGTGCGCGGGCGCTGCGTCACCCAGTTCGGCGAGGCGCTTCTCGACCTGGTACGCGACGGCATCGAGTTCGTTGCGGGCGTCGACGGCCTCGCGGAGTGCCTGGTCCTGGCCCCGGTTGCGCTCGGCCTCCTGGACCATGCGTTCGACCTCACTGCGGTCCAGGTTGGAGCTCTCGCTGATGGTGATGCCCTGTTCCTTGCCGGTGTCCCGGTCGCGGGCCTTGACGTTGAGGATGCCGTTGGCGTCGATGTCGAAGGTGACCTCGATCTGTGGTTCGCCCCGCGGCGCCGGCCGGATGTCGGTGAGCTGGAACCGGCCCAGCACCCGGTTGTCGGCGGCCCGCTCGCGCTCGCCCTGGAGGACCACCACATCGACGGCCGGCTGGTTGTCCTCGGCGGTGGAGAAGGTCTCGCTGCGGCGCACGGGGATGGTGGTGTTTCGCTCGATGATCTTCGTCATCACTCCGCCGCGCGTCTCCACGCCCAGCGACAAGGGTGTGACGTCGAGCAGCAGGACGTCCTTGACCTCGCCCTTGAGCACCCCGGCCTGGATCGCTGCGCCCAGGGCCACGACCTCGTCCGGGTTGACGCTCATGTTGGGTTCCTTGCCGCCGGTCAGCCGGCGGACCAGAGCCTGGACGGCGGGGATGCGGGTGGAACCGCCGACGAGGATGACCTCGTCGATGTCGCTCTCGCCGACCTTGGCGTCGGCCATGGCCTGCTGGACCGGTCCCAGACAACGCTCCACCAGGTCGCCGGTGATCTGCTCGAACGTGGACCGCATGATCGAGTCGGTGAGGTGCTTGGGGCCCGAGGCGTCAGCGGTGATGAACGGCAGGCTGACCTGCGTCTGCGTCACCGAACTGAGCTCGGTCTTGGCCTTCTCCGCCGCCTCGAACAGTCGTTGCAGCGCCTGCGGGTCCTTGCGCAGGTCGATGCCGTTCTCCTTCTGGAAGCCGTCCGCCAGGTAGTCCACCAGACGCCGGTCGAAGTCGTCGCCGCCCAGGTGGCTGTCACCGGCGGTGGAGCGCACCTCCACCACGCCGTCGCCGACGTCGAGGATGCTCACGTCGAAGGTGCCGCCGCCCAGGTCGAAGACGAGGACGGTCTCGTGCTCCTTCTTGTCCATGCCGTACGCGAGGGCGGCCGCCGTCGGCTCGTTGATGATCCGCAGCACCTCCAGTCCGGCGATCCGCCCGGCGTCCTTGGTGGCGGTGCGCTGAGCGTCGTTGAAGTAGGCGGGCACCGTGATGACCGCCTCCGTGACCCGCTCCCCCAGCTGCTTGGACGCGTCGTCGGCGAGTTTGCGCAGCACCTGTGCGCTGATCTCCTCAGGCGCGTACAGCTTGTCGCGCACCTTGAAGCGGGCCGCCCCGCCGTCGCCTTCGACGACGTCGTACGCCACCGCCCTGGCCTCGTCGGAGATCTCGTCGAAGTGCCGGCCGATGAACCGCTTGGCCGAGTAGATGGTGCCCTTGGGGTTGAGGATCGCCTGGCGCCGGGCCAGCTGGCCCACCAGACGTTCCCCGGTGTCGGTGAAGGCCACCACGGACGGTGTCGTGCGGTTGCCCTCGCTGTTGGGCACGACGGACGGCTCGCCGCCCTCCCACACGGCGATCACCGAGTTGGTGGTGCCCAGGTCGATGCCCACTGCCTTGGCCATGAGGAACTCCTCCCGGTGCAGCGCCTGCGTCGACTCTCCGGATCACGTTCGCTCAGGTAGAGGTGGGACTCCGCCGGTTTCCCACCGGTGCGCACGGAGGGTCTCGAGCACTCCCCAGGGTGACGAACCGGGTGGCTCCACGCCTGCGCCTGGCGAGTCAGGAACGCACGGGTCCGGTCGCCCCACGAGTACGAGACAAAGAACCCACACGTCTCGGGTAGCCGGCCCGGGAGCGGGTACGCGAAAGCCGCTCACCTCCGAAGGACGGAGTGATCCCATGGTCGGCAGTCGGGCATACAGCCCGTACCACCGGTACTCCGACCGAAAGGGCAGCCTTCCACGGCGCAGCGTCGGGCGGCGCCCCACGGCCGCGCGCAGGGGACCCCGCCTGCCCGCTCGCACCCCAGCCGACCATGCCCTCCACGAACTGGTCGCGCTCTCCCGCGCCCTGTTCGACGCTCCGGACGAAGGCGAGATCCTGCGCCTGGCCATGGACCACATAGCCGCCGCGGGGCCATACCGCGCCGAGGCCGGATACCTCAAGATGGACGACGACCTGGTCCCCAGCCCGAGGAGCAGGCAGCCGCATGCCTTGGCCGTGGGCCGGAGGGTGCGCGAGCTGGGCGGGCAGGACGGCAACGTGACCGTGGCCGGCAGGCCCTGGGGCCGAGCCCTGGGGCTACGCGGACCTGAGGGACTCCACGGCTACCTCGTGGTCACATCCCGCTCCCGGCCCACCAGGGCCGAGCGATCCCTGCTCGCCCTGCTCGTCCGGCACACCACTGCTGCACTGTCGGTCGCCTTCGTACACCGCCGCCAACGCGAGGACGCGCTGGAGCTGCGCCGACTCAGGGAGGAGCGCACAGCCCTCCATCGGCAGCTGATCTCTGTGGTGGCTGAGCTGGGCTACGAGCGAGCCGTTCACGCTCTCATGGCCGACGTCGCTGCCTCCGGCGGCGGCGACGAAGCTGTCACCCGCGCACTGCACGGGCTCACTGGACTTCCCGCGCTGGTCGAGGACCGCTTCGGTCGGCTGAGGTCCTGGACCGGTCCCGACCGCCCCGTCCCCTATCCCGAACCGGACCCCGTGCGCCAGGACGACATGCTGCACGCCGTCGCCAAAGAGACCGGGCCGGTGCGGATAAGGGACCGGCTGATCACCCTGATCCGCCCGCACGGCGAGATCCTGGGCGTGCTGGCCCTGGTCGATGCCCGGGACGAGGCCGACGAGCACACCGTACTCGCGCTTGGATACGCCGCCGCGTCGCTCGCCCTGGAGCTGACGCACCTGCGCAATCTGGCCGAAGTGGAGCTGAGGCTGCACCGCGAGCTGGCCGACGACCTCCTGGCAGGGACGGACGAGCCGAGCGCCTACGCCCGGTCCGAGGCAGTCGGACACGACCTGCACGGCAGCCACTACGTCGTCGTGGTGCAGTGGTCGAACCGGACCGCCGACGATTCCTTCGCGCAGACCGTGAGTCGGGCGGCCGTTGCGGTGGGCATGCGCTCGCTACTGACCCGCCGCTCCGACCACGTCGTCCTCATCACTGGCGACAGGCCGCACGCCCGCGCGTTGTACGAGGCGCTCGCCCGGGAGACCGGAACACGGTCCGGGACGATCGGGGTGAGCGCCCCTTGCGACGCCGTGGACGACATCCCCCACCACTACCAGGAGGCGCAGCGCGCCCTGGACGTGCGCCGCCACTCCCACGAGCGCTACGGCACGACGTTCTTCGACGAGCTCGGCCTCTACCGCATCCTGGGACCCGGCAATGACTACCGGGAACTGGAGACGTTCGTCCACGAGTGGCTCGGGCAGCTCATCGACTACGACTCCCGGCACCACGCGGCCATGGTGGAGACCCTGTCCTGGTACTTCGACTGCGGCGGCAACTACGACGAGACCGCCGACTCCCTCGCGATCCACCGCAGCACGCTGCGCTATCGGCTCCAGCGCATCCGCGACATCAGCGGCCACGACCTCGCGAACGTCGAGGACCGGCTGAACCTCCAGGTGGCGACCCGAGTGTGGAAGATCGTGCTGGGCGGACCGGGCTGATGCCTCACTGGAACTTTTGCGCCGAGCGGTGTCGGTAGCAGTTGGGCGGGCTGCCCTGCTACAGCGCTGCAGTGGGTGGGTGGCCCTTCCCCGGATTGATCCAGCGAGGTCGCGTCGCGCCAGAAGATGGGGGCCTTGGTTCATCACCGCCATCGCTATGACCGGCGTGGCCTTCCGCACCAGCCTCGGAGGGGCCGAGAAGGTGTCCGACGCCGCCTGTGGACCACGGCAGCGGGAGCGTCAGCGGATGCTGCGGCAGGTGTCGCGGCCGGAGCGAGGCGAACGCAGGGGGCCGGACACCACCGACGGGTGACGTCCGGGCCGCGGCCCGGGCGTCACAGGGCGATGACGTGGAGGTCGACCAGGTCGAGCAGCGCCCGCAGAGCCGCGCTGGGCCGTCGGGTCGACGACGTGCCGAGATGCATGCTCCAGCGGAGCATGGCGTCGTGGATGTCCAGGACGTGCAGGCCGGGGGGTGCGGGCAACGGCGAACGCGGGCAGGAAGGCGATGCCCGGACCGTGCCGGACCAGTGCCGCCCCCATGTCGATGTCGGGCACTTCCAGTGCCACCCGGCGTACGACGCCCGCCGCCGCGAACGCCCGGTCGACCACCTCGCGGTAGCCGTAGCCCGGCGGGAAGTCCACGAAGGGTTCCCCCGCGAGGTCCGCAAGTGCCACCTTTTCCCGCTGCGCGAGCGGATGGCCGCACTCACCACCAGGACGAGCGGCACGGTGGCCAGCTCCCGTGCGTCGATCCCGGCGGGCTTGCGTTCGGGCAGCGACAGGAAGGCCACGTCCAGGTCGCCACTGAGCAGCGCGTGCGCCAGTCCCGCCGATCCGGTCGTGGCCAGCCGCAGCCGACGTCGATCGCCGGATGCCGCGCGTGCAACTGCCCGAGAAGCGCAGGCAGGTCCACCACCTCGACCGAGGCCATGGCGCCCACATTCACCGTGCCGCGCAGCGTGTCCTGTGCGGCGCGCACGGCGTCCTGGGCCGCCTGGGCGGCGTGCAGGGTGGCCCGAGCCTCCGGCAGCAGCGCCGCGCCCGCCCCGGTGAGCCGGACCTGCTGCGACGTGCGCTCGAACAGCGCGCCGCCGAGGTCGCGCTCCAGGGAGCGGATCGCGGCGGACACCCCCGACTGCACCACGTGCAGCCGACGTGCGGCACGCGTGAAACCCAGCTCCTCGGCGACCGCGATGAAGTGCTCCAGCTGACGTAGCTCCACACGAGAAGTAACACTCGCCTTGCTCGAGCTCAGCAGAAACATTCGTTGGCATTGATCCTGCCTGGTGAGGAGGGAAAGCGCCATCCACTTCCTCCCGAGGAGGGGTACCCCTGCCTGCCGTTTCCGACGCGCTGAGCCGTCCCACAGCCGACGCTTCCGACGACCCGACCCACCGGATCCCAGCACCCGCTCCCGCCGGCCTGCCGCCCCGCGCCCCCGCCCGGCGCCGAGCCTCGCACACGACCGGTTCTGGTTCGTAGCGGTGGCCTTCACCGTGCTGATGGCCTTCGGCACGGCGCCGACCCCGCTGTGGCCGCTGTACCAGGCCCGGGACCACTTCGGCGCGACCACGGTCACGATGGCGTACGCCTCGATGGTCGTGGGCGCAGCTGCCGCCTTCCTCGGACTGGGTCACCTGTCGGACCGGCTCGGCCGGCGACGCATCATCGTCCCGGCGCTGCTGGTCGGCATCGTCGCATCGGTCGTACTGATCGTGTGGCGGGACCTGCCGGAGCTGATCACGGGCAGGATCCTGAACGGTGTCGGACTGGGGCTGATGGCCTCGACCGCGACGACGTACCTCCACGACCTCCACCACGAGGCCCGTCCGGAACGGACGGGTCCGGTGCTGCCCGGCATCGTGGCCACCACCGCCGCCAACCTCGGCGGCCTGGCCTCAGGGCCCCTGATCGCCGGAGCCGCCGCCGAATGGCTTCCCACGCCCCTGATCACCACCCAGGCGATCTTCACGCTCGCCATGGCAGTGTGCCTGGTGCTGGTCTTGTCCACGCCGGAGACCGTGGACCTGGAGCTGCCTGATCTCCTCTCTCGGGGCGAGCGTGCTCCACGGCACCCTGCACACCGACTCGCACCTCGTGGTCGGCCTGGCGGCCTTCCTCATGTTCGGTTCCGCGGCGGCCGCCCAGCTCGTGCTGGGCCGCCTCCTACTGCCCCGGCTCCTGACCGTGGGGGCAGTGGCCTTCCCGGTCGGCCTGGTCCTGTGCGCCGTCGCCCTCTACCACCCGGCGCTCTGGCTCTACCTGGTCGCCGTGTCCCTGTCGGGAGCCGGCTCCGGGCTGCTGTTCAAGGGAGGCGTCGAACGTGCCGTTTCAGTGGCCGCGCCCGCCTCACGCGCGGGGGTCCTCGCCGTGTTCTTCGTCGTCGCGTACCTGGGAATGGGCCTGCCCTCCGTCCTGTTCAGCATCGCCCTGCGGCACTTCGCCGTGCAGACCGCGATGATCGGCTTCGCGGCGGTCCTCTCCTGCGGCGCCGTCGTGTCGGTCGCCGTCGCGTTGCGCGACCGCGCACCCGGTCCCGGCGCGCTCTCGGCGCAGTCCGCTCGCCCCTACTGACCTCCCTGCGGCGCATGCGACACCGGTTGTCTGGGAGGCGCGGACCCGGGCACCCGGTGCGGGCGCGCGTGACGCGGACCCGCGGCAGACGGGAGGCCCGAGATGTCTGCGCCATCGGCCAGAACGATCGCGCTCCCCTCCGGTGAGGAGATCGCGGCGCTCGGGCAGGGCACCTGGTACCTGGGCGAGGACCCGGCCCGGCGTGAACAGGAGATCGCCGCGCTGCGGCTGGGCGTGGACCTGGGCATGACCGTCGTCGACACGGCGGAGATGTACGGCGACGGCGCATCCGAGGAACTCGTCGCGGAGGCCATCCGGGGACGCCGGGAAGAGGTCTTCCTCGTCAGCAAGGTGCTGCCCGGCCACGCAACCCGGAAAGGCACCGTCGCCGCCTGCGAGAGCAGCCTGCGGCGGCTCCGTACGGAACGGCTGGACCTCTACCTGCTGCACTGGCGGGGACGGTGGCCACTCGAGGAGACCCTTGCGGGATTCACCGACCTGATGGAGGCGGAGAAGATCCGTTACTGGGGCGTGAGCAATCTGGACGTCACCGGCATGACCGAGCTGACCACCCTCCCCGGCGGCGACGCCGTGGCCGTCGACCAGGTGTTGTACAACTTCTCCGGCGCGGCATCGAGTGGGATCTGCTCCCCTGGTGCCGCGAGGCCGGGGTGACGGTCATGGCCTACTCCCCGGTCGAGCAGGGGCGGCTGCTGAAGGTCGAGGCTTTGGGTGCCGTGGGCCGGGCCCTCGGCGCCACGCCGGCCCAGGTGGCACTCGCTGGGTGCTGGAACAGGGGGTGGCCGCGATCCCGCGTTCCGGATCACCCGACCACGTTCGGGTGAGAACCAGGTTCTGGAGTCCGTGCGCGAGCAGTTCTGGAACCGCGGCTATGCAGCCACATCGCTCCAGGATTTGACGGCCGCCACAGGTCTGGGCAAAGGAAGCCTGTACGGAGCGTTCGGTGACAAGCGCCAGCTCTTCCTGCACGTACTGGACAGCTATCGCGACGAGCAGCTCACCAGCGTCCGGCAGATCCTCACCGGACCAGGGCCGGCCCTGGAGCGCCTGACCCACCTCCTGGAAGGCGCGGCCAACGGCTTCGCCGGAGACGCGCAGCGACGCGGCTGCTTCATGGTCAACAGCACGTCCGAGCTGCACAGCCAGGATCCCGAGGTGGTCTCCCGAGCCCGAACGACCTATCAGCGTGTCGAAGACCTCCTGATCGCCTGCGTCAAGGAGGCACAGCGAGAAGGAGACCTGGATCCCAGTGCCGACGCGCAAGAGCTCGGACGCCTGCTCCTCGCGGTCCTGCAGGGCATCGAGTTCCTCGCCAAGACCAACATGGACGGATCGGCCCTCCTGCAGATCGGCCACGCCGCGCTGTCCCAGCTGCCTCGACCCTGACCCGGCGGTGCGACTCGCTCCCCGCCACACCGCTGCCCTATGCGCCACACTTCCGGCCGGCACCGGAGGGCAAACGGATACGGTGGCCTGCCCGCCCTCCTGCCGCAACGATTGCCGAGGTCCTCCTTCGTGCTGGGCGGCGACGGTCCCGGAAGCGGATCGTGCCGCCCGACGGTGCCGACGTGCAGTTTCCCACGAGGCGGGCGGCCAGGAAGGGGGCCGTGGTGGCTTGGAGCACGAGACTCAGCGGTGCCGGCAGGCCGGAATGTCGAAGCTGGTCACCACCAGGCCAAGCAGCGGCTCGGTCGTGAAGTCCGGATTGTGGCGCGTCCAGCGCCCGAGGATCTCGCGGCGGTGAGCAGGCCGGTGCCGCAGCCGCTACCTCCAAAGCGAGGCCGGCCACTACGGCACGACAAGATCGACGCGGTCCGGCTGTGGGCTGCGGCCGGGATCTTTCCGCGCCCGGCCCCGCAGAGATCACGACGGCTCCTACGCCGTGATCACACCAGCCACGACAAGATCATCTCACCCGTGACCAGCAGTTACGGCAACGCTTAGTTGATGATTTCGGCGCGGTCATCCAGGCGGATTGCGGCCAGCCGGTCTCGCCATATCTGGAGAGCTTCGGGTGTCTGTCGCGTCCAGTCGGTGACCTCTCCAACGATTCGGAGCGGTTCCCTGCTGCGATAGGAGCGGGTGGGATTGCCAGGGAACTTCTTGTCGGTGACGTTTGGATCGTTCTCGAACTCCCCAGTCGGTTCGACGACATACACTCGCGGGGCCCCGTCGCCGGCGGCGAGTTCGGCGGCGAGTCCCGCGCCGTCACGCAACGCGGTGAAGTAGATGTGGTTCATCACGATGTCGGGCCGGTAGTTGGAACGGAAACCGGCGGTGAGGTGATCTCCCACCCGCAGGTCGGCCTTTGTGCCGTGAAAGAACGGCCCCTGGTCCAACGCCTCGTCCATCGCCACAGGCTATCAACCCGGGCTGTCGCGACGGCGAGATGACACCGCTTAGCGCTCGTCGACGGGGCCGACGCCGGTATGCCCGCGCTGGTGATGCGGGGAGATACGGCTCCCGTACACATGACTGACAAAAAGCTGTCACACACGTACCGGAATGCGGGTCCGGCGGGCGCCCGTTCTGACTGGCATGACTGTTGGAGTAGCACTCAACGCCTCCGGCGCGCAGAACCAGGTCGACGCCAGCGTGCAGCTGGCCCGGGAGGCCGCGGCCGCCGGTCTGCGGTCGGCCTGGTTCGGCCAGACCTTCGGCGCGGACTCACCCCAGCTCGCGGCGATCGTCGG
Organism: Streptomyces sp. NPDC048521; assembly: GCF_043199855.1. Taxonomy (NCBI): domain Bacteria; kingdom Bacillati; phylum Actinomycetota; class Actinomycetes; order Kitasatosporales; family Streptomycetaceae; genus Streptomyces; species Streptomyces sp. NPDC048521. Next base: position 267,363 of record NZ_JBICWR010000012.1, read on the forward strand.
GCGCGAAGTGCCCGGACTGCAGGTCGGCACCTCCGCGATCCCCGTCTTCGGGCGGCATCCACTGCTCGTCTCCAGCCAGGCCCAGACCGCCCAGGCCGCGACGCACGGCCGCTACCACCTCGGTCTGGCCCTGGGCACCAAACTGTTCACGGAGACCGGCTTCGGCCTGCCCTTCGAGCGCCCCATCGCCCGTCTGCGTGAATTCCTCACGGCGCTACGGCAGTTGACCCAGACCGGCACTGCGGACTTCCACGGTGAGCTGCTCACCGCCACCACCCCGGTTCCGGCACGGGTACCGGGCGCCGAGGGGGGCGTCCCCGTGCTCGTCGCCGCGATGGGGCCGCAGGCGCTGCGGGTCAGCGGTGAGCTGGCGGACGGGATCCTGCCGTACCTGGCGGGCCCGCGTGCCCTGGCGGAACACATCGTCCCCGCCCTGACCGCCGCGGCGGAGGCCGCCGGCCGTCCGGCGCCCAGGATCGTGGCCCTGGTGCCGGGGGTGGTCACGGACGACGTGGACGCGGTGCGGACGAAGGCCACCGACAGCCTCGCGTTCTACGAACAGATCCCGTCCTACGCACGGGTCATCGAACTCTCCGGCGGCCGCCGGGCCGCCGACGTGGCCGTGATCGGCGACGAGAAGGCGGTCGAGGCCGAGGTACGCCGTTACCGCGACGCCGGCGCCACCGAGGTCGTGTTCTCGGGCACCGAGATCGCGGGTGAGGCGGACCGCCGTCGCACCTGGGCACTCCTCGGCGAACTGGCCGGATGAGCGCACCCACCGGGCCTCGACCCGGCAGATGCCCCACACCCCTGTGCGAGGCCGAGCCTCGCTCGACCGAGGAGAACTCATGACGACTGAGGTCACCACGACAGACCTCCAGGCTTTCACCGAGAACTGGCTGGACTGGTACCGCGCCCAGGAGGCCAGGCTCGCCGACCCGCACGGGTTCCTGGCCATCACCAGCCTGCACTGGCTCGACGACCGGCCGCAGCGATTCCCCGACGCGCCCGGTACGTGGCACACCGGCCCCGAGGGGGTCGTCGTAGAGCTCGACGACGGCGAGGAACTGGTCGTCGACGGAACGCCGGTGCGGGGTGAACACCGCTTCGGCGTGCTTGCCGAGCGCAGCAGCGTCGACGCGGTCTGGCAAGACGCCGTCATCGAGGTCGCCAGGCGCGGGGGCCACGACATCGTGCGCCCCCGGCACCCGGACGCGCCGCTGCGCACCGCCTTCACCGGAACACCCGCCTACGCCCCCGACCCGCGCTGGGCCGTGACCGGCCGGTACGTCCCCTTCGACGAGCCGCGGCCGACCACCGTGGGCGCGGCCGTCGAGGGCCTGGAGCATGTGTACGACGCTCCGGGCAGGATCGAGTTCGAGCTGCACGGGCGTCAGCTGTCCCTGACCGCGTTCCCCGGACATGGTGCCGGCCGGCTGATGGTGCTGTTCACCGACTCGACCTCCGGGGTCACCACTTACGCCGCCAACCGGTTCCTGGCCCTGGAGCCGGTTGCCGCCGACGGCACGGTCGTCCTGGACTTCAACCGTGCCGCGAACCTGCCGTGCGCCTACACGGACCTGGCCACCTGCCCGCTGCCACCGGCCGAGAACCGGCTGCCGGTGGCGATCGAGGCGGGCCTGAAGATCCCCCGCGAGCGCGGCGGGTCCTGAGCCGGACTGCCGGCCGAGTCGACGGCGGCCGGCAGCCGTGCCCCGCCCGGCTCAGTCGGGAGGAGCGTCAGGCTCCCCAGGTCCTTCTGCCTGTCCTGCGGCGATGTCCCGCGGGCCGGCTACTTCTCCCAGCCGACCGTCTCCGGGAGCGGGTTGTAGAAGATGGTCGCGCCGACGTTGGCGAGGCCCTTCTTCACGCCGTAGGTCGAGGGGCCGCTGAACAGCGGGAGGAAGGCGTACTCCTGGAGCGCCTTCCGCTCGACCCGGTTGGCCGCCGCGGCCTGCTTGCCGAGGTCGGCGATCTCGCTGGTGGCACGGATCTGCGTGTCCAGCGCGGGCGAACCCGCACCGGTGATGTTGGAGTCGCGGTCGGAGCAGTAGAAGTCGCACAGGTAGCGGGCGCCGAACGGGTCCATCGAGCGGTTTCCCGACAGGAACAGATCGAACTTGCGGTCGCTGAGGATCTTGGAGAAATCCGCCTCGTCCGCCTTCCTGATGTCGAGGCGGATGCCCACCGATTTCAGCATCGCCGCGAAGGCGCCGGCGGTCGCCTTGTCCAGCGGGTCGTCGCCGAGGAGGGTGTAGCCGACTTCGAGCTTCTTGCCGTTCTTGACCCGTACGCCGTCGCCCCCGGGCTTCCAGCCCGCCGCGTCGAGTGCCTTCCTGGCGTCGTCCGGCGCGTACTTCAGCACGGCTGCGACGTTGTCCTCGTAGCCCTTCTGGAAGCTGTAGAGGATGGCGGAACCGGGCAGCGGCTCCTTGTAGTCCAGGCCCCGGAACCGGATCTTCGCGATCTGCGTGCGGTCGATGCTCTCCTCGATGGCCTTGCGCACGGTTTCGTCGGCGAGGACGGAGGACTCGGTGTTGAAGTAGAGCGAGTACTCGAAGGGGCTTCCGCCACTGCGGATCTCGGTGCCCTTGAGGCCCTTGATCTGCTTGAGGCTCTCGGCGTCGACCGCGGAGACGTAGTCCAGCTGCCCGTTCTTGAAGGCGTTGATCGCCGCGGTCGATTCGAGGTTGACGTAGACGCGCTTGTCGAGCTTGCCCTTCCTGCCCCACCACTTCGGGTTGCGGACGAACGTGATGTTCCCCGAGTGGGTGTCCCACGTGCCGACCGTGTACGGCCCCGTGCCCCACTCCGGGTGGGCCTTCTTGACGTAGGCGTTGTTGAAGTTCTCGACCGTTGCGGCCTTGGGGTGCAGGAAGGTGGTGAACAGGCTCGACCAGGAAGGGTTCACTGCCTTGAAGGTGATCACGGCCTGTTTGGCGTTCCTGCCCTTCTCGACCGAGGTGATCTGGTCGTAGCCGTCCGTGGAGGAGGCGGCGTAGGCCTTGTCGGAACCGTTGTCGGCCTGCCACGTGGCCTTGATCGCGGTCCAGTCGATCGGGGTGCCGTCGTTGAACACGGCCTTGGGGTTGATGGTGAGCGTGACCTTCTGCTTCCCGCCTTCCACGGATACCTTGACGTCGCTGAAGTAGTCCGGGTTGTACTGCACGTCACCGGTCGGCGAGTAGGTGATCGCGTCCGCGTTGTACCAGGCCCAGATACGGGACGCCGTCAGCGTGGCATTGACGTTGAACGGGTTGCCCTGATCGTCGAAGGTCCCGACCGTGGTGTACGTGCCTCCCTCCTTGATCCGGTCGTACGGCTCGGGGTTGTAGTCGGCGACGGACGGTGCGGCCGAGGGAGCGTTCTTCGCGTCCGACGGCGCGGAGTCCTTCCCTGACGAGGACTGGCACGCGGTGGCGGTGACGGAAAGGGCGGCGATCAGAGCGAGAGGCAGGGCCGGTCTCGTGCGCATGACGGAAGGTTCCTTAGGGGTCGGTGAGGGACAACATCGCCGGGGCCGGTGTTCAGACGCCGTGGCAGGCGTACTGGTGGGCGGAGAGTCCAGGCGCGGAAGACGGCACGGGGGGCTGCGTGCGACAGCGGTGCCGCAGCTCCTCGTCGGCGAGGCGGTACAGCGGGCAGCGGTCGACGAAGACACACCCGGCGGGCAGGCGCGCGGCGTTCGGCTGCTCACCCTCCAGCACGACGCGTTCGCGGGTGCGTTCCCGCTCGGGGTCGGGTATCGGGATCGCCGACAGCAGCGCACGGGTGTAGGGGTGCTTCGGATCGGAGAAGATCGCCTCGGTGTCGCCGGTCTCGACGATGTGCCCCAGGTACATCACCGCGATGCGGTCGGAGATGTACCGGACCACGGCCAGATCGTGGGCGACCACGAGGTAGGCCAGGCCGAGTTCACGCTTGAGCCGCGCCAGCAGGTTGATCACCCCGGCCTGCACGGAGACGTCCAGGGCGGAGAGCGGTTCGTCGAGCGCGAGCAGCTTCGGCTCGGTCGCCAAAGCACGGGCGATACCGATCCGTTGGCGTTGGCCTCCGGACAGTGCGGCCGGGAAGCGGTCGGCGACCGAGTCGTCCAGACCCACCAGGGTCAGCAGTTCGTGGACCCGTGCGCGGATCGACTGGCGATCACGCCCGATCGCCCGCAGGGGTTCGGCCAGCAAGTGGAAGACGGGCATGCGGGGGTCCAGGGCCCCCAGGGGGTCCTGCATGACGATCTGTACGTCCTGCCGGAGCTCCCGTGCGCGCGCGCCGGATGCGGCCGCGCCGACGTCGGTGCCGGAGATCTCTATCCGGCCGCCTTCGGGCCGTTCGAGCCGGAGGATCTCCATCAGCGTCGTGGTCTTGCCGCTGCCGGACTCCCCCACCAGGCCGAGCGTCTCGCCGGCGCGCAGCTCGAAGCTGACCCGGTTGACGGCGTGCAGCGTACCGACCCGGCGCTTGAGGAGAGCACCCTTGGTGACCGGAAAGGTCTTGACGAGGTCCTCGACACGGAGCACCACGTCGCCGTTCCCGGCACGAGGCGAGGGCGCCGGGCGGCCGACGGGCGGGGCGTCCCCCGTGGGGTCCAGGGATCCGTCGGCGATCTCGGCGGCGCGCAGGCAGGCCACGTGTCCGTGTCCGGTGACATGGCGCAGTTCCGGTTCGTCGGAGCGACACGCGTCGAGGGCGACGGCGCACCGGGGTGCGAAGGGACAGCCGTCCGGGAGGGCCACCGGGGCGGGTGGCTCCCCACCGACGGGGACCAGGGTGCGGCGGGTTCCGCCGTCCACGGTCGGCACGGCGGCCAGCAACCGCGCTGTGTACGGCATCACCGGCCGACGGAAGAGTTCCTCGACGCCCGCGTGTTCCACGAACCGGCCCGCGTACATGACGGCGACATCGTCCGCGTGGCCCGCGACGACCCCGAGGTCGTGCGTGATCAGGACGAGACCGGCGCCGGTCTCCTGCTGCGCCAGCCGCAGCACGTCGAGGATCTGGGCCTGCACGGTGACGTCGAGTGCGGTGGTGGGTTCGTCGGCCACGAGCACGGACGGCCTGTTGGCGATGGCCATGGCGATGACCACGCGCTGGCGCATGCCGCCGGAGAACTCGTGCGGGAAGGCGGCGGCCCGGCCGCGCGGGTCCGGGATGCCGACGAGATCGAGCAGGTGCACGGCTTGTTCCCAGGCCGCCCGCCTCGTCAGGTCCTGATGGACCCGCAGGGCGTCGGAGAGCAGCCTGCCCACCGAGAAGATCGGTGTGAGGGCGGACAAGGGGTCCTGGAAGATCATGCCGATGGAGTTGCCGCGGATCTTCGACAGCGCCCGGTCGTCGAGGCCGATGAGGTCCTGTCCGCCGAGCAGCACCTTGCCGCGCAGGTCGGCGGTGGGCGGCAGCAGGCCCATGATGCCCATCGCGGTGGCCGATTTGCCCGAGCCGGATTCGCCGACGACGCAGAGGGTCCGGCCGGGCAGCAGGTCGAAGCTCACGCCGCGCACCGCCTCGACGGTGCCCGCTTCGGAGGGGAAGGAGATCCGCAGGTCCCGCACGGAGAGGACGGGGGCTGCGTCGGTGGGTGGTGCCGGGGCTGGCAGCGGTGTCGCGAGGGTCATCGTCGGCCTCCTGCCGAGCCGGTCACCGAGGTGGGGTCGAGGGCGTCGCGCAAGCCGTCGCCGATGAAGGTCATCGAGACGGTGAGCAGAACGACCAGGCCGGCGGGGAAGGCGAAGAGCCAGGGGGCACTCGTGACGCTGTTCGCGCCGTCCGCGAGCATCGTCCCGAGTGAGACGTCCGGGGTCTGGACGCCGAACCCGAGGAACGACAGGGCGGTTTCGCCGAGCACGGTCGCCACGACTCCGAGCGTGAGGTTGACGATCAGCAGGGAGCCGAGGTTGGGGATGATGTGGCGGAGGATGATCCGCAGTGGACCGACTCCCATGAACTCGGCCGCCTTCACGTAGTCCCGTTCGCGCAGTGAGGTCGAGACGGACCAGATCACCCGCGCGGTGGACATCCAGCCGAACGCGGTCAGCACGATGATGAGAGCGCGCCAGTCGCCGGCCAGCCGGTGGGAGACCAGAGCGAGGATGAGGAACGAGGGGACGATCAGGAGGAAGTGGATGACGGCGAGGGTCACCCGCTCGACCCGGCCCCCGACGTACGCGGCGCCGGCGCCGATGACCGCGGCGAGGACGATCGTCAGTACCGACACGCTCACGGCGATCATCAGGGAGCGCCGGAGTCCGTGGACGGCACAGGCGTAGATGTCGTTGCCACCCTGGTTGGTGCCGAACGGGTGGAGGCTGCTCGGAGGCCGGGTGAGCGCGGTGAAGTCGGCGTCGGTGTACGCGTAGGAGGTGAATCGGTCACCGAAGGCACCGAACAGCACCAGCAGCGCGAAGATCGCCACTCCGACGACGGCGAGGCGGTTGCGCAGGAAGCGCCGCAGATAGAGCCGGCCGAGGCCGAGGTTCGGGTGCTTCGGCGCGGTCGTCGCGGTTTTTGGAGTCTGCTCCGCGGCCGGACGGGTGGGCGCGTCGGTGGTCACGTCAGCTCACCCGCACTCTCGGGTCGAGGAAGACCGTGGCGATGTCCGCGAGGATGGCGCCGATCGCGGTCAGAGCCGCGGCGAAGGCGGCCGTCGCGACCACGCCGTGTACGTCGTTCTTGCTGATGGTCTGGATGAAGTAGCGGCCCATGCCGTTCCATCCGAAGATCGTCTCCGTGATGACGGCACCGGTGAAGACGGCCGGGACGCTGAACGCCACGGAAGCCGCCGTCGGGATGAGCGCGGCCCGCAGGGCGTGCCTGCGGATGGCCTGACTGCGGGTGAGGCCGGTGGCCTGGGCGGTTCGCACGAAGTCGGCGTTGAGCGTGTCGAGCAGCAGTGAACGCTGCGTCAGGTGGTAGCCGACATAGCCCATCAGCGTGAGCGTCACAGTCGGCAGGATCAGGTGCAGGAGGCGGTCACCGATGGTGGGGAGCAGTCCTTCGACGCCCGGCGAGTTCTCCCCGGCGACGTAGAGGAAGTGCAGCCCGGCGTGCTGGTTCAGCCAGATGGCGACGAAGACCACGGCGAGGGCGGCGACGGACGTGGGGACGTTGAACACCACGATGGACACCGCCTGCGACACCCGATCGGCCCAGCCGTACTGCCGTGCGGCGGTGTAGACGCCGAGAGCAACGCCGATCACGACGGACAGTACGGTGGCGAGGACGACCAACTCCGCGCTGACAAGCGCCCGGTAGCCGACTTCGCCGTTGACGGAGACGCCGGTGGGGGACTTTCCCCAGTCGAAGTGGAGGGTCACCGAGGTCAGCCAGTCCCACCAGCGGTGCACCAACGGCACCCTGGGGTCCAGGTTGTACGGCGCGAGGGCCCGGTCGATCTGTGTCTCGCTGCGGACGGGCCGCAGTTCCTTGAAGTTCGACCGCGGGTCCAGGAACCAACTGGCGAGGAAGTAGGTCGCGTTCGTCGCGACCGCGATCATCAGGAGCCAGCCGACCGCCTTGCGTGTCACATGGCGCACCATGTGCGGCACCTCCTCGCCACACACGGGATGTGCGCCTCAGGAGCACCGGGCAGACAGGTCGAATACATGCGGGGTGAAGCTTTCTGCAGGTACGGAACGGAGCGAGCGATGTGTGCACGTCAGCCTGGTCCGTGCTGTGCCGCAGCACCAGGTTTCGCCTGGCGCCGCCATGAGGTCGACATGTTGCCGTAGCACTGAGTCCGGAAAACCCATGCAATTCAGCTGATCTTGAAGTGCGCGTCCGTTACGTCCCGGCCGGCTCCCGCAGGTGCCCGTGCTGGACGAGCAGCGCGTCCCGGCAGGTGAAACGACCACGTTCGCTGGTGCGTCGCCACGCCCGTGTGGTTATCTGGCTCCATGACCGTGCTCGTGACCCGCCGCCACGTTGACTACGTGCGTGTCACCACCACGCGCTGTCCTGCCGCGAGCTGAAGCCGCGCTGCTGCCTCTGAGCAGTCTCTTCTCCACCGCACCGCGCTGAACGCCGCCCTCTTCCGGTCCCGGCTCGCAGCCCTGCGGCACTTTTCGCGCATCCGCGGCGCCTCACCGCGCGCATCTCCCCCTCTGCACAAGGGAGCACCACCATGAGCCAGCCCATCGACTCCGTCACCGCCGGCCACACCCCCGAGGACGAACCCGCCGGTCCCGACACCTCCGCCTGGTCCTTCGAGACCAAGCAGATCCACGCGGGTGCCACGCCCGACCCGACGACCGGCGCCCGCGCGACGCCCATCTACCAGACGACGTCGTTCGTGTTCCGGGACACGCAGCATGCCGCCGACCTGTTCGCACTGGCCGAGCCCGGCAACATCTACACCCGTATCCACAATCCCACCCAGGACGTCTTCGAGCAGCGCATCGCCGCCCTGGAGGGCGGGGTCGCGGCCGTGGCGCTCTCCTCCGGGCAGGCGGCGGAGACCCTGGCGATCCTGACCCTGGCGGGCTCCGGCGACCACATCGTCTCCAGCACGTCCCTGTACGGCGGGACGTACAACCTCTTCCGGCACACGCTGCCGAGGCTCGGCATCGAGGTGTCGTTCGTGGACGACCCGGACGACCTTCAGGCGTGGCGGGCGGCGATCCGGCCGAACACCAAGGCCCTGTTCGCGGAGACGCTGGGCAACCCACGCGGCAACGTACTCGATGTACAGGGGGTCGCGGACGTGGCGCACGCGGCCGGGGTGCCGTTGATCGTGGACAACACCGTCCCGACCCCCTACCTGCTGCGGCCCCTCGAGCACGGCGCGGACATCGTCGTCCACTCGGCGACCAAGTTCCTGGGAGGGCATGGCACGGCCATCGCCGGTGTGGTCGTCGACGGCGGCACCTTCGACTTCGGGGCGCACGCCGAGCGGTTCCCGGACTTCACCGAGCCCGACCCCAGCTATCACGGACTGCGGTACTGGCCCGCGCTCGGACCGGGTGCGTTCGCCGTCAAGCTCAGGGTGCAGTTGCTCCGCGACCTCGGGCCGGCCCTCTCCCCGCACTCCGCCTTCCTGCTCCTGCAGGGCGTGGAGACGCTCAGCCTGCGCATCGAACGGCACTCCGCCAACGCCCAGGCCCTGGCCGAGTGGCTGGAACAGCGGGACGAGGTCGCCGCCGTGCACTACCCGGGGCTGGAGACCAGCAGGTGGTACGAGGCGGGGCGGAGGTATCTTCCCCGGGGTGCGGGTGCCGTGGTCTCCTTCGAACTGCGAGCCGGAGTCGAGGCCGGCAAGCGGTTCGTGGACGCGGTCGAGTTGTTCAGCCACCTCGCCAACATCGGCGACGTGCGCAGCCTCATCATCCACCCGGCGTCCACGACGCACAGCCAGCTCGACGAGGAACAACTGGCCGCCACCGGCGCCTCCCCCGGCCTGGTGCGCCTGTCGGTCGGCCTCGAGAACCTCGCCGACCTCAAGGCCGACCTGGAGGCGGGGTTCCGCGCGGCGAAGGGCGCGTCCTGAACACCGTACTGACGCCCTCCTCGGTCCCCCTCCCGCCGGCCTCCGGGGCCTGGCGGGAGGGGGACCCGGCCGGGCGTCGCCAGTGGTACGAGCGCGAGGAGCCCCTTGCCCTGGAGGCGGGTGGTGAACTTCCGCGCGTGCGGCTCGCGTTCGAGACGTGGGGGCGGCTCGCACCCGACCGGTCCAACGCGGTGCTCGTGCTGCACGCACTGACCGGTGACAGCCACGCCGCCGGTGCCGCCGAGCCCGGCCACCCCACTCCCGGCTGGTGGGACGGGCTCATCGGCCCAGGGCGTGCGCTCGACACGGACCGCTGGTTCGTCGTGGCTCCGAACGTGCTCGGCGGTTGTCAGGGCAGCACCGGACCGTCGTCCCGCACGCCGGACGGACGCCGCTGGGGTGGTCGCTTCCCCTTCCTGACGCAACGCGACCAGGTGGCTGCCGAGGCCGGCCTGGCCGACGCCCTGGGCATCGACAGCTGGGCACTGGTCGTCGGCGGATCGATGGGCGGGATGCGGGCGCTGGAATGGGCCGTGTCGCGTCCGGAACGGACGCGGGCGCTCCTGGTGCTCGTCACGGCTGCCGCGGCGAGCGCGGAACACATCGCCTGGGCGAACATCCAGCTCCATGCCATCCGCAGCGACCCGCACTGGCGCGGCGGGGACTACCACGACGCCGGCCCCGGGCTCGGCCCGCATGCCGGCCTCGGCCTGGCCCGCCGCCTCGCCCACATCACCTATCGCAGCGAACCGGAGCTGCGGACCCGCTTCGGGCGCACACCGCAGGGTGCGGAGGAGCCCTGGAACGGCGGCCGGTACCAGGTCGAGTCCTACCTGGACCACCACGCCGCCAAGCTCGTGCGCCGCTTCGACGCGGGCAGCTACGTCACACTGACACAGGCCATGAACAGTCACGACATCGGTCGCGGCCGGGGCGGTACGCGGACCGCCCTGAGCCGTGTGACGGCCAGGACACTCGTCGCCGGAGTCGACTCCGACCGTCTGTATCCGTTGTCCCAGCAGTCCGAGTTGGCAGCCGGCATCCCTACCGCGGATCACCTCCGGGTGATCGAATCCCCGTGCGGTCACGACGGCTTCCTCATCGAACTGGAGCAAGTCGCCGCACTCGTGGGAGAACTCGTCGGCTAGACCACTCTTCGACGTGGAGTCGGTAGGAACGCACCCGGTCGGCGTGGTTCGCGGGCGGGCGCGTCGTCCTCGGCGACGACCCACGCGGTCGGCGGCCCAACACGGACCGTCACGGCCTGCGACGTCGGCGCTCTGTCCGCCGCCGCTGCCGAACATCCGCAAAGAGCGCCACTTCTCTCACGTCTGTCATACGGGATGCTCTGCGTGTTTCATGGAGGTGTGGTCTTCCGTGCGCGACCATACGGACGCGGCACAGCACAATTTCCAGCCGGTGCGGCGACGTGCTCGTCACCAGCGAAACCAACGACGTCAGGAGCCGCAGCCGGCAGAAGGAACACCGATACAGGAAGAAGGACGGGCATGTCCGGCAGTGAAAGCGAGAATCCGGCTATCCCTTCACCCACACCCACGCCGACTCGACGGCCCAGGACGAACCGGGACTGGTGGCCGAATCAGCTGGACCTTCAGGTTCTCCACCAGCACTCGCCCCGATCCAACCCGATGGGCGAGGACTTCGACTACGCGGAAGAGTTCGCGACCCTCGACGTCGACGCGCTGAAGCGTGACGTCTTCGAGGTGATGACGACGTCCCAGGACTGGTGGCCTGCCGACTACGGTCACTACGGGCCGCTCTTCATCCGGATGAGCTGGCATGCCGCGGGAACGTACCGCATCGAGGACGGCCGCGGCGGTGGCGGCAGCGGCGCACAGCGCTTCGCCCCCCTCAACAGCTGGCCGGACAACGCGAGCCTGGACAAGGCGCGCCGTCTGCTCTGGCCGGTCAAACAGAAGTACGGCCGGAAAATCTCCTGGGCCGATCTTCTGGTCTTCGCCGGAAACTGCGCCATGGAATCCATGGGGTTCAAGACGTTCGGGTTCGGTTTCGGGCGACAGGACATCTGGGAGCCCGAGGAGATCTTCTGGGGGCCCGAGGACACATGGCTCGGAGATGAGCGCTACAGCGGCGACAGGGAACTCACCGGTCCTTTCGCCGCCGTGCAGATGGGGCTGATCTACGTCAATCCGGAGGGGCCCAACGGAAACCCGGACCCGATGGCTGCCGCCCGGGACGTTCGCGAGACGTTCGGGCGCATGGCGATGAATGACGAGGAGACGGTCGCACTCATCGTCGGCGGCCACACCTTCGGCAAGTGTCACGGCGCGGTCGACGCCAGTTACATCGGCCCGGAGCCCGAGGCCGCCTCCATCGAGCAGCAGGGCCTCGGCTGGCGGAACACATACGGCAGCGGCACGGGGCCTCACGCGCTCACCAGCGGTCTGGAGGGCGCATGGACCACTGAGCCGACCCAGTGGGACAACGGGTACCTGGACAATCTCTACGGGTACGAGTGGGAGCTGACGAGCAGCCCCGCCGGCGCCCACCAGTGGACTCCCTCGGATCCCGCGGCCAGGAACACGGTGCGCGACGCCCATGATCCGTCGAAGCGGCACGCCCCCATGATGCTGACGACGGACCTCGCGCTGAAGGTGGACCCGGTCTACGGCCCGATCACGAAGAGGTTCCACGAGAACCCGGACGAGCTCGCGGTGGCGTTCGCCAAGGCGTGGTACAAACTGCTGCACCGCGACATGGGACCCCTCTCGCGCTACCTCGGCCCGTGGATTCCCGAGCCGCAGCTGTGGCAGGACCCCGTTCCCGCCGTCGAGCACGAACTGGTCGGGGACGAGGACATCGCTGCCCTCAAGGGCAGGATCCTCCGCTCGGGCCTTTCGGTCTCCCAGCTGGTCACCACCGCGTGGGCGTCGGCGGCGAGCTTCCGCGGCACCGACAAGCGCGGCGGGGCGAACGGAGCACGCATCCGGCTCGCGCCGCAGAAGGACTGGGAGCTCAACGACCTCCCCGAGGTGACCGAGGTACTGCACACCCTCGAGCGGATCCAGCAGGACTTCAACCTCTCCCAGACCGGCGGAACGCGGGTCTCCCTCGCCGACCTGATCGTCCTCGGCGGGTGCGCGGCCGTCGAGCAGGCCGCGAGGAACGCCGGGTACGACGTCCCGGTCCCGTTCGCACCGGGGCGTACGGACGCCTCGCAGGAGCAGACCGACGCGGCGTCGTTCGCCGTGCTGGAGCCCAAGGCGGATGCCTTCCGCAACTACCTTCCGGCGGGCGAGAAGCTGTCGCCGGAGACCCTCATGCTGGACCGCGCCAACCTGCTGACGCTGACCGCTCCCGAGATGACGGTGCTGATCGGCGGAATGCGGGCCCTGAACACCGGCTTCAAGGGATCCCCCCACGGTGTCCTCACCCACCGGCCGGGAATCCTGACCAACGACTTCTTCTTCAACCTGCTCGACATGGGCACGGAGTGGAAGGTGTCGGCCGCGGACGAGAACGTGTTCGAGGGCCGGGATCGCGCCACCGGCGAGGTCAAGTGGACCGCCACCGCCGTCGACCTGATCTTCGGTGCGCACTCCCAGCTCCGAGCCGTCGCGGAGGTCTACGCGTCCCAGGACGCGGGGGAGAAGTTCGTACGTGACTTCGTGGCGGCGTGGAACAAGGTGATGAACCTCGACCGGTTCGACCTGGCCTGAGCCCGACGTCCCGGTCGGCCCCCACCGGCCGCCGGGACGTGTGAGCCTTTTCCATCGCCGGTCACCGTCGGTAAGTAGTGTCCGGAAATCCTCCGGAAATCGGCGTGACAGGTTTATTGTGCGAACCCCCTGAGATACCGCGTAGAATTATGGTGGCTGGGAGATGGCGCGAAGTCGTCTCCGCCGACACCGATCCTCATCGGGAAGCGGCGTCGCCATGATCTGGGAAATACTGGTCCTGGGTTTCGTACTCAGTCTCGACAATTTCCGAGTATCGATCGCGCTCGGCACGGTGCCCTTCGGTTTGAAGCGCGCGGTGCAGGTCGCGCTGGCCTTCGGGCTGTGGGACGCGATCATGCCCCTGGTCGGGCTGTTGATCGGTCACCAGATCGGGGAGTCCGTCGGGGACGTCGCCGACGTGGTGGGTGCTGCCGCGCTCGGCGGGTACGGTCTCTACCTCGTCGTCTCATCCCTCCGGAAGCCCGAGCCGGACGAGTTGGACCATCCGTGGGCGTTGTTCGGCATCCCGTTGACGCTGAGCCTGGACAACTTGTTCGCCGGGGCGAGCCTGGGGGTTCTCGGACTCTCGCCGTGGTTCTCGGCCGCCGTCTTCGGTGCCATGACGGCAGTGTTGTCGCTGGTCGGGCTGCAGCTCGGGCGGGCGGCGGCGCACCTCATCCGGATCCGCTCGGACCTGCTGAGCGGGGTCACCCTGATCATCGCCGCTGCGGCGCTGCCGTTGTGGTTCGGCGGCTGACCCGCTCCAGCGGGAGGCAGCCCGGCCTGCGGCGAGGGGAGCGGCGGAAGATCGCAGATCCCCAGGTCGGCAGGGGCGGCCTCGACCGCCCGGGCGACCGGTTCGTCACCGGGCGACAGGTGGCAGACCGGGTCGGTGCGGGCGGGGGACCAGCGGAAGATCGTCGTCCCGCGAGTCGGCGTTGGCGGCCTCGACCGCCCGTGCGACCAGGTCGTGGTCGGGCGACAGGTAACAGACCGGGTCGGTGCGGGCGGCGTCTCCGGTGAGCAGGAACGCCTGGCAGCGGCACCCGCCGAAGTCCACCTCCCGCCGGGGGCAGCTCCGGCAGGGTTCCGGCATCCAGCCGGTCCCGCGGAACGCGGTCATGACGGGGGCATCGGTCCAGATCCGCTCCAGCGTGGCCTCCCGCACACTTGCCCGCGGCAGCGGCAGGGACTGGGCGGCCGGGCAGGGCAGGACGTCGCCGTTCGGCGTGACGGTCAGCTGCCGGGAGGCCCAGCCGCCCATGCAGGGCTTCGGGTAGCGGCTGTAGTAGTCGGGGATGACGTAGATGATGTCCATATGGTCCCGCAACCGCTCGGCGGTGGCCCGTACGACGGCCTCGGCGGCCTCGAGCTGGTCCCGGCTCGGCAGCAGCGCGGCACGGTTCCGCCAGGCCCAGCCGTAGTACTGGGTGTTGGCCAGCTCCACCCGGTCCGCGCCCACCTCCTCGGCCAGAGCGAGCACGTCGGCGACGCGGTCGATGTTGTGCCGGTGCAGCACCACGTTCATGGTCAGGGGCCAGCCCAGCTCCTTGACCACGCCCATCGCCTCGATCTTGCGTCGGAACGACGGGATCCCGGCGATCCGGTCCGACATGGCCGGTTCGTCGGCCTGGATGCTGATCTGCACGTGATCCAGGCCGGCGGCGCGCAGCTGCTCGGCCCTCGGTCGCGAGAACCCCAGGGCGCTGGTGATGAGGTTGGTGTAGAGGCCCAGGGCATGGGCGTGCGTCACGAGCTCCACCAGGTCGCGCCGCAGCAGCGGTTCCCCGCCGGACAGGTGGCACTGCAGAACTCCCAGGTCCTCGGCCTCGGTCAGCACCCGCAGCCACTCGTCGGTGGTCAGCTCGTCCTGGTAGTCGGCCAGGTTCAGTGGGTTGGAGCAGTACGGGCAGGCCAGCGGGCAGCGGTAGGTGAGCTCGGCGAGCAGCCCGAAGGGGCTATCCATCGGTGAGCTCCATCCAACGCCGGGCGACGAGCCGGGCCAGGAACTGCCGGACCTCGTCGTCGGGGACGGTCTCGTAGCGCGCGCCCAGTTCGGCCACGATCTCGGCCACGGTGTGCTGCCCGTCGCACAGCTCGAGGATGGCCGCGCCGCTGCCGTTCAGAACCACCACCGTCTCGGGGTGCAGCAGGACCTTACGCTGCCTGGTCCGGCAGAAGGTGAGCCGGACATGGGCCGCCAACCGGGGCCGGTCCGAGCCGGACACCCCGACGCCGGGCCGGGTCGTGCTGCTGGTCTGGGTCGTTCCGGTAGGGGTCGGGTCCATGGTGGTCACTCCAGGTAGGCCTGGTCGATGGCGTCCATCAGGCTCCACAGGACGTCACACTTGAACGACAGCGCGTCGACGGCGCGCGCCTGCGACTCGGCGGAGAGGCAGTGCGCGGTGACCACCTCGAGGGCGTGCTCGCAGTCGCGGGGGGCCTGTTCCAGGCGGGCGCGGAAGTAGGCGAGGCCCTCGGGATCGATCCACGGGTACCACCGCTCGAACGCGGCGAGCCGCGCCGCCATCAGGTCGGGCGCGAACAGCTCGGTGAGCGAGGACGCCACCGCCTCCACCCATGGGCGGGTCCGGGCGAAGTTCACGTAGGCGTCGACGGCGAACCGCACCCCGGGTACCAGGTGCCGGTGGTCCCGGACCTCCTCACGGGTCAGCCCGGCGGCCTCGCCGAGGCGCAGCCACGCCTCGATGCCGCCCTCGCCCGCCGCGGTGCCGTCGTGCTCGACGATCCGTCGGATCCAGCGGCGACGGACCTCGAGGTCGGGGCAGTTGGAGAGGATCGCGGCGTCCTTGCGGGGGATGTTCTCCTGGTAGTAGAAGCGGTTGGCCACCCAGCCCCGGATCTGCCGGCGGCTCAGCCGGCCGGCGTTCATCCGGACGTGGAACGGGTGCTGGTCGTGGTATCGCCGCGAGTGGGCCCGCAACGTCTCGACGAAGCCGTCGGCGCCGGTGGTGGTGGTTGTCGTCGTCACGGCTCTACACCTGAACCTCGAGGCCGTCCATGGCCACTTCCATGCCGCTGTCCTCCACGGTACGTCGCTCGGGCGTGTCCTCCAGGAGGATCGGGTTGGTGTTGTTCATGTGCACGAAGACCGTCCGCTCCACACCCAGCGACGGGAGCTGCGCCAGGCTGCCGTCCGGGCCGTCGATGGGCAGGTGGCCCATCTCCCGTGAGGTCTTGCCGGCCAGGCCGAGCCGTACGAGCTCGTCGTCGTGCCAGCAGGTCCCGTCGATCAGCAGGCATGCGCAGCCCTCGATCTGCGCGCGCACTGCCGCCGTCAGTGATTGCACCGCCGGCAGGTACACCAGGCTTCCCCCGCTGCGCTCGTCGGTCAGCCGGTAGCCCACGACGCGGCCGTGGTCCACCCCGGTCCCGAACCGGTCGCGCTTGGTGGTGGGTGCGTCGAACGCCCGGCAGGACAGCCCGTCCGCCAGGGCGAAGCCGGTGCCGGGGATCACTGCCCGCCACTCGACCTGGCAGTAGCGCTCGAGCGTGCGCAGAATCCCCGTGCCGTCGGACAGGGTCTTGCGGACCGCCGGTGTGGTGTACAGCCGCAGGGATCGGGCCTCGCGCAACAGGAGCAGGCCCAGGGTGTGGTCCAGCTCGGCGTCGGTGAGCAGCACCGCCTCCAGCGGCGTCGTCCGGTCGTCGCGCGGGTGCAGGCCGGGGAAGTCCTCGATCTGGGCGGGGACGTCGGGCGAGGCGTTGATGAGGAACCACCGGCGGCGGTCGGCGCTGACCGCGACCGACGACTGGGTGCGCGCGAGGCCGGCCCGCGAGCGGACCGCGGCGCACACGGGGCAGCCGCAGTTCCACTGCGGGGAGCCGCCCCCCGCCGCCGAGCCCAGCACGCGCAGCAACACGTCGACACTCCGTCCGTCGTTCGTCGAGGGCCGGTCCGTCGCCGACCCGGCCGTCCGTGGCCTCCCGAGCCGTCGGGCGGCGCCGGACCAGGTCCGGCGCCGCCCCACGTCCGCTAGTCCTCCAACCGAGCGAGGTACATGGTCACCTCGGCCGCGACTGCGATCTCGTCGAACTCGGGGGTCTCCCACACAGCGAGCTGAGACTCCATGGATTCACCTCCTCTCTGCCGGGATCACGGCAGGCTCTGGTCACGCGCTACGACGGTTCCGGGAGGGCGAAGGTGATCAGGGCGCTTCCGTGTCCCGCGCCGAGCATGCCGGGGAGGAATCCCTCGGCCCATCCGCCCCAGCCGACCGGCACGGCCACGTACTGCCTGCCGTCGACCATGTAGGTGGTCGGGCTGCTGTGGTGGCCGCTTCCGCACTGGAACTGCCACAGCAGTTCCCCGGTGCGGGCGTCGAGCGCGTTGAACTCCCCGGAGGCCTCGCCGGCGAACACCAGGTCACCGCCGGTGGCCAGCGTCGAGGCACACATCGGGAGTTCGTTGCGCCAGCGCCACTTCTCCTCGCCGCCCGCATCGAACGCGCTGACGGACCCGGCCATGTCCTCGATGTCCACCTGCACGCCCGCGCCCCAGTAGGGAATGCTCTCCTTGAACTCCCGGCGCCGCCGGGTGGCCGTGGCACCGGTGTCCTGGACCGGGACGTAGAAGAGCCCGGTCTTCGGGCTGTAGGACGCGTGGGTCCATTCCTTGGCACCGGCCGGACCCGGGTAGAAGTGGACCGGTTCTCCCTCCTTGTCCGGGTACACCTTCGCCGTCACCTGTCCGTCCCTCGTGATCGCGCCCCATGTGATGCGGTCGACGAAGGGAGTGATCGAGACCCTCTCGCCGTTCGTGCGGTCGAGGACGAAGAAGTAGCCGTTCTTGTCGAAGTGCCCGAGCAGTTTGCGCCCGTCCTGCTCGAACAGGATGCACTCGGCGATGCTGTCGTAGTCCCACACGTCGTGCGGGGTGCACTGGTAGTGCCAGCGGATCTGACCGCTGTCCACGTCCACGGCGATGATGCTGTCGGTGAAGAGGTTGTCGCCCTCGCGGACCGCTCCGTCGAAGTCGGGCGCCGGGTTGCCGGTGCCCACGTACAGCAGGTTCGTCTCCGGGTCGAAGGTGCCGGTGACCCAGCAGTTCGCCCCGCCCCGGGCCCAGGCCTCGCCGTCGGCGGGCCAGGTCTCCGAGCCGGGTTCCCCGGGCTTGGGCACCGTGTAGCAGCGCCACTGGTGCTCTCCGGTTTCGAGATCGAACGCGTCCAGGTGGCCGCGTACGCCGAACTCGCCGCCGGAACTGCCGACGATGACCATGTTCTTCACGACCAGTGGGGCGAGCGTGGCGCTCTCCCCGGCCCGGACGTCTCCGTAGGTCTTGTCCCAGACCCGCTTGCCGCTGGTGGCGTCGAGCGCGAGCACACGGGCGTTCGCCGTGACGAAGAAGACCTTCCCCTGAGCCACGGCGACCCCGCGGTTCACGTTCCCGCAGCACAAGGACACGTCGAAGGGGACCGCGTGCTTGTACCGCCAGATCTCCACACCTGTCTTCGCGTCGAGGGCCCAGACCCAGCCGTCCCAGCCGGAGAGGAACATGACCCCGTCGACGACGATCGGGGCGGCCTCGAACGAGTAGGTCGACGCGCCCGCGATCAGGCCGGTCGTGCCGGCCTGGAAGACCCAGGCGGGGACCATGCGCTTGACGTTGTCCGTGTTGATCTGGTCCAGCGGGCTGTAGCGCTGCCCGTTGTAGGCGCCGTAGTAGGTGAGCCAGTTCTGGGGTTCCTCGCGGGCATTGAGTATGCGCTCGTAGTCGACGCCGGCCACTACCGGCGGCGCGACGTCTCCGCCCGGGGTCTTGTAGTTCAGGGTTCCCTGATCGACAGCCTCACCCGCGTCGACGTAGTCGGCGTAGTCGACGGTCATGTCCTCCACCTCCTACTTCTGCTACGGCCGCGGTTGTTCGGGACGGTCGAGGCGGGCCTCCGGCGGAGCGTCCCCCAGGACCACGATGGACCCGGTCAGCCCCCGGCCCTCGTCGTTGCCCGTGGGTGAGCCGAACCAGTAGTAGCCCGGACCGTCGAGGTTGAGGTGCGCATGCCCGTGCGAATGGTTGACCAACCAGATGAACTTCCTGTCGCCATTGCTCGGCAGAAGTGCGCAGTGCGTGTTCATGTCGTCATTGACGAGCTCGAGTTCGATATCGCCTCCGTGGGGCATGACCAGAATAGAAGGATCCCAGGTCAGCTCATCCGGGTGGATACGAATTGTGGCCTTCATGCGGCCGTCCGATCCCTCGGTGGCCTGCCCGATACTTCCGGTCCCCAGCACTTGGCCCAGCGCTGCTTTGTTCTGTGTGGCCAACCCGAGCTTGTCCAGCAGGTCGGCTCGCTCATGCGCGGTCGTCATCGGGGCTTCTCTCCCCTCATCCGAATCCCTGTATCCACTTCGCAGGCGGCTGCACACACCTCGAAATATGACTTGTTTGCTCGAGGTGCGTGCCACGCCGAATGAATAACACCGGAAAGGATGCGAAATCGATGGTCAAGAAACACGCTACGCCGGACGTATCACACCGACAAGGTCAGTCCTGGCTCGGGCCGGATCATGCCGTTCGCCCGCCCCCGTCTGCCGTTCGCACCCGATGTGCCACCGTTGAGAGCAGCCGGGCCGCACTGCGTCGCGCCGATCAAGCGAGGTCGTACCGATCGAGATTCATGACCTTGACCCATGCGGCGACGAAGTCCCGCACGAATTTCTCCCCGGCGTCGTCGCTCGCGTAGACCTCCGCGACGGCACGCAGCTCGGAGTTCGAGCCGAAGACGAGGTCGACGCGGCTACCGGTCCACTTGACCTCGCCGGTGGCACGGTCGTACCCCTCGAAGGTCTCCGCGGTCGCGGATGTCGGCTTCCATTCCGTGCCCGGGTCGAGCAGATTCACGAAGAAGTCGTTGGTCAGCGACCCGGGTGCCGAGGTGAAGACACCCAGCGGCGACTGCCGGTGGTTGGCGCCCAGCACCCGCAGGCCACCCACGAGGACGGTCATCTCGGGCGCGCTCAGGTTCAGCAGGTTCGCCCGGTCGACCAGCAGGTGCTCCGGCGGCAGCCGGCCGCCCTCGCCGCGGTAGTTGCGGAACCCGTCCGCGGTCGGCTCGAGCGCGGCGAAGGACTCCACATCGGTCCACTCCTGCGTGGCGTCCGTGCGTCCCGGACTGAAGGGGACCTGGACGTCGTGGCCGGCGGTCCTGGCGGCCTGCTCGACGGCGACGGCTCCGCCGAGCACGATGAGGTCGGCCAGCGAGATCTTCTCGTCCCCGGTCCGGGAGCTGTTGAAGGACTCCTGGATCCCCTCCAGGGTGCGCAGCACCTGTGCCAGGGTGTCGGGGTCGTTGACCTCCCAGCCCCGCTGCGGCTCGAGGCGGATGCGTGCGCCGTTCGCCCCGCCACGCCTGTCGCTGGCGCGGAACGTCGAGGCCGACGCCCACGCGGTCGAGACGAGCTGGGAGACGGACAGCCCGGAGGCGAGGACCTGGCTCTTGAGCGCGGCGATGTCCGCCTCGCCGACGAGCTCGTGGTCCACGGCAGGGACCGGGTCCTGCCAGAGCAGTGTCTCCCGGGGGACGAGCGGTCCGAGGTAGCGCTGGATCGGGCCCATGTCGAGGTGCGTCAGCTTGAACCAGACCCGGGCGAACGCGTCCGCGAGCTGGTCCGGGTTCTCCAGGAAGCGTCGCGAGATCGACTCGTAGACCGGGTCCGACCGCAGCGCGAGGTCCGTCGTCAGGATCGTCGGGGCGTGTGTCGTCGACGGGTCGTGGGCGTCCGGAACGGTGCCGGCCCCGCCGCCTTTCGGGATCCACTGCCACAGACCGGCGGGGCTCAGCTCCAGGTCCCACTCGTAGCCGAACAGGGTCTCGAAGAAGCTGTTGTCCCATCTCGTCGGGGTGGGTGTCCACGTCCCCTCCAGCCCGCTGGAGATGGTGTCCGTGCCCTTTCCGGTGCCGTAGCTGTTCTTCCAGCCCAGGCCCTGCTCCTCGAGGGGGGCGCCCTCGGGTTCGGGGCCGAGGTGGGCGATCGGGTCGGCCGCGCCGTGGGTCTTGCCGAACGTGTGGCCGCCCGCGATCAGCGCGACGGTCTCCTCGTCGTTCATCCCCATGCGCCGGAACGTCTCGCGGATGTCCCGGGCCGCGGTGAGCGGGTCCGGGACGGTGTTCGGTCCCTCCGGGTTGACGTAGATGAGACCCATCTGGTCGGCGGCCAGAGGGGCCGTCAGCGCGCGGACGCCGCCGTGGCGTTCGTCGCCGAGCCAGGCGTGCTCGGGACCCCAGTAGACGTCCTCGTCGGGCTCCCAGACATCCGCCCGGCCGCCGGCGAAGCCGAAGGTCCTCAGACCCATCGTCTCCAGGGCGCGGTTGCCCGCGAAGATCATCAGGTCGGCCCAGGAGATCGTGCGGCCGTACTTCTTCTTCACCGGCCAGAGCAGCCGACGGGCCTTGTCGAGGTTGCGATTGTCCGGCCAGCTGTTCAGCGGCGCGAAACGCTGCATGCCGGCGCCTGCCCCACCCCGGCCATCGTGGATGCGGTACGTGCCCGCGCTGTGCCACACCATCCGGATCATGAGCGGCCCGTAGTGGCCGAAGTCGGCCGGCCACCACTCCTGCGACGTCGTGAGCATCTCGTCGACGTCCCGCGCCAGGGCGTCCAGGTCGAGCGTCAGGAACTGCGCGGCGTAGTCGAAGTCCTCACCCATGGGGTCGGCCGTGGCGGGGTGTTTCCGGAGAATGGCCAGGTCGAGCTGGTCCGGCCACCAGTCGCGGTTGCTCGCACCCCCCATCGCGTGACCGCGGTGCCCGGCCGGGGCAGAAAGGCCGAGGCCGCCCGCGCCCCCGGCGTTCTTCTCGCCGGCAACGGCGTCCGGACTGTCAGACACGGGACTCTTCCTTCCGGGAACAGAGGTCGTGTGCGGGGGCGCTCAGATGTCCAGCGCGCGACGCACGGCCGGGGTGTGCCGCCGGGAAACAGGCACCATCTCGTTCGCCCGGTCATCCATGACCAGAGACAGCTCGCCCTTGAGCCCGCGCGCTATCTCCCTGATACGGCTGAGGTTGACCACGTACCGGCGGTGCACCCGCAGGAAGCCGACATCCGCCAGCTCACCTTCGAGCTTGTCCAGGCTCAGAGAGGCGGCTCGCAATCGCCCCTGATCGGTGGAGAGCCATACATCGTTTCCCTGCGATTCGGCGAAGGAGACTTCCGGCAGCCGCAGCAGCACCATCCGGTTGTCCCGCACCGCGACCAGTCGGCGCGGCTGCGCCCGAAGGTGCGCGGCCCCCTCCGACGGGGGCAACCGCGCCCCGTCGGAGGCACCGAACGACACCAGGTTCCCGATCAGGCGTCCGGACGAGAAGACGGGTCGGATGCTGATCGACGTCGGCTCGTCGGCGAGGTGGGCGAAGATCTGCGTCGAGCCGACCCAGTCAGGGTTGTGGGCCGCCTGCCTGGCGGCATACCGGGCGGCAGTGATCAATTCGGGCAGCCCGGGGTTCCATCGCAGCGTGGGATCGACCGCCGGGGTGCAGGCCGGGACGCCCAGGAGCACGCTGGCCATGTCGTCGGCGATCACCACCTTGCCCGCGGTGTCGACCGCGGCGAGTGCCGCACCGGAGCGTGCCCTGGCCTGGGTGTAGGCCGCGACCAACTCGGCACCGCTGTCCCGGGCGCGCCTCTTCAGGGGGCACTGGGTCATGGTGGCCGCGTTCGCCAGCCAGCTTTCCGTGGACGCGGGAAGCCGGCTGCGCCAGCGGCAGATGGTCAGGACCGCGATCGGTTCCCTGGTCACCACGTCGCGCACCGCGATGCCCGCGCCGACCCAGTCGTGGAGCGCCCGGCACCAGTGCTCCGCACCCCTGATCAGTACCGGGCCGTGCGCCTCGAGCGCGGTGCCCATGCCGTTCGTGCCGACCGCGCACTCGGACCAGCAGAACCAGGGCGCCAGACGGGGGTCGCCGGCTCTGGCGAGCGTGGCTTGGTCACCCCACTCGGCCAGGATCCGGCCCGTGGCATCGGTGACCGTGACGACGCCACCGAGGCTGCGCACTTCATGTGCCACGGAGGCGGCACGAAAACCCAGCTCAGCGAAGACGACATCGTGTTCGGGCGTATGGTCGAGCTCCGCGACGGCCACCGGAGCCTGGGTGAGGTGAGGATCGACCCGGTATTGCTCTCGGCAGCGATGCCAGGAGATCGCGACCAGGGGCCGGACGTCCGGGACCTGATCCTCGCCCTGCACGAACCGTTCCCAAGCCGCGAGCACGGCATCGCCGTCCAGGTTCGCCGAGCCGGGCTCGAGCTGATGTACATCCCTCATGGTTCAGAACCACCTTTGGTCCATCCCCAACGCCCGAAGGCATGCGCGCCGTCCGTGCCGGCCGCCGCTCGTCGCGGCCGGGCCTGCAGCGGATGGGGCCCTGCGTCGCGCGTCTTCCTGCTTCGTCACTCGTTCCAGGCTGTGGCTGTGTCACAGACCTGCACTCCCCACCCTAGGTACCGTTGCCGGCCTGCGCACCTATCTGCCCCGAACGCATGCGCGAAATGCCGCTTCCTGGCCGGCCGTGGGCGTTCTCCACGCCCACGCTCGCCTCCGGGGAAGGCCGCGCGGCTCCTTCTCCTCAGGCCTCGCCGTCGGGCTCGGTCGGCGTGCGGCGTCTTCTGGGGGCGGCCCTGCCCGGCCCGTCGTCGGTTTCGACGACTCGCCCCTGGTCGCTCTCACCGATCCGCCACTGACCACGGTCCGCGAGCCGCCCAGGTCGCCGGCGCGTGCACCGCGTTCATCGTGCGCGGCGAGCGGTCGACGATCTCGCGCAGCTCGGTCGCGTTCCAGCGAGAACCCCGGCTACGCCTCGCCCGCAACGCGCACACGGGTATGCGCACGTTGCGGGCCACGGCACCGGCGCGCGAGTGGACAACGCACTGGGTGCCGGTAGGGCGGCAAGACCGCGGGACCGATCGACTCAGCCGCCGCTCTTACGCCTGAACGACCGCTGGGTCGCAGCCGGGCCGTGCGCCGCACGTACCTTCGACGCATCCGGGTTGGCGGCAGCATCGGCCGCATCCGCCTGCGCACCGCGCTTGCGCGCCAGGGCTTCGCGGAACTTGCGCTTGAGGTCGTAGTTGCCGTCGCTGTCAGGCGCCAGTGGGGACGTCTCGGCGTCGGCCGGCTCCGAACCTTCCGTCGATACGGGCTCTGCGGTCATGGTGACCTCCTGGGTTCGGGGGTAGGCAAGCACAGCTTGTCATGCCGGGCGCAGTGCGGGGCGCCGCCGACATCGTCCTGCCCGGTTTCTGCGGGTATCCCTCTCGCGTTCGAGGGCGTTCGCCCCGCAGGTGGGGGCACAGGACGGGCTTTCGGGCCGGGCCGAGGGGAGTCGATTCCCGCGGCCAGGACATTCGCTGACAGGGCAACGGCTCTCAGCCGTTGCGGCGCACGAGGGCGGCCTTGCGGGCCTCGGCGAGCTTGCGGGCCTCGCCGGCCTTTCGGGATTTGCCGCCGGCGCCGCGGGAGGGGTCCTTGCTGGTGCCGAGGCCTCGGAAGGGAGCGTTGGTGTTCTTGGGCCGGGGGACGGCGGGCCCGCCGTCGAGCGGGGTGCCGGAGGGAGCCTGGGCGCCGGTGATCCGGCTCAGCTCCGCCTCGCCCGAGCGCACCTTGGTGACGGTCGGCTCGATGCCGGCCCCGGCCAGCATGCGGCTCGCCTCGCGGCGCTGGCCCGCCAGCACGAGCGTCACCACGCTGCCGGACTCACCGGCGCGGGCGGTGCGGCCCGCCCGGTGCACGTAGTCCTTGGGGTCGGTGGGCGGGTCGACGTTGACCACGAGATCGAGGTCGTCGACGTGCAGGCCACGGGCCGCGACATTCGTCGCCACCAGAACGGTGATCTGGCCGTTCTTGAACTGCGCCAGGGTCCGTGTGCGCTGTGGCTGGGACTTGCCGCTGTGCAGGGCCCCGGCGTGCACCCCGCTGGCCCGCAGATGCCGGGTGAGCTGGTCGACGGCGTGCTTGGTGTCGAGGAACAGCAGTACGCGGCCGTCGCGGGCGGCGATCTCCGTGGTGACGGCGTAGCGGTCAGGGCCGTGGACGACCAGAACGTGGTGCTCCATCGTCGAGACCGTGCCCGCGGACGGGTCGACCGAGTGGACGACGGGGTCGTGGAGGTAGCGGCGGACCAGCTGATCGACGTCGCGGTCCAGAGTGGCCGAGAACAGCATCCGCTGACCGTCGGGGTGTACCTGGTCGAGCACGTCGACAACCTGCGGCAGGAATCCCAGGTCGCACATCTGGTCGGCCTCGTCCAGCACGGTGATTCTGACCCGTCCCAGGCGGCAGGCGTTGCGCTCGATCAGGTCGTGCAGGCGTCCGGGGGTGGCGACGACCACCTCGGCGCCCTGGCGCAGCGCGGCGACCTGCCGGCCGATCGACATGCCGCCGACGACCGTGGCCATCCGCAGCCGCAGCGCCTCGGCGTACGGCGCCAGCGCCTGGGTGACCTGTTGGGCCAGCTCCCGGGTGGGCACAAGGATCAGGGCGAGGGGCTGCTTCGGTTCGGCGCGCCGCCCGGCCGTACGTGTCAGCAGCGGCAGGCCGAAGGCGAGCGTCTTGCCCGAGCCGGTGCGCCCGCGCCCCAGGACGTCGCGCCCCTCCAGGGCATCGGGCAGTGTGGCGGCCTGGATCGGAAAGGGTTCGCGCACCCCGAGACCGCTCAGTGTCCGCAGCACCTCCACCGGCAGTTCCAGGCCGACGAAGGAGACGGCCGGGGGCAGCGCCGGGGCCGTGGCCCCGGGCTGGGCGGGACCGCCGTGAGCGATGCCGGAGTCATGGGGATGCTTCATGAACAGCCTTCCGCAGGGGAACGTACCGAGGAAGGCCCGGCAGGATGGAAACAGCCCACGCACCAGTGGAACCGAACAGGCAGAATCGCCCACCGCGACGACCACGCAAACGCATGAGACTAACACAAGGCATGACGTCGCGCCGTGATACCGATCCCGCTCCCGCGGCGATGACCCGACGCGGCCCGACAGTTGTGCGGCACAGTGTGCGGGTTCCCGTCTCACTGGACCGGCATCGGCCAGGACCACCGCAGACAGTGAGCAGAGGCAGGCGGTTGTGGTCGCGCCGCCGACCGGCCGAAGGCGCCCCCGCCGACCGGCTGGTGTCACGCCGCCAACCGGCGGGAATTCCGTCCCGGTCGCCCAAGGGCGGCCCGCGCGGGGTACGCATCGAACGGTGAGCATGCGACGAGCGGAGCGCACGTGATCCGGGTACTGGTGGTCGATGACGAAGCCTTGATCCGCACGGGCTTCACGCACATTCTCAACACAGCGGACGACATCGAGGTCGTCGCTGCCGTGCCCGGCGGTGAGGCCGTCCGCACCGTGCGGGAGCTGCAGCCCGACATCGTCCTGCTCGACATCCGGATGCCGGACGTGGACGGGCTCACCATCCTGGCCGACCTCCGCCGCATGCCGCAGGCCCCGGTGGTCGCCATGCTCACGACGTTCGACACCGACGAATACGTGGCGGCCGCCCTGCGCGCGGGCGCCGTCGGATTCCTGCTCAAGGACACCGACCCCGAGCAGCTTCCCCATCTGGTGCGCACGCTGGCCGAGGGTGGGACGGTACTGTCCTCCAAGGTCACCCGCCTGGTGGTGGAGGGCTACCTCGACCACGGCGTGCACGAGCCCACCGCCGTCCGCCTCGTGGCCCGGCTGACCGAGCGCGAGCGTGCCGTGCTCGTCCTCATGGCCGAAGGGCTCGCCAACCCCGACATCGGTGAACGGCTGCACCTGAGCACCGGCACCGTCAAAGGCCACGTCACCAACGTGCTCGGCAAACTGCAGGTCAGCAGCCGCGTCCAGGCGGCGCTGATCGCCGAGCGCGCGGGGCTGCTCGCGCAATCGCAGGAGGGAGCCCGGTGAGCCTGCGACGGCCGCCGGCTCTGCTGCTCGACACCGCCCTGGTCGGGTTCGCGCTGGCGGACGCATGGACCAACGTCCACATCGAAGATCAAGCGGCCATGGCGTGCGCCTTGCTCGGCGCTCTTGCCCTCGCCCTGCGTCGCCGCCTGCCCCTGACGACCTTCGTCCTCACGCTCCCCACCGCCATGGTCACCGACGCGGTGGTCGCCCCCACGGCCGCGCTGTACTCCCTCTCCTCGCTCAGCCGCCACCGTCTGCTGCTGGCCGGCTGCGCCCTGACGTACGCGGTCACCGACTTCATGCCCTGGCCGTGGTCGTCCCTGGATGCCACAGAGCTCGCCCAGACGAGCGGCCTGTTCTACCTCAGCTACACCTTGGCCACCGCAGCCGCTCCCGTCTTCCTGGGCCAACTCGTCCAGGCCCGACGCGAACTGTCCCTGCGGCTCGCCGACATCACCGAGGCCCGCGAGCACGAACGGCTGCTGACCGCCCAGAGCGTTCTGGCGAAGGAACGCGCCCAGCTCGCCCGGGAGATGCACGACGTCGTATCCCACCAGGTCAGCCTCATCGCCGTACAGGCCGGAGCGCTTCAGGTGGGCAGCCAGGACGCCGAGACGAGACAGGCCGCCGCCACCATCCGCCGCCTCAGCGTGCAGACCCTGGACGAACTGCGGCACATGGTCAGTGTGCTGCGGGCCTCGGGCAGTCGGCCCACGGAGCTCACCCCCCAGCCCTCCCTCGCCGACCTGGAGCGCCTCGTCGAGTCCAGCGGCATCGAGGCGAGGCTGGAGGCCGACCTGCCCGAGGAGCTCCCGCCCACGGTCCAGCGCGCCGTCTACCGCACCGTCCAGGAAGCGTTGACCAACGTCCGCAAACACGCCCCCGGCGCCACCGCGACCGTCCGCATCCATCACAAGGACGGCGCCCTGCGCACCACCATCGCCAACACCGCCCCCACCCGAAACGCGCTCGTCCTGCCGAGCGCCCACCACGGCCTGGCCGGCCTGGCGCAACGTGCCGAGCTTCTCGGCGGCACCGTCACCTCCGGCCCCACGCCGGAAGGGGGCTACGAACTCTGCATGGAACTGCCCGTCGAGCGGAGCCGATGAACGCCCCCTTGCCGGGACATCGGCGCCGCCCTTTCCACCGAACATGAACGATTGAGGATTCATTCAGGAAGGTCCGTGCGCTGCGACCGAGCCGGCCGACGCCGTCGGCATGGAGCAGTCCGCCTGCTCCCATCAGCTCCCCCGACCGGGAGGGACGGAGTCGGGCCGCATCGGCCGGTCGGCGGGGTGGCTCCGGACACCTGGCGGATGTTGCGGCGGGACGCTTTCGACGACTCTGGAGCTCATGCATCACGACGTGGCGCCGGCCGTGTCATCCGCTGCCGCTCGTGTGGTCTCACGCCACCCGGAGTCCTGCCGGGTCGAGAAGGAGGTCGGGACCATGACGATCCGCCTGACGTTTCTGTGCGCCCCCGGCGGTGACGCCACTGTGGATCCGTTCCTCGGTGACGCTCCCCTGAGTGAAAGCAACTTGCGTACGGCAGGCACGGTGGGAGCGGCGGTCCCTCCTCACGGGCCGGCCGTCCGGGCCCCCTCGATCCGCTGCTCGCAGACCGCAGGTGCCGCGGGCCTGGCGGCAGCGTCCGAACCCGCGCTGCGGGACCTCGACCTGGGCACGTGGTGCGGTCGCACCGTCGACGAAGTCGCCGCGATGGACCCCGACGGGTTCACCGCCTGGCTCACCGATCCGGATGCCGCACCCCACGAAGGCGAGTCCGTACGCGGGCTCTGCCGCCGGACAGCGAAGTGGCTGAGCAGCGTGCCGCCCGACACGGGTCACGTCGTCGCCGTCACCGAGGCAGCCATGATCCGGGCCGCGCTCATCCATGCTCTGGGCATACCGGCACGAGCCTTCTGGCATCTCACCGTGCCGCCCCTGTCCACGGTCGCCCTCACTTGGCGCGGTAGCCACTGGGACGTTCGGCTCGGCTACCTCACCACCCCACGCGAGGCCCGGCGAGGGGTCCGCTCGCACTCAGCACCGCCTGCCCACCTCGCATGCCAGCTCCCCTGACGGTGCGCAGGTCGCGGTGGACGGTGTACGGGGCACGAGAGACCAAGCTGGTTCATGGTTGAGCCCTGTGCGGGTGCGGGGACGATCGTTCGGCAGGACGCCGTGCATCCCGGCAACACCGACCGCCGGCCTCAGGGCCGGGGGTCGGTGCGTTGCCACCGCGGGCGCGCGTCGGGGCCGCGGCGCCCGGCGACGGAGGCGCAACGCGGGCAGACGCGCCGTACCCGGTCCGCCGCGCCCCCGGACTCCGGGAACGTGTCGGTCCAGGTGACGTGCGGGAAGCGGGTCAGCCGGGACCTGCTGAGCGACAGACCGCAGACCGTCTCGTTCCGACCCGGCTCCCAGGCGTGGACCTCGCCCGTGGGCAGCCGGCGACGGCCCTCCTCCTGGTCGGTCCACTGTCCGGAGGCGGCGACGGCGTACTGCTTCGTGCGAGCCATGGCGTGCGCGGGCCGGCGGTCAACCGACCGCGGTCCCGACGCCGGCCCGGGCCCGTACCCCCGGCCCATGGCCGGAGGCGCTGGGTGCGGTTTCCCACCCGATCATGTCTGCACGTCCGAACGGAATCATCACGGCACCTTCCCGCACTGGGGTCCAGCCTCCCGCGTGCCCGGATCGCCCGAACCCAAGCCTTGCGCTCGTCCGCTGCCCCTTCCGGAAATCCGCCGCAATTCGATGGGCCACGGCCTGGAAAAGTAGGCCACACCGGAATATTTTGGGCATCACTCTGCCGGGTCTGCGACGCGAGACGCGCGCCGCGCGGTTGAGGCTGACCACCCGGCCCAGACCGTGCCACCCGTGCGTCCGACCAGGTGGAGGGCACTGTGAACTGGCGTACCTGGGCGGCCTGCCGCTCCGAGGACCCCGAACTCTTCTTCCCGATCAGCGAGGACGGCGCGTCTCGTCTGCAGATCGAGCAGGCCAGGCGGATCTGCCGCCGCTGCCCCGTGCAGCTGGAGTGCCGCACCTGGGCCTTGCGGAACCGGGAGTACGAGGGCGTGTGGGGCGGACTCACCGCCATGCAACGACGCGCACTGTCAGGGATGCGGAGCGCCGAGGCGGACGGTTGACCACTCGCCGGACCGCAGGCCCGGCACCCGGTGCCTCGCCCGCGGTGGCCGCCGCGCTCGACGGGATGGTGTCGCACCGCGCTGAGGGCGTACGCAGGGAAAACGCAGCGGCAGCACCGCGCGTCGGCCACCGCGGAGCAGCGCGTGACAAAATGTACAAAAAGGCTGAAAGGGTCATGGGGTCGTCCCGTCGGGGAACCCGGAAGCGCACCCCACTGGAGGGAGTCGCCATGAGCAGCCCCCGGGAGAACGAGTCGTCGCACCCGCTGGAGCAGGTCACCGGCGAGAAGGACGTCCACCCTGAGGAAGAGGAAAGCGCACGGTCACGGACCGCGGCCGACGCCCCCGCCGAGGACGCCGGATCCGCGGACGCTGGGGAGACGCCCGCGCAATAGGCGGCCTCTCGATCATCCCGCTCACCGCACCGCCGGTCCCGGGGGACGGCGGCGGATCCGCGGCGGGGGCGGCCCTCCGGACGAAGCGAGGCGGTAGTGGCGGGCACGGCGGCACCGGTGGACACGGGACGGATGCTGCGCAGGCTGATGCAGGCCGCCCACATCGTGACGTTCGAGGAGTTGCCGGACCTCGTCGCCGCGCACGCGTCCGATGTCGGACTGCACGACGTGGCCGTCTTCGCCGTCGACATCCAGGAGACCGTGCTGCGGCAGATCACCGGTCGTGGTGCGGACGCCGCCCTCGGCGGGGAGGAGCTGAGGATCGACGGCACCTTGCCCGGACGGGCCTACCAGCGGGTGCGGCTCGTCTCCGAGCAGGCCGGCGAGGGGCCGCAGCGGCACCGCTGGTGGGCGCCGGTGACGGACGGCGTCGAACGGATCGGTGTGCTGCGCGCGGACACCTGCGGCGGCGATGAGCAAGCCGTGCAGGACGCGGTCCGCGACCTCGCTTCCTTGGTGGCCTTGCTGCTGCTGAGCAAGCGGTCCTTCAGCGACTCCTATGCCCGGCTGGTGCGCACGGAGCCCATGAACGTCGCCGCGGAGATGCAGTGGAACCTGATGCCGCCACCCGCCTTCGCCGGCCATGACGTCACGGTCGGCGCTCTGGTCGAGCCCGCCTACGAGGTCGGTGGTGACGCCTTCGACTACGCCGTCACCGGCACGACGCTGCATCTGTCGGTCTTCGACGCCATGGGCCACGACACCACCGCCGGGATCACGGCCAACCTGGCCGTGGCCGCCTGCCGCAACGCCCGCCGCCAGGGAGCGTCCCTCGCTGACACCAGCCGGGCCGTGGAACGGGTGCTGCTGACCCATTTCGGCACCAGCCGCTACGTCACCGGCATCCTCGCCGAGCTGCGTCTCGACACCGGGCGGCTGACCTGGATCAACCGCGGGCACCATCTACCGCTCATCGTGCGGGACAACCGGTGGATCATGGAACTGGTCTGCCCTCCCGCGGGCCCGATGGGCACCGACCTCAGGCTGCCCGTTCGTGTCAGCCATGAGGAGCTGGAGCCGGGCGACCGGCTGCTTCTGTACACCGACGGTGTCGTCGAAGCCCGCGACAGCCGGGGGCAGGAGTTCGGCCGGGACCGCTTCGTCGACTTCATCGTTCGCCACCACTCCGACCGACAGACGCTCCATGAGACCCTGCGCCGCCTGATGCATGCCGTCGTCCGCCACCACGCCGGCCGCCTCGACGACGACGCCACCGTGCTGCTGGCCGAATGGCGCGGCGGTGACCAGAACCTGCTCACTCCTTGACCCCCGGCGCCCGGAACGGGTGTCCCACCGGGCCCAGCGCGGCTGACAGGGGTCGGAGCCGATGCCCGAGCGGCGGCGGGCACACCAGGGCCGCGTCATCGGCGTCCTGCTGCCGCGACCAGCGGCTTCGTGCCGTTCCTGACCGCCTTCTTACATTCCCCTGACATTCAGAAAATCGACTGACATGACCTTTGCGGAACCCTGAAAATATCGATCTTGCGCGCTCGACCTGCGGCGAAGAAACTCTTTACCAGAGTCCGGTGCTCTGTCTTCGAGACCCCCAGGACACGTATTCGTGGACGCTTTTGGGGACGCGCCAGCCATCTCGGTTCTGCTTCGGAAAGGCCCCAGGGATTCCTTCCCAGGGGCCTTGCTCTCGTGTTCCGGAAGTGTTCCGCCGGACCTGTCAACCACTGAAGAGAGGCGGTAGTCATGGACACCGCGGTGATCATCGTGGGCGCGGGCCCCGTCGGGCTGATGCTCGCGGGCGAGTTGCGGCTGGCCGGGGCGTCCGTCGTCGTACTGGAGCAACTGCGGGAACCCACCAGGCAGTCCCGCGCACTCGGCTTCACCGTGCGGACGATGGAGATCCTGGACGAGCGCGGGCTGCTCGACCGGTTCGGCGACATACAGACCAGCCCGGCGGGCCACTTCGGCGGACTGCTCGTGGACTTCGCTCCACTGGACAGCCCGCACCGCACCTCGCACGGAATCAAACAGTCGCAGACCGAGGAAGTACTCGGGAAATGGGCCGCGGAACTCGGCGCGGACATCCGGCGCGGACACCGGGTCACCGGAATCGAGCAGGATTCCTACGGCGTCGAGGTCCAGGTCACCGGCCCGGACGGGCCTCTGCAACTGCGCGCCTCCTATGTCGTGGGATGCGACGGCGGACACAGCACGATACGGAAACTCGCCGGATTCGACTTCGCGGGCAGGGCGGGCACGTACGACATGCTCCTGGCCGATGTCGCCGACTGCGAGATCGACGCCAGACCCTTCGGTGAGCGGCTGCCGGGCGGAGTCGCCATGGCTGCCCCGCTGGGCGACGGGGTGCACCGGCTGATCCTGAAGGAGCACGGCGCACCGGCCCGGGAGCGGCCCGCGGAGTTCACCGACGTCGCGGCCGCCTGGCAGCGGCTGACCGGGCAGGACATCAGCCACGCGACGCCGGTGTGGGCCAGTTCGTTCAGTGACGCCAGCCGGCAGACCAGCGCCTACCGGCGCGGGCGGATCATGCTCGCGGGCGACGCCGCCCACATTCATCTGCCGGCCGGCGGCCAGGGCATGAACGTCGGCATCCAGGACGCCGTCAATCTCGGCTGGAAGCTGGCCGCGGTGGTCGGCGGGTGGGCCCCGCCCGGACTGCTCGACACCTACCACCGCGAACGGCACCCGGTGGGCGAGCGGCTGCTGATGAACACCCGGGCGCAGGGCCTGCTGTTCCTGGGTGGGGAGGAGGTGCAGCCGCTGCGCGACCTGCTCGGCGAACTCATCGCACTGCCCGAGGTGAGCCTCCACCTCGCCGAGATGGTCTCCGGTCTGGAGGTCCGCTACGACGTGGGCCCCGGCGACCACCCGCTGCTCGGCCGCCGCCTGCCCTTCCAGGAGCTGGTGGCGCGGGACGGGGAGAAGACCACCACCGCAGAACTGCTGCGGGCCGGCCGCGGTGTCCTGCTCGACCTGGCCGACGACGCCGCCGTACGGCGGATCGCCTCCGCCTGGCACGGGCGGGTCGACGTCTTCACCGGCCGGCCGCACGAACCGGCGCAGGGCGGCCCGTTCACGGGCACGCGGGCCCTGCTGCTCCGCCCCGACGGCCATGTCGCCTGGACATCGCCCGGGAGCGGCGACCTGCCGCGGTCCCTGTACCGGTGGTTCGGCCTGCCGCGCTGAGGCGCCGGGGCGCACCGCCGGTCAATCACCCGACAGAGAAGAGGACACGGATGCACAGCACCCTCATCGTGGCCCGGATGGCCCCCGAATCGCAGGCCGAGGTCGCCCGGCTCTTCCAGGAGTTCGACGCCACGGAGATGCCGCACCTCATGGGCACGCGGCGCCGCCAGCTGTTCGCCTACAAGGGCCTGTACTTCCACCTCCAGGACTTCGACCACGCCGGGGGCGGAGACACCATCGAGGCGGCCAAGAGCGATCCGCGGTTCAAGCGGATCAGCGCCGATCTCCGCCCCTTCATCGATCCCTACGACCCCGCCTGGCAGACGCCGTCGGACGCGATGGCCGAGCGCTTCTATCTGTGGAACCCGAAGGAGGCTGAATCACAGTGACCCGACGCGTCGTCATCACCGGCATCGGCGTGGTGGCACCGGGCGGCACCAACGCGAAGGACTTCTGGGCCCTGCTGACCGCGGGCCGTACGGCCACCCGCACGCTCTCCTGCTTCGACCCGACGGGCTACCGGTCCCGGGTCGCGGCCGAGGTGGACTTCTTCCCCGGCCAGCACGGTCTGCAGCCGCAGGAGCTGCGCCGGATGGACCGGGCCGCGCAGTTCGCCGTGGTCACCGCGCGCGAGGCGGTCGCGGACAGCGGCCTGGACTTCGCGGCGGCGGACCCGGCACGGGTGGCGGTCACCATCGGCAGTGCGGTCGGCGCCACCATCAGCCTGGAGAACGAGTACCGGGTGGTCAGCGACGACGGCCGGCTCCCGCTGGTCGACCACACCTATGCCCCGCCGCACCTGTACCACCACCTGGTTCCGTCCTCCTTCGCCACCGAGGTGGCCTGGACGGTGGGCGCCGAGGGCCCGGCCACGGTCGTCTCCACCGGCTGCACCTCCGGCATCGACGCGGTGGGCTACGCCGTGGAACTGATCCGTGAGGGCAGCGCGGACATCGCCGTCACCGGCGCGACCGAGGCACCGATCTCCCCGATCACCGTCGCCTGCTTCGACGCGATCAAGGCGACGTCGACGTACAACGACGACCCCGAACACTCCTCCCGCCCCTACGACTCCACCCGCACGGGGTTCGTCCTCGGCGAGGGATCGGCCGGGTTCGTGCTGGAGGAGCTGGAGAGCGCCCGGCGGCGCGGGGCGCACATCTACGCGGAGATCTGCGGCTACGCCTCGCGCTGCAACGCGTACCACATGACGGGTCTGCGCGCCGACGGCGCGGAGATGGCCGAGGCGATCCGGGTGGCCCTGGACCAGGCGCGACTGAACCCGTCCGACATCGACTACGTCAACGCGCACGGTTCGGGCACCAAGCAGAACGACCGGCACGAGACCGCGGCCTTCAAGACCAGCCTCGGCGAGCACGCGTACCGGGTGCCGGTCAGCTCCATCAAGTCGATGATCGGTCACTCGCTGGGCGCGATCGGCTCGATCGAGATCGCCGCTTCCGCGCTGGCCATGGAGCACAACGTGGTGCCTCCCACGGCCAACCTGCACCACCCCGATCCGGAACTCGACCTGGACTACGTGCCGTTGCATGCCCGTGAATGGCGCACCGACTCGGTGCTCACCGTGGGCAGCGGGTTCGGCGGCTTCCAGAGCGCCATGGTCCTCGCCCGGCCCGACAGGAGGGCAGCATGAGCAGGACCGTCGTCGTCACGGGTGTGGGTGTCACCGCCCCCAACGGGCTCGGCACCGACGCCTGGTGGGGGGCCACCCGGCAGGGCGTCAGCGGCATCCGGCCGGTCAGCCGGTTCGACGCCTCGGGCTATCCGGCCAGGCTGGCCGGGGAGGTTCCCGGTTTCAGTCCCAAGGAGCACCTGCCGAACCGGCTGGTCCCGCAGACCGATCACATGACCCGGCTCGCGCTGGTGGCCGCCGACTGGGCGCTCGCCGACGCCGACGTCAAGCCGGGCGACCTGCCCGACTTCGACGCCGGTGTGATCACGGCGGCCTCCTCCGGCGGTTTCGAGTTCGGCCAGCGGGAGCTGGAGAACCTGTGGAGCAAGGGCAGCAAGTACGTCAGCGCCTACCAGTCGTACGCCTGGTTCTACGCGGTCAACACCGGCCAGATCTCCATCCGCAACGGCATGCGGGGGCCGAGCGGTGTGGTCGTCTCCGACCAGGCCGGCGGGCTGGACGCGATGGCGCAGGCGCGCCGGCAGATCCGCAAGGGCACCACGCTGATCGTCTCCGGCGGCATCGACAGCTCCCTGTGCTCCTGGGGCTGGGTGGCGCAGATGGCCGCGGGACGGATGAGCACCCGCACCGATCCCGGCCGCGCCTACCTCCCCTTCGACCGCGACGCCGACGGCTTCGTGGCCGGCGAGGGCGGCGCTCTGCTGATCCTGGAGGACGCCGAGCACGCCCGCGAGCGCGGTGCCCGCGTCTACGGAGAGATCGCGGGGTACGCCGCCACCACCGACCCACGGCCCGGCGGCGACCGGCCCCCGGCGCTGGGCCGGGCGATCTCCCTGGCGCTGGCGGACGCGGGCGTCTCGCCCCGGGACGTCGACGTGGTCTTCGCGGACGCGGCGGGCGTACCGGAGCTGGACCGCCAGGAGGCCGAGGCGCTCGGCGAGGTGTTCGGCGCCGGGGGGGTCCCCGTCACCGCGCCCAAGACGATGACCGGGCGGCTGTACTCGGGGGCCGCGTCCCTGGACGTGACCGCCGCGCTGCTGGCCATCCGGGACGGGCTCATCCCGCCGACCGTCAACGTGACCCCCGATCCCGCGCACCGACTGGACCTCGTGACCGGGGTGCCCCGCTCGGCGGACGTGCGCACCGCGCTGGTCGTCGCCCGCGGTTACGGCGGGTTCAACTCGGCGATGGTGGTCCGCGCCGCCGGCTGACCCGGCCGCCACCCCCACCCCTTGGAAACGAACAGAGAGGAACGGCCCGTGACCGCACACGAGTTCACCATGGACGACCTGCGCCGCATCCTGCGCGAGGGCGCCGGCGAGGACGTCGACCTGGACGGCGACATCGACGACGTCACCTTCGGCGACCTGGGCTACGACTCACTCGCCCTGCTGGAGACCGGCGCCCGGATCGGCCGCGAGTACGACATCGAGCTGGAGGACACCGTCTTCGTCGACGCGGAGACGCCGCGTCAGCTGGTCGACGCACTCAACAAGCAGCTGCTCGCGCTGCGCACCGCCTGATCTCCCGTCCGGTGGAAGGGCGGCCGGTCCCCCACCGGCCGCCCTCCGCCGTCTTCCCGTCACTTCTCCCCTCCCGGAGGGTTCATGACCAAGCAGCAGCCCGTGGCCCTGGTCACCGGCGCGACCAGCGGCATCGGCCTCGCGGTCACCAGGGCGCTCGGCGAGCTGGGGCACCGCGTCTTCCTGTGCGCGCGGACCGCGGAGTCCGTCGCGGCCACCGTCAAGCAGCTGACCGAAGAGGGGCTGACCGTCGACGGCCGCGCCTGCGACGTGCGGTCCGGCGACGACGTCCGCGCCTTCGTGCAGGCCGCCGTCGACACGTTCGGGACGGTCGACGTGCTGGTCAACAACGCCGGCCGCAGCGGCGGCGGGGTGACCGCCGACCTCACCGACGAGCTGTGGTTCGACGTCGTCGACACCAACCTGCACAGCGTGTTCCGGGTGACGCGGGAGGTGCTGACCACCGGCGGCATGCGGCACAAGGACCGGGGCCGGATCATCAACATCGCCTCCACCGCGGGCAAGCAGGGCGTGGTCCTGGCCGCCCCGTACTCGGCCTCCAAGCACGGGGTGGTCGGCTTCACCAAGGCGCTCGGCAACGAACTCGCGCCCACCGGCATCACCGTCAACGCCGTCTGCCCCGGCTATGTCGAGACCCCGATGGCCCAGCGCGTGCGGCAGGGGTACGCGGCGGCCTGGGAGACCACCGAGGACGCCATCCTGGAGCGCTTCCAGGCCAAGATCCCGCTCGGCCGCTACTCCACGCCCGAGGAGGTCGCGGGGCTCGTCGGCTATCTGACCACCGACACCGCCGCCTCCATCACCGCCCAGGCGATCAACGTCTGCGGTGGCCTCGGCAACTTCTGACCGCCCGCCGGCGCCGACCAGCAAGGAGTCATCCATGGCGCAGCAGTCCCCGAAGACGGTCGAGCACGAGGTCACCGTGCTCGCCGAAGCAGGTGCCGTCTACCGGTTCCTGTCGCAGGTCGAGACCTGGCCGCAGGTCTTCCCGCCGACCGTGCACGCCGAGACGATCGAGCGTGACGGCGCCGAGGAACGCATCCGCATCTGGGCCACCGCCAACGGCGAGCCCAAGAACTGGACGTCACGCCGGACGGTCCGGCCCGACGAGCTGCGGATCGACTTCCGCCAGGAGGTCTCGGCGCCGCCGGTGGCCGCCATGGGCGGCAGCTGGATCGTCGAGCCGTTGTCGGAGACCACCTCGCGCATCCGGCTGCTGCACGACTACCGGGCCGTCGACGACGATCCGGCCGGCCTGGCCTGGATCGACGAGGCCGTGGACCGCAACTCGCGCTCCGAACTAGGGGCGCTGAGGACGAGCCTGGAGCTGGTCACCGCCGGCGACACCCTGGTGTCGTTCGAGGACAGCGTGCAGATCGCCGGATCGGCCAAGGACGTGTACGACTTCCTCAACGAGGCCGGGCTGTGGACCGAGCGGCTGCCGCACGTGGCCGCCGTACGGCTGGAGGAGCCGTCGCCGGGTCTGCAGACGCTGGAGATGGACACCCGCACCAAGGACGGTTCCACGCACACCACCAAGTCGGTCCGGGTGTGCTTCCCGCACCACCGCATGGTCTACAAGCAGTCGGTGCTGCCCGCGCTGATGACCCTGCACACCGGCTACTGGCTGCTGGAGGAGAACGACGCCGGCGTGAAGGCCACCTCCCAGCACACGGTCGCCGTCAACCCGGCCAACATCGCCGCCGTCCTGGGCCCGGAGGCCGGTCTCGCCCAGGCCCAGGAGTTCGTGCGCTCGGCGCTCAGCGGCAACAGCCGCGCCACCCTCGGCCACGCCAAGGCGTACGCCGAGGGCCGCCGCTGACCGTCCCGCACCCGAGACCCGAGGAGTCCCCGTGCTGACCACTGACATCCCCCGTTCCGACATCGACCCGTACAGCGACGAGTCGATCCGCGACCCGTACGGCCCCTACCGGGCCCTGCGCGACCTGGGTCCGGTGGTGCGCCTGGACCAGTACCAGGTGTTCGCCGTCGCCCGCTACCAGGAGGTCTACGACGCCCTCCACGACCACGAGGCGTTCATCTCCGGTGAGGGCGTCGGCATCACCGAACAGCTCAACAAGGCACAGCACGGCAGCAGCCTCACCAGCGACCCGCCCTACCACGACATGGTGCGCGGTCTGGTCGCCCGGCATCTGACGCCGAAGGCGCTGCGCGAGGTGCACGCCTACGTCGAGGACTGGGCGGACCGGCTCGTGGACGAGCTGATCGCCCGCGGCGAGTTCGACGCGGTGCGGGACTTCGGGCAGGCCTTCCCGCTGGCGATCGTGCCGGACCTGCTGGGCTGGCCGGTGGACGAGGGCCGCGAGCGGCTCCTCGACTGGGCCTCGGCCGGCTTCAACGCCTTCGGCCCGCTCAACGAGCGGACCATGGCGGGTTTCCCGCTCCTGCAGGAGATGGGCGAGTTCCTGCACCGCATGTCCGTGCCGGGCAATCTGCGGCCGGGCACCTGGGGTGCCCAGCTGGTCGCCGACGCGCAGGAAGGGAAGATCGCCGACCAGTTGCTGCCCGCCCTGCTCGGCGACTTCCTCGCGCCCTCGATGGACACCTCCGTCAGCGCGCTGGCGAGCATGCTGTGGTTGTTCGGCGCCCACTCCGGACAATGGGAACTGCTGCGCGCCGAGCCGACGTTGGCGTCGAACGCCTTCAACGAGGTGGTCCGTCTGGAGTCGCCGCTGCGCGGTTTCACCCGGCTGCTCACCGTCGACCGTGAGCTGGGCGGTGTCCCGCTGTCCGCGGGCACCCGGGTGCTGCTGCTGTACGGGTCGGCCAACCGGGACGAACGGCACTGGCAGTCCCCGGAGACCTTCGACATCACCCGGCCCGACGCGGCCGAGCACCTCGGCTTCGGGCACGGCATCCACGGCTGCGTGGGCCAGGCCCTGTCCCGCCTGGAGGGCCACTCGCTGCTGGACGCGCTGCTGCGCAAGGTGCGGCGGATCGAGGTCGGCCGTCCGGTGTGGCGGCTGCACAACACCATCCGGGGCATCGAGTCCCTCCCCGTGGTTCTGCACGCCTGACCGCGTGCGCGTCAACGAGGCATCGACGACTAGGAGCACTGAGGCATGAAGCTGTCCGTCGACCTGGCCCGGTGCGAGGGCCACGGCCTGTGCGAGGAGGCGGCGCCGGAGCTGTTCCGGCTGGACGACCAGGGGGATCTCGACGTCCTGTTCGACACCGCCGCGGACGTACCGGCAGAGCAGGAGTCGGCCGCCGCGAGTGCCGTACGGGTGTGCCCGATCGGCGCGCTGCGCAGCCGGAGTGAGTGACCGGGACGGACGCCGACGAGGCGGCACGGAAAGTGAGGAGGTGAGGGTGATGACACCGCACACCGGTGACCACGCGCTGGTCCTGGGCGGGAGCATCGCGGGGCTGCTGAGCGCGCGGGTGCTGTCCGACCGGTACGCGCGGGTGACCGTGGTCGACCGCGACGTGCTGGAGGGTACCGCGGCCCGCCGGGGCGTTCCCCAGGGCCGGCAGATCCACGGCCTGCAGGCGCGGGGACTGCAGATCCTGGAGTCGCTGTTCCCCGGTCTGACCGACGGGATGACCGCGGCCGGGGCCCGGGTCAACGACACGGTCGCCGGCGGCGACTGGTACTTCGGCACCCTGTCGCTGCGCAAGACCCGCAGCGACCTGGTGACGCTGGCGGCCAGCCGGCCGTTCCTGGAGGCGTACATCCGGGACCGGGTCCGGGCGCTGCCGGGGGTGGTGATCGCCGACGGCCACGAGGTCACCGGGCTGACGGTCACACCCGACCGGCGCCGGGTCACCGGAGCGGTGGTGCGCCGCCGCACGGACGGCAGTGAGCGGGAGTTCTCCGCCGATCTCGTGGTCGACGCCATGGGCCGCGGCAGCCGCACGCCGGTGTGGCTGACCG
The DNA here is from genome assembly GCF_043199855.1 of Streptomyces sp. NPDC048521. Taxonomy (NCBI): domain Bacteria; kingdom Bacillati; phylum Actinomycetota; class Actinomycetes; order Kitasatosporales; family Streptomycetaceae; genus Streptomyces; species Streptomyces sp. NPDC048521. The sequence goes on from NZ_JBICWR010000012.1 coordinate 308,300, forward strand.
AGCTGGGCTATCCGGAGGTCGCCACCGACCGGTTGGAGATCGGCGTGGGCTACGCCACCCGCCAGTACCGGCTGCGGCCGGGCGTCGAGCACCACGGTCGGGCGGTCGTGGTGGTCGCGTCCCCGGACAATCCCCGGGGCGGGATCTGCGCGCACATCGAGGACGGGCGGATCCAGGTGACGGTCAACGGCATTCTGGGCGACGTCCCGCCCACCGACCCCGCCGAGTTCGAGGCGTACCTGAAGTCGCTGCCGGTGCCGGACCTGCACGAGGTGACGCAGCTCGCCGAACCGCTCGACGACCCGGTCGCCCATCGTTTCCCGGTGAGCACGCGACGGCGCTACGAGCGCATGGCGCGGTTCCCGGACCGGCTGCTCGTCACCGGGGACGGGGTGTGCAGCTTCAACCCCGTCTACGCCCAGGGCATGACGGTGGCCGCGCTGGGTGCCGAGGTGTTGCGCGCGCACCTGCGCCGCGGCGGCCACCCGGCGCCGCTGCCGTACTTGCGGGACCTGGCCCGGCGGGCGGTCGGGCCGGTGTGGGACACCAACGCCGTCAACGACCTGCGGTTCCCCGGCGTGCCCGGCCGGCGCTCGCCGCGCACCCGGTTCACCCAGGCCTACATCGGCCTCGTGCAGCGGGCCGCGTCACGGGACGCGGCCATCAGCCACGCCCTGATCCGGGTGCTGTCCCTGGTGGATCCGGGCACGGCGCTGCTGCGCCCGCCGTTCGCGCTGCGCGTGCTGCGCACGCTGGCAGCGCGGGGCGCGCGGTGAGCGTGCCCCGCCGGCTGGTCGTGGTGGGCGCGTCGCTGGCCGGGCTGCGGGCCGCGGAGGCCGCGCGGCAGGCCGGGTTCGCCGGCGAGCTGACCCTGATCGGTGCCGAACCGCACCTGCCCTACGACCGCACGGTGCTCTCCAAGTCCTTCCTCGCCGATCCGCAGGCCGCCGAGCCGCCGGTCCCGCACTACCGTGAACCGTCGTCCTACGCCGGAGAGCTGGGCGTACGACTGCTGCTCGGCTCCCCCGCCACGGAGCTGGACGCCGCCGCCCGCACCGTCCGTGTCGGCGACACCACGGTGCCGTACGACCGGCTGGTCATCGCCACCGGGGTACGCGCCCGGCGACTGCCCGGGCCCGTGCCGCCCGCCGGGGTGCACACACTGCGCACGGTGGACGACGCCCGGGCCCTGCGCCGCGAGCTGCGCACGGCCCGCCGGGTCGTCGTGGTGGGCGCCGGGTTCGTCGGGGCCGAGGTGGCCTCGGCTGCCCGGGCGCTCGGTGCCGAGGTGACGCTGCTGGATGCGGAGCGTTCACCGCTGGTCCGCTCGGTCGGCGCCGAACTCGGCGGCCTGCTGGCGGGGTTGCACACCGAGGCGGGCAGCCGGCTGCGATGCGGGGCCGTCGTGGAGCGGTTCGAGGGTGCCGGGCGGGTGGAGCGGGTGGTGCTGCGCGATGGCACCGTGCTCCCGGCCGACCTGGTCGTCGTCGGGATCGGCGCGGATCCGGCCGTCGAGTGGCTGCGCGGCAGCGGAGTCGTACTGGACGACGGCGTGGTGTGCGGCAGCGACCTCGCCACCGGCGTGCCCGGCGTGTACGCGGCCGGCGACGTGCTGCGCTGGCACAACCCCCTGTTCGACCGGTCCATGCGCCTGGAGCACTGGACGAACGCGGCCGAGCAGGGCGCCCTCGCCGCCCGCAACGCGGTGGGCCCGGAGCGCCGGGAGTGCGCGACGGTGCCGTACTTCTGGTCCGACTGGTACGGGGTGCGCATCCAGTTCCTGGGAGTCCCCCGGGCCGAGCGCACCGAGATCGTCGGGGACCCCGCCACACGCCGTTTCGTCGCCCTGCTCGGCACGGGCGACCGGCTCACCGGCGTGCTGGCCGTCGACCGGCGCGGCGAGGTGGCCCGGTACCGGCAGTTGCTCCGGGCCCGCGCCACGTGGCGCGAGGCCCTGGACCACGCGGCCCGCCGGGAGTCCGGTGCCGCCGACGCGACCGGCGGGAACCGACGCCCGGCGGCGCTGAACGGAGGACGGAAGTGAACGGCACGACACCTGCGAACGCGCCGTGGGACACCCAGGTCGTCGTGGTGGGCGCGGGGCCGGTCGGGCTGCTGCTCGCCGGCGAACTGCGGCTGGGCGGCGCCGACGTCGTGGTCCTGGAGCGGCTGACCGAGCCGTCCCGGGAGTCCCGGGCCACCACCCTGCACGCCCGGACGATGGAACTGTTCGACCAGCGCGGCCTGCTGGACCGCATCGGCCCGACCCCGCCGCGGGACCCGCGGGGCCACTTCGGCGGCATCCCCATGGACCTGGGCGGCGTCGACAGCCCGTACGCCGGCCAGTGGAAGGTGCCCCAGACCCGCACCCGCGAGGTCCTCCTGGAGTGGGCGACCGGGCTGGGCGCCGATGTCAGGTCCGGGCACGAGCTGGTCGGGCTGGTGCAGGACGGCGACCGGGTGCTGGCCACCGTGCGCACCGCCGAAGGGCGCACGCTGCGGATCGGCTCCGCCTACCTGGTCGGCTGCGACGGCGAGGACAGCGCGGTGCGGCGGCTGGCCGGCTTCGCGTTCCCCGGCGTCGACGCCACCCGGGAGCTGCTGCGCGCGGACGTGGCCGGGATCGACATCCCGGACCGCCGCTTCGAACGGTTCCCGGACGGGCTGGCCATCGCGGGCCGCCGGCCGGACGGCGTGACCCGGGTCATGGTGCACCGGTTCGGCAGACCCGCCGTGCGGCGCTCCGCCGACCCCGAGTTCGCCGAGGTCGCCGCCGTGTGGCGGGAGGTCACCGGCGAGGACATCGGCGCCGGCACCCCGCTGTGGCTGAACGCGTTCGGCGACGCCCGGCGGCAGGCCGACCGCTACCGCGTCGGCCGGGTCCTGCTCGCCGGGGACGCCGCGCACGTCCAGATGCCCGTCGGCGGCCAGGCCCTCAACCTGGGCCTGCAGGACGCGGCGAACCTGGGCTGGAAGCTCGCCGCCGAGGTGGCCGGGCGGGCGCCCGCCGGGCTGCTCGACACGTACCACGAGGAGCGGCACGCCATCGGGCGGCAGGTCCTCGACAACATCGCGGCACAGTCGGCGGTCCTGCTCGGCGGCGGCGAGGTGACCGACCTGCGCGCCGTCCTCGCCGAACTGCTGCGCCACGACAGTGCCGTACGGCACCTCGCGGGCCGTATCAGCGGCGTGGACCTGCGCTGCGCCGGGCCGTCCGGCAGACCCTGGTCCGGAGCCCGGCTGGCACCGGCGGAGCTGGTCACCGGGCCGGGCGCGGCCGCCTCGACGGCCGAACTGCTGCGCTCGGGCTCCGGTCTGCTGATCGACACCGACCCCGACGCGCCCGGCCACGCGGAGCTGCGCGCACAGGCCGCGCTGTGGGCCGACCGGGTCCGGGTCGTCGTGGGCACCGCGGCCCCGGACAGCGAACCGGCCCGGCTCGGCGCCCTCCTGGTGCGGCCCGACGGACACATCGCCTGGGCGCTCGAGGAGGGCCCCGCGGCCGCCCTCGACGCGCTGCGCCGCTGGTTCGGCGCGCCCCGCGCACGGGGCACCGTGGCCCGCGTGGCGGGACGTACGGCACCGGGCGGCGCGCAGACCGCTCGCCCGGCCGGGCGCACGGCTGCCGGCCCGGCCGGCACATCGGCACCCGACCCATTCCCCAGGAGGCAGAAGATGGGAACGCTGGAGAACAAGACGGCCCTGGTGACCGGGTCAAGCCGCGGCATCGGCCGGGCCGTCGCCGAGCGGCTGGCCGCCGAGGGCGCGCTGGTCGTGGTGCACTACGCCCGGAACAAGGAGGCGGCGCAGGACACCGTGACCGGCATCCGGGCCACCGGCGGCCGCGCCTTCGCGGTCCGCGCGACCCTCGGGGCGGCCGGTGACGTGGACGCCCTCTTCGACGGGGTCGAGGAAGGGCTGAAGGAGCACACCGGCGGTGTCGAGCTGGACATCGTCGTCAACAACGCCGGGATCATGGGCGGCGTCCCCCCGGAGGACACCACACCGGAACTCTTCGACCGGCTCGTGGCGGTCAACGCCAAGGCGCCGTTCTTCATCATCCAGCGGGCGCTGCACACCCTGCGCGACGGCGGCCGGATCATCAACGTCACCTCGGGGCTCACCCGGTTCGCCAACCCCGAGGAGATCGCGTACGCGATGACCAAGGGCGCCGTCGAGACCCTGGCCCGGCACTACGCCAAGCACCTGGCCGGGCGCGGCATCACCGTCAACAGCGTGGCGCCCGGCGTGACGAACAACGGCGGCGAGATCTTCGACAACCCGCAGGCCGTGCAGTTCATGGCCCAGTTGTCGGCGTTCAACCGGGTGGGCGAGCCGTCGGACATCGCGGACGTGGTCGCCTTCCTCGCCTCCGACGCCTCGCGCTGGATCACGGGCGCCTTCATCGACGCCACCGGCGGCACGCTCCTGTGACCCCGGCCGGCCCACGCTCAACCGACACGTTCACCAGGGAGGGCCCAGCATGGGCAGGACCGCTTTCGTTTTCCCGGGTCAGGGCTCGCAGCGGGTCGGCATGGGACTCGACCTCGCCAAGCAGTGGCCGTATCTGATCGACACCTACTACGCGCCCGCCGACGAACTGCTCGGCATGCCGATCTCCACGCTGTGCTTCGAGGGCCCGGCCGAGGCGCTGGCCGACATGCGCATCACCCAGCCGGCCATGCTGCTGACGAGCGTGGCCGCGCTCGATGTGCTGCGGTCGCACGGGGCCGCGCCGGACGCGGTGGCCGGGCACAGCCTGGGCGAGTTCGCCGCGCTGGTCTGCGCGGGCGTGCTGGACTGGAAGGACGCGCTGCGCGTGGTGCGCGTGCGTGGCGAGCTGATGGCGTCGGTGACCGAGTCCGTGCCGGGCCGGATGGCGGCCGTGCTCGGTCTGACGCTTCCTCAGGTGGAGGAGCTGTGCGCCCAGGCGGCCGAGGAGACGGCCTGCGTGGTGGAGATCGCGAACCACAACGACCCCACACAGGTGGTCGTCTCCGGCCAGGTGGCGGGTGTCGACCGGCTCGTGCAACTGGTGGGCACGGCGGGCGCCGACCGGGTCGTCGTCCTGCGGATCGGCGGCCCGGCGCACTGCAGCCTGATGGGTCGGGTGGCCCCGGAGTTCGCCGCGGTGCTGGCGGAGGTGGAGTTCTGCGACCCCGCGGTCCCGCTGTACTCGGGCACGGGCGGAGCCCTGGTCGGCAGCGGCACCGAGGCGCGGGAGTTCCTGCAGGCCCAGCTCACCGGGCGGGTGCTGTGGACGGACGCGGTGCGGCACATGTCGGCCGCCGGGGTGGACCGGTTCGTCGAGGTGGGCCAGGGCAAGGCGCTCGGTGGACTGTGCACGCGGATCGTGCCCGGTGTGGAGACGCTGCGCACCACGGACGCGCAGCAGATGAAGACGACCGTGAACGCCCTGGTACGGGCGGCGCGGGCGGCGTCCGAAGGAGCGGCCTGATGTTCGCCAGGGTGGCGGAACTGCACGCACTGCGGGAACAGGTGCTGCGCGGGCCGAGCGAGCGGGCCACCGAGGCGCAGCGGGCCAAGGGCAAGCTGACCGCTCGCGAGCGGATCGATCTCCTGCTGGACAAGGGGTCGTTCCACGAGGTCGAGTCGCTGCGCCGGCACCGGGCGACCGGGTTCGGGCTGGAGGCGAAGAAGCCGTACACCGACGGTGTCATCACCGGCTGGGGCACGGTGGACGGCCGTACGGTCTTCGTCTACGCCCATGACTTCCGGATCTTCGGCGGCGCGCTGGGCGAGGCCCACGCCACCAAGATCCACAAGATCATGGACATGGCCATCGCGGCCGGGGCGCCGCTGGTCTCCCTGAACGACGGGGCCGGCGCGCGCATCCAGGAGGGTGTCTCGGCGCTCGCCGGTTACGGCGGCATCTTCCAGCGCAACACCCGGGCGAGCGGGGTCATCCCGCAGATCAGCGTGATGCTCGGCCCGTGCGCGGGCGGCGCCGCCTACTCCCCCGCGCTGACGGACTTCGTCTTCATGGTGCGGGGCACGTCGCAGATGTTCATCACCGGCCCGGACGTGGTCAAGGCCGTGACGGGCGAGGACATCAGTCACGACGGGCTGGGCGGCGCCGATGTGCACGGCGGGACCTCCGGGGTCGCCCACTTCGTCCACGACGACGAGGAGACCTGCCTGGCCGAGGTGCGCTATCTGCTGTCCCTGCTGCCGTCCAACAACCGCGAACTGCCCCCGGTGACCGTGTCGTCGGACTCGTCCGAGCGGCTCACCGACGCGTTGCTCGAGCTGGTCCCGGAGGACGGCAACCGGCCGTACGACATGCGGGCGGTGATCGAGGAGATCGTCGACGACGGGGAACTCCTGGAGGTCCACGACCGCTGGGCGCGCAACATCATCTGCGCGCTGGCCCGGCTGGACGGCCAGGTCGTGGGAATCGTCGCGAACCAGCCGCAGGTGCTGGCGGGCGTCCTGGACATCCATGCGTCCGAGAAGGCCGCGCGGTTCGTGCAGCTGTGCGACGCCTTCAACATCCCGATCGTCACGCTGCTGGACGTCCCGGGCTTCCTGCCGGGCGTCGACCAGGAGCACGGCGGCATCATCCGGCACGGCGCCAAACTCCTGTACGCGTACTGCAACGCGACCACGCCCCGGATCTCCCTGGTGCTGCGCAAGGCCTACGGGGGCGCCTACATCGTGATGGACTCCCAGTCCATCGGGGCGGACCTCACCTACGCGTGGCCGACCAACGAGATCGCGGTGATGGGCGCGGAGGGCGCGGCCAACGTCATCTTCCGCCGCCAGATCGCCGAGGCGGACGACCCGGAGGCGGTCCGCGCCCGCCGGGTCAAGGAGTACCGGGCCGAGCTGATGCACCCGTACTACGCCGCCGAGCGCGGGCTGATCGACGAGGTGATCGACCCGTCCGAGACCCGCCGGATCCTGATCGGCTCGCTGCACATGCTGCGCACGAAGCACGCCGAACTGCCGCACCGCAAGCACGGCAACCCGCCGCAGTGAGCACCGCCGGCACCACAGGAAGATCCGGCACCACAGGGTGATTCGGCGCCGTCGGCACCGAACGCACCACACGCGCGGTCCGCGCCCCCGATCGGCGCGGAGATCCGGCGTGGTCCGCGTCCCCCGACACGGAGATCCGGCGTCCGCGCCCCCGATCGGCGCGGAGACACGGTGCGCTGTGCACCGCCCGCACACGCGTCTCACCAGCCTGCGGGTCCTACGGGGCCTGCCCACGAGAGGAGTTCACGATGTCGACGGCCGTCGGGGACGTCCTGCGCGTCGAGCGCGGGCACGCCGCCGAGGAGGAGATCGCCGCGGTCCTCGTCCTGCTGCTGGCGCTGGCCGGCGCGGACGGGCCGCAGGGGCACGCACAGCCGCCCGCCGTCCGCTGGCAGCGGCCCGAGCGGCGCACCGCGTTCGGTTCGCCGCGCAGCTGGCGGCACTGAAGGCCGCCCGTGCCACCTCTGCGGCCCCCTCTTCCCCGTAACCCTTCGCTTTTGTCCTCAGACCTGTGACGGAGACCCCCATGGCCGAACGCCCCGTCGCGCTGCTGCTCCCCGGTCAGGGGGCGCAGTACCCGCGCATGGCGGTACCGCTGTACCAACGAGAACCCCGGTTCCGCGTCGCCGTGGACGAGGTCCTGGACCTGATGGGCCCGCAGGGCGCGGCGATCCGCGAGGACTGGCTCGCTGACGCGCCGGCCCTGTCCGTGGACGACGGGCGGAGGGCCCAGCCGCTGCTGTTCGCCATCGGATACGGCGTCGGCCGGGTTCTCCAGGAGCTGGGTGTGCGCCCCGCGGTGTTCCTCGGGCACAGCATCGGCGAGCTGGCCGCGGCGGCTCTGGCCGGTGTCTTCGACCTGCCGAGCGCGGCCCGCATCCTCGTGGCCCGCTCGCGGTCGCTGTCCGCCGCGCCCGCCGGCGGCATGCTGGCCGTCGCCGCCGCGCCGGAGCGGATACGGCCCTGGCTCGATGCGGAGGGTGCGCACCGCGGCGTCGCCGTCGGCGCGGTCAACGCGCCCGCGCAGACGATCCTGGCCGGGCCCGAGCAGTCCCTGGTGCGGACCGAGGAGACGCTGCGCGCCGCCGGTCTGGTGGCCCGGCGGGTGCGGGCGACCGAGCCGTGGCACTCGCCGGTGCTGCGGGAGGCGGCGCTCGCCTTCGAGGAGGCGGTGGCCGCCGAGCCGCTGCGGCCGCCGCGGGTGCCGATCCGCTCGGCGCGCACCGGTCGGGCCGTCACCGCGCGCGAGGCCGTGGACCCGGCGTTCTGGGCCGGGCAGATGGCCGAGCCGGTGCTGTACTGGGAAGCTCTGTCGAAGCTGCTGGACTCCGGCGACCACACGCTGGTGGAGACGGGGCCGGGCATCTCCCTGTCCGCCCCGGCGCGCCGGCACCCGGCCGTCCGGTCCGGCCGCAGCGAGGTGATCTCCATGCTCCCCGCCGAGCGCCAGGACTGCTGGCGCACCTGGCGGGCGGCACTGGACCGGCTGGCGGAGCTCGGCGCGACGAGCGAACGGGTGACGGCACGGGGATGACGAGCGGCACGGCGACGGCTCGGTGAAGACGAGCGGCCCGGCGACGGCGCGAAGGTGCGCGCGGCCGGGCGACGGCGCGGGGGTGACGGGCTTCGTGGGCCCGTCCTCCCCGGTAAGGCACCGAGGTTCCAGGGCGGGCGGGCCTGACCGCGCGCCGGGGCGCGGCCCGCGACCGTGCCCAGGGCGCGGCCCGCAGCCATACCCAGAGGCGGGGCCCGCGACCGTACCCGGGCCGCGGGCCCGACCGCACCTCAGCTCTGCTCGGGCAGTTGCTGCTCCGTTGCCCCGCTCGGCCCCGTCGGCCCGCTCTCGCCGGCGATCAGGGTCCGGATCACCGGTGCGGCCACCCGGACGATGTCCTCCAGGTCCGGCTCGCTGACGTCGGGGATGCGCAGCAGATAGCGTCCGCTGGCGATGCCGAACATGATCACCGAGAAGAGGCCCGCTCTGACCCGCGCATCGGGCAGACCGATGTGCTGGGCGATGGCCTCGGTGGACTGGTCGGTGACCAGGCGGCGCAGTTCCTCCGCAGCCATCTCACTGGTCATGCTGGTGCGGGCCAGGACCGCCATCGGGCTGTCCGGACCGTCCGCCCACCGGCCCAGCATCGTGCGCAGGTAGTTCTCGGCGCTGCTCACCGGGTCGGGCGTGGTCAGCTCGTCGATCGGGATCTCGAAGTGGACCGCCTCTCTGAACAGCTGTTCCTTGGTGCCGAAGTACTGCATCACGGACGACTTGTGCGCGCCCGCGGTCTCCGCGATCAGGCGGATGGTCGCCCGCTCGTAGCCGTACTCGCCGAAGACACGGCGGGCGGCGAGGAGGATGCGGTGCCGCGTCCGTTCACCCTTGCCGTCGGGCCGCGGCACGACCACCGGGGTGCTCGCCGCCGGCCTGTGCCGCGGCGTTTCGTCGACGCTGGGGATCACTGCGCTGCCTCCTTGCGGGAATGGTTGCTGGGTGATGCTGCCGCGGTCGCCTACGCGCGGGCGTCCGGCCGGGCGGGCTGTTCCGGCCGGGCGGGCTGTTCCGGCCGGGCGGGCTGTTCCGGCCGGGCGGGCTGTTCCGGCCGGGCGGCCCGCGGTCCCCTGGCCGTGACCGCGGCCACCACGGTCACCAGGGCCACGGCGTACAGGACGGCGACGGTGCGGAACGCGGTGCCGTAGCCGTGGGTGAGGGCGTCGGCCGCCCGGTCCAGCAGCCCCTGGTCGTGCGTGGCGAGCGCTCGCAGCAGGGTGTCCGGCGCGTCCGCCAGCCGGTTGTCGGCCGTGGTCGTCGCGATCCCCGGCAGGAAGGCCAGCCCGACGGCGCCCCCGACCTGGCTCGCGGTGGTGAGGACCCCGGCGGCGACGCCGGTCTCCTGCGGGGGGACACCGCTGACGATACGGACCGTCAGCGGCATGAAGCACAGCCCGAGTCCGACCGACGTCATCAGCATCGCCGGGGCGAGGTGGGTGAGGTACGCCGAGTCCGGCGTCAGGGTGCTGAACCACAGGACGCCCAGCGTACTGAGCGCCAGCCCCGGCCCGGTCACGGCGCGGGTGGACAGCCGGCCCACCAGGCGCGGGGCGAGGAAGCCGCCGGAGACGAACATGCCGAGGCTCAGCGGGAGATAGGCCAGTCCGGTGCGCATCGCGGAGAAGCCGAGGATCTGTTGCATGTACAGGGTGAGGAAGTAGTACATCGCGAACATGCCCGCGCCCACGAGCAGCATCGTGGCGTAGCCGCCGCTGCGGTTGCGGTCGCGCAGCAGCCCAAGCGGCATCATCGGGTGGTCGCCGCGCGCCTGGACCGCCAGGAACAGGCCGAGCAGGGCGGCGGCGGCAGCGAGCGAGGCGACGGCCACCGGGTCCGCCCAGCCGCTCTCGCCGGCCCGGGTGAGCCCGTACACCAGCGAGGTCAGGCCGGTCGTGCCGGTGACCGCGCCGGGCACGTCGAGGCGGCCGGCGTGTCGGCCGGGGTCGCGCAGCAGCCGGGTGCCCTGGATGACGGCGACACCGACGGGCACGTTGACGAGCAGCACCCAGCGCCAGTCCAGGTAGGCGGTGAGCACTCCGCCGAGCAGCAGGCCGAGGGTGGAGCCGACGCCGTTCATCGAACCGTAGACGCCCATGGCCCGGTTGCGTGCGGGTCCCTCGGGGAAGTTGGCCGCGATCAGCGCGACGACGGCCGGGGAGACAAGGGCGCCGCCGAGTCCCTGGGCGGCGCGCGCGGCGATGAGCAGGCCCTCGTTCGGCGCGAGGCCGCCGGCGAGGGACGCCAGGGTGAAGACGACGATGCCCAGGCGGAACACGCGCAGGCGGCCGTAGATGTCACCGGCGCGTCCGCCGATCAGCAGCAGACCGCCGAAGGACAGCGCGTACGCGGTGACGATCCAGGCCAGCGCACCGCTGCTGACGCCGAGATCGCGCTGGATGCTGGGCAGCGCGATGTTCATGATCGTGCTGTCCAGAATGATCATGACGTGTGCCGTGGCGAGGACGGCCAGGACTAAGCCCTGGCGTCCGCGCGGCTGCCCGGATGCCGCCTCGGCGGCGGCCACGGGCCGGTCGTCCACGGACATGGCTCCTCCAACTCTTGCGCTGGGGACCGCTCCCGGCCCCGGCGGAGGAATCCCCCGGACCACGCGGGAGCACAAAAATGTACGCCCGATCATAAATGACCGCGTGTACTTCTTCCAGGGAAGGTGACACATGACCACAGGAATCCACGACCCCGCCGGCCCCGCCCTCGGCAGTTCCTCGGCCCCCGTCGGGGTATGGACCGGCACGGCCACCCACGACGGGCAGACCGACCCGTTCACGATCTCCTTCCTGCCCGACGGGACCGTCACCCTGGTCACCCCGTTCAGCAGCGGCCGGGGCACCTGGCGGCCGACCGACCGGGGCTTCCGATACTCCTTCACCGAGACCCTCGACCCGGCCGTCACCGGTATGGCCGGATACGTCTGCGTCAGCGTCGACGCCGTACGCGAGGGCAGTTCCTACCGCGGCTCCGGGCCCGCCACGGTGCACTCCGCGGACGGTGCCGTCGTCCACCTCACCTCCTTCGAGACCGCAGCGGCACTGCAGAGCCCCGAGGGGCGCGACCTGGTGGCCGAGCGGCCCGAACCGGCCCCCGCCGACCTGGCCGCCTGGCCGCCTGCGCCGGTGCGCGACGCGGCGGTGCTGGCCGCGGCGCAGGCCGGTACGGCCGACTCCGGACGGCGGGTGGCGCCGGAGGTGATCGAGGCTCTGACCGCCGCCGGGTTCGCCCGCTGGCTCGTACCGAGCGAGCGAGGCGGCGAGCCACGCGGCTACGCCGAACTCGTGCGCTCCGTCGCCGCGTTGGGCACCGAGTGTGCCTCCACCGCCTGGCTGGCCTCGCTGTTCGCGTTCGCCGCCCGGTACGTCGCCTGCCTGCCCGAGAAGGCGCAGGCCGAGGTCTGGGGGGACGGCCCCGACGCCCGGGTGTGCGTGGTCAACAAGCCGCTCGGCACGGCCGTACCGGTCGGGGACGGCTGGCGGCTGTCCGGCGAGTGGACGTTCGTCAGCGGTGTCGAGTACGCCGACTGGGCCCTGCTCGCCGGCCCCGCCCCCGCCGGCCCGCCCGGAAAGGGCGGCGAGCCGCCGCGGTTCTTCCTGGTGCCGCGCGCGGACTTCGGCTTCCGGGACACCTGGCACTCGCTCGGCATGCGGGGCACCGGCAGCCACACCCTCGTCCTCGACGACGTCCTGGTCCCGGAGTACCGCACCTGCCTGCGGGAGGACGCCATGAAGGGACGCGTGGTCGGCGTGTCCACTCCGCCGCCGCCCACCCTGGCGGTCAACGGCCTGACCTTCGTGGCCCCGGCACTCGGCGCGGCACTGGGCGCTTTGCGGGCCGCCGCCCACGCCACCACCGTCCCGGCGACCGGCCCGCGCGAGGCGTCCGGACAGGCCTATCAGATCGGGTACGCGCGCGCCGCCGGCCTGATCGACGCGGCCCAGCTGCTGCTGCTCCGGGTCGCCGAGGTCGCCGACACCGGACGGCTCAACCCCGTGCTCGTCCGCCGCAGCCGCCGTGACGCGGCGCACGCCCTGGAACTGCTGGTGGAGGCGGTGGACCTGCTGCTGCGGGCCGGTGGCACCCGCGCCCAGGACGACCGGCACCCGCTGCAGCGGTTCTGGCGGGACGTCCACTCGGTGGCCAGCCACGCGGTCGTGCAGTTCGAGCCCGCCGGCCTGGACTACACGCGCGGCCTGACGAGCTGACGCCGCCCGGCGGGCCCGCGGCCGCACCGACCTCAGACACCGACGAACTCAACTGGGAGACAACCGTGATACTGGTCACCGGCGCCACCGGACACGTCGGGCGCCCCCTTGTCGACCTCCTGGTCAAGGCCGGGGTGAGCGTGCGCGCCCTGACCCGGAACCCCGACCGGGCCCGGCTGCCCGAGGGGGTGGAAGTGGCCCGCACGGACGAGCTGCCCATGAAGGGCGTCGACGCGGTCTTCTTCGTGCTCGCCGCGTTTCCCGAGGGTCCCGCGGAGGTGATCCGCCGGGCGCGGGAGAACGGCGTGCGGCGCATCGTCGCCCTGTCCTCCTACTCGGCGCGCGACGACGACCCGAAGAACTCCATCGCCGTGCGCCACCGCGATCTGGAACGGCAGATCGAGGAGTCCGGCCTGGAGTGGACCGCCCTGCAGCCCGCCGGTGGCCTGGCGGTGACCGCGCTGGAGTGGAGCGAGCAGATCCGTACCACCGGCCTGGCCCGCGGCCCGTTCGCCCGGGCCCACTCGGCGCCGGTGCACGAGCGGGACATCGCCGAGCTGGCGGCCCGCGCCCTGCTCACCGACGAACTGCTGGGTGCCAAGCCGATGTTCAGCGGTCCGGAGTCGATCACCTACGCGGACCGGGCCCGGCTCATCGGTGAGGCGATCGGCAAGCCGGTGCGGTTCGAGGAGATCAGCCACGACGAGACGCGCAAGGAGATGGCCGAGGCGGGGATCCCGCCCGCCGCCGTGGAGGCCCGGCTGCGCATGTTCGCGGCCCTGGTCGACCGGCCGCACGAGATCTCGCCTATCGAGCCGTACCTCGGCCGGCCCGCCCGCGGCTTCGCCGAGTGGGCGGCCGACCACGTCGCCGACTTCACCTGATCGTCCCGCCCGCACGCCCCGCCGTGGAAAGGCTGATGATGTGGTACGACCCCTTGCGGCTGGCCGTCCTGGTCGGCAGCGGCAGGCCGGGAGGGAGCGGCACGGCCGTCGCCCGCTGGTTCGCCGCGACGGCGCGCCGGCGTGACGGACTGGAGACGGACGTCATCGACCTCGCCGAGCACCCCCTGCCCGCCGAGCCGGTGACGGTGCCGCCCCCGGAGGTCCGCCAGGTCCTCGCGGGCCTGACCCCGCGGCTGGACCGCGCGGACATGTTCGTCGTGGTCACCCCCGAGTACAACCGTTCGTTCCCGGCCACACTGAAGACCGCGATCGACTGGCACGACCGTGAGTGGCAGGCCAAGCCGGTCGGCTTCGTCTCCTACGGCGGCCGCTCCGGCGGACTGCGGGCGGTCGAGCAACTGCGGCAGGTCTTCGGCGAGTTGCACGCGGTGCCGGTGCGGGACGCGGTCAGCTTCCACGGCGTGGGCCGGCTCTTCGACGCCGACGGCCGGCCCACCGACCCGGTCGGCAGCACGGCCGCGGCCGAGCTGCTCCTGGACGAACTGGACTGGTGGGGCCGTGTGTTGCGGGAGGGCCGGGCCCGCCACCCCTACCCGTACGGGGCCCGCGCCCCCGTGGTGTCCGCCGCGCCCCGGCCGGCGTGAGAGGGGTCGGCCCGCCGCGGGTGTCCATCCGCACCGTCGTCCGAGGAGGTTTCTGACCATGTCGTCACCGTCCGTCGGGGTCCGCGGCCAGTCGGCGCCTGCCGCTGCCCAGCCCCGATCCCCCGTTCCGGTGCGGGAGATCGTCCTTGAGTCCGGCGGGCTCCGGCTGTCCGCTCTGCTGGCCGAGCCCCGCCGGCCGGTGCCGCGCGCCGTCGTCGTGGCCGTGCCCGGCGGCGGCATGCGCGCCGGCTACTTCCACCAGACCGCCGCGCCCGGCCTGTCCCTGCTCACCCTCGGCGCCGAGCTGGGCCTGACCGTACTCGCCGTGGACCGGCCGGGCTACGGCCGCTCGGCCGCGCAGCTGCCCGAGGGGCTGCCGCTGGTGGAGCAGGCGGCCGTGCTGAGCCGGGCACTGGCCGGTTTCCTCGGCTCCCGGCCCACCGGGGCCCGCCTGTTCGTCCTCGCGCACTCCTACGGCGGCAAGGTGGCGCTGACCCTGGCGGCCCGGCACCACGAACTGCCGCTGGCCGGGCTGGCGGTGTCGGGCTGCGGCCACCGGTTCGCCGACGATCCGGACGCGGCCGGGACCGAGCTGTGGCGGCGCCGGCTGCGTGCCAACAACTGGGGGCCGCTGGGGCTCTACCCTCCGCGCACCTTCACCCTGGCGCAGTCCCTCATCGGCGCGATGCCTCCGCGCGAGGCGGCCGAACTGCCCGCCTGGCCCGGGACCCTGGAGCGGCTGGCTCCCGACGTGCGGGTCCCGGTCCGGTTCACCTTCGCCGAGCACGAGCAGCGGTGGCGGCACGATCCGCAGGCGCTGTCCGAGCTGGGCGCCCTGCTGCGCCACGCGTCCGTCAGTATCGACCGGCAGCCGGACGCGGGCCACAACATCAGCCTCGGCTGGGCCGCCCGGGCGTACCACCTGAGGATGCTCGCCTTCCTGGAGGAGTGCCTGCTGCACCGGGCCGTCGGCTGAGGCGACCGCGGGATCCCCGCGGTGTACCACCCCGTCGGAAGTATCACGGGATGGTCGGAGAGCCGGCCTCCGAGGGGTGCGTCAGGAGAAGTCGGCCACGTGGTGCTCGACCCACTGCCGGTAGGTGTGCGCGGGGCGGCCGGTCACCTGCTCGACCGTGGGCAGCACCTCGGCGGTGACGCCCTGCCAGGAGGCGAGCTGGTTCAGCAGGAACTCGGCGGCGTCCGGCGGCATCTGCTGGACGAGGTGGCTCAGGGCCGCCTCGCGGGACAGCTCCTCGAACGCCACCGGCTTGCCGAGCACCTCGCCGATGATGCGGACGCGGTCGATCTGGGTCAGGGACTCGGGGCCGGTGAGGGTGTGGACGCTGCCGTCCTTCGGTGCCAGCAGCGAGGCGGTCGCGACCGCGGCGATGTCCCGCTCGTCGACGGGGGCCGCCGCGGCCGTGCCGTACGCCGTGCGCACCACACCCGTCTGCCGGATCTGCGGCGCCCAGCCACGGTCGTTGAGCATGAACAGACCGGCCCGGACGAACGTGCGCGGGATGCCGGATCCGGTCACCGCGTTCTCGCATTCCAGGTGCACCTGGCCGATGAATCCCGGCTCGTCGAATTCGATGGTCGACGACGACAGCATGGCGATGTGTTCCACACCGCATTCCTGGGCGACCTCCAGGAATCCGCCCAGCTGCCCGAAGACGGGGAAGAGGAAGGCCCGGTCCACGCCCTGTAAAGCGGGCGGCAGGCTCCTGGGGTCGGCGATGTCCCCGGCGACCACGTCCACCTCGGCGGGAAGCGCGGCCTTCTCCGGGTTGCGGGTGAGGGCCCGGACCGTCTCGCCCGCCTCCAGCAACTGCAGGACGACATTGCGACCGACGTTACCGGTGGCGCCGGTGACCAGAATCATGAACTCATTCCCAACAGGCTGGGCGACGGCCGGGTCGGACGACACGGACCGACCAGCCGACGCATCCGAATCGTTGACCTGGCCAACGTAACATATTCGTGGGTCTGGCCAACAGATGTCCCGGAACCCCCTGCTACGGTGGTGCGGTGACCATGAAGGCGATCTCCCAGGCTCCGGCCCGGCTGCGGGCCACGCCCAGCTGGCTCGTCACACAGATCGCCACCCACACGGCCCGTCTGGTCTCCCGGGCACTGGCGTCCGTGGACGCCCGCCGGTACCACTTCGCGCTCCTGGCGTCGCTCGACGAGTTCGGCCCGCTCAGCCAGGCCGAGCTGGGCCGGCGCTGCGGGATCGACCGCAGCTACATCGTGGAGGCGGTCAACGAGCTCGCCGGCGCCGGCCTGGTGGTGCGCGACGTGGACGCCGCGGACCGGCGGCGCAACACCATCACCGTCACCCCGGCCGGCGTACGGCAGCTCCACCGCATCGAGCACGCCCTGGCGGAGGCGCAGGACAGCCTCCTGGCCCCGCTGGAGCCCGGCGAGCGCGAGCAGCTGACGGCCCTGCTCGAGCGGGTCCTCGCCCACCGGCTGACCCCGGGCGACTGAGCACCCCGCCGGACCCCGTTTCGATCCGCTCCCCGCACTGACGGGTGGCGCGCCCGCGACTGTCAATTTTCCGTCAGCGGCGTCACCGCTGTGCGTCAACACCGCATGGGGTTTTCCCGCACTGGACGACAACCCGGTGCCGCGCACGGAAAATCTCGTGCCGGCCCCCGTCATATTTCCCGCAGGGACGAAAGCCGGCGGCGATTCGGTGGGCACCATTGCGGCGGGCCGGAAAACCCGTCGAAAAGGAGTCACGAATGCCGGAGTCGAACACCGGGCGGGGGACGGGAGAACGGGTGCGCTGCCCGGATGTCCGCTGCGTGAAAAACCTGAGGGAAACGTCGGACGGGACCGCCGGCAAAGCGCCGAAAAGGCGGCTGTGCGCCGACTGCACAGGGCGGCTGGCCCGTTCACTGGTGGCGCTTCCCGGCGCATATGAGGAGTGCGGAGGCGTCCTCGACGGAGCTCGGACCCGGCGCTGGGAGGAGCGCACGTCCAGCCGGGCGATGCCCGGCATGCCGCTCAACACGGCGGCCGTGGAGGTGCGCACGGCGATCACCCGAGTGCTCGCCTCGTGGAGCGGTCTGGTGGCGGAGCAGCGCGGTACCGCCGCGCCACGGCGCGAGGTCCCCGCCCTCACCGGCTTCCTGTTGCGTCACCTGGACTGGCTGTCCGGCCACGAGGCCGTCGGCGACCTCACCGAGGAGGTGGCGGGGCTGATGCGCGCGGCGGCCCGGGTGGTGGACGCGCCGCCCGAGCGGAGCCTGCCGGTCGGCGCATGCCGAACGGCCGGATGCGGGGGCACCCTGGTGGCCCGGTCCGTACGGGACTCCGGGACACCACCGGAGGTGGTCTGCACCGCGACGCCCGCCCATCGCTGGGAACTGCACGAGTGGCTGCCCAAGGACGCCGACCAGGAGCCCGGACCGCAGGACGCGGACGGCGACGCGCTGCATGCCGCCGCGGCCGCCACCTCGTTGTGGCTGTCCGCGACGGACATAGCGCGACTGTGGCAGGCACCCCGCGGCACCGTGTACCGGCTGGCGAGCGAGAAGGGCTGGCGCCGCCGCAGCCGGGCCGGCCGGACGTACTACCACGCGGGCGACGCCCAGCGCTCCCTGGCCGAACGCGGCCGCCGCACCGGATCGTAGGACATGGGGATCAGCCCACCCGGGCCGGCGGCACCACCTGCGCACCGGCCCGGTGGTGCCCGGCCTGCACCGTGTCGTTCGCGGGCTGCGGACCGTCGGGCGGCTCCACACCGCACTCGCCGAACCGGAAGCCCACTCCCCGGACGGTCACGATCCAGTCGTTCGAACCCAGCTTGGTCCGCAGGCTGTTGACATGCGTGTCGATCGTCCGTCCCCGGGTCCAGCTGTCGTTCCAGACGTGGTTCATCAACTCCTTGCGGGTGAGTACCACACCGGGCCGGGAGGCGAGCGTGAGCAGCAGGTCGAACTCCTTGCGGGTCAACTTGATCGGCTTCCCGGCGAGCCAGGCCGCGCGGGACGACTGATCGATCCGCAGCGGCCCGTACGCGATGCTGCCGGAGGGCCGGTGCCGCGCCCCGCTGCGCCGGGTGACGGCCTCGATCCGCGCCACCAGTTCATGGATGCCGCAGCCGCGGTCGACGCAGTCGTCCGCTCCCGCTTTCAGGCCGAGGACCCGCTCGAGTTCGTCGCCCCGCTCGGTCACCGCCATCATGGGCGTGTCGCTGACCTGGCGGATCGCCCGGCAGACCTCCAGCCCGTCCGTATCGGCCAGCCCGAGGTCGAGGATGATGAAATCCGCCTGCGTGTGCGTGGCCAGCGCCTGCTGCGCCGAGTGCGCCATGAGGATCTTGTGCCCGTAGCGCTGCAGTGTTCTCACGCTGGATAAGGAGTCATGTCCGTCGCCTGTCACAAAGAGCACGCGCATCATTCACCTCTCGTTTTCCTACCCTGAACTGCGAGAAAATCGTTGCCCGAAATCAGAATTTGGCAGCACGGAGCGGACACTCGGAAACAACCGAGCCCTGCTGGAAAACGAACGACACGGACATGGATGCACCGCCCCCCTTCGGCATCACATTGCGGCGATTCCACTCGACGCTTATCAGCCACTTGCTGATTCTTGTGAACGCACCACCGGTCTTAGGTCACCAGTCTTAGGACGCCGAGCTTCCATTTCAATGAGCAACTGACGGTTTGGCTGAATCGGAGACTTGCCTTGCCCGTGAGGATGCCCAGATCGTCCACCGATGTCCCACCTAAGTGGGTGGTTTCTCGAGGGGAACCCATGCTTCCGCTGGTCATGTTTCGGGCCGGATGGTTACTTCAAGAGCGTCATCAGGCCCTCTTGGGGACGCCCTTGACGGACCCTCACCGAGCGAAGAGGATGAGCACCATCATGGAATAGGTGCGCCCGTCATCAAAAATTCAACGGGCCCGCGGCACCCATCTTCCCGGCGCGACATCGGCCGATACCCATACCCCGTGAATGCGAGCCACCCGTCCTGGGACGACTTTTCACGGCGGTACGTCGGTCGAGACATTCTTCACACGACGAACCGGAGGAGCACGGAGGAGCGATGAACCCTGTCCTTGATCACGAAGGCCGTCCCCGCGTCGACGTCCCGCAGGTGGTGGCACAGCCCGCTCCCCCGCTCCTGCTCGCCGGCGACGACGAGCAGGAGGCCGAGGACCACATCGTGCGAGGCATCGACTGACCGTCCATCCCGTGGTGTGCCGACCACTTGAACCAAGGAGCCGCAATCGTGCGCAAGGTGCTCATCGCCAACCGTGGCGAAATCGCTGTCCGCGTGGCCCGGGCCTGTCGGGATGCGGGTATCGCGAGCGTGGCCGTC